>NZ_CP032819.1:1847026-2462702 GCF_003991565.1 Butyricimonas faecalis | reverse complement strand
TTCCTTATATGATTTGAATGAACAAATTACAACTTAAAAATAAACAATTATGTTGAGCGAAAATTTAGTAAAGGCGTTTAATGCTCAGATTAATGCTGAGATGTGGTCATCAAACTTGTATTTGTCAATGTCCGTGTATTTTGCACAGAATGGATACGACGGGATGGCATCATGGATGAGAGCACAATCAAAAGAGGAGTTGGATCATGCTTACGAAATGATTGACTTCGTGATCAAACGGAACGAAAACGTGGAAATCGGTCAGATCAACGTGGTTCCTACGGCATGGGGTTCTGTTTTGGAAGTATTCGAGCATGTTTATCAACACGAGTGCCATGTTTCTAAATTGATTGATGATTTGTTGGATGTTGCCATCAAGGAGAATGATAAGGCTGCCCAGAATTTTATCAATAAATTCGTGAACGAGCAAGTTGAAGAAGAGGCTACCGCCCAGACTATCGTTGACAGAATCAAGATGATGAATGGTCATAACTTGATTTATCTGGATGATAAATTAGGGGAACGGAAATAATTCGTTTGAAGAATAGAAACGGGGGGGGTGACACTCCCCGTTTTTTATTTTATAGTAAGTCATAAATTACACAGATTGCAATCACCGTGACCAAGCATACCGTTTGATTGATGCGAGTGGCCCGTTTGTAATCGTTGACCGATAATTCCCTGTCATTTGTCCCGATATAAGGTTTTTCCACGAGAATTCCGTGATAGATGTTGGGTCCCCCGAAGCGGCAATCCAGTATTCCGGCCATGGCGGATTCCGGGTAACCGGAGTTGGGACTGGCATGTTGGCGGGCGTATTTTCGGATGAAGGAGAAGATTCCTTTCCGGTAGCCTGCTAAAGCAATCAGAAGTGCTGTTAGCCGGGCGGGAATATAATTCAGCACATCATCCAAATGGGCCGAACAACAACCGAAATCTTTGTAGCGGGCATCCTTGTACCCGATCATGGAATCGAGCGTGTTTACCATTTTGTAAGTCATCATGGCAGGAAATCCGCCCAAGGCATAAAAGAATAGAGGGGCAACTACCCCGTCACTTAAATTCTCTGCCATAGTTTCCAGTACGGCGGTGTATATCTTTTTCGGAGGCAGTTGGCTGGTATCCCTGCCGACGATCCATGACAAGCGTTTTCGTCCGGCTTCCAATCCTTGTTCTTCGAGGGTCCGAATGACTTCTCCTCCTTCCTGTATAAGACTGTGGTTGGCCAGTCCGTAGAAAACGAACACGGAGGCGACACCGTAATACGCGAGGGGGTGGAGTAGCCAGCTTCCCCACGCGATAAGTCCTCCCAGCAAGAGGGTGGAAAGCGGTAGGATAAGGGCAACGAGGCATCCATTCCGTTTTTTGTGTTTCCCTTTGTTGAAATGGCGTTCACACCACCCGATGATGTTCCCGAAGGCCACGATCGGATGAGGTAATTTCCGGGGATCTCCAAAAATGAGATCGAGAAGATATCCGATGACGAGAGGGATGATGACGATTGAAAACATAGTAACTAATTATAAATTAGTGATAGGTAATAATCTCAATGCCCGGAGTAGCATTTGGTTCTTTTCCTCCGAGAGTGTGTTTACCCGAAAGTAATGTTCGTCCAGACCTCTGAAATTCGAGGCATCCCGGATCAGTATTCCAAATTGTTCCAGGAGTTTCTGTTTCAACTCGGGGGATTTATGTATCGTGTGAATAAGGAAAAAAGAGGTTTCCGAAGGTACGGGAGTGTACCCGGGAAGTTCGTCGAAGGCACGTACAAAGTTCTCTTTACGCTTGAGTAGCCTGCCGGTGTCGGGCAGAAGGTATTTACCGTTTTGTAGTAGAAACTTCCCGATCTCTATGGCTAGTGCGTTCACGTTCCACGGGTGAGTGAACCGTCTGATTCGATCGATCAGGTCTTCGTTACCCAACATGTATCCCAGGCGTAACCCGGGGATGGCATAACTTTTGGTCATGGAATGAATGACCAGTAAGTTGGGATAGCGGACCAACAGGGATTCGCACGGTTGCGCCGTCGGGGCGAAATCAATAAAGGATTCGTCCACGACCAGTGTCATTTGAGGGTATTGTTGTAAAATATTTTCAATCTCTTCCAGTTGCCACACGTGTCCGTCGGGATTGTTGGGGTTGCAGATAAACATCAAGTCCGCGGGACCTGCCTGAAAGTTTTTCAAGGGTACGAATATCTGTTGGTGCCTATAAAGGGTGCAAGCGTCCTCGTACTCAGAGAAAGAGGGGATGGGGAGGATGGTTTTACTGCCTTCGAACGCGTGTGCGATCAGGTAAAACAATTCCGTGGCACCGTTCCCGGCAATCACGTTTTGTGGTTGCAGATTGTGGTGTCGGGCAACTTCCTGCACGAATGATTCGGCGGCAGGCTCCGGGTAGTGGAATATCTTGTCGATGTGTGTGGTCAGTATGGAACGGAGAAGATCCGTGTCCGCGTCATACCATACGTTGGTAGAGAAATTGGCTTTTATTTCTGTGCTTGATTTGTATATATCGTCTCCGTGTCCGTTCAGCATGTTATTTGATTTTAAGGGTGGAATAAATGTATGGCAGGTCGACGTGTGTGCGTACGTGGTCGGCCAGTTTGTCATATTGTTGGTTTTTGAAATCGATGTAATTAAAGATTGTGGGTGTTGCTTGGGTCAGTCCTTCCGCCAGTTCGTTGAGAACGATGTCGTTGTCCAGAATGCCGTGGAGGTAAGTGCCCCAGCATTTGTCATTCAGGAAATAACCGTCCGTTCGCCCGTCATGTAGACGATTTAGCGGAGATTCTGATGCTCCGTCCAATAGGGTTGTTCGTCCCATGTGAATTTCGTATCCCTTGCAGGTTTCCGGGTGATCGCGGAACGTGAATTGATCCTGGCAGGTGACTTTTTCGGGTTCCATGGTCGTGACGAGAGGGAGGATACCCAGTCCGGGAATGGCGGTCATATCACCTTCTATCTGATCCGGGTCTTCGATTCGGGCTCCCATCATCTGGTAGCCCCCGCAGATGCCGATCACTTTTTTGCCTTCCTTGTGTGCCCGGATGACTGCCTCCGCGATACCGTTTTCCCGGATATTCCGCAAATCGGAGATCGTGTTTTTTGTCCCCGGCAGGATGATAATGTCGGCTTTGCCAATCTCTTCCACGTTATTCGTGTAGTAAGCGTGGAATCGCTCGTCTCGCTCCAGCGTGCTGAAGTCCGTGAAATTGGAAAGGCGTTTCAAGAGTACGATGGCCACGTTGATCTTACCGCTTCCGGCTTTGGTGTTTTTGGTCTCCAGTGAGACGGAATCTTCTTCTTCAATATAAATGTCCTTGAAATAGGGAATTACACCGACGACAGGAATGCCCGTGAGATCATGGATAATCTTTCTTCCCTCGTTGAAGAGGGATATATCTCCTCTGAATTTGTTGATGATAATTCCTTTGATCAGTTTTCTTTCTTCTTCAGAAAGTAGGGCGATGGAACCGTAGACGGAGGCAAATACCCCTCCCCGGTCGATGTCGGCCACCAGGTACGTGGCGGCATTCGTGCGCAGTGCCATCCTCATGTTGGTGATGTCTCTTTCCCGCAGGTTGATTTCCGAGATGCTCCCGGCTCCTTCCAGTACGATGGGAGAGTAGCGGGCTTGCAAGCGTTCGTAGGCAGCGTATGCTTGGTTGAATAATTCAGCCTTGTTGTTGGACATGAAATATTCTTTGGCGGACATGTTCCCGACAGGTTTTCCATTTAACACGACCTGCGAGCATTGCTCGTTCGTGGGTTTCAGCAGAACGGGATTCATGTCGCTCTCCGGGGCGATACCACATGCTTCGGCTTGTACCGCTTGTGCCCGTCCTATCTCAAGCCCGTCGGGGGTGGAATAGGAATTTAACGACATGTTCTGAGCCTTGAAAGGGGCCGGGTGGTAGCCATCTTGTTTGAAAATGCGACAAAATGCCGTGTTGACAATACTTTTACCCGCATCCGAACAGGTCCCGACAAACATGATTGAACGAAGAAAAGACATTTAATTTTAGATTTAAGATTTTAGATTTAAGATTCCAATGCACGAGGCGGACGCTACTTGTTCTTTTTTTTGTAAAGGAACGCCTGCCATCTCTCTTCTTCTGCCCCTTGCTGATCCATTTCCCGGCGAGCCATGGTAAATAGCAGATCCGACAGACGGTTTACAAACCGCAGGATAAGTGGGGGTACCTCGTCCGTTTTGTTTAAGGTACATAGTCTTCTTTCTGCTCGACGGGCGATGGTGCGGGCCACGTGGCATTGAGCCGAAATCAGAGTTCCGCCCGGCAGGATGAAGTGAGTGGAAGGGTGTTGCATTTCGCTGTTCATGCGATCAATTTGTTGTTCGCAATACTGATCGATATCTTCCGGAAGTATGTTGGGGTTTTGCTCTCGGATGTTTGAGGGGGTTGCCACTTGTGACATGACTACCATTAACGCCCGCTGGATGTATGCTAGGATTTCCTGCTGTTCATCCTTTTCGTCCAGTAAGGCCCGGATAACCCCCAGCGTGGCGTTTAGCTCGTCCAGTGTCCCATTTGCTTCAATGCGAATATCATCTTTATCTACCCGGCTTCCGCCGAATATTCCCGTCGTTCCCTTGTCTCCGCCTTTCGTGTATATTCTCATGTTCAATATTCAATTGGATTATACTGTTTGGTTATCGTCTGTCAATGTAAAATACAGGCAACTCGTGTTTTCCATGATGGGAAGGTCGATCATGTCAATGGCTTTTTTCCCGTTGAGGTACGCGATAATTGCCCGGTTGAATGCTCCATGCCCGATGGCGAGAACCCGTTGTCCGGGGAAATTCTTTTTTAAATAGTCAATAAAATCGATGGCTCTCTGGAAAAGAGCGTCTAAAGATTCTACACTGGGAGGCAGGTTGGTCCAATCTACATCATCCAAGCGCTTGCCCGTGTATATGCCCCAGTCCATTTCCCGCAGGAGGGGAGTCGGGTGCGGTGTCAGTCCATGTTTCCGGGCGACAGCGAGAGCCGTGTTATAGCTTCGGGCCAGATCACTGGAAACAATGTTGTCAAGAGTTTCTTCTTGAAGCATCGTTGCTAGTTTTTCGGCTTGTGCTATTCCTAATGGAGATAGAGTTCCAGGAAGTTGGCCTTGGAGTATATGTTGTTGATTTTCTAGTGTTTCCCCGTGTCGGGATAATATGAGTTCCATCATCACTTCTTTTTAGACTTCTAACTTACAAAGTTAGTAAATATTATTACAGATTTTTCGTGAGATTACTTTGTATTTCTTAAAAAAACAGAGAAATTTGTCGTCATGATACAAAGAAAAATAATTTTAGTTACAGGAGGGCAGCGATCAGGAAAGAGTCGGTACGCTCAAGAGTTAGCATTAAAGTTGACGGAAACTCCTGTTTATTTGGCAACTTCAAGGGTGTGGGATGATGAATTTCGGGAGCGGGTGAAGCGTCACCAACAGGATCGTGGACCGCAATGGACGAATTTGGAAGAAGAAAAAGCAATTAGTAAATGCGATGTGCAGGGGCGTGTGGTGGTTATTGATTGCGTGACCTTGTGGAGTACAAACTTCTTTTTGATAATGATTCCAACGTGGATAAATCATTGCAGGAAATCAAGGATGAGTTTGATCGTTTTACCGGGCAGGAGGCAACGTTTATTTTTGTCACCAATGAAATCGGAATGGGAGGAGTGGCTGTTGACCCGATCCAGCGGCGATTTACGGATTTGCAGGGTTGGGTGAATCAGTATATAGGGGCTCGGGCGGACGAAGTTGTCCTGATGGTTTCCGGAATAGCCGTGCGAATAAAATAATATTGTGTAATCTGAATTGAATCCTGAAAATGTATTTCTCATTTTCGGTTTTCAGTTTTCAATCTTCAATTGTATGAGAAGTTTTGTGATAAACGAGACCGATAAGGCGATATCGGAAGCTCTGATAGATAAAATTAATAATTTGACGAAACCCAAGGGATCTTTGGGGTTGCTTGAAAAAACGGCACATCAGATTGGGTTGATTCAACAGACTCTTTCCCCGGAATTGCGAAAGCCCCAGAATATTATTTTTGCGGCAGATCACGGGATTGTGAAGGAGGGTGTTAGTTTTTCTGCTCCCGAGGTGACGGCCCAGATGATTTTTAATTTTATCAAGGGTGGTGCCGGGGTGAATATGTTTGCCCGGCAGCATCATTTCGGGATTAAATTGGTGGATTGTGGGGTGAATGCGGATTTTGAACCCATGGAGGGGTTGATCGACCGTAAAATTCGTAAAAGTACATCGAACTATCTGTACGAGGCAGCCATGACCCCGGAGGAATTTGACCGGGCTATCGAGATCGGTGTGGAGATCGTGGATATGGTACATGATGAGGGTTCGAACGTGGTAAGTTTCGGGGAGATGGGGATAGCCAATACCTCTTCTTCTTCCTTGTGGATGACTTATTTAACCGGAATTCCGTTGAGTGATTGTGTGGGAGCAGGTAGCGGGTTGTCGAAAGAAGGTGTCGAGCATAAATATAATGTACTGAAGCGTTGTATGGAAAATTATAAGGGAGATGGCACTTCCAAAGATATTACCCGTTATTTCGGGGGCTTTGAGATGGTAGCTGCCGTGGGGGGGATGTTGCGGGCAGCCGAGTTGGGGATGGTCATTATCGTGGACGGCTTCATCATGACGAATTGTGTGCTTGCCGGAAAGATGTTGTACCCTGCTTTGACGGATTACTGTATCTATGGTCACCAAGGTGATGAGTGTGGACATAAATTGGTTTTAGACTTTCTGCATGCCCAACCTTTATTGAATCTCGGTTTACGCTTGGGAGAGGGAACGGGTGCCATTTGCGCTTACCCCTTGCTCGTTTCAGCCGTGAACATGATCAACGAAATGGCTTCATTCAAGACGGCCTCAGTCACGAAGTACTTTAAGTAATTGAAAATTGAAAGTGGAAATACAATCCTCCTTGCACAAGAGGAAATGAATCTAAATACGCTCAATGTAACAATGTCGCGTGTCCTCCCCCTGTGTAAGGGGGAGTTAGAGGGGGTAGTTAAAGCATTGCCCCGTGCGGCTGGAATCTAAAATCATTAAATCTAAAATCACTATGCGTTCTCTTTTGGCAGCAATCATGATGTTTACCCGCTTACCCTTGTGGCGGATCGTCAACGTGGACAAACGTTATTTCACCGATGTGATTAAATATTGGCCGATAGTCGGTTTCCTGACGGGAGCAACTACCGGTGGAGTTTTATGGTTAGCGGCTCAATTTGTTCCTTTAGAGGTAGCGTGTGTTTTAGCTATTATTGCTCGAATTTTATTGACCGGAGCATTGCATGAAGACGGGTTGGCGGACTTCTTTGACGGCTTTGGAGGGGGAACTTCCAAGGAGAAAATATTGGCCATCATGAAGGATTCGCACATCGGGTGTTACGGAACTATCGGTTTGGTGCTTTATTTTATGCTGTATTATTCCTTGTTATCCAGTTTTGACCCGGCCATGGTTTTCCCGATCGTGATTGCGGCAGATTGTTTTTCCAAATTATGTACAGCCGTGATGATAAATACGTTGCCTTATGCGAGGAAAGAAGAGGAAAGTAAAATAAAGCTTGTTTACAGTAAAGTGCGTACGCTAATATTCGTGCTTGTAGGGGTGATCACCTTGGTCCCCTTTTTCTTTTTAAAAGATGCAAGTTTCTGTTTCGCAATGATCCCGGCTGTAGTAACGGCTGTCGGGTTACGTTTTTTCTTGAAACTCAAGATTGGGGGGTACACGGGAGATTGTTGCGGTGCATCCGTGTTAATCATTGAACAGGTTTTCTATTTGAGCGTGTTGGTAATTTGGTGTCGGTATCAATTCTTGTTTTAGAAAGATTCACAGGAAATGATAATTTTGTACTTTTGTCATTAAAAATGTAAAATTATACATAAATGAAAACATCAATTTTATCTCGGATATTGCTGTTTGGGGCAATGTTATTATGGGTACTTCCTTCTTTTGCGGAGGATTGTCCTCGTTGTCATGGTAAAGGCCGTGTTACGATATTTCCTTCAACCTCAAATTTTGGCGCTCGTGGGCATAAACGAAAATGTCCGGTTTGCGAGGAGTGGGTTTATCCACCTCATACGGACTATTGTGACGTGTGTGGAGGAAGCGGGGTTGTGCAAGGAAAAGTAAGTTCTGCTGAAGCTCGAATGCAGGAACAGTCGGCAGAATTGCTTGGTTACTTGGAGCCGGCAGAATATACAACGTTGCTCGGTCTTTTGGAATCTTTGCGAGAACAACCGTATTATCCCCCGTGTAGTACATGCAATGGTTCCACTCGTTGCACGATATGTGGTGGCGTCCCTAATTACGATCTCGATGCAACGAATATATGTATTGCTTGTAGTGGTTCCGGCATGTGTATCGCGTGTAGAGGTACTGGAACAGGACCATTGCAATATCGAGAACCCGAGAATAAGGAACAAATTATTGCTAATATAAAGCTCTTTTTTGATAGTGCACGGAAACGCATGAACGAGCAAAACGGTATTTCATCATCGAACGAATATGGTGAGGGACGTGAGAAGCGTAACGAGTCTGTTGATGATAGTTCTTATTACGCGACAGAAAATGATGCGAGCTCTAATTATTACGAATCCCAAAATAGACGCTATGAGGCTGATGAGATGGAGGGAGACGTGGAGCGTATTGATGATGATAGTTGGTCATTTAGTGATTGGGCGCTGTTATGTATTGGTATCATTGCGGTTATTGTGCTTCTAGGTAAATTATTTAAGTGACGAAATGTTCTTTTTAAGTTTATCAATGTAGCATAATTTTAGCTGATTATAAAGTTGAAAAAGATATTGAAAAACGAAAAAGTATTTATATATTTGCAGAATATGAAATAAAAAGGCAGGAGAGCCTGTCTTGAAAATATTGTGAGTTTGTGCTAATCTTACTTCGAAAATCGCCAATTTTTGTCATACAGATTAGGCATATTGTTCACGCTGGTCAAGCGTGGGCTGTTGTCTATATTGTATGACTGGTGTTTGGCGATACCACGAAGTAAGTATAGTAAAATGGTCCCCGCTTTTTTTATTGCGCCATTTTTGGGGGTCGGTTTATACAAGTAATTTTCGATGGATAAAGGATATAAAGATTGCAGTTTAACTAAAATGAACGGAATGAATATAAACCCAAAATTTACACGCATGAAAGATAAATAAGATTTCCCCATTAGAAAAATGAAAGAAGAGGGTGAATCCTAAACTTTGCACGTTGAATATCACCCCCTTACATCAATTAGTTTTATAAACCAATTAATAATCAAAGTTATGAAAAAAACTTATGACAGGAAATTTTTTCGGCAAAAATTACTATCGGAAAGAAGGACAGTCACCGCGGTTACCCGATTGTTTATCGTTTTATTACTTGGGTTTCCGTTGCTGTTGCAAGCCGGGACGGGTGTCTCTCCCCGGGTAAGGGATATTTCTGATATATTACCGGATGTTTCCATTCGTCAGGATTCAACGGAGTCAGGAAAATCGAGTGCGCAGAAACAGGCGTTTTACGAAGGAGACGTCATGGACACGGAGGGAAATCCGTTACCGGGGGTAACAATTTTACTGAAAGGAACCACGACAGGAACATCCACGAACGCGAATGGTGAATTCCGTTTCCCGGCAACCAAGGCGGGCAAATCCGTATTGGTCTTCTCGTTTATCGGGATGAAGCCGGTGGAGAAAGACGTGACACCGGGCAAGCGGGTAATTATCAGGATGGAAGACGAAGTGACGGGCATCGAGGAAGTGGTTATAACCGGTATCTATTCGCGGGATAAGAACAGTTACACGGGATCGGCCACCACGTATTCGGCACAGGAATTGAAAATGGTGGGTGCGCAAAATGTGATTCAGAGTTTAAAGACTCTCGATCCTGCCATGATGGTTGTGGAAAGCAAACAATGGGGATCAGACCCGAACCGGATGCCTAAGATTGAAATTCGGGGAAAAACGAGTGTCGTGGGGTTGCAAGCAGAATTTGAAAACGACCCCAACCAGCCTTTATTCATCTTGGATGGGGTGGAGACCACGCTGGCAACCATTATCAATTTGAACATTGACCGGGTGGCAAGTGTTACCCTTTTGAAAGACGCGGCCTCCACGGCGATATACGGGTCGAAGGCGGCTAACGGCGTCATTGTCGTGGAAACCAAATCACCGGAAGCGGGGCAGTTACGTTTGTCGTATAACGGCAATTACGGTATCTCGTTTGCCGACTTGTCCGACTATAATCTGATGAATGCCTCCGAGAAACTGGAGTTTGAATTACTGGCCGGGCGTTATTCTCCCTTGGAGGGATATGACGGGTTCGTTGATAAACTTCAAAAGATGTCGGACTATTATACCCGGTTGAAAGGAGTGCTGAGGGGTGTGGACACCTATTGGTTGAGTGAACCCTTGCGGACCGTGTTCAACCATTCCCACAACGTGTATATAGACGGGGGAGATCAAGCCATGCGTTACGGTTTGGGCATCAGCTACAACAATCGTGACGGTGTGATGAAAAAATCGAACCGTGATGGCTTGGGAGTGAATATTGATTTGATCTACCGGAAAAAAGGCCTTCTTTTCTCGAACAAGGCCAGTTTGGATATCAGCAATTCGGAGCGGGAACCGGTGGCTTTCTCCGAGTTCTCAAGGGCTAATCCCTATTACCAGAAGAGACTGGATAACGGAACGATTCCCATGTATCTGGAGAGAAAGACGGGAATCTACGGGGCGGATATGTTTAACCCGTTATACGTGTGGAATATTGAAAACACGAACACTTCCAAAGAGCTAGCGTTGCGGGATAATTTCACGATGGAATGGACCGTGTTCGACGCTTTGCGGACGCGTGCCCGATTGGGATTTTCAAAAAGTATTACGAAATCAGAGGCTTTCAAATCCCCGAATCACGTTGATTTCCTGGAGACTGAAAAATTGAAAAAAGGTTCTTTTTCTTCCAGTCAGAATGAAAGCTTCTCCTACAATGGCGATTTGAATATCACGTTCGGGAAAATATTCAAAAACGTTCATCAGGTTAATTTCGTCGGGGGATGGTCGTTCAACGAATCGAGAACCGAGGCTGCCGGTTACAACGTGGTCGGTTTTAACGATGATTTTCACAAGAATCCCGCTTACTCCACGGGTTTTCGGGAGAACCAGAAACCTACCTATTCGAAGAACCGCAGGCGTTCAACCAGTTTTTTCATGAACTTGAATTACGCGTACAACAATCGCTACTTGGTGGATTTCAACCTGCGTGCAGACGGGACATCCGTTTTCGGTAGCAATAAGCTTTTTTCCAAAACATGGTCTGTCGGCTTGGCTTGGAACGTTCACAACGAAGAGTTTGTGAAAAAGTTGGGCTGGGTGAATAATCTGAAGATCCGGGGATCCATCGGTAATCCCGGGAACGAGAATTTTGATGCCTATATATCCCAAAAGACGTACGTGTACAACGTGGAACTGCAAAATATGTTCGGAGCCAGTGCTTTGATCGAGAAATATGGAAATAAGGACTTGGAATGGCAGCGAACGCAGGATAAAAACATCGGTGTCGACCTGTCTGTGCTCAACAACAGAATCCGTTTCTCTTTTGATTATTATTTCAAGGATACAGACCCCTTGCTGGTTTCTATCTCGATGCCTGCTTCTGCCGCCGCCACGAGTTTGTATACCAACTTGGGACGGCAGATCTCGCGCGGATGGACGGCATCGTTGAATTACGTTTTCCTTCGAAAACAGGATGTATCTTGTAGCATCAACATGAATGCCCGGGCGAATCATTCGGAATTTCGCGATATCGGGGATAAGTTGAATTATATGAACAGGGTTGGCAGTTCCACCGTGTTGAACCGTTATTACGAGGGGGGCAGTCCCGATGATTTGTGGGCAGTCCCTTCCTTGGGTATCGACCCGGCTACCGGACGAGAAGTCTTTTTGAAGAAAGACGGCACTCAGACGTTCGTGTATTCTGCCTCTGACGAAGTCGTAGTGGGATCGTCGGTGCCGGACGTGGAAGGCATTATCGGCATGTCGTTTTATTACAAGAAATTCTCGGCTTCCGTCAACTTCCGTTACCGGTTGGGTGGAGAGACAAAAGCTTCGGCATTACATGAAAAGGTGGAGAACATCGATTTGAATAGTATTGTAAAAAATCAGGACAAGCGGGCTTTGTACGACCGTTGGAAGAAACCGGGCGACAAGGCGAAGTTCAAGGCCGTTGACGATTATTCATCCACGCCGCTCTCTTCCCGTTTCGTGGTGACGGAGAACACCTTCTCCGGGGAGTCAATCTCCATCGGTTACGAATTGAACGCATCCTGGTTGCGGGGAGCGGGAATCGAAGGCATGAATGTACGCTTTTACATGAACGATATTTTCCGGATTTCTTCTTTTAAAGAAGAGCGGGGATTGGACTATCCCTTTGCTCGTTCCCTCAGTTTTTCTCTAGGTGTAAGATTTTAAAACAAGTGTGAATATGATACGAAGATTGAAATTATTATTTTGCGCGGTGCTTGGCACCTTGGCGATGTCTTGTTCCGATTGGTTGAAAGTCAGTTCGGAAGACCGGATTATGGAGAATGATCTTTTTCGCACTTCCCATGGATTTATGACCTCGTTGAATGGTATTTATATAGACTTGTTGAACAGTAGCCTTTACGGGAAGACGTTAACGTGGGGTATGCCTGATATTTTGGCCCAATATTACACTTGTCGGGAAAAAGATCACGCGTATTCCTCTTTGGCAACCTTTGACAACGTGTCGAAAAATAGTGCCGTGAGTGGCACTTGGAGCCGGTCACATACCCTGTTGAATAACGTCAACACCTTGTTGGAGCATTGCGAATCAGATCGGGATGTGCTGGATGACACGTATTATCACATCATAAAAGGAGAGGCGCTTGCGCTACGGGCCTTGTTGAACTTCGAGTTGTTCCGGATATTCGGTCCGAGTTATAACGGTGACAAGGAGAGCGAGTGCTTGCCTTATGCCTTGACCTCCGAGACGAAAGTCAACCCGTTGCTTCCGGCAAAGGAGATCGCCCGGTTGATCATGGAAGACTTGAAAAACGCGGAGGAATTGTTGGCCGGGTATGATCCCGTGATTGAAGAGGGTGTCGTGTGGGCGGATGAGCCGGATGGAGGGGTGAACGATATGCGTTATCGTTCCATGCGTTTGAATTACTATGCCGTTCAAGCTTTAATAGCCCGGGTGGCCCTCTATGGCGGGGACAAGGAGATGGCTTGGGAGTATGCCGATAAAATGATCCGGGGAATACACGAAGAGCACAAATGGTTTCCGTTCGTGACCCAGGAAGAGGTGGCTGCTACCGAAAAGGAAGACCGTATCTTCCAAAGCGAGATTTTGTTCGGGTTATACAATCTGAAACGGAAAGAGAACGTGTACTCGGTAGGTTTCGGGCCTAACTTGAAACAGGGGAGCGTGTTGCGGATCGATAAAGACATCATGAATGAAATGTACGAGGGGGATGAAAATGACTTCAGGCTTGCTTACTGGTTCTCGGATATGGTTGACCCGGATAATAATTCATACACGCACATGATCAAGTACATGGATGTGGATGATTTGGATACGAAGACTGAAATCAGTAAAGGGTACACCTACATTATGCCTGTACTCCGGGTGTCGGAGGTGTACCTGATTGCGGCGGAGTGTTGTCCGGACCCGAAAGTGGGGCGGGATTATTTGAATGCCGTGAGATCGGTGCGTAACGTGAAAAACGTGGCGGATGAGGTCGACCTGACGACGGTTATCGAACAGGAATTTCGGCGGGAATTTTTGGGAGAGGGACAATTATTTTGGCTCTACAAACGGAAAGGGAAAGCGGAAATTATTTCCGGGGAGACACAGGGGAAAGTAGTTTCCATGGAAGAGCGTTTTTACCTGTTCGACCTGCCGCAGTCGGAACGGGATTATAGAGAGGAAAACGGTATTGGTAATTAGTTAAAATTTCGTCATATGAAAAAATATATATTTTTATTGTCAGTCATCTTGGCGTTTATCGGGTGCGAAAAGGAGATGATGGATTACGAGGGAAAAGACGGGATCTATTTTTGTGTTCAAGAAGTACCACCCAGCCAGTATGGAAATCCGGAAATCTGGGCACATATAGACACGACATTGTTGCCTTTTTCTCTGCTGTTGGTGAATGATACCACGGTGAGGCTGAAAGTCCGGGTGATGGGGCCGGTTACGGGGTATGACCGTTATTTTACTTTGGCCGTAATCGATTCGTTGACGACCGCAACCGTGGGTGAAGACTATTCTCCCTTGGAAAAGCAATATGTGATTTCAGCCGGAGAACGGGACGGGTACGTGGAATTCATTGGATTCCGTCAGGAAAAGATGTTGGATTCCACCTATTACGTGACTCTTCAATTGATGGAAAATGAATATTTCTCGTTACCGATGGATATTTGGCGTCCTCTGGAACTTAAAGACTACACGCGGGAAAATCAAAATGTAATCCGTCACGTGGTCGGACTCACGGATGAAGTTTTCGAGCCGAAAGCATGGACAACAAATTATTTCGGCCCCTATTCCAAGAAAAAGATGAAACTATTATGCGAGATGTTCGGGTTGCAGATGGCTGATTTTGATAATGTGACAGAGATGGATATGGAGAGACAGCGGGTTTACGCCCAAGGGTTGGATAAATATTTGAAGGAGATGGATGCCAAAGGGGAGACCGTCTACGAAGATCGAGTGGACAAGGACGGGAATCCGGTGAAAATGGCCGTAGGACCTTTAGTTTAGTAATATTGAATAGAAAAAGCTATGAAAAATATAATAGGTTTATTCATCCTGCTGGCATTAAGTTTATGCCTAGGATGTTATGACGATAAAGGAAATTACGATTATCATGATTTTAACGAAATATCGATTGGTAGGCGTGGATTCGATTCGGCGTATCTTCTCACATCGTATGTGGATACGCTTCGGATATTCCCGGAACTGAGGTTCAAATTGGAAGACAACAAGCATCTGACATACGAGTGGGTGGCTCGCTCTAATGGTATTAGTTTCACGGAATACCCTATCGGTAACGAGCGTGACTTGGAATACCCGGTAAGTTTGCCATCCGAGACATACACGTTGTTCTTCAAAGTGAAAGATACGTTGAACACGATGGAGTATTGGAGTGCCACGGCTTTTCAAGTACAGGATTTACTCACCAGCGGTTGGGTGATTCTAGGGGAGAACAGTAACGGGGAAGTTCAGATGGATATGATCACGTATTCCGTGGACACCATTGTGTTGAAAGACATTCTGGCAGAGAGTGGGCTGCCCGTTTTGAGAGATCCCGTGAAAGTGTGGGTGGTCGATAATTACACGGCAAATATGATTCACGTGTCCACGGGAGACGGAACGTATCGCTTGACCCGCGAGGATTTTAAAGGAGGGGATCACACGCACCTGAAGTATAATTTCTTTGATCCGGGGAGCTTGGAACATTTCACGCTTCAGGATGTAGGTCAAATACGTAACTATAACCGGGCGGCTATTATTGATGACTTATTGTTTCACAATAGTTCCATGATTCAAAGTTCGATATTCCAGAATCCGGCGAATCATTATCAGGGAACCTATGATCTTTTTGATGTTGGGGATAAGATCGCTTATAATCCCAAGGCGATGACGTATTACTATATTCTATATAACAAGACCGAACAGCGTTTCGTTTATACCGGAGGTCGGGCTTACGGGACTCCTGCCGGGTATTGCGATACATTGAAAGATACGCGCAGTGATGTGGAAATCTTTTCTTGGAAAACGGAACTGGATTATGTCACGAGCATAAACAGCCGTTTCCTGGATGGGTATTGCTACACGATATTGAAGGATAAGGAGGAACACCGTTATCTGTATTCTTACGCGCTTAGGTATCAATATGGATGGGAGAGTATCGTGAAAAATAAAAAATACTCGTTGGAAAAAGCCACGGACTTAGATAAGGCCAAATTCTTCGGGGCCAGTGCGCAACGCACGTATCTGATTTACGCGACAGGTTCGAAGTTGTATGCCTATGATTACGTGGCGGAGACGACAAAGGTGTTGGAGGATCTCGGCGATCAGGAGATCACGTTGTTGCATTACGATATCTTAATTGACACGGGAACCAATGACGATTTCTTTTACTTGGGAACGTACGATCCCTCCCAACCGAAAGAGACGGGAGGGACGCTGACAAGGTATCGGGTTGTTAACGACCCGAATAACATTCTCGTGGAGAAAGTACCCGGCTTTAGCTGGTCCGGATTGTGCAAGATCAAGAGCATTGATTTCAAGAAATACTAGCATACTTGCCTGATGTGTGAGTGAAGCACCATTTGAACGCGGTTCGTGCGGGAGAATGGTGCTTTTTGTGTTATAAGTGTTTGGGAAATAGCTATAAAGTAATAAAGAATTCTATAACGACTTTGTATTTTCTACTTGATGAGATTCGGAGTATTAGCACCATGAACCTTATAGCTACCTTATAGAAACCTTATATGAACCTTATGTACAATAAGGTTCATAAAGTACTAATATACTTTTATGAAAATATATTAGTAGGTAGTACACCGGATCTCATCATTTATTAAGAATAAATTCGGATGCAATCTCTTTCTTTGCCGGTAAATATCTGAATTTGAATATTTATTTTAGTTGTACTTTGGTTGATAAAAAGCATCGTATTTTCGATTATTTTCAGTAAATTTGTAAAATACCGAAACTACTTATGAAAATGAAATCAATTATTATCTGTTTTTGCTTTTGTTGTTTGGGATCTTGGTGGCACATGCTTTCAGCCCAAGAACAAGTTCGGGCATTACGTCCGTTGGAACAATGTACTTTGGTTACCGATCTGGCGGATCGGATTGAGGAAATACAGGTGATCCCGATTAAGCAGCGTTTTGATGCCGGATCACTGGAATGGATGCGCAAGAAATTGTTAATTGGTCCCGGGGGAGATCTGTTTCTCATGTATGGGCGGGAAGTGATGTGTTTTGATGCTGCCGGGAAGTATCAGTTTTCGATGCAGTATAACCGAGGAGAGGAATGTCCTTATCATCAGGATGCCTGTATCAGTGTGGATCAGAAAAAGTTGTTGTTTGCGTATGGAGATAGTGAAGTCGTATTTTTTGATTTGAATGATGGACGTGAAATTGAGCGTCTCCCGATGAATGAACCGTTGCATTTGTTTGAAGAGATTGCCCCGGCTCCGGATGGAGGGTTTTATTATTATTCGGTCTCAGCTCCTTGTTCCAATAATTTTGAACGGGGACATTTCTTGGTGACCCGGTTTGACAGGAACGGGAAAAAGGTGGAGAGTTCAATACCGCAGGTGGGGTTTACGGTGAATATTTTCCTTGTGTCGCAGGCCGTGGGGAATACTTATCTGATCCGCACGCAAGGAGGTGATAATGCGTGTTACCGGGTGAATGCTAAAGGAGAACTGGAGAAGGCTTACACCTTTGATTTGGGTGAGCGGGGAATACCGGATGATTTTGGAAAAGATAAAGAGGATTTGATGTTGCCGGACTACATGAGGGCGGATTATTATAAGATGCCGATTTATTTATGTGAGAGTGGAAAGTTCTTTTATTTCACTTGCTGTGGTCCCCAAGCCGTGGCGTACAATTTTCTTTATGCCCGGGGAAAGGATTCGGGAATTTACTGGAAAGCAGATCCCAATTTGGAAATCCATTTTCTCTCGGCAGACGAGGACTATTTTTACGCGCTTATAGAACCCGTGCCGGAAGAGGTGGTCCGGGAGACACAAGACCCGTTATTACGGCAGATATTTAAACAATTTGCCCTTTCGTTGGGAGAAAAGACGTCTGCCCGATTGGTGAAAGTTAAGTTTAAATAGTTGGTGAAATGACGGTTGAGGAACTTGGATGTAGTTTTTTCGATGGATTTTCGTGGATGTAATCGCAAAATTAAGGCAAATTTTGCGATTACATCCACGAAAATCGATTTATTTTTGCGATTCATAGTAAATATATTTTATCTTTGCCAAAAAGGACGAGTATGATAAAAAGAGTGATAAAAAATTCTATTCAAGCTGATTATAGGCGGGAAAAGGTAATTGTATTGCTTGGAGCAAGGCAAGTTGGGAAAACGACATTACTTTCCGAGTTACAAGAAGGTGCAAATAAAGTATTATCACTGAATTGTGATAATGTGGACGATGTGTTATTATTGGAAAGTAAGACGTCTACTGAATTGAAATATCTTTTATCTTCCTATGACTTGGTTTTTATTGATGAAGCACAACGGGTTAAGAATATAGGATTAACTCTAAAAATGATTGGCGACTTAAAATTGAAAACTCAAGTAGTTGTTACCGGATCTTCTTCTTTTGATATGGCAAATGAAGTGAACGAGCCGGCAACAGGGCGTTTGATAGAATATAATCTTTATCCGTTTTCGCTATCCGAGTTGGCAATAGAGACTTCGGAGCGTGAAGAAAAAAGATTGCTTGAGACTCGGATGGTTTATGGACTTTACCCGGAGGTTGTAACGGAGCCTGGTGATGCAAAGCGTATATTAATGGGACTTACAAATAATTATTTGTATAAGGATTTATTTATGTACAGGGGAATAAAGAAACCGGATCTCATTCAAAAGCTTGTTAGAGCTTTAGCTTTGCAGTTAGGAAACGAAGTGTCATATAATGAATTAAGCTCTCTTTTAGGAGTAGATCGAGGTACGATTGAGACGTATATTAATTTGTTAGAAAAATGCTTTGTTGTGTTCCGTTTAGATTCTTTTAGTCGTAATCTTAGGAATGAAATTAAAAAGGGTAAGAAGATTTATTTTTATGATAATGGAATAAGAAATGCTGTATTGTCAAATTTTGCTCCATTGGAATTGAGAAATGATACAGGGGCATTGTGGGAAAATCTCATGGTAAGTGAACGAGTGAAACGTAATTCATATTTAGGTGATTTTGCCCAACTTTTCTTTTGGCGTACGCATGAACAACAAGAGATAGATTTAGTTGAAGAGCAGGATGGCGTTTTACGTACTTTTGAATTTAAATGGAATGATAAAGTGAAAGTCAAGCGGCCGAAGAGTTTTGTCGATGCTTATCCTAATTCAACCTATGAAGTTGTTACTCCGGAAAATTATTGGAATTTTATTCGGATAGATTGATTTTCAGGTTATTGGGATTGTAATGAGTGTTTCGAAATTTTAAATTTATGGCTAAATCTTCACGATAATGGAAGTATTTTTGGTTAGGCATACGAAAACGGCGGTTATTCCGGGGACGTGTTACGGGAATTCGGATGTAGATGTGGCCGATTCTTTTCCGGAAGAAGCAGAAAAGGTGAGGGAGAGGCTGAAAGAGGAGAGATTTGACGCGGTGTATTCCAGTCCATTACAGCGTTGCAGGAAATTGGCCGCTTATTGCGGTTATGAGAACCCGATACTGGATAGTCGGCTGAAGGAATTGAATTTCGGGAGTTGGGAGGGGCAACGTTGGGATGAGATTCAAGATCCTCGTTTGCAGGAATGGTATGACAATTGGTTGAGTATGCCTGCCGGAGGGGCGGAAAGTTTTTTGGAACAATATAACCGGGTGTCGGCTTTCTTGGACGATCTGAAGAAAACGGGGTACGGGAAGGTGTGTGTGTTTGCTCACGGGGGAACGATTCGGGCAGCGTTGATTTATGCCGGGAAATATAATTTTAACCAGGCGTTCACGGATGATGTGGGGTACGGGGCTTTAGTGAAAATGACAATATGATGTCATTTGTTTTCTTCTTTCAATCTTTTACGGATACCTCTTTCGATAGCCAAAACAAGGATGATGACCAACACGATGATGATCACGCTGATCCAGGATTGGTATGATAATTCGGTGAAATCGGTCATGGCTAATTTCGTGATGGCGGCAAGTATCAAGATGTACAGGCACGTGCGCACGTTCCGCAACTTCTTTTCTGTGGTAAATTCGGTATTCTTTTCGGCCGCTTTCTTTTTGGTTTCCATGACTTGGTATTTTAATGACACGTACTATCTTGTAAAGGTATGAAATAATATTTGAATTTGTTTTGGGAGGAGAAGAAATAAAAAAACCACCGTTAGGTGGTTTTTATTTATTCTATGGTTTTGCTTCTTCTCTTTCGTTCGTTTTCATCGAGGTAGATTTTGCGGAGTCTCATGGCTTTGGGCGTGACTTCCACGTACTCGTCCTCTTTGATGTATTCGAGGGCTTCTTCCAGGCTGAAAAGTATGGGAGGAGCGATGTTTGTTTTTTCATCGGAACCGCTGGCTCGCATGTTTGTAAGTTTCTTGGACTTGCAGACATTAATCACGATGTCGTCCTGTCTGGTGCTTTCCCCGATGACCTGTCCGGCATACACTTCGTCACCTGGGGTGATGAAAAATTTACCTCTATCTTGCAATTTGTTGATGGCGTAAGCAAACGAATCTCCGGTTTCCATGGCAATCAACGAGCCGTTGGTACGCATCTCTATTTCCCCGGCATAAGGTTCGAATCCTTTCAGCCGGTGGGCCATAACGGCTTCTCCGGCAGTAGCGGTAAGCAAATTACTTCTCAAGCCGATGATTCCTCGTGAAGGAATATTAAAGGTCAGATGTACCCGATCGTCACGATGTTCCATGTTGGTCATGACTCCCTTGCGACGGTTTACCATTTCGATGGCTTTTCCCGATACTTCTTCCGGGAGGTCGATGGTCAGTTCCTCGATAGGCTCGCATTTTACCCCGTTGATTTCTTTGATAATCACTTTCGGCTGACCTACTTGTAGTTCGTAGCCTTCACGACGCATGGTTTCGATCAGGACGCTCAAGTGAAGTACGCCTCGTCCGAAAACGATAAAAGAATCAGCCGATTGTCCCGGTTCTACCCGTAAGGCCAAGTTCTTTTCCAATTCCCGATCCAGACGTTCCTTGATATGACGGGAGGTCACGTATTTACCATCCCGACCAAAGAAGGGCGAGTCGTTGATGGTGAATAGCATGCTCATGGTCGGTTCGTCAATAGCGATAGGAGCCAATGCTTCCGGGTTTTCGAAATCTGCAATCGTGTCACCGATTTCGAATCCTTCGATTCCGACGAGCGCGCATATCTCTCCACATTCAACCTCATCCACTTTTTGTTTGCCCATTCCCTCGAACGTCATTAAATCTTTGATACGGGTTTTGATCTGTGTGACTCCGTCTCTTTTGCATAACGTGACAGGCATGCCGGATTTCAAGGTACCGCGGGTGAGTTTCCCGATAGCGATCCGTCCCACGTAAGAGGAGTATTCCAGAGAAGTGATTAACATCTGTGGGGTTCCTTCCTGTACTTTCGGGGCGGGAATATCTCTGATGATGGCATCCAACAAGGGGGTGATGTCGGTTGTGGGAGTACGCCAGTCGGTGGACATCCATCCTTGTTTTGCACTACCGTAAACGACAGTGAAGTCGAGCTGGTCTTCCGTGGCATCCAAGGAGAACATCAGGTCGAATACTTGCTCGTACACGAAGTCCGGACGGCAATTCGGTTTGTCTACTTTGTTCACGACGACAATCGGTTTCTTACCCAATGCAAGTGCTTTTTGAAGCACGAAGCGCGTCTGGGGCATGGTGCCTTCAAAGGCGTCAACCAATAATAATACTCCATCAGCCATGTTCAACACGCGTTCCACTTCTCCACCGAAGTCGGCGTGGCCCGGGGTATCAATAATGTTAATTTTGTAATCTTTATAATGAACGGATACGTTCTTGGCTAGGATGGTGATCCCTCGTTCTCTCTCCAGGTCGTTGTTATCCAGCAATAGATCACCCGTATTTTCTGTTTCTCTGAATAAGTTTCCTTGAAAAATCATTTTGTCGACCAATGTGGTTTTCCCGTGGTCAACGTGCGCGATAATCGCGATGTTTCTAATCTTCTGCATTTTGCTCCTATGGTATTAAATCCAAATAGGGCGCAAAGTTAGTATTTTTTTTAAAGAAAAGGGGCTTGATGAGCCCCTTTTTTTATTCTACCCTGTTGGCACTTCCTAAAACGTGCACGGTTTTGTGTTTGTATAATTCTTTTAATGCTTCTCTGGCGGGACCTAGGTACTTACGCGGGTCAAATTCTGCCGGTTTGGTTGCGAATACTTCACGAACGGCTGCTGTCATCGCCAAACGGCCATCGGAGTCGATGTTGATTTTACATACGGCAGAAGTAGCGGCTCTACGTAATTGTTCTTCCGGGATACCCACGGCGTCTTTTAATGCTCCGCCATATTTATTGATAATAGCAACTTTGTCTTGTGGTACGGAAGATGATCCGTGGAGAACGATCGGGAATCCGGGGATACGTCTTTCGATTTCTTCCAAGATGTCGAAACGTAATGGGGGAGGAACGAGGATTCCATCTGCGTTACGGGTACATTGTTCCGGTTTGAATTTGTTTGCCCCGTGGGAGGTTCCGATTGAAATGGCCAGTGAATCCACTCCGGTTTTCTTCACGAAGTCTTCAACCAAGTCCGGGCTGGTGTAAACGTTGGCCGCGGCAACCACGTCGTCTTCAATTCCGGCTAATACTCCAAGTTCACCTTCTACGGTAACATCATATTGATGAGCATAGTCAACCACTTTCTTGGTTAATGCCACGTTCTCGTCATAGGGAAGAGCCGATCCGTCGATCATAACAGAAGAGAATCCCATTTCGATACAAGATACGCACAATTCATACGTATCGCCATGGTCAAGGTGAAGACAGATTGGAATATTGCATCCGAGTTCTTTAGCATATTCTACCGCACCCTGTGCCATGTAGCGCAAAATCGTTTGGTTGGCATATTTGCGGGCACCACTGGACACTTGTAAGATAACGGGAGATTTTGTTTCCACGCAAGCTGCAACGATTGCTTGCATTTGCTCCATGTTATTGAAATTGAATGCCGGAATAGCGTATTTGCCTTCCATTGCTTTCTTGAACATTTCTCTGGAATTAACCAGTCCTAAGTCTTTGTAATTAACCATAGCTGCTATATTTTATATTTGTGCATCAAAGTTAAGCATTAAAAACAGAGATTTGCAAGGAAACAGAAGGAAAAATTTCAAACGTTTGCGTAATCGTTGGCAAATGTTATGGAGGGAATGGAGTATGGCTATTTTTTAATGATTTATCCAGACTATAGTAATCTTTTTTCCACCAAGTTACGTAGAGAAAATAAAAAGAATATGAGGAAAAGTGTTTTTTTGGTATTGTTGACGGTAGAATCGTTAGCAGTTCGGGAAGGAGAAAATGCTACGGTCGGTCGTTTGGACTTGAACCGTTACATGGGGAAGTGGTATGAAATTGCTCGTTTTGATCATTCTTTTGAACGAGGATTGGTTGGGGTGAGCGCCGAGTATAGTTTCCGGAAGGATGGTAAGATACGGGTGATCAATTCAGGATATAAAGATTCTCTGGGTGGAGAGCGGAAACGGGCAGAGGGAAAAGCCAAGCAACCGGACCCGGCTGATCCGGGTAAACTAAAAGTATCGTTTTTTCTTTTTTTCTACGGGGATTATTATGTATTAGAGTTGGATCAGGAGTATCGCTGGGCATTGATTGGCAGTCCCACGAAGAAATATCTCTGGATATTGAGCCGAACCCCACATCTACCTCAAGAGGTATTGAATGGGATATTGGAATTAGCCCGAAAGCACGGGTACAATACTGAAAAATTGATTTTTGTGGAACAACCGGAAACGGATCAGTCGGTCTAGGGCTGATCCGCTATCGGCATTACCATTCGATTTCACTTAGCCCGTGGGCTCTCAAATAAGCATTCGCTTGACTGAATTGGTGATTACCGAACCATCCGCCCCGGTTAGCAGACAAGGGAGAGGGGTGTACGCATTTCAATACCAGATGTCGTTGGGTGTCGATGAAAGCGCCTTTGCGTTGGGCATAGGAACCCCAAAGGAAGAAAACGAGGTGTTCTTTTTTCTCGGCAATGATTCTGATGACGGCGTCGGTGAAGGTCTCCCAGCCTTTGTTCTGGTGGGAGCCCGCTTGATGGGCCCTCACGGTCAGCGTGGCGTTGAGTAATAGCACGCCTTGTTCCGCCCAGCGTTCCAGGTTACCGGATGCGGGAACAGGTTTGCCCAGATCGTTATTTATTTCTTTGAAAATGTTCTGTAATGAAGGCGGTTGCTCGATACCTTCCGGGACGGAAAAGCAAAGCCCGTGCGCCTGACCGGGACCATGATACGGGTCCTGTCCGAGAATTACTACCTTGGTCTGTTCTGCAGGGCAATGGTCAAAGGCGTTGAAAATGAGTTTTCCCGGGGGATATATCTTGGTGGTCTTGTACTCGTTTTTCACGAACTGGATCAATTCCGAGAAATAAGGTTTCTCAAATTCATCTTGTAAGAGTTCTTTCCAAGAGGGCTCGATCTTTACGTCAACCATAGATTTTATTTTAGATTTTAGATTTTAGATTTATGATTTCTAGTGCATGAATCTGACATTGGTTGTCTTTGTAAATCATAAATTAATTCGTTTTTATCTCAAATAGTTTCGGCCAGTGTTTTCCGGTAACGTAGATCGTGCCCTTCTTTTCGTTGTATGCTATACCGTTTAAAACATCATCGTTTTGGTCCAGTTTGGCTCTTTCGGCGGCGGTGAGCAGGTCCGGAAGTAGCAATTCTTCAACGACTTCACCTGATTTCGGGTCGATAATGACAATTCGGTCTGTAAGCCATTCGTTTGCCCAGATATAACCGTTGATGTATTCCAGTTCGTTTAAGTTGGTCACCGGACCTTTGTTATCGAAGACTTCTACTGTTTTGACAACACGGAAAAGAGTCGGGTCCAAATGGTATAAATGGTGAGAACCGTCACTCATGATGAGCTTGTCGTCCATCGTGGTCAGTCCCCAGCCTTGCTCCATGGAATAGTCGAAAGTCGTTAACAAGGTGAAGGAGGCCAAGTCGTACACGAAGGCTTTTTGGGAAGTCCAGGTAAGCTGGTATATTTTATCCTTGTAAACCGCGATTCCCTCCCCGAAATATTGTCTGTCCAATCCCAGCATTGCCAGCGTCTTGTTGTTTTCCAAGTCGATTTTGCGTAGGGTGGATTGGCCTTTGATTCCGGTTCCCTCGTAGATAATGCCATCTATATATACCAAGCCCTGCGTGGAGGCATCCGTGGCATGGGAGTAGGTTTTCACCAATTGGTATTGAAGAGACTTGGGAGCCTTATCCGGTTTCACGATAAAGGATTGGGTGGCTACCCCACATTTATTGTTGGGGTGGAACGCGATCACTTTGAGTGTGTTGGTACCACATTTTTCTTTCGGGATCTTGAATACGAATTCCCGGGTCGCGCTGTCGAGCGTGGCAATCTGTCTTTGGTTGAAAAACAGGTGGGCGGAGTCTATTTTATAGTGTTTGTTGTTCGCGTACACAATTTTAAGTTTCTCGTTGAACTGACAGGTGTCAAATTTCATGGGATACACGAATTGCACGCTTTTCACGTATTTAGGTCCCGTCGTTTCGCGGCTTTGAGCATTGCCTACCGAGAGGTTTTGATCCCCTTTACTCTTTTTTTCTCCCTGACAGGCAGAGAGAAACAGGAGCGAAAGCAGTATGTAGTAGAGATAAGGCATAATATATTATGTGATTTAAGATTTATGATTTTGTGATTCTGGTGTTTACGATCAAGTGTAATCACTCAATCGTAAATCACTTAATCTGCAATCATTCAAGGCTCCATTCGTAGCCATCCTTCGTGTCTTTTATCTGGATTCCTGCGTTTTTCAGTTCGTCGCGAATGCTGTCGGAGGTAGCCCAGTCTTTATTTGCCCGTGCAGTCTTCCGTACTTTCATCATGGCGTCGATAACTTTGCCTAGAGCTTGGTTGCTGGCACTGGAGTCCTCTTCTCCCTTGAGACCAAGAATGTCGAACACGAAACTGTGGAACAGGTTCTTTAACATTTCCAGATTCTCCGCGTTAATCTTTTCCGTACCTGCCGCGATGGAGTTGATGATGCGAACACCTTCGAACAAATGGGCGATTAATATCGGCGTGTTCAAGTCGTCGTTCATCGCTTCGAAACAATTGGCCTGTAACGCGGCGATGTCTACCGTGTTCTCGTTAGACGCGTTCAGCTTGTTGAGCTGAGACACGGCTGCCATCATTCGCTCGTAGCCTTTCTCCGCGGCTTTTAATGCCTCGTTCGAGAAATCCAACGGGCTACGGTAGTGTGCCTGCAGGATGAAGAAACGCACGGTCATGGGGGAGTAAGCTTGTTCCAACACGTTGTTGTCGCCCGTGAAGAGCTGATCCAGCGTGATGAAATTACCCAGGGATTTACCCATCTTCTGCCCGTTGATGGTCACCATGTTGTTGTGCATCCAGTATTTTACCGCTTCGTGTCCTTGTGCGGCCACGTTCTGGGCGATCTCACATTCGTGGTGCGGGAACTGCAAGTCCAAACCACCCCCGTGGATGTCAAACGTTTCTCCCAAGTATTTCTGGCTCATGCAGGAACATTCCAAGTGCCATCCCGGGAATCCTACACCCCAAGGAGAGGGCCATCGCATGATGTGTTCCGGGGAGGCCTTTTTCCACAGGGCGAAGTCAAACGGGTTACGTTTTTCTTGTTGTCCGCTCAGTTCTCTCGTGTTGGCAAACAGTTCGTCGATTTTCCGACCGGATAGTTTACCGTAGTGATATTTTTGGTTATAGCGTTCCACGTCGAAATAGATATTTCCCTCGCTTTCGTAGGCAAAACCGTTTTCGATGATCTGTTTGATTAATTCCTGTTGCTCGATGATATGACCGGACGCGTGTGGCTCGATACTAGGGGGCAACGTGTTCAGTTGCTCCATATTTTTGTGGTAACGGTTCGTGTAGAATTGTACCACTTCCATCGGTTCCAATTGTTCCAGTTTGGCTTTCTTGGCAATCTTGTCTTCTCCTTCATCCGCGTCATTCACAAGATGCCCCACGTCTGTGATATTGCGGACATATCTTACCCGGTATCCCATGAATTTAAGATAACGGAATAACAAGTCAAAGGTGATTGCCGGACGGGCGTGACCGAGGTGTGCATCCCCGTATACGGTCGGTCCACAAACATATAATCCTACGAAAGGCGGGTTAATGGGTTCAAATAACTCTTTTTTTCGACTTAACGTGTTGTATATCGTTAACTTGTTTTCCATGATACTATAATGCTTTATTGATATGATTCAACAAAAGTAGAAATTTTCTCCTTGAAAATAACGGGAAAAGGCAAATTAATGGTTCTTTAATTCCTCTTATATTTCAATGCTTCCGGAATGGCCGCTTTCAGTCTGGCGATCCGTTTTTCGTCAGCAGGGTGAGTGGACAGAAATTCAGGTTGTTTGCCTGCTGATGCGTTTGCCATACGGGTCCAGAAAGCAACAGCCTCATTCGGGTCGTAACCGGCCATGGCCATGAAAATCAGTCCCAGGTGATCCGCCTCGAACTCGTGCTTGCGAGAGAAGGGGAGAACGATTCCCACGTTGGTTCCCATGCCGATTGCGGCGGCGAGGATGGCTTTTCTTGAATCACTTTGGTTGTGTCCTAGAATTTCGGTGGCGGCAGCCTGTCCGTATTGAATAAGAGCCTCTTGACTCATGCGCTCGTTGCTGTGGTGTGCCACGGCGTGAGCGATCTCATGCCCCATAACGACAGCGATTCCCGCATCATTCTGGCAATAGGGTAATATCCCCTCGTAGAAGACAACTTTACCTCCCGGCATACACCAAGCATTGGGTTCATTGCTGACAACTAGGTTGAATTCCCATTCAAAATTGGCAATCTGGTCTTGCAGCCCGTTGGCAGCGAGATATTGTTCCACGGCTTTCGAGATTCTTGCCCCGACATTTTTAATCCGTTGTTTGTTGACAACGTCGGTGGATAACTTGTTTTCCTTCAAAAAGCTGCTATATGAAGTTAAACTCATGGAGACCATCTGATCTTCCGGGAATAGAATCAACTGGCGTCTCCCCGTGAGTGGCACCGTGGCACACTGCGAGAGAAGTAAAATTGCTCCAATGATGAAGGTAATGCGTAAAATTGTTCTTTTCATAAATTGGATTATTGAAAGGTTATATTTTGAATGCTAAAATATAATACGGATTCGAGATTTGCAATGTTTTATTATGTGCTTGTTTTTAAAAACTCTGGTTCATGTCATTACTTGAGCTATGTTTACTCCCGGACAAAGTGAGACAGTTCTAACATACTATCTTCTCACCATGAACGCTCGTTTGTATTTATGCTGTGTTGATATCGTGTTCATGGTATGTTCATGTGTAGCGAAGGGGGCTAGAGGCGATAGCCCAACTATGGGGTATTGTCGGATGGGGACCGGTTATAAAATATGTTTCACGGATGATTGGCGAAAACTAATCGGCAAGACATATTAATATGTAACCGTCTCCCTCGTGATCAATTTGTAGCGAGGGATCGGCTTTCAAATAACCACGTAACCGGCTGATGTATTTTTTTACTTCCGGTTCTTTGTTTTTGTCTGCTTTGCCCCATGTTCCTATGATGAGGTAGGATTTGTCGGCTATTTCATGGTTCTTCGCACATAATAATTGCAGGAAACGTCCTTCGTTTTTTGGTAATCTTTTGGTAATCCCGTCTATTGTCACTTCCCGGGTGATACTGTTGTATGTCGTGTGTTTCGATAGTTGGTACAGGTGGGGAATGTTCATGCATCCTTTTATTCTATCCCGAAGGCGTTTCATGTGTGCGATCAATACTTCGGGAGAGCCTTTGGGTATGAATTCGTCGGCTCCGGCGTCCAGCACGGCGATCTCTTTGGCGGGTTCCCCATGAGAGGTATACACGATGATGTGGGTTTGCCGGTCATTTTCCCGTATCATTCTGGTTAATTCCAGCCCGTCTATTTTGGGCATATCCAAGTCAACTAGGAGAATATCCGGTTTCTGCTTTTTGTATGCATCCCATGCTTTAGCACCATTCAGGACAATCTCTACTTCGAAATTTTCTTTTTCGAGAATCATTTTCGTTAATTTAGCTCCGTCTGCATCATCTTCGGCATAAAGTATTCTGATCGTGGTGTCCATGTTTTTAGTGTTTATATTTGTTTTTGACATTAGCTCGTCTGGGTAAGTTGACCAATATCGCGGTTCCTTTGCTCTCTTCGCTTTCAATATCGATTGTTCCCCCGTGGGCGAGAATCACGGTTCGGGCGTAATGTAGTCCTTGTCCGTGACCTTTGATTTCTTTGTTCTCTTGGTGATCTCCCCGGTGGTAACGTTCGAACACGTGTTGTAAGTTTTTAGAAGAAATGCCGAACCCGTTATCCTCAATTTTGATTTGCACGTGTCGGGCATCCGGTTCTGTACACGTGATATGTATCGTTACCTGATCCCCGGAATATTTTAAGGCGTTGTCGATGAAATTTTGGAAAACGGCCAATAAAAAATGACGGTCTCCCGTGATCATCGGGTCATCTGATTGAAAATCGATTTGTATGTCGAATAGTTTATTTGCACTCCAGTGATCTTTTTGTTGCAATGTTTCCAACATTTCCTGAAGATTAATATCCTTGATGTTTAATCGTAATCCGTGAGCATCTGTCGATTGAAGCAACATACGATTGATAGATTGTAATATATTGTCTAATTTTGCTCGACCTTGCTTGAGAAATAATGTTTGCTCTTCGGGAGGTAAATCACGGAGCAGGTATAGTACTTTAATCACGTCTTCGATGGGACGTTTCAGGTCGTGTACTAGGTTGCTGATAAATAATTCTCGGTATTCTCCGCTCTTTTTCTCGTCACGAATCGTTCGGCAGAGGTTGATGATTAAAGTGATAAGTAAAGCGGAGATGATAACGGTTAGGATAAGTTGCCAAAGTGTGGATTGAATAAATACTATGTAGGGATATTTGTATCCGGCATACAATGTATCACCGGAAATGAAACCGAGAGGTGTTTGGTATTTAGGACGAAAGGATAATGTTTCGAAAGATGTCGGGTAGGAATCTTTTATTTTCCCGGTACTGTCCTGGATAACAAATTGTATGGAACGATCTTGTAGGTGCATGGAATCTTGCTTTGCCAGTAGATGGTGATAGAGATTTTTTAAGGTCCATACTTGTGGGTTTCGGATATCGTAAGCTTTCTGTTTGTTGATATGTTGAACATCGTCTTTCGAGTCTAATTGAAAGCTTATTATTTTTTTGTCAATATAATATATTAATTGTTTCTCTGAGGTATTGTAACTGACAAGATCACCTTGAGCAACATTCGTCGATAGCATGTTAAATTCGTAAACGGCTTTGGTAATTATGTCATTTTGTTGATGTCTATATTGAGTTGTTACTTCCTTGTATAAATAGTACAAGTGAATGAGCTGGTTACTTAGGATAATGCAAACAGCAAGAATGATGATATATTTTAGACGCCGATTCATATTTGAGTTTATATTTTCAAAGTTACAAAGAAAGCAACCTCCAAGCAACCTTTTTATTCGTTTTTTGAAAATAAATCACTCATCTTTGTCTCAAATAATAAAAAAGATGTGTCATGCGGAATAAATGTTTGAAAATTGTGGTGTTCGTGTTGCTGATAACAAGTGTGGTTATCGGTTTGAACCGGAGTATTCGTCAAAAAACGAATTGGGAAATTTTAAAGATGGAAAATGTCGAGGCTTTGACTTCTCCTGAAGAAGAAAATCCATATTATCCTTGTGTCTCGGCTCGTGGATTTTGTTTTATGAATGGGATTGATATAGATGGTGTTGCATTAAAAATAAGATGAAAAAATTATTGTACGTGTTATTCGGAAGCATTTTGCTCGGGTGTTCCGATCGTTACATGGGTGACGAAAGCATGAATATGGTAAAGAGCGAGTGTGTAAAAGTAGTTCGTTTGACGGATTTAGCCCAGGCCGGGCTTTATGATGTGAGTGGGTTTATCAAGCAAGGGAATAAATTAATAGTAGGGGCAACATACATGAAGGAAGGGGTGGCACGAGCTCTTGATCTAGAGAGTCCTTTACAAGAGGATTTGTCTTTGGAGAAAGGTAATTCTTCAAGGCGGGTTCGAGCGTTAAGTTCTTTCAATTCGTTTGACGGGAAAAGTGTGACAGCATTGGATTTTAGAACCGGAGAATTGATCGAGAACCCCATATCCCCGCTTACACGAGGTACAACGGAAGAGACGATTGTACAGCTTCCCGAAGGTGAGCAACATTTAATAGCGGTGAAGACAGACGATTTTGTTATCTCCACGGGATTTTACGCGGAGGGGCGCTATTTGCTTTACTCTTTGGCTGACGGTTCAGCCCGTTATTGCTTGTCTTATCCGGATTGTCCGGAATATCCGGGTTTGCAGGAGAAAACGAAAGGAATGTTATATGCTAGTAGTGTTTTACGGGTTCGTTCTGACGGGCAAGCGTTCGTGTGTGCGGATATGTATAGCGGTGTGATTGATTTTTGTCGATTAATTCCGGGAGGTATCGAACGAGTGAAACTGGAACGTTTGAGCTATCCTATGACGGAGATTTCAGAAACTCCCGTTCCCCGTGTTTTGTATAAACGAGAGAATCGTTTTGGTTTTATGGACATTGCGGTGACATCGGAGCGTGTGTATGCGCTGTATTCGGGTAAAACTTACGAGAGAGACAGGCAGGGAGCTTTTGAAGGGAACCGTTTGCTTGAATACGATTGGGAGGGGAATTTGGTTCGAACTCTTGATTTCAATGTTGCTTTAACGGGGATCACTTATGATTGTGATGAAGGGGCATTGTATGGAATTGCCGGTAATGCCGGGGTATCTCTGGTTAAGTTGAGATTGTAATTATTTTGAAAAAAAGATATTGAGCTGAAAATATGAAATTGATTTTCGCTATTTTATTATTTTCGATATTAGGTGTCACGATGACGGGTTGTCATCGTGATGTGGTCGTGGTTCCTATGCTGGTAGATGTAAATAGTGCTTTGAAATTGAGTGGGGATAATCGAGGAGAACTTCAAAAGGTGTTGGATTACTACCGTAAAGAAAAACCTGATTTATTGAAATTGAAGGCGGCGGAATATTTGATTAGTAACATGGTGGCACATTATGCCGTTGCGGGAGAGACGATGGACAGGTTAAAGCGGGATATTGATACCACGTTACGGGATCAACCTAATGCGGTTAAGTTGATGTTCTACCTAATGGCAGCCCGTGTTGCTATAGCTCAGGGGGGTAATACGGTTGAATATGACTTACATAAAATTACGTCTGATTATTTAATAAGAAATATAGAACAGTCGTTTGTTATTTGGGAGAATATACAAAATCATTATGATCTGTCGTGTGAAGATTTTTTTAAATATATACTGCCTTACAGGATTAATAATGAGCCTTTAATCGAATGGAAGGATTCTGCCTATTATCATCTGTATAATTTTGATAAAGGAGATCAGCTAGGATTTAGTTTGGGGGGATATCAAGGTTATATTTCTGCTAAAATTCCCACTTATTACAGATATGAGAAGTTTAAGGAACAATTTTCGGATTCGCTGTTGAGGATGTATGAAGCGGACTGTATAGATCGAGCTTATAGTACCCAAATTATTAATCGGATATTTGGTATACCGACAGCTGTAGATTTTGTCCCTCACTACCCGACACGGGAAAATCGCCATTACTGGACGATTCTTCGAGATCATCGATACGTGAATAGTAAGTGTTATTATTCATATACTCCATATACAGCTAAGGTGTACCGTAAAACCAGTTTTATTAATCCGATACCGGAAGATAAAGATAATTTTATTCCACACTTTATCCGAGATCCATATAAAATAGATGTAACGGAAGAGTATGAGAATGCTGTTGACTTGAATTATACATTTAAAACATTCAAATCAAATACGAGATACGGTTATTTATGTGTATTTAATAATTTGGCATGGAATGAAGTTGCTTGGAGTGAGATGCGGGGAGGAAAGGTGATGTTTGAAAAGATTGGTCGTGATATAATGTATATGCCATGTTACTATGATGGTAAACATCAGGTGTTTGCGGATTATCCCTTGTGGGTAAGGTCGAATGGCGAGGTCGAACCTCTTGTTCCAGATAAAAAGCGATTACAAAAATTGCGTTTGAATCGTAAATTCACTTATAATCCGTCAGGAGATTATAATGGTGCGGCAATTATAGGTGTACAGTTACATGCCACTAATGATTTGTCTAAAGAGCCTTATGATTCGATAGCCGTGATTCGGCATTATAATTACATGGCATACGATACATTGTGTGTTAACACGACAAAGAAGTATAAATTCTGGATGGTTAAGAAAGTAAATTATAACAATCCGGCATTTGCATCGATTAAGTTTATGCAGGATGGGGAGGCATTAACTGCGAAAAGTACCTTTACCATTAACCTTACAGGTAAGATGGATAAAAATGAACGACTTTCTCGGAATATATTTAATGACGATTTATTGGATTTTGGGGCGTTGTCCAAGATTGCCGGGGTGGAATTTAAAGAGCCTGTTTCGGTTGATGTTGTGAAGTATATTACTCAAAATGATAAAAACGGTGTATATCCAGGTGATACTTACGAATTGTTGTATTTTGATCAAGGCGAGTGGGTGTCGTTAGGTAGGAAAGTGGCCACGGCAGATTATATCGAATATGATGATGTGCCTTCGGGGGCGTTGTACTGGTTGCGTAATCGTACCGAGGGTAAGGAGGAACGTCCGTTCACGGTTATGAATGGACGAGTTAGATTCTGGTAAAATATAATTGTTTAATTAATAAAAAGGACGGAAAATAGAATAAAGAGAGGAAATTAATTTAATCAGAACGGATGAAAAAGGTAGCCCTTTCATCCGTGACTTTATCAAAACAAGGTTTTGAATCAAGTCGAATAGAAAGGACTACGAAAAGCGTACAATAATAACGAAAAGAAGTGTCTTTGGGTTATAAAAAAGTAGAAATAATGAAGAAGGTAAAAATTTTAGTTGCATCAGTTTTATTCTGTGCAATGGGATATACAGGGTATACTGCTCACGAAAGAATGACAATATCGGAAGCTGAGAAATTCATGAAAGCCAATATTGAGGCTTTAACAGATGGAGAGATTGTTATTAGTGGGCAAAAGTGTTCTTTGAGAAAAGGGGAGCAATGGTGTGCAAAGAGAAAAGCATACCGAAAATGGGTTGCAAATTATTGCCTAGACATTGAGTGTGATTGATTTTTGGGTAATATCTGGTAGAAGGTTTACCTTCTACCAGATATTTAATTTTATAATTATGAGAAAAATATTTTTGTTATTTATTGTATTTTATGCATGCTCAAACGAGTCTCAGCAGTACATTCATTATGAATCTTTCCCACAGGAAAAGTCTCTGAAAGGCGATATTATTAATCTTTCCCAAGATTTATTTTGTGCTTTCCCCTCTCAAATAGAGCTTTATGATTCTATTGTATTGATTTTGGATAGAGAGTCTCCTAATAGGGCTGTACATAAATTGTCTTATCCTGATTTTAACTGGATTGGTTCATTGGGAGAAAAAGGAAAAGGAGATAAGGAGTATATTTATTTAACTAAAATGGGAATTAAAGAAACTGAACTCTATTTGTTAGATCCTGTTAGCTCTAAATTTCTTGTATATGATATGAATGTTAATGATATTTATCCTAAACGTGTTGAAAAATTCAGTTCTATGTCGAGTTCCCTCTTGTCCGCAACAGTGATAGACGATTCTATTATAGTTTCCAGTGATATAAACTCGAAAAAATTTCTCTTATTTCAATCATATTCTGGAAAATTGTTAGATAGTGTTCTTGTAAAAGAAAAAACAAAAAAAAAGGATCGAGAACTTACGGCAGCCAGTCTGTATGATTTAAAGTTAAGTTATAACAATGAAGATTTTTTGGCTGCGGCAACCAAAAGTGGGGAGGTAATTTATATTTATAATACGAAGACTAAAGAGGGTAATTGTATTGTAGGTCCCAATGGATTTCCGGATTATGGCAGGACGGATGACGGACACATTTTATTAGGAAAAGTAGAGGGTTTTATGGATATAAAAATATATGGCGATCATATCTATTCGATCTTTTCCGGAAAATCTGCCATCGAAGCTATGATATCCGATAGCATCGGTGGTAAATATATCTATGTGTTTGATAAGTTGGGAACTCCTGTTATTAAATATAAATTAGACAAAGAAATATTTAGTTTTTGTGTGGATGTTTCTCGCAATATTTTGTACGGATTAGATCCTAACAGTGAGAATTTTATTGTAAGATATAAGTTATAATTTAAGGGACGACATAAGATGAGTGTAAAAAAATATTATTGGATAAGAGGGTGTTTAAGTATATGTTTGTCTTTCATGTTATGTTCATGTAATACTGATAATGGTCAAAAGTTATTGAAAGAAATTACTTTACTTCGGTCAAAACCAATAGATTATTGTCAAAATAAGTTGGTTTACGACAATGTTTTACAAGAAAGAATTAAATATATAGTATATTCAGATTCAGTTAATTGTACATCTTGTGCGATTAATCAAATGGATTTGTGGAATCCACTTTTAGAGTATAGCAAAAGCTATAATGGTCTACTTAATTTTTATTTTATTTTTCGTCCGGCTAAAAAGGATATTAAAGATGTTAAACTTGTATTAAGTAAAAATGTCAAGTTTAATTATCCTGTATTTCTTGATACTTTAGGAGAATTCGAGAAATTGAATCCACATTTGCCTAAAAATAAGGCATTACATACTTTTTTATTGGATGAGAATAATAACGTGATTTTGGTCGGAGATCCATTACATAACAAAAAAATCGAAGAGATGTTTTATAAGATTGTGAAAGAAAAATTGGGTAAGCCGTAATAACTTTTTCGAAAAGGAGATTTTGCTGATGAAGAATTTCAGAATAAAAATATGGCTGGGTATTGCGTTGGGGGTGTTGTTTGTCGTGTCCGGTTTTGTTAAGGCGGTTGATCCGGTGGGGTTGTCGTATAAGATCGAGGAATATTTGGGGATGTTTCAACTTTCGGGTTGGAGCATGTTTTCCATGTCTTTATCGGTACTGCTCTGTGCTTCCGAGATGACATTGGGATTGTTGTTACTGCTGCGATTGTGGCGTAGGATTACGGCGGTAACGGTGACTCTTTTTATCCTTGGATTCACGATCCTGACTTATTTGATTTATACCGATCCATATGGCGGTATAAACGAATGTGGCTGTTTTGGCGAGGCTTTACATCTTTCTAACGGGGCTACATTCGCAAAGAATATTCTTTTGCTTGTTGTGGCTGGGCTTCATTTGTGGAATGTTTTCAGACAGGCTAAAAACAATTTTAATTATCGGCAGATCGGGTTAACTGTCGGGGTGCTGGTGGTGGCGTTCTTCGTGCCGCTTTATTCTTATTTTTATTTGCCGCCGTTCGATTTTTTACCTTATAACGTGGGGACGAGAATGGGGACAGAGAGTACGATTCATCTTTATGATTCCGATTTTAATGATGTCACTGAGAAAGTATTTGCCTATAAGAAGCCGACTTATATGATCGGGATGAAAGAAGAGGTGTCGCGGGAGACGGGTGGAAAGATCGCTACTTTGTACGGGGCTTACCAAAACGGGGCGATTAATTTGTTTGTCGTGGTCTCTCGGAGTGGGATTACGATGCCGGGTTATGATGATATTCCGGTTTATTTTATGGATAACGTGGCGTTGAAATCAATATTGAGGACTTCTGCCGGGGTAGTGGCTTTTACGGCTGATCATCGCATTGTGGGGAAATGGAATTTGTTATACACGCCTTATCGTTTTGATGGAGGATACGGGAAAGAATTAAGCGGGGAACGATTGAAGAGAGGGGCGTTCTTCGGGGTGTTGTTGGTGATGGGCGTGTTGTTATTTTATGGACGCAAAAAGATGGAGGAATGAAAAAAAGGTTGGATTTTTGGGATATTATCTTACGGGTGATGTATACCTTTATCGGAACCGGGGTGGTGATCGGAATTATTATCGCGATGCGTGTTTACGTGGTGGATCAGTTCGCAATTCCGACGGATTCGATGCGTCCCACCTTGATACCGGGGGATTACGTGATTGTGAATAAGCTGATTGCCGGAGCCCGGATTTATGACAGGCTTGACTTTAAAGACGGAGATCCGTTGGAGTGCCATCGAATGAAGGGGTTGCGTAAGGTAGAACACAATGATATCGTGATTTTTAATTTCCCGATCAACCGGAGTAAGTACAGGATCGAGTTTAAGATCAATTACGTTTACGGTAAACGGTGTATCGGTCTGCCAGGGGATACGGTCGAGATTCGAAACGGGTATTTCAAGAATAATAATTATAATGGAATTTTTGGTGTCGAAGAGGAGCAACGCCGCCTGTCGGAAACACCAGACTCGTTGATCGCTAATACGGTTATACATGCGTTTCCGTTTGATTTCCGGCATTACAGTTGGACAATCAAGGAGTTCGGACCTCTCTACGTGCCTCGGAAGGGGGGACAGGTGATACTTGATACCGTTAATTTTCAACTCTATCGGTTGGTGATTGAATACGAGACGGGTGAAAAACTTAGGGTTAACGCTCAACGCCAGCTGACGTTGGGAGGGAAACCGATAGACAGTTATACGTTTCAAGGTAATTACTACTTCTTTTGTGGAGATCAGGTGTTAAACTCGAATGATTCCCGCTACTGGGGTTTCGTTCCTGAAGAGTTTATTGTCGGGGTGGTTACTCGCATCACTTACTCCCGTGATCGTGAAAGCGGTGAGTTTCGTTGGGATAGGTTATTGAAGAAAGTAAATAAATGAAATAAAGAGAATCGTATGAGTAAATATTTAATCGTGTGCGCAATTTTGAGCTGTATTCTTGACTGTAAACAATCTGAAGTAAGTCGTGAAACGATCATTCGAATGGATTTGAAAAAGATGCATCAAATAGATATGCATGGAGAGTATGCCAGACAAATTTGCTTAACGAATGATGGAACGTCGGTATTGATTGATGAGGTGAAAAAAGTTTTGCTTGCTGGAGATCAATATATTGTTCAGTGTAAAAATAAGGTTTTAGGGTTTGATGTGCAAACCGGTACTCAGAAGATGGCTTTTTCAGGACAATGGGGAGAAAATAGAACATTTCTTCATCTTTGGGATACTTGGGTCGAGGGGGAAACGATTTGTATGTATGATATAAAAGATAAAAAAGTTTTTCGATGTGATTTAAATGGAAAGAATTCAGATGTAACCTTTGTCACGAATAAGGGAGAAGACAATCCATTCCAAGTTTTAGTAAAAACGGTTGAGGGTAATTACGTGGGGAAACGTGCGTATGGTGGCATGGAAGATTGCGAGTTGAATTTGTATGATAAAAATTTTGAGTTCGTGAAAGAAATCGGGGATTTAAAGATAAAATCGGGGATTTATATCGGTTACCCTTTTTTCGTGTATCGTCCTAGTGAAATACTATATTACAGATATTTCTATAATAATATTTATGCCATTGATGATAAGCAAAATGTGTCGGTAAAATACTATATCGATTTTGGTGAGAATAACATGCCTTTTGATTTGAGTTGGAGAGACGAATATGATTGTATCGATTTCATTAATAGTAGTGAGGAGGATTATGCCATATTAGTATCGAATATTTACGAATCGGATAAATATTTTTGTTTTAGATTTTTATGGAAGAAAAAAAAGTGTTTGGGGGTTTATGACAAATCAAATGGTAAAACAGCATCATTTATGTTTGATTCTTCCCCTTCGGATTCTGTTGTTGATGTGTATGCTTTTGATGATAAGGTTTTGCTGGTGAACCAAGATGGGGATAAAACGTGTTTGACAACCATAAGCGTGGATGATTTGTTAAAGAATGATTAATGATGACGAGAGCCATTGTATTTTTGGGTGGATGTATGCTTTTGCTAAGCCAGTTTCAGGTGACGGATGGCCTTTACGGGGGAATCGACACCTCGAACTACTTTGCTTTGTTGTTAGGGGCAATGGTGGCGATCGTGTGTTTGGTAAAAGTTCCTAAAGTGCTTTACCGGGGAGATGCAATGGTGTTCGTGTTGTTTGTTTACTTGTTGATTCATGCAAGCTTGACCCACGCGATGCAGAGTAGAGAGTTCTATTTAAGTCTTTCTTATTTTGCTCTTTATGCCGTATTTCGGGTGATAAGAGCCATGCTGCTGGCTAATTATGTCTCGTTTGCCGTGATGTTTGGCGGGATTTACCAGTCTTGCTTGGTGTTAGGACAACTACTGGGATATGGTATTTCAAATCACCTCCGTTTTGTCGTGACCGGGTCATTTTTTAATCCCGGACCTTGCGGTATCTTTTTGGCAGGAGTGTTCGTGCTTGCTGTCGCGATGATGAAAAAGGGATACCGGAAAGTGGGTTTTAACCTGATGTTTGTGCGTTACGTGACGGCTTGCGTGACATTTGGTGTTACCTTGGTTGCTATGATCCCGACAATGAGCCGTGCCGGATGGATCGGGGCATTGGTAGGGGTGATGTTACTTTATCGCGGAGAGATTGTATCGTGGGGTAATACGAGGCGACGGTGGGTGATTGGTGGCGGTATCGTGGGGATGATCATTGTCTTGACGTTATTTTACCTGTTAAAGAAAGATTCGGCCAACGGACGGCTTTTTATTTGGCAGAATACGGTGTCTGCTTATTGGAAAACTCCTTTATTCGGGGTTGGGATTGATGGTTTCGAGAGGGCTTTTGCAGAGGCTCAACATGATTATTTTGAAAAAGAGAAGGTGTTGGAACAGGACAATCGCCATGTAGAAATGGCAGGAGTCGTAGAGTCTGCATTTAATGAACCACTTGCTTTGTTTTTGTTGTTGGGGGCAGTAGGGGGTGTGTTAGCGGCAATGGTTCTGTTTTTTAAGTTACAAAGACTGACGGCTTATAGTTGCGTGGCGGTGGCATTGCTTGTCGCGTCATTTTTCTCGTACACCTTTTATATCCCGTCTATCGCGATCGTCTTTCTTTTTGCCGTGGCACAGTTACCGGATCGGCGGGTAAGGGGAGGGCGTTACGTGAATGTTTTGATGTTCGGGATGATCGGGGTGGTCGTATTGTATTTTAATTTCAGAGAGTATGGTAATCGATGGGCATATCGAGAGTGGAAGAAGCGTGCTGTTTATTACACCCAAGAGGATTACGAAAGTGTTATTGACGATTACGAAAGGCTTTACCCTATTTTGAAATACAATTTTAAATTTTTATTTGAATATGGTCATTCACTTAATAAAGCGGGACGATATGAAGAAAGCAATACGATCTTGGAAGAAGGAACGGCGCATAGTGCCGATCCCATGTTTTGGAATATAATGGGTAATAATTACTTGGCATTAGGACAATATGGTCGGAGTGAAACGGCTTATTTGCGAGGGTATTATACCTGTCCGAATCGTATTTATCCGCTTTATTTGTTGGTGAAACTGGGGGCGGCACAAGGAGATTCGGTGAAGAGGAATTATTATGGTCGTATCATGTTGGGTAAGCGTCCTAAGGTGGCCTCGATGGCTGTAGATGAAATGAAATTTGAAATTAGGAAAATGCTTACAATAAATGATTAATATGGTGAATATGAAAAAAATTGTATTACACGTGTTTGTAGTAGGAGTTTTCTTTTCATGTATCACCTCCAGAACAAAAAAGTCATGGGTTAACGTGATGTCGATTGAAAAGTCGATGTATGAATTCGATCTTCAGGCTGTTGTAGAACAACAACATGGGGATTCGATAACGTTAAATTCTATTGCACAAAAGATAAATTTTATCCATCTTCAAAGTGGTTGTAGTTCCTGCTTAACGGCTTTGAACCTGATACTGGATAGAGTGGAAGACAAGTTAATCGTATCGTCATTGGGAAGTCCTGTTATGCAGTTTGATAGTGCGGGAAATTATGAAAAGAAACTTGTCGATATCGGTAGGGCGAAAAACGAGATACAGGGTAGGCTGTATCAATGGACTTTCCAGAATAATCAGGTCACGCTTTGCCAGGGGAACAAGATGGTTGCCTGTAACCTGTTAACTGGAAAAATACAAGGATTCTTTTCGAAACAATATTACTATAATGCGATTCTTTTGCGAGACGGTAATTATGTTGCCTTACCTAACTTGGGGCCAGAAATGAAGGATGATCGATACCTTGATTTTCTAGATGCAGGGAATGAGATTGTCAAGTCCGTTTCTTACATGTCATCACGAAATATTTATTATCAGATACCCGATTCATATACGGGACGTTTGGAGACTTACGGTTTGTACCCTTCTTATACGGGAGACGTGTTGTTCAAGGATTTGTTCAATGACACGATTTACAAGATAAAAGATATGGACACGATCATGCCCTATATTTGCTTGAAACGAGGAGATTTGACCCCATCCCCGAGGGATGTGACTGATGAGCCAGCTAATAAAGGATTTATCTTTATTAAAAACGTGGCAGAGAGTGTAAGCTATGTTTTTGTGAACTATTCTTTTCAAGAATCGATGTTTAGTGTAGTTTTTGAAAAATCAACCGGAAGTCCATTGATTATCACGGAAATAGGATTCAAAAATGCCACGTCAATAGTAAATTCCAGGTATTTTATAGATTATGTTACACCGATAGGTAAGAAAATAAAAGTGGGAATTGTTAATGTTCTTGGGGATCGGGTATATTGTGTCGTGAGGACCGAAGATGCTCTTGATTTTATGCCTCAAATGAGCGAGTACGATAATCCGTTAATTCTAGAAGTGATTTTAAAATAGATATTATGCGAAAAAAATTATTATTATTATCCGTGGGATGGCTAGTTTGCAGTTTTGGCGTGGGGCAGAACCCGGTCACAGGTAAGCTAACCCTGGAGGAGGCGATCAAGATCGCTCATGCCCGTTCCCCGCAGGCCCAGATGGTGCAACTCAGTTTCATGTCGCAATACTGGAGTTTTCGTTCCTACAAGGCTCAGTTGTTGCCCTCACTTAATTTAAGCGGGAACCTGGGTAATTATAACCGTTCGCTGGTTGACGTGAGAGACCCGGAAACCGGGCGTATCAGTTACGTGGCAAACAACACCTTGAGTAACGATTTGTCTGTTTACATCAACCAGAAAATCGCGCTTACGGGGGGAAACGTGTCTCTTAACACGTCGCTTGCCCGGCTGGACCAGTTCTCTTACGACACGAAAACTTATAACTCGAATCCGGTCACGATCAATTACACGCAACCGCTACGTTCTTTCAACACGCTGAAATGGCAGAAGAAAACGGAACCCTTGCAGTACGAGAAAGCCAAGAAACAATACTTGGAATCGCTGGAGGGTATAACGCTTCAAACGACCTCTTATTTCTTCTCGGTTTTGTCGGCCCAGACAAGTTACAGGAAAAGCGAGGAGAACTTGAGAGATACCCGCGGCATGTACAAGATCGCTCAACAACGGCATGACATTGGCACGGTGACTAAAAGCGAGTTATTGCAGCTGGAATTGTCCATGATGAACGCGGAGTTAACGGTAAGTAACAGCAAGGTGGATTTGGAGGTGGCGCTTTTTAATTTTAAATCATACTTGGGAGTGGCGGAAAGTACGTTCTTCGAGTTACAACCGCCGATGAACGTGCCGGAAGTGTTCATGGAATACGATTTCGTGTTAAACAAGGCGTTACAAAACTCTTCTCACAACTTGTCGCTTAAAATAAAAGAATTGAACTCGTTGAAAAGCGTGGCTCAGGCCAAAGCAGACCGGGGGATCCAGGTGGAATTGAGGGCTAACCTGGGATTCTCACAAACCGGGGATGACCTGCAAGGAGTGTACAGTCGCTTGAAAGACCGCGAGGTAGTCGGGTTATCCTTGTCCATGCCCATCTACGACTGGGGAATGAGCCGCGGGCGTGTCAAGATGGCTGAAGCGGAGGCTCGCCTGGCCCGGACGGAACTGGAACAAGAGGAGACAAAATTCCAGCAGGATATCCGGATCAAGGTGATGCAATTCAACAATCAAGCCCGGCAGTGTAATATATCAGCCAAAGCCTTACAGGTTGCGGAGGAGCGTTACGATATCACCAAAAAACGTTTCCAGAACGGGGGGATCACGGTAACGGACCTGAACACGGCCCAAAAGGAACTGGATAGTGCCAGCGAGCAGTATATCAATCAACTGCGTACGTTCTGGAACGCTTATTTCGAATTGCGCAAGTTGTCCCTGTACGATTTTATATCCAAAAGAGATATCAGTGCTGAATTTGATAAAATAGTAGAGAAATAGTCACTCGTGAAAATACTAATGATAATGAAAATGAACCTGTATAGAAGCCTGTTGTTGAGCGTGATCGTGCTGGGGGCGATCGCTTGCGGTAACGAAAAAAAGAAAGACGAGAAAGAAATCGGTAAAAGTGAAAGCCAGAGTCCGTTAATCACGGTTGACACGCTAGTGTTGAAAAAACGGACTTTCCAGAAACAGATCGTGTGTAACGGTAAGTTGCGTGCGGTTTTTAAAAGCGATCTCAGTTTTGACGGTACGGGCGTGATTACCGCGATCAACGGAAGTAACGGGGGATACGTGAAAAAAGGATCGGTGTTGGCAACCCTTGATAACAAGGAGGCACTGGTGGAATTGGAAAAGAGTCGTCGAGCCATGGAAAAGGCTAATATAGATTTGCAGGATAAACTGATCGGGCAGGGGTACTCGTCCGACACGACAGGGATTCCGACGGCTATCCTGCGGAATGTGAAGATTTCGTCCGGTTATGATAACGCGATTGATCAGTTGGAGGCAGCAAAACGCCGTTTGGCAAGTTGTTATTTGATTGCTCCTTTCAGTGGGCGTATTGCCAATCTGGATGCCAAGATATATGATCGTTCCGCCAATAAGTTATGTACGTTAATTGACGATTCGTATTTTGATGTCGAGTTCAGTATATTGGAGGCGGAGATCGAAGAGGTGACAAAAGGGCAACATGTGAAGATTATCCCGTTTATTAATGATGAAAAGACGTTTTATGGAGATGTGACAGAGATAAATCCCTTGATTGATGAACACGGACAGGTGAAGATTCGTGCAAGGGTGCGTAATGCTGACCGTTACTTGATGGAAGGGATGAACGTGAAGATTATACTTGAGCGAGAGATTAAGAATAGTTTCGTGGTTCCCAAGGACGCAGTGGTGCTGCGGGATGGTTTCCAGGTGATGTTCTGTTACCGTGAGGGGAAAGCGGTTTGGACGTATGTTGATGTCGTGATGTCGAATATTGATTCTCACGTGATTAAAGGGAGTGAAAAGAAACAGACGGTTATTTCGGAAGAGGATGTTGTTATTACATCCAATAATTTGAATCTTGCCGACGGAACGGATGTGACACCTAATAATAGACGGTAATCATGATAAAGGAATTGTTAAAGCGTCCTATTGGGGTTACCATGAGCGTTGTCGCGATCGTGGTGTTGAGTATCGTGGCGATGGGGTACCTGCCCGTGTCGCTTATGCCCGCTATTGATATCCCGCAGATCACGATCCAGGTGTCGGCTCCCGGTTTGTCGGTTCGGGAGGTGGATAACACGCTTTTGAAACCGTTGAAAAATCAGTTGTCTCAGGTGACCGGATTGAAAAATATAACGGCAGAAGCGCGAGCGGATGCGGGAGCTATATATATGGATTTTGAGCCGAACAGTAATGTTGACATCATTTTTATTGACGTGAACGAGAAGTTGGATCGAGCTGTCGCGACATTACCCAAAGATATAGAACGTCCCAAGGTGATCAAGGCCAGTGTGACCGATATCCCGGCTTTTTATCTTAACCTGTCGTTAAAAAACGTGGCGCCCAAAGAGCATGACAGGCCGCGTGAGGCCGGAATTGATTTCAGTGAACTGGGGCAATTTGCCCGGGATGTTATTTCAAAACGTATCGAACAACTACCACAGACGGCGATGGTTGATATGAGTGGTGTTGTAACCCCCGAGCTACTCTGTATTCCTGATTACACGAAGTTGACTTCTATGGGCGTGGGTATTAATTTGCTTGAAAAGGCGATTAACAATAATAATGTATCCTTAGGAGCATTAAGTATTAAAGACGGAGAATATCGTTACAGTATTCACTTTGATTCCCGGATTATCTCGAAAGAAGATATTGAGAATATATATATCAATCATAACGGGCGAATTTATCAATTCAAAGAGTTGTGTGAAATCGTGGAGCGTCCGGCGAAACGGAACGGTTTGGTACGTAGTGGTGATGATCCGGCTGTTACGTTGGCAATTATAAAACAGAACGATGCCAAGATGGCTGATTTGCAGGAAAGTATTGCCACGTTGATTGCTGATTTGGAGAGGGAATATCCTAATATCCGGTTTGAGTTGACACGGGATCAGACCAAATTGTTATCGTATTCCATGGATAATTTGAGTAGTAATCTATTGGTCGGTGCTATTCTGGCGGCATTAATTATCTTTTTATTTATGAAGGATTTGCGTTCGCCGGTACTGATTGTTATAACCATTCCGTTGTCACTTGTGGTCACGCTTTTGGCTTTTCATGTTTTGGGTATATCTCTGAATATTATATCGCTATCGGGGTTGATTCTCGGGACGGGAATGATGGTCGATAACTCGATTATTGTTATAGATAATATATTTCAGAAGTGGCGATTAGGATTGCGGCTTGATGATGCTATTTCCAGGGCGGTGGGGGAGGTTTTTACCCCGATGTTGAGTAGTGTGCTGACTACTTGTTCCGTTTTTTTGCCGCTGATTTTTTTAAGTGGTACGGCCGGCGCACTTTTCTATGATCAGGCAATGGCCGTGACGGTTGCTTTGTTCGCGTCATTATTGGTGTCGGTGCTTGTTCTGCCCGTGTATTTTTATCTGATGTATCGCAAACGTTCGGCATGGACGGAGAATCGGTTTATCGCAAGATGCTTCACGTTTGACTACTATCGTCCGTACGAGATCGGGTTAAAATGGACGTTACGTCATGGTCGGTTGCTGATTATCGGGTTTGTACTACTTGTTCCTCTTGCTTATTTCGTTTATCAAATGGTGGAGAAGAGTCGCTTGCCTCGTATATCGCATGATGATACGATTTTGACAATTGATTGGAATAGCGGTATTTCTTTGGAAGAAAATGATCTGCGTGTTTATAGACTGTTGGCACAGGTAGATAGTTTTATTTTGCAAACAACTTCGATGGTGGGTGTTCAACAGTTTTTGATGTCACATACCCAAGAGATCACTCCTTCTGAAAGCGTGATCTATATTAAGGCTAAAGATGCCGAGAGCTTGAAACGGATAGAACGGAAAATTTCAGATTACGTGGTTTCGAATTACCCGAAAGCACAAGTTTCTTTTCAAGTTTCCGGCAATATTTTTAATATGATATTCGCGGAAAAAGGAAACACGCTTGTTGCAAGATTGCATAGTAAGGAAGGACAGGCTCCGACGGTAGAGCAGGTAACTCGTGTGGTCAACAAGATAGAAAAAGCCCTGCCGGACGTGTTGATCCCTCCGGCGATGATGGAACAGAATATTCGTTATATTGCTGATGTGGAGGCAATGGCAATCCATGAGGTCACGTTCGGTGATGTTTACGCGAAAATGAAAAATATGATTAGCCAGAATACCTTGTTTCGTATTAATCAAGGGGGGTATTCCGTTCCCGTGACCACGGGTGATACGCGGGCCGAGGCATCGGATATTTTGTCGGGCAAGGTGCGTAATCGTAATGGGGTTGAAATTCCTCTCTCAATGGTAATCAACGAGACAAAAGGCGAGGATTTTAAGAAACTTTATTCCGGTAGTGGGGGGGATTATTACCCGGTTGTTATAGATGTGGACGATGCTGACGTGAAACGGGTGATGGAGACGGTAGAAGAGGTTGTTAAGGAGGATAAGGACTTTTTCGTGACCTTTACGGGAGAGTATTTTTCGAGTCGGGAGAGTATTCGGGAGTTGATCGTTATCCTGTTGGTTGCTATTTCGTTACTCTATTTTATTCTTGCGGCCCAGTTTGAAAGTATCATACAGCCGCTTATTATTCTATCAGAAATTGTGGTTGATATTTTCTTCGTTTTGTTTGGGCTTTGGATATTTGGCGAGAGTTTGAATATCATGTCAATGATAGGTTTGGTCGTGATGAGTGGCATTATTATCAATGATTCTATTCTGAAAGTGGATACGATTAATCGCCTTCGTAAAAACGGAATGCCGTTACTAAAGGCGGTTTTTGTCGCTGGTCACAGTCGGTTAAAACCGATCATCATGACCTCGCTGACGACGATACTGGCTATTGCTCCCTTCTTGAACCGGGTGGATATGGGGTCAGACCTGCAATACCCGTTGTCTCTTTCTATTATTATCGGTATGAGTGTCGGGACGATTGTCAGTTTGTTCTTTATACCGTTGATTTATTATGTGATCTACCGTAAACACTGATTTTATGAGTAATGATATAAAGAAAAAGGGATTTTTAGAACGTATTCCCACCTTTTCACTTATTTTGATAATGGCGGTGTTGATGGTGGTGGGAGGTGCTTTGATACCTCTGTTACGAATCTCTTACCATCCATCCTCGGAACAGGGGAAAAGGTTGAGTATCTCGTTTAGTTGGCCCGGGGCATCACAACGGGTCATAGAGCAGGAAATTACTTCTAAAGTGGAGGGATTGGTTGCCTCGGTGGTGGGCGTGGAGAAAACTTCTTCCGTGTCATCACGAGGAAACGGAAGAGTGACTGTCGTGCTCAAGGAGAAAGCTAACGTATCGGCCGTGCGTTTTGAAATATCATCATTGCTGAAACAGATTGCCGGGAAATTACCGGAGGGTGTGGGTGGTCTTTATTTACAAGGAGGAAATATCGGGGGAGGGCTTCGACAGAACACACGACAGGTCTTGTCTTATATCATCAATGCCGATATGGACCCCGCTAATATAAAAGACTATGTCGAGCGTAATATTAAACCTTATTTAACACAGATCGATTACGTGCGGGATGTGTCGGTCGGGGGGGCTATGCCACTTTATCTGGATATTGAGTATAACCCGATAGAATTGCAGCGGTATGGTCTTGAATCTAATGTTATCGTGTCGGGACTTCAGAACTTTTTGGGACAACGTTCTATTGTCGGGGATGTTGATCGAATTGATCGTGACGGGAATAAAGAGCGTATTACTTTATTATTAGAGACCGAGCGGTTGGGGCCGGATATAGGTAAAACTCCTTTGGCAACAATAGATGGTAAAATTATCTATTTGAATGATGTTGCTAAATTTGATTACAAAAAGCGACAAGAAACCAGCTTTTATCGTATCAATGGTTTGAATACGATTTACTTGAGCATTTTTGCAGACACGGAGACAAATATTATTAAAGCATCCGCGGAAATTCGAGAGCGAATGGAAAAGATTCAAGCAAATTTGACGGATGGATTTTACGTGACACTCACGAATGATGCTGCTAAGGAGGTACGGGAGGAACTTGTGAAATTGGTTAAACGTACTTTTTTATGTTTGGCGATATTGTTCCTGTTTGTTTGGATTGTTAGTCGGAGCAGACGTTATCTTTCTGTTATAGCGATTTCATTATTTGCCAACGTGTTGATAGCCGTTATTTTTTATTACTTGTTTGATGTTGAGCTTAACTTGATTTCGTTGGCGGGTGTTGCTGTCTCGTTGGGTATTATGATCGATACTGTTATTGTGATGGTTGATCATTATAGCTATTACCACAATCGGAGTGCTTTTATCGCTATTTTGGCAGCATTGCTTACTACAATCGGTTCATTGGTGATCGTCTTTTTTATGCCCGATTACGTGAAAGGTGCGTTGAATCATTTTTCCACGATTATTATTATTAACCTGGTTGTGGCATTGTTTGTGGCTCTCTTTTTCGTGCCTGCAATTATTGATCATAACGGGTTGTGTTGTCGGCAGGCAAAGAAAAGTTGTAAGCGTTTAAAAAGAATCGTGAGGTGGAGTCGGTTTTATACCCGCTATATTACTTTTACACAGAAACGGAAATGGATATATATTACCATTTTCGTACTTGCATTTGGAATCCCGGTGCATTTGCTACCTTCTAAATTAGGTAAAAGTGATTATTATTACCGAGTGGAAGAAAAACAAGAGATGGCGTGGTATGAAGATCTTTATAATAAGACTATAGGGAGTAATTTTTATCAGGGAACTTTACGCCAGCCATTGGAAAAGGTATTTGGTGGGACATTACGGCTTTTTTCATCTATCCAGTCATCACGTACTTTTTCTCAACGGGAACGGGAGGTGAAACTTTATATCTCTGCTCAATTGACAGAAGGGGATGATGCCGGAGTGCTTAATCAAAAGATGTGGCAAATGGATCGTTTTTTAGCCAAATTCAAGGAGATAAAACGTTTCGTGACCCGAGTGGATGGTAAAAGCGGTTCCATCGAGGTAGAATTTACCGATGAACACAAGGATGGGACTTTTCCTCAATATCTGGAATCACAGGTTATTCGAGAGGCTTTGTTGATTGGCGGTGTCGATTGGAGTACAACGGGTGTTAGTGAACGGGGATTTTCCAATTCGCTGGGATTGGGACATAAATCACATCGAATCGGTTTGAGCGGGTATAATTATGATCGTTTGTATAAGTATGCGGAAATGGTGGCCGAGAAGGTCAAGGCCAATAAACGAGTGAATGACGTGGGAATCGAGTTGGGAAGTTCTGATTATTGGCAATCGCAAGGAGAACCGACTTCGGAGATGTATATCAAATATGATATGGAAAAAATTGCTCTTAACCGTTTGAATTTGAGACAATGTTATTCAACTTTGGCCGCACTGATGGATGAGGGAACAGTTGGTACGTATCGGAATAAAGATCAACGGATTGCAATTGATTATCATTCTTCGGAACGTGATAAGTTTGATGTGTGGCATTTGATGAACAGTTATTTAACTGCAGGAGATCGGCAGATTTGTTATGCTAATATCGGAGAGATAGGAAAACGAAATGCTGCTGCACGAATTACGAAAAATAATCAGGTATATTCGTTGCAGGTGGCTTTTAATTTTATGGGATCGTATGATTTGTCGGATAAGTTTATCAAAAAGACAACCGAAGAGATTAATGCTATTTTGCCTGTCGGTTTCCGGACGGTTAACCAGAGTTTCGGGTGGTACGATGATAGAGGTTCCCAATATTGGTTAATTCTGTTGATTGTTGTGATAATCTTTTTTACCTGCTCGATACTGTTTGAGTCTCTGCGGCAGCCTCTTGTGATTATCTCGTTGATTCCTATCTCGTTTATAGGTACTTTCCTAACATTTTATTTCTCAAGGGTAAATTTTGGAACGGGTGGTTTTGCATCACTTGTTTTGTTGAGTGGTTTGGTGGTGAATGCGGCAATTTACGTGATTAATGAATATAATGGTTTCGTAAACAGAAATCTTGGACGGCTAAATCGGATTAACCCGGTTCGACTTTACGTGAAGGCTTATAACCATAAGATTATTGCCGTGCTATTAACTATTATATCAACGGTACTTGGCTTGATCCCATTTTTGATTGATGGACCGAAAGCAGAAGAGTTTTGGTTTTCATTCACCATTGGAACAATCGGGGGACTACTATTTTCAATAATAGCTTTAGTATTTTTTATGCCGATATTGATGCCATTTTCTAGTTATTTAAAAAAGAAGCAACATGAATAGATTAGAGGAAAATAGCAATTTAAGACTATGGTTTATTCAACGTAAAAATAGGACTGTTTTTTTGTTGAGTTCCAAATAAAAAGTTTTGGTGTTTTTGATGGGTTGGTAATTTTATCCATGTATTCATTTGGAGGTAAGTGATCATAAATGAGCCGTCTTTTTATTTTTTAAAAGAAACAACAAGATGTATAGATTACGTGAACCGAGACTTTCGCGTAGAGATTTGTATGCGTTTTTCTTTAGAGTTTTAACCGTGTTGACAGAAATATCAAGAGTTTCGGCAATCTCGTTATTGTTTTTACCATCTAGGCTGACAAGAATGACTTCCCGGGTTTGAGGAGGAAGTTGATCTATCGCGGCCCGTAAAATGCGGAGGGTCTCCTGGTAGGTCACCTCTTCCAGGTAAAATTGCTCTTCTGCTTCCTCGTCTTCGATTTTTACCTCTTGGAAATACTGGTGTTCAATTTTTTTATGTTTTAAATGATTCAGGCAAAGATTGCGAGTCGTCGTGTAAAGGAAAGATTTGGCTTTTTCAATGACTTCGAAATCTTTACGCCTTTCATATAATTTGATGAATGCATCTTGTGTAAAATCCCGGGCAATGGCATCATTTTCCGTGTATTTTCGGGCAAATTGAAATACAGGTTCAAAATATTCTTGGAAAAAGAATTTAAAATTGTTGTTGTTTATCAACATCTTATCCATTGCACGAATTTTTGTATGCACAAATGTATAATTTTTTTGTGATTTTATTCACCCACTTTAAAAAGTCAGTTGTTATAGGGGCAAAATAAGCGATAGATTTATGAATCGATTGACAGAACGATATAAAATAGCCCGGTTGATAGCCCGAAAAGTATCCGGTACGATTTCGGAAGAAGAAGCCGACGAGTTGGAGGCTTGGGTAGGATCGTCCGCTAGATATCGGGAAGAAGTAACCCGCATCGAGAGTAGGCTAAGAGAAGATATCCGGCAGGGGCGCGAGTTAAATATGACAGGCGAATGGGATATGTTCCAGCAAAAATTGTCTCGTAAACGTTCTATACGTTGGTGGAGGTATTCTGCCGCGATTGTGGTGGTAGGCGTGTGTGCCATATTTGTGTTACAACTTCGGGAGACGAAAACGTCTGTACAGATCGCTCGATCCGTGGAGAACAACGTGAAGGAGTACAAGGCTAAATTAATTCTGGATGACGGAAGTCTCGTGAATATTACTGATACAACACGTCACGTGGTTATTGCAGGAGCGGGGACAAATATCATGGCCTCGGGGAGTGGGTTAAGATACGAGTCGGGGGATTCACTACTCCTTTCTACCCCTGTGAAATACAATACGCTGATCGTTCCCCGGGGAGGAGAATATGAGTTGTTACTGGCGGATGGTACACGGGTATGGATGAATTCTGAATCCAAACTGGTCTACCCGGTGCAGTTCCCCGGTGAACGGCGGGAGGTGGAGATGGAAGGGGAGGTATGTTTCCTAGTGGCAAAAAATGAACGACAACCTTTTATCGTGAAAACGAAAGGGGTATCTGTCGAAGTGTTGGGAACCTTTTTTAACGTGGAAGCCTACCCGGAGAATCAGGCAATCACAACGACGTTAGTGGAGGGACGCGTGAACGTGTCCGATGGCCAACGCCATTATATCATGTCTCCGAACCAGCAAGTAGTTGCAGGAGAGGGTGAGTTCGTCATTCGTGATGTCGATGCGGCAGAAGTGGTGCGTTGGATTGAGGGAGTGTGTTATTTCTCGGAGGCCTCGTTGGAGAACATTATGGATAAACTGGCGCGATGGTATGATGTGGAGGTGTTCTTTGCCAGTGAGTCAGCTAAGGAGGCCCATTTCTCGTTGGAGATTGAACGCTATGATAACATAGCGACCGTGTTGTCGAAAATAGAGAAAACCGGGCGGGTGAAATTTAAAATTAACGGGCGAATCATAACCGTGGAAGAATAAAAAAGCAGAAAGTACTGGCATACCTTCCGCTTTTTATTAAATATCAACCTCCAAGGCAATGGAGATTTTGTTTAATGTTATCAACAAAAGTATGAAAAAAAAATGGAGAAACAGCGATTTCTGTCGAAGGAAATTGCCTAGAATGTTTATTATTATGAAGACGTGGTTTGTGTTACTATTTGTGTGTACGATGCATCTGAACGCATCAAACCTCTATTCGCAGCAGAAGAAAATGGATATTTCCATGAAAAACGCTTCTCTCGTGGACGTGTTCCGCTATATCCGGCAGAACAGCGACTACACGTTCGTGTACGATAGCGATGCCGTGAAACAGATGAAGACGGTTTCGCTCGACATGAAAAACGTGGCAATAGAAGAGATTTTGGAGCAATGTTTTAAGGGAAGTCCGTTTGTTTATTTGATAGAGGGGAATTTGGTGATTGTGAAGGAGCAGAAAGGTGAACAACAGCAAGCGAAGAGTATTCGGGTAAAAGGTTTCGTGTATGACATGAAGAAACAACCGATACCGGGCGTGACGGTAAAAATTGTTGGAGTATCCTTGGGAACGGCAACGAATGAAAAGGGATGGTTTGCCTTGGATTTGCCTATGACGAAAGGCGTGTTGGAGTTTTCCTTTGTGGGATATAAGAGTAAAACGGTAGAGTTTACAGAAAAAACGACCAAGGATACATTGCGGATCACGTTAGAGGAAGAAGTTCAAGCGTTGGATGAAGCGATTGTGGTAGCGTATGGAACCACCACGAAACGGGAAACGACGGGTTTGATTTCCGTGATCAAGGGGGATGATTTGAAAGGTATTCCTTCGGCAAATATTGCGAGCTTGTTGCAAGGGCGTGTTGCCGGAATGGATATTACGCAAATGTCCGGTTCTCCGGGAGGAGGAGGTACATCCATCGTTATTCGTGGCTATAACTCGTTGGATGTGGAACAAGGACGTCGATTCTCGAATCCGCTTTGGGTCGTTGATGGGGTGCCGTTGAACTCGTTCTCTTCTCCGGTAACCGGAACAAACTTGTTAGCGGATATTAACCCGGACATGATCGAATCTGTGCAAGTATTGAAAGATGCTTCTGCAGCTTCGCTTTACGGTTCTCGTGCGGCTAATGGTGTAATTATTGTGACGACAAAAAAGGGGAAAAAAGAACAAGATGCTACTTTTTCTGTGAATGTTTCTCAAAGTTGGGGCCAATTACCTCGTCTTCCGGGAGTGACAATCGGTCGCTTGGAACGAGAGATGCGTTTGTTGGCGACTCAAAGAAGTTTTGTTGCTTATTTGGATCCTGAAACAAAAATGTATAGATATCCTGTTTCCTTGAAAGAAGTTTATGATACACGTAAAGGATCGATAGATGGGTATTGGATACCGGCTCCGGGAACGGACACGAATAATGGACTATGGCGGCAGGATAGTTTGAATCCTTTCTATAATAATGCTACGAATTTTTTCCCGATGTATTATGAAACAGCCAAAATCATGAATGCTAATATTCAAGCCTATGGTGGAAGTGAACGCATGATGTACGGTTTGGGTTTAGGGTATTATGATGAGGGAGGAATTTTAAAGGGTACCGGTTACAAAAGGGTGGATTTAAATGCCAATCTGAATGTAATACCGGTAAAACGTTTTAATGTGGATTTGCGTTTTAACGCTTCTCTCGTCAATCGGAAACGAGGAACTAATGCTGGAGGAATGTTATCTTCAGCTCCTTCTGTTGAAACGGTGCCTGGAGACCCGTTTGAGTTGAGTACGCTGATGCCTGGTGCAGGATCGGTAGCTTGGAATGCCGCACTTGAAAACTTACGAGGAACCAAAGAAAGCAATCGTAATATTCGTTTGCGTACGAATTTTAAATTGTCGTATCAAATCGTAGATGGATTGGATCTTTCTACTTCACTTTCAGCTGATTATTCGATAGCTCGTCGTAATTATTTTCAACCGTCTTATTTGGATAATGATGGATATTCCCTGAGTGTTGGAGAAACAGGAATTAATTTGATGGTATTAAATGAGAATTTGTTATCTTACAAGAAACAGTTTGGAGAAGAGCATAAACTATCTTTTATGGCGGGACTTTCCTATCAATATGACCAAATGGAATATAATGGAGGTTACGCGAAGAATTCGCCTAGTAATAAAATTTATTACGCTCCAAGTGGCTTACCATCCTATGGAACTCAAGAGAGTCATGGTACAACACGGGTTATTGTATTCAAATCTTATCAATCCGATATGCAGGAAAAAGCCCTAGTTTCTTATTTCGGACGTTTGGAGTATAGTTTCCGGGATAAATATTTGTTTACGATGGCTTATCGTCGGGATGGAAGTTCTACATTTGGAGCAAATCATCGTTGGGGAAGTTTCCCGTCCGTGGCAGTTGGATGGTCCTTTTCGGAAGAATCTTTTATTAAAGATCGTTTAGGTTGGTTGTCTTTTGGTAAAATTCGTGCTAGCTGGGGACGTTCTGGAATGCATTTTGATTATCCTTATCTGGCATTGGGAATCGTTGAAAATGGTCCTAATTACGAAGGCAATGGTACGTTGACGCCCAACTTCCTTGACGGAATGTATAATGAAGACCTTTCATGGGAAAATACGGATCAGTACGATATTGGATTAGATCTGGATTTTTTTAACTATCGTTTAGGAGTAGTCTTGGATTATTATTACCGTTATACGGATGACATGTTAATGCAGGTGCCACTATCTTCTCCCAATATGTATTCATTACAGTGGCGTAATGCTGCCGCAATCTCAAACGAGGGAGTGGAAATTTTAGTCAAAGGAGATATTCTTTCTAAGCCGGATTTGTATTGGAGAGTATCTGTTAATTGGGCAAAGAATTGGAACCGTTTCCGCAAATCGTATAGTGGCTTTGATGAAAATGGTTGGATCATCGGTAAACCGCTAAATGGTATTTACGTGATGAAGACGAATGGATTTGTGAATGAGCAAAATGAATTACCTATTGAATATAATAATAGTCAGGGATGGAGAAGTTATACACATGGAGGAGATCCCACACTTTATTTTAAACCGGGTGATTTGAAATTTGTGGATGTGAATGGAGATGGCGTTTGTGACTATAAGGATCTTGTGTATGCGGGTAGTGCTTTACCTTTTTGCAATGGAGGAATTGTTAATGAATTGCGATGGAAAAATTGGGATATGGCTTTTTCCGTGGTTTATCAGCTGGGACGTCATGTGATAAATACTCTTCCATTTAATAATTTTCGATCAGGAGCGAATCCTTTTGTGATGGATATAGGGGGTACTAAATTCTGGGAAAAACCTGGAGATGATGCAGAATACCCGAGTTGGGAAAATGCACTTTTAGATCATTTTAATGCAAAGTGTGATCGTTATGTAGAAAAAGTCAATTGGTTAAAAATGAAAACGTTAACGGTTGGATATACGATGCCTGAGAGATGGATGAAAAAATTGGGGATGAAAGAATTGCGTGTATTTGCTAGTGGGGAAAATCTTTTTACATGGGATAATTATTCTGGTTTAGATCCTGAAACAGTGAATATAACTTCCGGTAATGATGCTGGACGGAATTACCCGTTAGCCCGAAAATGGACATTAGGTTTAACGCTTAAATTCTAAAAGATATGAAAAGAAATCTAATTATATTGTTACTGTGTTGTTGTTTCATGGCTTGTGATGATCTTTTGGATATGAACCCGGAAAATTCGGTTACTTTTAAGAATGCTTATGAAACAGAAAATGATATTGAGGCAGCAGTTAGATTATGTGCACAAAAATTGAGAGAATCTCACGGGTCTAGGAACGAGTATATGGGACACTATGCGGACTCCGTGGCATCAGAGACTTTGTTTGCGGAGAGAAATTTGGACCCCGCTCAATTTCGTAGTGGATATTGGACCTCTTGGTATGAGTTAATAGGGGCTGCAAATGTGGTATTACACTATACCGATCAAATTAATGTTTCACAGGAAAGAAAGAATTTTTATAAAGGACAAGGACATTTTTATCGGGCGATAGCTTATTGGCGTTTAGTGCAAACTTGGGGAGATTGTGTGATTATCGGTGATGATGCGAAACTAGAAACTGCATTCCCGAAATCTTCATGGTCCGAAGTCTTGGATTATACGATTAATGAGGTGCGGCAGGCAGTAGCATTACTTCCTGAATATGATAAAATTCAAGATTCACAAGGAAATGTACCTGAATACAAAAATGTACCTTGTAAAGGTGCCGCGAATGCCTTACTCGCGCATTTGTGTGCAATGAAGGCTGGCTGGAAGTGGTTTGCTCGTCCGGAAGATCAGAATTTCAATGAGCAGGAATACTGGGAAGAAGCGGAAAAGGCTTGTACGAGTATTATTGGCAGTGAAACTGCTCAATCAGCTGGAATTTATCACTTGGTGGCAACCCCCGAGGAAGTAAGTACAGTCGTGTTTAAAGGTAAATCTACGGAAAGTATTTTTGAAATGCGTTATGCTCCCTATTGGGATGAAATAGGGAAGAACATGGATAGTGAGTATTATACCACTTATTTGGATTCATGGGCATTAACTTATTGTTATTGGGTTTTGCTAGTGGAAATTAATGGTTCGGGGCTTGATTGCATTAAAGATCAAAAACAATTAATTCGTGCATCAACAGTTGATAAATGGTTCCCTAAGGGAGATTTGCGTCGAGAAACTTATTTCTGGAAATTGGATTCCATGAACCATGATACATTGCGTTACGTGACTGGGGGATTTGCGTATCCTTATCTTTTTAGAGATCTTAACGTGAAAACGACAAGTGGAAATAAAGGACGTTTTGATCATTTTAATTATAATGCTGTATTTTGGCGTTTGGCGGATATATATCTTTTGCGGGCAGAATGTCGTTCTCGCTTGAATAAAAGAGATGAAGCTATTGCTGATTTAAATGCCGTGCGAGCTCGGGCGCAAGCAAAAATGTATGATGCGTCGGAATATGCCGATACAGAATATGCCGATAAACTGCGATATGCCATTTTTAAAGAGCGAGAAAAGGAGTTGTTATTTGAAAGACAACGTTATTTTGATGTCCTTCGTAATGGCGAAGAGTACGTGAGAAGAGAGCTTTCTGAAGGGTTTAAAGAAATTCCACTTCAGGATATTGTTGATGGATGTGTATTTATGGCAATTGCTCCGGGGTCTTTTGGAAGAAATACAGCGTTGCGTCAGAATACATGGTGGAATAGGTATATGTAATTTAAAATGTAAAATTTGAAATGGAAACGATGTTTAAAATATTGATAAGTTTTCTGTTGGTAGGAGTGTTAAGTTCTTGCGAAACGAAACAAGACGTGTGGGACACGGGTACATGTTCGCCTTATCATGATTGTTCGATCATGGAATATTTACGGGGAGATAAATATAATTGGGAATTGACTGTTGAATTGATAGAACAGGCAGATTTAACAGATTTGTTCGAGGGACAAGTGGATTCTTTACCGGAAATCACGTTTTGGGGAATTCCGAGTTATTCTGTACTGCGTTACTTGTTTGATAAAGGATTAGAAAGCGTACAGGAAATAAATAAAGAAACAGCTCGAGAACTCGTGTTGAAACATGTGGTTAAAGGGAAAATTCTTCAAGAAGATATAGCGGAGCGGGATGAGAATTATTATATTTATGAAGCAGAGCAAACCGGAGGAACTGATTTATATACACTTAAAGGCTCGCATTTGAGAGCTTACGTGGATATTGATGATTATATGTTTGTGCCGAACGGTGGAGCCGCTCATTTGTTTTTGTATTCCTTTACTGCAAAAACAATGGTGCCTCTTTCTAGTCCGAATATACAACCATTGAATGGGGTAGTTCATGCATTGAATTATAATTATGTGTTGGGAAAAATATAAGAGTGTTGAATGTGAATTAAGAATTTAAAAATGATGAAAACTTTCATATTATTAATAGGAATACTGGCTAGTATATCGATGGCGTCATGTCATGATATCACTGTCGGTTATTTGTCTACGGAAAATGCTAGTTATGATCCTGATACATTGGAAATAAGACGAGAGTTAATGATTGATTCTACTAAGAATCCTCAGTGGGAACGTTATTGGGGGTGGGCAGAAAGAGACTATTTGATTTTTGGTTTTAGTTCTCCGGAAGAATATATGAGTGCGATGTTTCCAAAAGTGCAGCAATGGAATTATAGTGAAGATTATGAAAGATGGAAATTGCAAATACCATGGTTAAGCACAAAAATTCAAGGTGTGAAAGGGACACAACAAATATATGTGCGAATTAAAGATATCAAATCTTCTGACGGGGATGTTGAAATTATGCAACAATTATTAACCGTAAGAGGAGATGGCATGTTTAAATTACCACCAGATGCTTCTTCCATTCCCGTTGGACGTTATGTAATATCATTGAATATTAGCAATGAAGGATATTCTCATGATGTGGATGATGTTTTTACAATAATTGTAAAATAAATTTGGTTAGAGTTTTAATTATTTGATAATGAAACAAATATTGTTATTAACCGTGACTTTTATCGTGATGGTAATTGACGGTTATGCTCAAGAAGGATTTCAGATATCTGGAAAAGTAGCCAATATGCCAGATGGAACAATTTGGTTGTTCGGACGTACAAATCCAAATTCGTTAGATACTTTGGGAAAGGCAGAATTGAAAGCTGGATGTTTTGAATTGAACGGGAAAACCCCGTCAGGTTGTTTAGCTTTAATTGTTATGACGGATATGCAGACGGGTTTCCAGTTAATGTTGGAAAATACGAAGTACACGTTAAATATGGATGAAAATGGAAAGGTAAAGATTGAGGGGGGGAAAGCGCAACATTTATTTCAACAATTTGATGAAATAAACCGGAGTATCGCAGAAAAACGACAAGCGACAGAAAAAGCGGCTCAATCGGTTCGATCTCAAGAACAGATGGTGTCGTTGCAAAATGGCTATAATTCTTTTGTCAAAAAGGCTGTAGATAAGCAATTGGATCTGATTCGTGGGAACGGTGATTGTTTCGTTTCTGCTTATATTTTGGCAGGAATGATGCAAAATACACCTTTGGAAATCTTACAAGAATTGTACGGGAAATTTTCTGAAGAAGTGAAAGACGGGTATTATGGAAAATTGATCGCGGGGCAGATTACACATTTGGAACAGATTTCAGTGGGTGCCATCGCCCCGAATTTTACCGTGATGACCCCGGTGGGCGACACCATTTCATTGCATTCTATACCGGGAAAGGTAAAATTGGTAGATTTCTGGGCATCATGGTGTGCGCCTTGTCGCAAGGAGAACCCGAACCTGGTGAAGCTTTACGAGGAATATCATTCGAAAGGATTCGAGGTGTTCAGTGTTTCACTAGATACCGATAAAGCGGCTTGGGAAAAAGCGATAACTGAAGACAAGTTGCCTTGGAAGCAGGGTTCGGAATTGTTGCAAGTACCGCAAGTCGCGATTACGTATGCTATCAAAGCAATTCCGCATACGATTTTATTGGATGAGCATAACCGGATTATCGCGAAGGATATCCGGGGGAAAGAGTTGAGAAAAAAGGTGGCGGAGTTGTTGAAATGAGAAAGCGTGCTTGCTCGTAATACTTAGAATGTAATTCATTATACTTATGTTAATACCAGAGACTTTTCTTTAGGCGTGTAGAACTGTTCTCTGGTATTTTCAATTTGTAGCCTCTTAGTCGTTATTTTCCAAGAAAGAGATTTCTTGCTTTCAGCCCACTTCCCCCGCTCGCACCTGTTCCGTGGGAGAATAATAAGTGTTTATCCTGAATTAATGTAGAATATAGTTATCAAAGTTGCATCATATTGCTATCATAATGCGAGCCGCTCCCATTCCCCTCCCATTCCGCTCCCATTCTCCTCCTATTAAAATAGGAGAAAATTATCAGAAAAATGGTAAATGTGTATGTTGAGATGGGTCGATGATAAGAATATGGTAGCTGGCTGATGGTTACATAGGGTATTAATTCTGCTTGAATTGTGTTCTTGTTGGGGAGAAGTTCTGTTTAAAGAGGAATTTCTTTTTGGGGGAGAAGTGGAGGAGGGGAAAGGGCATAAAAAATCTCCGGGCGATGGTAATTTTCCGGAGATTTTTTGATTCGTTTATTCTGAGTTGATTTATTTTAACTCTGCCAATTGCTGTTCGATGGCTTTGATTTTTGCTTCGGCATCAGCTTGTTTCTTACGCTCGTTCTCGACAACTTGTGCCGGGGCTCCATGGACGAACTTTTCGTTAGAGAGTTTTTTCATCACGGACGCCAGGAAGCCTTGGGCGTACGCGAGGTCTGCCTGTAGTTTAGCCCTGACTTCTTCCGTGTTGACTTCTCCGACCGCGGGAATGAAGTATTCCACCGTGTCGCAGATGAAGCTCCAGGCACCTTTTACCGTGTCACTCACCATTTCTACGTCTTGGATATTACCCATTTTGCAGATGATGCTTTCGAATTGTAGCGGGTAGCGATCGTTGCTTTTAACTCTTAACGAGATGGCATCCTTGAAGGCGATGTTGTTTTGCTTGCGAATCGTACGGATTCCGGCGATGACTTCTTTCGTGTTCTCGAAGGTATTCAAGAAGTTTTCATCGTATTTCCCGGGTATGGGCATCACGGATACCATGATGCTTTCTCCGTCTTTCCGCTCTCTCAAGTTCTGCCAGATCTCTTCGGTGATGAACGGCATGAACGGGTGAAGCAGTTGCAACATTTCCTCGAAGAGGTAGATGGTTTTATTATACGTGGTCCGGTCGATCGGTTGTTCGAAGCCCGGTTTGATGATTTCCAGTAACCAGGACGAGAATTCGTCGCGGAAGCCGGTGTACACGGTCATCAGTGCTTCGGAGATCCGGTATTGCTCGAATTGCGTGTTCAAGGTTTCCTTGCATTTGTTCAAATATTGTTCAAACCATTCGAGGGCTAATTTGGAATGCAAGGGTTGTTCCAGGTCTGCTACTTTCCAGTTGCTGACCAGACGGAAGGCATTCCATATTTTAGTCGTGAAATTACGTCCTTGTTCCGGAAGGCTTTCATCAAAAAGAAGGTCTCCCCCCGCGGGTGCGCACAATAGCATACCTACCCGAACGCCGTCTGCCCCGTATTGGTTGATCAAATCGATCGGGTCCGGGGAGTTTCCGAGGGATTTGGACATCTTGCGATGAAGTTTATCTCGAACGATTCCCGTGAGGTACAGGTTGGAGAACGGTTTCTCGTGGCGGTATTCATAACCGGCCATGATCATTCTTGCCATCCAGAAGAACAGGATGTCCGGTGCGGATACCAGGTCGTTCGTCGGGTAGTAATAGTTGATTTCGTCATTGTCCGGTTCCAGTATCCCGTTGAACACGGAGATGGGCCACAGCCAGGATGAGAACCACGTGTCCAGGCAATCTTCGTCTTGACGCAATTGCTCGGCCGGGATGTCCTTACCGAATTTCTCTTTCACTAGTTGTACTGCTTCCGAGAGGTTTGCGGCAACCACGTAGTCGTTGCTATTGGGCAGGTAGTAGACCGGAATCTGGTGTCCCCACCACAATTGGCGGCTGATACACCAATCCTTCACGTTTTCCATCCAGTAGCGGTAGGTGTTTTTGTATTTCGGCGGGGTGAGGAGGATGTCGTCGTTCATCACGGCGTCCAAGGCCGGTTTGGCCAGCTCCTTCATTTTCAAGAACCATTGCATGGATAGCTTGGGTTCGATGACCACGTTGGTCCGCTCGGAGTATCCTACCTTGTTGTTGTAGTCTTCTATTTTCACGAGGTTGCCCGCTTTCTCCAGTTCGGGGATGATTTCTTGGCGCACGGCGAAACGATCCTTACCCACGAAGAGTTGGGCGTTTTCGTTTAATGTCCCGTCATCGTTGAAGATGTCGATGGTTTCGAGATGGTGTTTATAACCGATCTCGTAGTCATTGATGTCGTGTGCCGGGGTGATTTTTAGTGCTCCGGTACCGAATTCCATGTCCACGTACTCGTCTTGGATAATCGGGATGACCCGGTTTACCAGGGGAACGATACATTTCTTGCCGGCCAGGTGGCGGAATCGCTCGTCGTTGGGGTTCACGCATACGGCGCTGTCGCCCAAGATGGTTTCCGGGCGGGTCGTGGCAATGGTGATGTATTCGTCTGTAGTCCCGTCAACGCGATAACGCAGGTAGTATAGTTTGCTATGTTCTTCTTTGTAGATGACTTCTTCATCGGAAACGGCGGTTTTGGCCGACGGGTCCCAGTTGACCATCCGGACGCCCTTGTATATAAGTCCTTTGTTGTAGAGGTCAATGAATACTTTTGTCACGCTGGCAGAACGGATTTCGTCCATCGTGAAACAGGTTCTGTCCCAGTCGCAGGAGGCTCCCAGTCGTTTTAACTGTTCGAGGATGATGCCCCCGTGTTTTTCGGTCCATGCCCAGGCATGTTTTAAGAATTCATCCCGGGAAAGGTCTCTTTTCTCGATGCCTTCACTTTTGAGTTTGGCTACCACTTTGGCTTCCGTGGCAATGGAGGCGTGGTCGGTTCCCGGCACCCAACAAGCGTTTTTACCAAGTAAACGGGCGCGTCTGACGAGTACGTCCTGTATCGTGTTGTTCAGCATGTGTCCCATGTGCAGGACTCCCGTGACGTTAGGTGGCGGGATTACAATACAATACGGAGTTCTTTTTTTATCAACGGTGGAATGGAAAAATTTGTGTTCCAACCAGTATTGATACCATTTCTCTTCGCTCGTTCGCGGGTCGTAGTTTGTCGGGATCATTTTGATTCAGATTAAAATTGTATATTCGTAAAAAGGCTGCTTTGTCGAGCAGCCTTGTTTTTTTATTCTTCTGATTTTCTAAGTCTTCTTCCTTTTTTCTTTTGTGAATCCAGGAGTGCTTCAAGGTCTGCTTTTTGTTGCGAACCGTCGTAGTCACAGATGTATTTGTCGATGAGGATACGACCACAGTATTCGCAGACGATGATTTTTTTCCGGGAACGGATGTCCAGTTGTCTCTGTGGCGGGATTTTGTTGAAACATCCTCCACAAGCATCACGGTCAACGGTAACAACGGCCAGTCCGTTGCGGGCGTTGGAGCGGATGCGGCGATATGCTGTCAACAAGCGTTCGTCGATGGTGGCTGCAAGTTCTTCCGATTTGGACTGTAAGGATTCTTCATCTTTGTGAGTTTCATTGATGATGTCGTTCAACTCGCCTTTTTTAGCCTCCAGGTCAGATACTTTGTCCGCGTAACGCTTTTTGGATTCTTCCATCAGCGCTTCTTTTTCTGCTTTTGCTTTTTGAGCTTCCCGGATTCTCTTTTCTTGCAGTTCGATTTCCAGTTTCTGGAATTCGATTTCCTTGCTTAGCGCGTCGTATTCGCGATTGTTGCGAACGTTATCCAATTGTTCACTGTATTTTTTGATCGCTTCTTCGGCTTTCTTGATGTCCATTTTCCGGGTGGAAGCGGTTTTGTCAAGTTCACCTAGTTCAACCTTCAAGTTTTCGATACGTGTTTCCAGTCCCGCGATCTCGTCTTCAAGGTCTTGAACTTCTAACGGTAGTTCTCCCCGTAGCGTCTTGATTTTATCGATCTCGGTGTCAATTCTTTGTAATTCATACAGGTTCTGCAGTTTTTCTTCAACTGTCAGTTCTTGCATTTTCTCATTGTTATTCGTCACCATATATTATAAGTACTTAATCGGATTTGTATTAATCTCAGAAAACTGAACCGCAAATTTAGATATTTTTTTTGTAAGTATCTCATAAAATATCTCTTTTGTGAATTGTTCGCTTTCATAATGACCAATATCAGCTATCATAATGCGGTTTTCCGTGAGAAAAAAGTCATGATATTTGAAATCCCCGGAGATGTATATGTCGGCTCGTCCGGTCAACGCCTGCTTGAAGAATGAGGCTCCGGCTCCACCGCAAACCGCTACCCGTTGTATTGAGGGGGTGTGAGGTGCGGTGTAACGTAACCTGTCACACCGGAATATTTCTTTTACTTGCTGCAAAAAGGTGATGCTTTCAACGGGTTGCTGCAACTCGCCGATAATTCCGAATCCGTTGCCGGCCATCGGGTCCCCTTCCGGTTGAAGGATTTGCCGGTGTTGCAAGTTCAGTTTGTCGGCCATACGTCCGCTGACCCCGTTGGCTACCACGTCCATGTTCGTGTGCGCGGCGTAGATGGTGATGTCGTGTTTAATGGCATGGATCACGCAGCGTTCCACGTAAGTGGCCGGGGTGATGTGTTTTAGCCCGCCGAAAATAAGCGGATGGTGTGAGATGATGAGATTGTGACCCTTGTCAATCGCTTCTTTGATCACCTCTTCCGTCACATCGATGCATAGTAGTATGGATGTTAATTCTCGTTCCGGGTCCCCGCAAAGCAGCCCGGAATTGTCGAAGCTTGCTTGAAGTTTTAACGGGGCATAATCTTCTATGAGCGAAATGATCTCTTTTATGTACATGTTTGGAATTTAGAATTTAAAATTTAGAATTTGGAATCTAAATTATTACGGGAGTTGGTTCTTGATGGATAACAATTCTTCCTTGATTCCTTTCAGGCGTTTTATTACCTCAAAGTGTAGTTCCGTTTCGTCTTTCCGGTTTTTGAGTTGCTGTTGGGCTCCTTTTAGGGTCATTCCTTTTTCCTTGACCAGATGGTAGATCAGGTGGAAATTGTCGACATCCGCTTTGGTGAATTGACGGTTCCCTTTTTTGTTTTTGTGGGGGTTGATCACGTCGAATTCTTTTTCCCAGAAGCGGATCAGGGAAGTGTTGACACCGAACATTTCGGCGACTTCTCCGATAGAATAATATAATTTTAATGATTCTTCAGTCACCATGGGTTATTTGAAAATTTAAAATTTAAAATCGGATCAGTCCATGCTTTGTCCCGTGTTGTTCGCGGTCTCTACTAGCAACTCGAATTCGTCGGGGGTGAGATCGTTGAAATAGAAGTTTATGGGATCTATCGGTTTGTTATTTTTCCGTACTTCATAATGCAGGTGAGGCCCCGTGGATAGTCCGGTGTTTCCCAAGTATCCGATGACGTCCCCTCGTTTGATTTTTTGGCCTTTTTTAGCCAAGATTTTATCCATGTGGGCATACAGTGTTTTGTAACTGAACCCGTGGTCGATGACCACGTGGCGACCGTATCCCTTGTCAAATTTACTTTCGATGACCACCCCGTTGCCCGTCGCGTAAATGGGAGTCCCGACAGTTCCCGTGAAGTCCATGCCTGCATGGAATTTCGGGGTTTTGTAAATTGGGTGCATCCGGTAGCCGAATGATGAGGTTACTTGGTGGGTGCTTTTGTTTTTCAACGATACCGGAAGGATTGCCGGGATGGAGGCTAGCATATCGATTTTATTTTTAGCCAATTCTTCAATCTTGTCAAAGGATTTGCTTTGGATATAGATTGCTTTTGATAATTCATCAATTTTTTTGGCTGTTCCGATGAGCAAGTCCGCGTTGTCAATTTGCCTTAGGTGTTCGTATTGATCGACGCCCCCGGAGCCAGCCCGGCGGATGGATGACGGGATGGGATCGGTTTCGAAGATAACCCGATAAATATTGTCATCCCGGGCTTCCATGTCTTTCAAGACGTTGTCCAAGTGTCCTACCTTGTTGCTTAATAAACTATATTGGGTGAGAACTTCTTCGTATTTCCGTTTTAAAAGTTTTTCTTTTGGAGAATCAATGAACGCGTATACCAAGTACAGCATGACAATTGCCAAGGAGAAGCTGGAAAAGAATTTCTTGAATAATCTCCAAAGCTTTTTTCTTAAAGATGATTCTATTTTATCAAAAGATAATGTGTCCGAATTGAAATGATACCCTGCTTTTCGCATAGTTGCTAATAAAAAATAGTGTTTGCGATGCAAAGTTAAAGAAATAATCTAAATTTGCAACTCGGTAAATTAAAGCAGATCAAAGTGGCAGCATGATAATCCCGGTTGACATGTGCTTGGTAGGAAGGATGTCAGGAAGGAATCAAAATTTCTTTTCAAGCGAGGAGTAGGGCAATGTGCATGGAGTTGATGGAGGGTGAAGGGCGAAATCTGCGTATGTCATTTTAAAATTTAGAAGGTATGAAATCAGCAGAGATCAGACAGAGATTTTTAGATTTTTTTGAGAAGAAATCACATACAATAGTACCATCGGCACCCATGGTGATCAAGGGAGACCCCACGTTGATGTTCACCAATGCCGGGATGAATCAATTTAAAGATATAATTCTGGGGAATGTGCGTCCGAAGGCAACCCGGGTGGCGGATTCCCAGAAATGTTTGCGTGTTTCCGGGAAGCACAATGATTTGGAGGAGGTGGGACATGATACCTATCATCACACGATGTTCGAGATGTTGGGTAATTGGTCGTTCGGTGATTATTTCAAGAAAGAGGCGATTGCTTACGCTTGGGAGTTCCTTACGGAAGAGATGGGTTTGGATAAAAATCGGTTGTATGCAACGGTTTTCGAGGGAAGTAAGGAGGATCATCTGGAGGAGGATAAAGAGGCGTTGGAGTATTGGAAGTTGTATTTGCCTGAAGATCGAATCCTGTACGGGAATAAAAAAGATAATTTCTGGGAAATGGGTGATATGGGGCCTTGCGGGCCTTGCTCGGAGATTCACATAGACCTGCGCCCGGAAGCCGAGCGGGCGTTAAAGCCGGGGCGTGAATTGGTGAACAAGGATAACCCGTTAGTGATTGAGATTTGGAATCTGGTGTTTATGCAGTATAACCGTAAGGCTGATGGCAGTTTGGAGAATTTACCCAGTCATCACGTGGATACGGGGATGGGATTCGAACGTTTGTGTATGGCTGTGCAGGGAAAGACGTCGAATTATGATACGGATGTGTTTACTCCGATCATCGGGGAGATTGCCCGGTTGAGCGGGAAGGAATACGGGAAGGATGCAGCCGCGGATGTTGCTATGCGGGTGATCGCGGATCATTTGCGCACGATCGCGTTTTCAATCACAGACGGGCAATTGCCTTCGAACGTGAAAGCCGGTTACGTGATCCGGAGGATATTGCGCCGCGCTGTTCGTTATGCTTACACTTTCTTGGATCAAAAGGATGCGTTTATGTATAAGTTGGTACCGGTGTTGATTGAGGTTATGGGGCAACACTATCCGGAACTTTCTTCTCAGCGGGTGTTGATCGAGCGGGTGATACAGGAAGAGGAAAATGCTTTCTTGCGTACGTTGGATAAGGGTATAAAGTTGTTGGATAGGATTATTGAGAAAACCAAGGCCGAAGATTATTTGACCGTACCGGGGAATGTGGCTTTTGAGTTGTATGATACTTACGGGTTCCCGTTGGATTTGACCGAGTTGATCTTGAAAGAAAATGGATTAGTGGTAAATCGTCGGGAGTTCAAGGCGGAGATGGAAGCTCAAAAAGAACGTTCCCGTTCGGCTGCTGCCGTGAACACGGATGATTGGGTGGAATTGATTGCCGATGATACACAGGAATTCGTGGGGTATGACTACACGGAGACAGAGGTGCAGATTACCCGCTATCGCCGGGTGAGTACGAAGGGAAAGACGCTCTATCAGTTGGTGTTTAACATTACCCCGTTCTATGGCGAGAGCGGGGGACAGGTCGGTGACCGCGGCTGGTTGATTTCGGAAACGGAGAAGATAAGCGTTTTGGATACCCACAAGGAAAACGGGTTGACCATTCATATAACAGATCGTTTGCCAGAGGATTTGACTCAGGTGTTTACGGCCAAGGTGGATGTGGACAAACGGATTGCCACGGAAAATAATCACACGTCTACCCATTTGTTGCATTATGCTTTGCGGAAGGTGTTGGGAACGCACGTGGAACAGAAAGGGTCGTACGTGAGTGACGAGTATTTACGCTTCGACTTTTCACATTTCCAAAAGGTGACCGACGAGGAGTTGGAGGAGGTGGCTGCCATCGTGAATCAGGAAATTCGTAAGAATTATCCGTTGGAGGAAAGTCGGGCTGTGCCTATTGGACAAGCCAAGAAAATGGGGGCAATGGCTATCTTCGGGGAGAAGTATGGGGATTTGGTTCGTGTGGTGAAATTTGGGGAATCTGTGGAATTGTGTGGAGGTACACATGCACATGCCACCGGGCAGATCGGGTTCTTTAAAATTATTTCAGAGAGTTCCGTTTCAGCCGGGGTGCGTCGTATTGAAGCTATTACGGCAGCAAAGGCGGAGGAATATATCTTGAACTATTTCAAGATGATGAAGGAGATTGACCGCATGTTCAAGTCGAATCGCGGTGTGTTGGAGAATGTTAGGGAGTTGTTGAACGAAAACGAAGAGTTGAAGAAGGATGTGGAGAAATTCACGCGGGAGAGTTTACGGATTATGAAAGAAGGGTGGAAGAATGAAAAGCGTGTAATTCGTGATGTTAATATGATCGTGAAGACGGTTATGATGCCCCCGGCCAACGTGAAAGATATTGCTTTCCAGTTAAAAGGGGAGTTGGATAATCTTGTTCTGGTGATTGGCGGTGTCTTTAACAACAAGCCTCATTTGACCGTGATGTTCAGTGATTCTCTGGTGAAAGATTACGGATTGCATGCCGGACAGATTGTCAAGGACGCAGCTCAGGAAATTAAAGGTGGTGGTGGAGGACAACCATTTTTCGCAACTGCCGGAGGTTCAAATCCTGAGGGTGTTAGTAAAGCTCTGGAAAGGGCAGAGAAACTGATTTTGGATAAAATTCATTAGTTTTTGGTACAAAATTTGTGCAGCCTTTTATATATTAATAAAAATTTATACTTTTGTTTTGTGAAAAAGGAAGTAAACTAATTTGAGTATTATAATAAAAATTAAGACGAGTATGAAAAAAACATTAGGTTTTATTGCCGTTGTTGCCTTATCTGGGTTAATAACAGTGTCCTGTTCTTCTTTGAAAAAGATGAAGAAACGTGCAGGAGAAATCACGTATTCTGTTACTCCGGAGACATTAGTGGCTAAAGGAGGAATGGTTGATTTGAAGATAGACGTAACTTTCCCGGCTAAATATTTTAACAAAAAAGTGGCTATCGAAGCTACTCCCGTGTTGCGTTTCAAAGGGGGAGAGAAGGCTTATGAAATGAAAGCTATTCAAGGAGAGAAAGTTCAGGGTAATGCAGAAGTGATTCCTTACGAAACAGGTAAGACCGTTTCTTATACAAGCCGTATCCCTTACGAGGATGCCATGAGACTTTCTGATTTGGAAATCGATATTACTGGGTCAAAAGGTGCTAAAACTGCGAAATTCGACCCGAGAAAGATTGGTGATGGTGTGATCGCTACTGAAACTTTGGTTGTAAATGCTCCTGCAACTTCAGTCGGAGAGGATAAATTCCAACGGATTATCAAACAACAAGAAGAGGCTGCTATCTATTATTTGATTAACTCGGCAAACATTCGTTCTAAAGAAATGACTTCTGAGGAGATGAAAAAGCTAGAGGCTTATATCAAAGAGGCTGCCACGAAAGAAAATATGAATTTGAATGGAATTGACGTTAGATCATATGCTTCTCCTGATGGTGCATACGACTTCAACGAGAAATTGGCTAATCAACGTGAAAAGAATTCTTCTGCTTTCTTGAAAAAACAAATGAAGAAAGGTAAAGTTGAACAATATAAAGATGAGAATTTCTTCAAAGATTTCGTTGTAGCTGAGGACTGGGACGGATTCAAGAAAGCTATGGAAGAATCAAATATCCAGGATAAAGAATTGATCCTTCGCGTATTGTCTATGCACTCTGATCCTGAAGTAAGAGAAAGAGAAATCAGAAATATCGCTTCTGCTTTTGCAGTTGTTGCTGATCAAATCCTTCCGAAATTGAGAAGATCTTTGTTTGTTGTAAATACTGAATTGATCGGTAAGTCAGATGACGAATTGAAAGCTTTGGCTAAATCAAATCCGTCTGATTTGAATGTAGAAGAGTTACTTTATTCTGCAACGTTATTCGATAACAATAACGATAAATTGGCGATCTATGAGGCTTGTATGAGACAATTCCCGAATGATTGGAGAGGTTTCAACGATGCAGGTATGATCCAATTCGAAATGGGTAACATTGCTGCTGCTCAAGCTAATTTCAATAAAGCTAATTCTATGTCAGCTAATAATCCGGTTGTTCAAAACAACTTGGGCGCTGTAGCTTTGAAGAATGGTGATTTGAAACAAGCTGAAGTTTACTTCGGTGCTGCTACCGGTGCCGGTCAAGAGGTAAACTACAACAAGGGTATCGTGGCTATCAAGAGCGGTGATTATGCTGCTGCTGTAAATTATTTCGGACAATGCAATTGCGTAAACGCTGCATTAGCTAACGTGCTTGCCGGAAATAACAACGAGGCATTGAAGAAATTGAATGCTGAAAACAAAGAATGCCCGATGTCTTATTACTTGAAAGCTGTTATTGGTGCTAGAACCAATGATGCAACTGCAGTTATCGAGAACTTGAAGAAAGCATGTTCTTTGGATGCTTCTTTCAAACAATTGGCAGCAACCGATATGGAGTTTGTCAAATTCTTTGAAAACAACGATTTCGTTACAATAACAAAATAGTTATCTGTTAAGATATGCAAAAAGGCAACCGTGTGGTTGCCTTTTTTATTTACCTTTTTTTTAACACATAGTTTTTTGCCGAATGTATATCTTTGCTTTCTAAAAATTAATGTGCTGACGCATGAGGAGTTTTATAGGTATAATAATTGTTATTCTTCTTTTCGTTGCCTGTACGCGTAATAAAAGCGTGCAAGTGTCGGGGCGGATTGAGACGGGTGATACTGTTGTCTATTTTCGGGTAAACGATAGTCTTCATAAGTTTCGCCTGGATGAGAAACATTATTTTTCCGGTAAGATAGCACTGGAAAAGGGTACCTATGCTCGTTTCTTTCCTTATTCGATTCAAGTTTTTTTAACACCCGGAGAAGATTTGGAGATCAGTATGAATAACGTAAGGAATGTGTCAAATTCCTTGCAGTTTAAAGGTACGTTGAGCGCGATTAATATTTATTTGAAGGAACAACAAAATCGATACTTTGCTTATGATCCTAATTTATATAAGTTAGACGAGAAAGATTTTGTGAATAGAATGCGGGAGAATGTCAATACCGGTATTGTTTTGTTGGAAGCAAAGAACTTGGGAGAAGAATTCACGAAACAAGAACGGGAACGCATCAGGTATCGCGTTGCCGAGCAGGCGATACATTATCCTCGTAGTCACGTGGCTTTTGATACGCTATATAAGCCGGGTGTGTTGTATGATAATTTCGTGTCCGAGTTTGACATTAACAACGAGGATATGTTGGCTTTTGATTGCTATCAACGTTTTGTTTTAAATTATATTTATTACAAGGGGCAAAATTTCAGTATGCGTCGCTTGGTCAATTATATTCGCTCGAATGTTCGTAGTGTAAAGGTGCGGGATTATTTGTTGTCCGAGGTGGTTTATAATTATTTTCAGGAAAACGGACTCAAAGATGCCGATTATTTGTTGGCAGTATGTTGGAATGAAGTGTCAGATACCAGTAAAATGGTGAAGATAAAACAGCTGGTAGATCGCTGGCGTAAGTTGTCGCCGGGAGCTACCGCTCCGAATGTTTCTTTGCAGGATGGTGATGGGAATGCGTTATATTTGAAAGATTTAAGGGGGAAATACCTGTATATATCCGTTTGGGCTTTTAGCTATGGCGAGATGGATAAAGAGGTTCGGGCTGAATGGGAAAAGCTTGCCGAAGAGTATAAGGATAAGAATATTCTTTTCGCTACTTTTTGTATGGGACCTTCCCAGTGGTTGGGGCAAGTGAAAAATCTCCCCGGTGAGCATTATGTTGTAAATAACACGAATGCCTTTTATTCCCGCTATATGATTTCCGTGATGCCCCGTTATATGTTAATAGATCCGGAGGGGCGGATTGTCGATGTGGATGCGCCGAAACCATCAAGCTCTGCTAAATTACTTTTAAGAAGTGTGGGGTTATAATTTTTTTTGTATATTTGTCCATGTTTACAGGGAGTAATGTTGCTCGCTGTGATGTAGGTTTATTATAGGAGCTTGATAAAATAACAGATTAAATTGCATTCATGATAAAACATGAATGGAATACAAAATTTATTTACTATGAAAAGATTTAGTTTATTTTTAGTACTTGCCGCACTTTTGTTCTGTGCATGCGATAGTGATACGGTGAAAGTACGGGGAGAAGTAGAAGGACTGAACGGAACTGTAAAATTGTTGGCCGAGATGCCGGGTGAACCGGGTTTGACTATTTTGGCTCAACAAGAGGTGAAAGATGGTAAAATAGATTTGAGAACAGATCAGTTTAAAATTCCGGGAAGAGTATGGGTTGATATCGATGGCAAAGCTACGGTTGAGGCTATTCTGGATACCAAAGATATGATCTGGATCAAAGGTAAGATCAAATTCCCGGATCAAATTGAAGCTGATGGTTCCGGTTTGATGGATGAATACAAAGAGATCAAAAAGATGTACAAGGAAAGATTTGGTGAAGACATTGCTAAGATCGACAAACGTATTGAAAAGATCAGTAAAAAAGAAAAACTTACCAAGGATGACGAGGTGATGTTGGGTATTCACCAGTTACAAAAACAACGTTTCCTGAAAAAGCAAGCCAATTGGACAAGAGATTTGATTGTGGCTAACCCGCGTAAAGAAATTTCTTTATTTTTGATTAAAGATCAGTTAGTGGATAGTTTGGATTTGCAAAAGAAGTTGTTCCACAAAATGGCGGTTGAAAATAAAGAAAGTAACATTTACAAAGTGTTAGAGAGCAAGCTAAAATAAAGCATAAAACCATTATGGTGGTTTTAATTTTCCCGTTTTTATTACTTAGTTGTTTTTTAGAGGTACCTTACCCGGGTACCTCTTTTTCATGATATTTTCTTTTCAATTCATTGCATGATGAAATAAAAATGCTATTTTCGCTGATTGTATATGGCAGCTTATGATTAAAAAAATAATAATCAGAATATTATCTATTGTTATGCTTATCGCTTTTATTGCGGTGGTGAGCGTGCAATGGATTTGGATAAAATATAGTATGCGGGAAGGTGAAGCTCGTTTTACTTCGAAGGTGTACGATGTTTTGGGGAAAGCTGTTAATCTAGTTGAGCAAACCAATAATATCCGTCTCTTTAATGATTTGAAAGAACGCTACACGCAAGTGGAGGAAGTTATTTCTACGATGAATCACGCGCAGGATTCTGCATTTGTGGATGAGAATTCGAATAATAATGAAGTTCCTCTTTTTTCATTCGCCTTTTCTAAGGGTAATATTGGAGGTGGTCAAGGTGGAAATATTTCCAGCATGTTGAGGATTTTCATGAATCCTGGAGGGCGAATGGAGCCCGGTTATATTTTGGGGACGGATAGGGATAACAATATCCTGTATCAAGTGATGCGTTCAGCGGCATCGGAGGCGGAAAGGTTGGCCGATTCATTGGAACGTCAGCGAATGATGGATTTGGTACGGGAATTCGTGATCCGTTATTTGAGGGAGAAGGATCCACAAACGGCACAAGTGGAAAAACGTTTGGAGAACGTTGATCTGAGTCCTTATCTGAAAGAGGAAATGATTAATACGGGAATTGATAATCCGTTCACGTGGAAGATCATGACCCGGGAGCAGATTGTGCAATATATCAAGGAAAAGGGAACAAAAGGATTTTATTATGTGGAGTTGTTTCCTAATGACCAGACTACGAAAGATGCGAATTTGTGCGTGATGTTTGACGCGAAAGATTCTCTTTTCTATAATAATATGGGATGGATGTTTATCGCTTCGGGTTTTTGTATTATCGGTTTGATGAGCGTGTTTATTATTACGATCGTGATTATCATGAGACAACAGAAATTGTCGGTGATCAAGAATGATTTTATTAATAACATGACTCACGAGTTTAAGACTCCATTGGCGACGATCTCCCTGGCTACATCTGCTATTGAGAAAGAGAAAGTGTTGAATGACCGAACCCAGATATTGAAGTTCAATTCAATGATTCGCAATGAGAATGAGCGGATGAATAAGTATGTGGAGAGAATTTTGTTACAAGCCAAGTTGGACCGGAGAGAAGTACATTTGAAAAAAGTTCCTGTAAATTTGAACGTGTTGGTGGATGAAGCGGTAGAACATTTCAGGCTGCAAGTAGAAGAGAAGGGGGGTGTTATTCGGGCCGAATTGGACCCGGAGGGATATGTAATGTCCGCAGATGAGGTACATATGCTAAATGTTGTGTGCAATTTGATTGATAATGCCATCAAATATTCTCATGATTCGTTGAATATATACATATACACGAAACAGGAGGGTAATCGTTTTATTATTGGTGTTCGGGATACGGGTATTGGAATTCCGAAGGAGGCGCAGGACAAGGTGTTCAAACGTTTCTATCGGGTGCCTAGCGGGAACTTGCATAACGTGAAGGGGTTCGGATTGGGGTTGAGCTATGCAAAATCGATCGTGGAATTGCATGGCGGAGAGATCCAGTTAACCTCGAAGAAGAACAAAGGAACTCTGGTAGAGATTATTTTTAAAATGGAGAGTTGAAATAGTAAATATATAAATAAATAGATATGGGACATAAAATACTCTTGGTAGAAGACGATCCTTGTTTCGGGTCGGTTCTGAAATCTTATTTGGAGTTATCCGATTACGATGTGATACATTGCACGAACGGAGTCGATGGCTTTGAAGCATTTCGTAAGGAAAAGTTCGATTTGTGTCTATTGGATGTGATGATGCCCGAGATGGATGGTTTTACTTTAGGAAAGAAAATCCGAGAGTTGGACGTTACCGTACCTTTCGTGTATATCACCGCTAAAAGTATGAAGGATGACATGAAGTTGGGGTACGAAATCGGTGCAGATGATTATATTGTTAAGCCGTTTGATTCCGAGTTGTTGATTTTTAAGATCAAGGCTATTCTCAGCCGTTGCGAACACGAGGAGGCAGAGGTGAAACCTAAATTGATCGAGTTGGGTGCTTACTTGTTTAACACAGAGTTGCGTACGATCACGAAAGGGGATGAAGTTATTAAGTTGACCCCGAAAGAGTCTCGTTTGCTGGAATTGTTGTATTATCATCGGGATGGTTTGTTGCAGCGGGACAAGGCGTTGAACGAGATTTGGGGGGCTAGCGATTATTTCACGGCTCGTAGTATGGATGTTTACGTGACTAAGTTGAGAAAATATTTTAAAGATGATCCTGCGATCAAAATAGAAAATGTACACGGATCAGGTTTCCGTTTGATTTTGGATGAGAAGTAAAGGGTAAGGTTATAAAAAGAAAAGTTGAGAATCTGATTCTCAACTTTTCTTTTTAGTTACTGGACAGTGACGCTTCCCGCATCACTGTTCGCAGAATATTGTGGAGCATAGACACATTGTAATGTGGCAATGCCATCTTGATAAGTTCCGCTTTGGGCAATCCATACCGTGTATTCGAACACGTGTGTACCTTTAGGGAGGAAATCAAAGAAGAAGTTTGTTGCAACATCCGTAGTTTCCTGGTAGTAACCAAGGTTCTCTTGCCAACGATTACCTGAAAGCTGTTCCGTGGGCTCAAAGCATCCGGCTCTCAGATCTTTCAGATGTACGAATTGCATATCTTGGTTATTGGTTACCGTGATACGGATACAGATGCGGTCACCGACTTGTAAATCCTGTCCTGCCAATGGCGTCAGCGTATTTCCATTATCGCCTTCTCTCTGGATGAAAAGATCTTTCTGTACGGAGATATCGCCTGAATGGCTGGTGATCTTATCTAGTTTTTCAAAGTATTGTAAATATAGCCCACCCCAACTTGCTTGTTGCTGTTGTTTTGAAAGGGTTACGTTCATCATTTTGGGGGTAATTTCTTTCCCCGTGAAAGTTTGCTTGATGTAGCCGAGTGTTTTTTCTTCCGGGGAGACATTCAAGTTCTTGTTTCCGAATTTGACGCCCAGATTCTCCGATGAAGCTAATTGATTATTACCCGTGAGCAGCAATGCGTAGATAGCGTCTACCGTGGTTGGGGTTGATCCCCAGCTTTGGGTTTGTTTCTGCCGCAATAACCATTGTTTCATCCATTCCGTATCCGTGGAATTCCCTTCAATCTCCCGGAAGGCACTCATGATGGCCACGTGGGTTTGAATGGCAGAATTCGTGAACAGGGTAGAACGGTTGTTTGCCCAATACATTCCCATTTCGGGAGTTGTCGTGGAATACTCTTTCAGGGAGCGAATGATTTGTTTCGCAATACCCGTTTTCCCGTAACGTACCATAGCAATGGCTGTCAAGGCTTTTTCGTAAAGGGAAAGTTGTGGCCACGACGTTTCCAGTTGACCAAGATAATACTTGTGGGCTTCTCGTGCATCTGCTAATGGGATATCCCGGTATGCGCTACGTGTGTATAGGTACAGGATCTGGGAATATCCGGCTGTCTTCACGTGTTTGTATGATTCTTGTATTTGTTTATCTAGGAATTGTAACGCCTTGACTTGCATTTTTTTCACCTGTTCCGAGTGGCTTGTGACATTTAGGGAGACCAGTCTTGCCATAGCTTCAAGTACATTTGCTGTCATGAAAGTACTGGAAGTGAATCCTTTAAACCAAGACCATCCGCCATCTTCATTTTGCAGTTCGGTAAGTTTATTGATGGCTTGTTGAGAAATATAATTTTGGCGATTGACATCCAAAAGCTCTCCTAGTGAACGCATTTGTTGTGTTTCATTTTGAGCTTCGGAGACCCAAGGAGAAAGTTGCAGCAGGATAGATTTTAATTCTTGGTTCTTTTCTAACGGAGAGATCAGTGCTGCATCTGGTTTTTGCATCCATTGCCGGATTGTATTTGTGATCTGTGGATTTGCATTCGCAATGGCTGTGGCCAGTGTGCTGACATAATAGGATGCCGTGATCTCCGTGACGTTATCTGTTTGTGGCGTGTTTATCGTGGGTAGAGCTAATACGGCATACCATATCGGATTTGCCGTGAGTTCCAAGGTCAAACGGTATGGAGTAATACCTTTCGGAGCATTCAATTTGAATGTCTGTTGGCCTTGGCGGTTCATGAATATAGGTAACGTCTGTGTAGCTAAGGTTGCGTTAGGTACGACGGGCAGCACGTGCTGTTCTCCATCACTGAATTCCGATGAAGAGGCAACTATACGACACCCGAGTAAATCGATATTTTCCGGGGCTGTAAATTCAAAGCTGACGGTTTGATTTTCCTGCGCCTTCACGTTAAATGTTACCTGCTGTTTACTGATCACGGCATTTGTCGAGGGAACAAATAATTCAAGGTAAGTTTCGCCTTGTTGTACTTCCGGCGTGAGGTTGTTGATCGTGGCTTGTAATACGACTTTATCTCCTGTACGCACAAATCGTGGCAAGTTCGTGTTGATCATGAACTTCTTGCTTGTAACGACGAATTTTTCAATTTGTCCGAATTGCATCGTTGGCGTGTGGGCCAAGGCCATGAATTTCCACGTGGTGGTTGATTCTGGTGCGGTAAATTTGATGACCACGTTGCCGGTAGAATCCGTTAGCAGTTGGGGAAAGAAGAAAGCTGTTTCTTGGAAATTCTGTCTGATTTCCGGAGTTATTGTTTCGGATTCTTCCCAAGAGTCGGAATCGTAATCAAAATTGTATATAGACTTTGCTTTGCCTGCAGCTAGTCGTAATCTACCAGCTTGTTTGCAAGAGACCATCATTACTTCATCCGCCATTGCTTCCTGTGATGGTGCGGCTTCGTTATATCCTCTTGCAATGACATTGTTTAAACCGAAGAAGGAATATTCGTTCAAGTCGTATAGATTTAATTTATCATATTTGAATTCGGGAAAATTCAACCCTTGGGTCTGTTCATTTAAAAAAGCATATTGTGGATAAATGTTGTGCCGCCATCTAGGTATAGTACTGTATTCGTTGTAAATAGGGTAAAAATTCCAATTGTGAGGACGGATTACATCTAGAGAAGCGTCATACATACTGGTCATCATCTCAGAAACAATGACATTCCCTTGCGCTGTCTTGATAACGAATGACCACTCTTCTTGCTGTCCGGGAACTAGATGATCTCGGAAAGTTTTTGTAATGATATTCAATTCTTTACTAACTTCCTTGCGAGTTAACGTGATGTTGTTTAGGAAAGATTTTTCGTCTTTTATATAGCTAATGATAACCTCTGCCGTTTGCCCGTAATCTTCTTTATAAGGGATTGATAAAGTAGTATTGGAGTTGTTTAGAATCAAGCGTTTCCGCTCCATAAATTTTTGATTAGAATATATTTCATATAGAACATATACCTCTTTTGCAGATGAACCTAACAGGATTTTAGCCTCTTCACCGGGAGTGCATACCGTTTTTTCTTCCACGCACCAGTAGTAGGTGGGATAAGGTGGTTGTTTGTCTTCAAATGAATAGAGATATAGAATCGTTTGATAAGTGATGTCTTTATCATTTCCCGAACCTGCAAGTTTTAACAGGTATGCTCCGGAAGGTAGAGATGACAAATCTATATCTAGTTTTTGTTTTCTCCGGTAGTGAAGATTCCTTCGCATACTTTTTGATGAACAGGAAGATTTTTTGTGTTGTATTGTTCTCCTAGTTTTTGTAATGGTTTGAGAGAGGATAACTCATAGGTGATGTTTTCTGCCAAGGGTGAGCCGAGAGTATTTTGAGTTGTAATTAGAATATTACTTGGAAGATCTTTATTGATTTTAGAATCAACTATGGCATTTAATGAATAACGTTGGTTGCTGACGTGAATCGGATATTGTGCTTCTTGGGTTTCTCCGTTTGGAGCGGTTACTGTAACAGAAACTGTATATATGGTGAAATTATTGTATGGAGTAGGAGTTTGGGGGAGCTTTTCCGTTTTGAATGAAATTTGGAATTCTCCTTTAGCATTTGTCTGTGTTTTTCCTGCTGCTATGGTATTTTCTTGAAACCTTCCGAAAGGAGAATTGGCTTGAATACTGTAAGTCACTTTGCTATTTTCTACATGTACTCCTGAATAGGTTTTGGCAATACCGGAAATGGTAAGTTGGTCTCCCAATTGATAAGCTTCTTTTATCGGGTTGAACGTAATGTTGAATTTTGGACGTTTATATTCGGTTACAGAGATCGTTTGTGAACCTCCGGGAGTGGAGATCGTAAAGATCCCATTTAAAACTTCTTGGGGCAAAGAAAATTTCCCAGAGAAAGAACCAAATTGGTTTGTTTTGACTTCTTGTTTGGCAACAACTTGTTGGTTTGCATCTAGTAAGGTTACGGTATAATTTTTTCCGACAATGGCTTGCGATATCTCTTTGGTTGCTTCCCAACAGATTCCGCTGAAATAGACTATTTGACCGGGGCGATATACTGATCGATCCGTGAAAAGATTTACTTCGGACAATTCGGTCTTTGTGGTGTTGAAGTATTGGTAGGGAAGTTGTTGTAGAACTCCATCATTGTCGTTTCCTAAGGTGACTTGATAGTAATTGTCCTGATTTGATTCATTGAATGAAGCAAGTCCGTTTCTGTCAGAAGAATATTCTTTTATCTGATGATATTTCTTTCCGGTTCTCTTGTAGATTTTTATTTTCGCATCTTTGATCGGTTTTCCGCTAATGAGATCACAAACAAGTATATCGTAGTTGGTCTTTCCTGTTTTGCGGGCGATAGATGAAAGACGGCTTGAATTGAAATATAAAGAATCTGCTTTGATATTATTTGGATAAGATACTATTAGTTGATAACGTCCTGTGTTAGGTACAGGGATTGGTAACACTGTATCTTGGCTATATAATTGTTTTGGAAGATAATACGTGTATGTGGCTACTTTTTTTTGTTTTGAAGCTTGTTTGTTAAGGTTCAGAAACTCAAGAGTCTGTTCACAGACTTCGTACAGGGCGATTGAAAGTTTTGGTAAGTTTTTGTATGATAGTTGAATGTATTGTTCTTGACCCGGGTATATGTTAGATTTAATGGAGTAAGATGCGGTGGTTTGTGTTATCTCTTGAACCAACTGCTTTAACGTGTTGATCCGGAAATATTGAGGGTATTGGCGAATCCCAGTATTGCATATACCCAGGGCCTTTTGAAAATCTCCTTTCTTTATTACATGATTTGTTTGGTAGTAATGTTGGGCAAGTTTATAGAGGATTTCTACTTGATAGGGATTTTTGTTGTATTGTTGGGATAGCTGTTCTAAAGCGTGGATGTATAGAGAATCTTTAGCTTTTAATTGGATCTTATTCTTTACGTATTCCAAACGATCCAAATCTGAAATGAGAAGAGCGTCTGTACGTTTTGCTGCTATATCTACTTGTAACAGATATTGATAAAGTTTGAGAATATTCATGGGAATATCAAAATCTTTCGCTTCGATAGGAGTTTTTACGAATTCTTCCGTCGGGGCAAATAGTTGCCATTCAGTGATCGGTTCTTGTTTGTAATAACGGGAAATGTCATATAATCTGTTTAAAATGTCAATACTGCGGTACACGAGGAAATCATACATCGTGGGACGAAGTGCCGGAGAATTTTTTCCGAGGATGAGAATTTCTTTATAAGAGAGACAATTAATTTCGGAGAGTTTGGATTGGGCTTTTACTGCATCTAATGCATGCTGGAAGATTTTTTCTATATATATGTTTTCTGTCCACTCATCCATGTTACGAGGAATATATCCTGTGATTGGAGTTCTACGGCTGATTTTATTTTGCTCACTTTTGTAGTACATTTGATAGAGTTCTGCCAATAACGAGTGTAGAATACTTTTTTCAATTATATTTTGGTCTGTTTCTATGTATTTTTCCAAATTTTGTAACATGGGAGGGATACTGTCCATGTCGATAAGAGATTGATAATTGATTTGGCGAATTAAAGATTGTATCAGTAACGGGGAGTTTTTTTCTTTTACGGCCTTCTGATAATCCTTTTGTGCCTCGATTAAGGCTGTTTTCGGGTTTGCTGTTTTTTCTGAGGATACATTTTTTTGTCCGAAAGCAATGAGTGCACCGAATAATAATACTGTGATAATAAGTAATCTTTTCATCATATCGTAATCTGTTTGTTTATACTTTTTCTGTCTATGTTTATTCGCAGTTCCCGGGGGAAATGTTATTACATAGATGCAGAGAGAACAGAAATTCCATAAAAATAAGATAAATAATTGAAGTTTTTAGTATAGTGTGCTTGATATAAATACATCATAAGCATAGACAAATCTAGATGCTATGTTCATATTATGTCCATCATCAAGGGAAAATATGGTTCAATCTTGACTATTTACGGAGAAGGGATAGTTTTTAAAACACCCTCCCGGCGAAGCCGGCAGGGTGTTTAAGTATGGGTTTAACACAACCTCTTGCATTGATGTGTTTATGATATTATTCGAAGTTAGCAAACTCCCCCTGTTTCAAAAACTCAACGGCAGCTTCGATATCCTGGTACATCACCCGGTCTTGACTATTAAACGGTACGATCGTACGGAATTCAGCCAAGAAATTTTCCAAATATGCAGAAGTCTTGGTCGGACGTTGCATCTCGATGGCCTGTGCCGCATTCATCAATTCGATAGCAAGCACTCGTTCCACGTTCTCGATCACTTTCACTGTCTTGGTTGCGGCATTGCCACCCATGCTGACGTGATCCTCCTGCTCGTTGGATGACGGGATGGAGTCCACGGAACACGGTGAACATAACTGCTTGTTCTTGCTGACGATGGCGGCAGCGGCATATTGCGGGATCATGAAACCGGAATTCAAGCCGGAATTGGCAACGAGGAATTCAGGCGTTTTACGATCTCCGGCAATCAAGCGGTACACTCGTCTTTCGGAGATACTACCCAATTCGGCGATAGCGATGCTTAAGAAATCTAGTACCAGGGCCAGCGGTTCTCCGTGGAAATTGCCACCGGAAATGATCAAATCATCTTCCATGAAAATAGTCGGGTTATCGGTTACCGAGTTGATTTCCCGTTCAACGACAGATGCCACGTAAGCCACGGTATCTTTCACGGCCCCGTGTACTTGAGGCATACAACGGAAAGAATACGGGTCTTGCACGTGAGTCTTTTCCATTTTCTGGAATTCTGAACCTTCCAGTAAAGTGCGGATATTGCGAGCCGTTTCAATTTGTCCCGGATGAGGACGAGCCTCATGGATTTGCGGTAAGAACGGATCGATGCGTCCATCGTATGCTTCCAGTGATAAAGCTCCAATAATATCGGCATATTTTACCACTTTGAAGGCATTCAATAAAGCATAAACTGCGTGAGAACTCATAAATTGAGTACCATTCAGCAAAGCCAACCCTTCTTTAGCTCCCAGCTGGATAGGCTCCCAGCCGAATTTGGCATTAATTTCCTTTGCCGGATAGATTTTATCCTTGTAGAAAACTTCACCCTCACCGATCAACGGCAAAAACAAGTTTGCCAACGGGGCCAAGTCCCCGGATGCCCCTAAAGAACCCAACTCCTTCACCACGGGAAGAACGTCGTGGTTGAACATATCGATAATACGTTCCACGGTTACTTGTTGTACCCCGGATTTTCCCAAAGAAAGAGCGTGGGCTTTCAACAACAACATCAAGCGGATAATATCTTTATGCACGGGTTCTCCCAAACTGCAAGCATGAGACATGACTAAATTTGCCTGTAATTGGCTTAAATCTTCCTGCGAGATGGAAATCTTGCACAAAGAACCGAACCCGGTAGTGATTCCGTACAATGGCTTGTCAGACGTTGCGATTTTGTGATCCAGATAAGCCTTACAATCATTGATCAGTTTCTTGCTTTCGTCCGATAAAGCTAATTTATACTTCTTGGTTAAAATTTTTTCGATCTGCTCGAAAGTTAATTTCTCTGGGGTTATATAATGAGTCATTGGAATTTTTGATTTTAAATTTTAAATTACACGCACTGAAATGGTTACATGTTGCAAGTGCGGGTTGAATCTTTGATTTTTCACGTTATAAGTTTGAATAACTTGTAACGTGTGAACCTGTAACTTGCAACCGTTAGATTCCTCCTCACGGGAATCTAACATCAAATCCGTGGTTTTTCAGCGGGCGTTGTTCTTTGCGATAGAGTTGCATACCTTAATTCTCGCTTTTTAGTTTGTCAACTAGGCTGGAAATAGCTACACTTTCTTGTTCTCCGGTAAGCATATTTTTCAGCGTGACCACGTTATTGTTTATCTCGTTTTCACCGACTAGAGCGACATAAGGAATACTCTTTTTGTCGGCGTAAGTCATTTGTTTTTTCATCTTGGCGGCTTCCGGGTATATCTCGGAATTGATTCCTGCGGCCCGTAAGGTTTTCAGTACAGGGAGACAGAAAGCCTCTTCTTTTTCCCCGAAATTCACGAAAAGCACGCGGGTAGTTGCCGTGGAATCTTTGGGGAAGATGTCCAGTTGATTCATCACGTCGAAGATGCGGTCGGCCCCGAAGGATATACCAACGCCCGACATATTTTTCATTCCGAAAATTCCGGTCAAGTCATCATAACGCCCTCCTCCGGTAATACTTCCAATCTCCACGTCCTTGGCTTTTACCTCGAAAATGGCTCCGGTGTAGTAACTCAATCCGCGGGCAAGAGTTAGGTCTAGCTTTATTTCCGTTTGGATATCCAGTTGATTCAAATAACGGAATACGGTAGAAAGCTCTGCAACTCCTTTTAATCCGGTTTCACTGTCTTTCAAGACTTCTTGCAAGCGGGTCAACTTCTCTTCGTTGGAACCTTCTAAGCGTAATATGGGTTGTAATTTTTCAATAGCCTCTTCTGACACTCCTTTTTCCCGGAGTTCGGCATTCACGTTTTCAGCACCGATTTTATCCATCTTGTCAATGGCAACGGTAATGTCAACCAGCTTGTCGGGGTGACCGATCGTTTCGGCAATTCCGGCCAGCACTTTCCGGTTGTTAATCAGCAGGCGTACATTTATTTTCAGCCGTTTGTACACCTCGTCCACGATCTGAACCAATTCCACCTCGTTCAACAAAGAATCGCTTCCCACGACATCCACGTCACATTGGTAGAATTCTCTATAACGCCCTTTTTGCGGTCTATCGGCCCGCCACACGGGTTGAATCTGGTAGCGCTTGAACGGGAATGATATTTCATTTTGGTGTTGTACCACGAATCGAGCGAAAGGCACGGTCAAGTCATAACGCAATCCCTTTTCGCAAATCTTGTTGGTCAACCGGGGAATATTGCGTTCCTCCACTTCACTATTAGTAACAGGAGCCAGAAAATCTCCGGAGTTCAGTATCTTGAAAAGTAATTTATCCCCTTCCTCGCCGTATTTCCCCATGAGGGTGGAAAGATTTTCCATCGCCGGGGTTTCCAGCGGCAAATAACCATAAAGTTTGAATACGGATTTGATCGTGTCAAATATATAATTTCTTTTCACCATAACTTCCGGTGAATAATCTCTTGTCCCTTTCGGAATAGATGGAGTCTGTGCCATGTCGTCTTTTTTAGCTTTTATCTTAATAGTGATGCAAATATAAATGATTCTGATTTCTTTTGAAACTCTTCGGTGGAATAAATATTGATTGCTGGTGGGGTGTTGCTGAATCCTTAAGGTAAAACCATTGAAATACTTGGGAGATGGCGACCTTATTAAAAGGCCGGTATTGCTATGGCATTAAGCAATCTTTGCCTATAATTTCATGGTGATCCGGTTATAAGTTCATTTCTTGTATTTTTTCGGCACGGGAGTATAAAATACAAAGAGAATCATTATTTTTGCTTTCAATAAGGAAATGTGGCCTATGCAGAATGAATTGACTTTGTTCCGGAAAATGCAAGAGGGGGATTGGTATGCATTTAATTATTTTTTCGAGTCTTACTCGGAACGGTTATATCTTTATGCGTTAGGTTTTGTCGGGAATCGAGCGGAGGCGGAAGATATCGTGCAGGATACGTTTATTTACCTGTGGGTGAATCGGGCAAAAATAACCCATACCGGTTCCCTTTATAGTTATTTGAGTCAATCGGTCAAACATGCGTGTATAGATTGGAAACTTCACGAAGAAGTCGAACGGAAGTACCGGCAGGAGATAATGACCTCTGGGGAAGAAACGGAGGAAAAAACGGATAATTTCGAGGAATTGTATGGTCGTTTGCAGGTTGTTATGGATAGTTTGCCTCCCAAATGCAAGGAAATTTTTATATTGGGATGTGTTGAGGGATTAAGTTACAAAGAAGTTGCAGAACAATTGGGGGTATCCGTGAATACAGTGAAAACCCAAGTCAAAGTTGCTTACAAAAAAATTAAATCTGAATTTGGTAATACAGATAAAAATTTCATGTTGATCTTGTGCAATTCTTTTTTCAAGAGATAGGCTCTTGCCATTTATTAATCCTACCTACAGGGTGAATCTTAATACTTATATATAAGTGATTGCCGTCTTCAGGAATGGAATCATTTTACAAAAAAAAATACAATTTCTTTTCACCCTAATTTACCTGTTTCTCGCTTTATGCATAGAAAGTCGGATAAGAAGGCTTTACTCTAAAAAAACGAGGTAGTATGAGTACAAAAGATGAAAAAGATTGGTTACGGGCAATATTGGAGGGGAAGGTCAAGCCGGGAGATGCCGAGTGGAAAAGGATATGGCAAGAGGAGGACTTTACCGGCGTGAGACGTGTGTTGAGAGAGGTCGGGATGCGGAAAAAGGATGAGTTGGTGGCCGATCGTCAAAAAATGTGGCAAGCCATCGAGCAATACCGAGGTGAAGGTAAAAACCGGAGGCGTGTGTCAATATGGCGTTGGGTGGCTGCCGTGATGTTGCCTTTATTGTTGTGTGGTACGTTGTGGCTGAGTTTACGAGAGAAGAAAGAAGTGCTTGTTGCAAAAGTAACCCCAGAGATCGAGGCCGGAACAGCGCATGCCGTGTTGCTTATGGGACAAGGGGAAAGAATAGATTTATCCATGACTTCGGGTGATACCATTTTAAACAAGGGAGATGTCCGTATCCGATTCGATTCTTCTAAAAGCGTGACGTATGAACAAGTGGTCGGAACTCCCGCTAAGGTAGAGTACAACACGATCATTGTTCCTCGGAAAGGCGAATATCAATTAATTTTGGCAGATGGTTCGAAAGTTTACTTGAACTCGGAGTCGAGACTTCGTTTCCCGACTCATTTCGAAGGAAAAGAGAGACGGGTGTATCTGGAAGGTGAGGGATATTTCAAGGTGGCGAAGGATGCTGCAAAACCTTTTATAGTCGAGACAAAAGAGGTGAATGTAAGAGTGTTGGGAACAAGTTTTAACGTGAACGCTTATGCCTCGGAGATGGCCGTCCGGACAACGTTGGTTTCCGGTAAAGTGCAAGTGAGCAATAGGACGGGCGAAGAAGTCACAGTACTAAATCCGGGACAACAAGCTGTGTGGCAGGGAGGATGTTTTTCTACCCAAGAGGTTGACGCGTTGGCTTTCACGGCATGGATAGATGGAAAATTTTACTTTGAAGAAGGTGCCACTTTGAAAAAAAATTACAGAACAATTACAACGGTGGTATGATCTTGATTTTATTTTTTCCTCTGAAAGGGTAAAACAGTTTGTTTTTGCCGGAATGATTAAAAAAGAGTACACGGCCGACGAGATTTTCTCCATGATAGAGAAAACAACACGAGTGAAATTTAATGTGCATGGAAGGACGATAGTTGTAAGTGAATTAGATAAATATAATTAACTAAAAATAAAACCGGGAGTTGTTGCTGCAAGTCCCGGTACAAAAGAACATCACGAGAAGTTTGCGAGACCCTCGATGATGATTGTTTAACTCTATATTACAAAACTATGAAAAAAAATCGAACGGGTACGTATTTTCCGTTAAGAAAATCGCGTGTGAAAATTTTGATGGTTATGAAATTGACTTTTTTATTGGTGTTAGGCTTCGTCTTTTCTCTTTCCGCGAGTGTACGAGCACAGGATCAGATTGTGACATTGAAGGTGAAAAAGACACCTTTTTCCAAGGTGATTTCCGAGTTGAAACAACAGACATCACTGGATTTCTTTTATAGTTTTAACGAAGTGGACGTGAATCAGCTCATTTCGTTGGACGTGAAAAATATGAAAATAGATGAAGTGCTACACCGGATGTTGGGCGAGAGATTCACGTGGGAATATGTAGACAACATGGTGGTTATCAAACCTCTTCCGGTAGGTGAACAAGAAAAGAAATCTGTGCGGGTGAAGGGGTTCGTGTATGATGTAAATAAACAACCTTTGGTAGGAGTGACAGTAAAGCTCGTGGGGGTAACTTTGGGAACTGCGACTGATGCTAGGGGATGGTTTGCTTTGGAATTACCTTTGACAAAAGGTGAATTAGAATTTTCTTTCGTGGGCTACGAGAAACGTGTGTTGGCATTTACTCCCGAAACAAGTAAAGACACCTTGCGGATCATGATGAAGGAGGACGTAAAAGCCATTGATGAGGTGGTTGTGACCGGGTATCAGGTATTGAAGGAAAAAGGTATGGCGGGGTCCTACTCTCGGGTGGATGTAAAGGATTTAGCCATGACTGGTACCGAAACATTGGAATCGATGCTTCAAGGAAAAATCCCGGGAATGATGGTGATTAATACGAGTGGTTTGACGGGAACTCGCCAGAAAGTGCGTGTCCGGGGAACTGCAACATTGGTTGGTAATGCAGAAACCGTGTGGGTTGTGGATGGTATAATTCAAGAAGATAATTTGCCCTTTGAGGCGTCGGAACTTACCAATATGAGTGATAACGTGGAAATGATGCGAGATTTTATTGGAGGGGCGATCTCGTGGTTAAATCCCAATGATATAGAGGACATAACGGTACTCAAAGACGCTTCTGCTACGGCAATTTATGGTGTAAAGGCTGCTAATGGCGTGATTCTGATTACAACGAAAAAGGGAGAACGGGGGCGGATGCAATTAAATTATTCAGCCAATTTTACTGCCAGTCAGAGAATGAATTATAATCGTCAGGAAATCATGAACTCGAAAGAAAGAATAGATCTTTCAAGAGAAGCTTATGAACGAGGAGCTAGGGTAGCTAATGAAAATATAGGTTATATGGGTTTGGCTTTGGCGTATGACCGTAACGAAATTAGTTTGGATGAATTTGATGCAGGTGCGAAGAAGCTAGAGTTGATGAATACAGACTGGTTTGATATTCTTTACCGAACACCTTTTAGTCAATCTCATACATTGAGTTTTTCCGGAGGTGATGCAAGTGCAACATATCGTGCTTCGTTTGGTTACCGGGATGTTAAGAATACGGCTATTGGTAACGATCAAGTGGCATACACGGGTAGCTTGAACACGAGTTTTATTTTCTGGAATAAACTGACCGTGACGGCTTCTCTGTCAGGTAGCCATACGAAAACAAAAGCATTTGCTTCGGGTGTCGACCCGTTTTCTTATGCTATAAATACAAGCCGGGTAATCGCTTGTTATGATGACGATGGGGAATTATACTACTATGACAAGGGAGGATATAAATACAATATATTGAATGAACTGGCTAATTCGGGTAATGAAAATACTTCAAAGAGCTTGACGTTGAATTTGAATGCCCGTTGGCGTGTAACAGAATCTTTGGCTTTGTCGGCAACTCTGGGAGGAACATCTAGTAGTTCATTTGGTGAGACCTGGTTTACTGAACGTTCAAATTATATTTCGGCCATTCGGGAATACGAATTCGGGGAATACGGGCCGTTGGATTTGAAGTTTCAGGATTCTAGGTTGCCCTATGGAGGTATGTTGGCGGTAACGGAAAATCGTAATTTTAATTACACGGCTCGTCTTCAGGCTGAGTTTGTGAAATTATTCCGCGGTGTACACTCCGTGAATTTTATGGCCGGACTAGAAGTGCGTAGTAGTCAGTATGATGGTTTTTCACAGACGAATTGGGGATATCAGCCGGATAGAGGTAAATCGTTTGTAGATGTACCGGCGGAAACTCCTAACGGGCGTTTAAACCAGACATATGCCGCAACCAATCCGACGATAACAGATCGTGTTTTAAATTATGTTTCATATTATGCCACGGCCGGATATATGTATGATAATCGTTACTCGATAAATTTATCCTTACGGCAGGACGGTTCCAATCGGTTTGGGGATGATGGAAAGTTTTTACCCGTGTGGTCATTGGGACTGCGTTGGAATGTTACGGATGAACATTGGATGCAAGACCAAAGACTGGTTAATAATTTGGCATTTACGGCTTCATTCGGTTTTCAAGGTAATGTTGCCGAAAACGTGAGCCCGGAACTCGTGACAAGATTGAAGGCTGTAAATTCAAAAACTGGAGAATACCAGATGACTTGGAAACAATTACCTAATCCCGATTTGAAATGGGAAAAAACGTTGTCCGTGAATCTTGGGGTAAATTTCGCTTTGTTTGACAGTAAATTAAATGGAACATTCAATTGGTATCACAAAAAGACAACAGATGTGATTACTTCAGCCAGAGTACCTTTTGAGAATGGAACATCCAGCATGTACGTGAATGACGGTGATATAACAAATAGAGGATGGGATTTTGCATTTTCTATTGTTCCGGTTCGGACAAAAGATTTTATGTGGAGCGTGGGAGCAAGTTTTTCAGGTAATACGAATAAAGTAAAATCGGATATTGAACCTAACGGAAAGTGGAGTAATGCTGTAAGTGGTTCTCTTAATAAAGAGGGATATTCCGTGGGCAGTTTCTGGGCTTTCAAATTTACAGGTTTGGATCCGTCTAACGGAGAACCGTTATTTGATTTTTCTCGGGCAAACACGGCAAAAGCTGCAGAAGATGCTACAGAATATATGGTGTATGTGGGTTCCAAGGAACCGACGTTCACGACTGGAATCAATATGGTTTTTCGTTGGAAACGCTTTTCGTTCCCGTTGAGTGTATACATAAGTACGGGGAACTATGAGTTTTTAAATTCTCCTTATAAAAGTGGAGATATGATGATGAACGAGTATCAGAATGCTTCTTCCGAGTTGAAAAAACGTTGGCGCAAACCTGGAGATGAGCAGTTTACGGATATTCCATCGATACCGGTAGGAGACAATTGCCGTCCCTTGTATCCGTTTGAAGACGGGACGACGAAAATTTACCCGTTAGAAGCTTGGAAATATTCGGATGCTAGGGTCGTGAAAGCTTGGTATGTCCGCTTTAATGATATCAAATTGTCATACAATTTACCGGATAAATGGATTAAAGGCTTTGCCGAAAACGTGACAATATCCTTTACGGCAACGAATCCTTTGCAGATTAAGAGTAAGGATTTTAAAGGACGGGATCCGGAAGTGGCTGTCGGAAAACAACCTCGTTCACAGGATTTTTCGTTTGGTTTGAATATGAGTTTTTAACGATAAAAAAGAAAGGCAATGAAGACAGGAATATATTTATTAATATTTATTGCTTGGTTGGCGATTGGATGTAGTGATTTTTTGAAGGAAGAAAGCTCAGACGAGATTCGTCCTTCAACGTTGACTGATCTGGAACAACTACTCTTGGGGGATGGTTATGAAGATGCGTATAATTTTTATTACTGCACAGAAATATTCACGGATAACATCAAGAGTAATGGAGCGAAATCAACAGATATGCAGACTGCTCATGATAAGGATAAATGGAAATTTATCTGGGATGAAAATATGTTTACAGAGTCGGGTAGTGGGTATGATGCTGCTTTTTGGCAAGGACTTTACGAGGGAATTTTAGGATGTAACTTAGTGTTAGACAATTTAGATCAGAAAGATGGTGAGCATAAATTGAGAGAAAGTTTACGTGGAGAGGCGTTAACTTTACGGGCATGGTATTATCTCCATCTGGTGAATTTCTTTGGGATAGCCTATAACCAGGGAAATCCGGATACGAATCTTGGTGTACCTTTGAAATTGAACTCAACCGTGACGGGTGAATTCTTTCCCCGCAACACGGTTCGGGAAGTTTATTCTCGTATTGAACAAGATTTACTAGAAGGCAACCGATTGTTAACGGAATATGATTATGATCGGGATTACTTCCGAATGGGGCATCTCGCGGCTAAAGCTATTTTGTCTAGATTGTATCTTTACATGGAGGAATGGGATAAAGCCTTGGAATATGCTGATGCGGTATTGGCCCAAAAATCTGATTTGTTGGATTTGAATACGTTGAAGTGGCAAGGACTCTTGGCAAGTGGAAGCGCGGGATGTGTTTATTTAACAACGAGTCCGGACGAGATTATTTGGGGACGGCAACAACCCAAAGCATTTACTAAAGGGATTGGTATAGGAACACCTTTTTCCGTTTCTAATGAGTTGTGGAGTACGTACGAGAACGGGTCTTATACGAATTATACGGCAAGGAAGACACATGACATTAGAAGTTTTATGTATTTTTCATGGAGTCAGGATATTTCGGCTTTGTTGTCAGGAGGGGAATTAGGATGTCGTGATGGTATTTCAAAAGCGAAAGACGATTTTGGGGGATACCAAGGAATTAGAACTGCCGAATTATACTTGAACCGGGCGGAGGTCTACGCTCGAAAATATTTGGCTGAAGGAAACGAGTCTTACCGGCAGGCAGCCCTTGCTGATTTGAATGAATTACGCAGACATCGCTTTAATAAGGCTTTCCCTTACGAGGATGCGGATATTACGGATGGACAGGAATTATTAGACTTTTGTTTAGCTGAACGTAGAAGGGAATTGTGTGGGGAAACAAATCATCGTTGGTGTGACTTACGTCGTTTGGGAATAACGGTGACACATATACTGGAGGAGAACGGAGAGACAGAATATAAAAAAGATATGAGTCATTATTGCCTACCGATACCGGAAAAAATCTTGGATTACAATCCGCTTTTGGAACAAAACAAATAGAAATTAAAAGAAAAGAATATGAATATAAAACATATATTGTGGATCGTGGCTTTGGGATTAGTTGGTTGGATAGGGTGTAGCGATGATGAAACATTAATCCCTTCGGATACCTTAGTACCCCAGATAGAGTTGCCACAGGGGAATCATGAATACGATACGAAAATTGTTGATTTTTTCGAACGTACGGGATTATATATTCTTTATAAGTTTGAGCCGAGGGATGTTTATTTTGCCGGAAATCTTACGTGGAGTGAAATGTATTACGATACAATCGTGACTGCTTACACATTTCCGTTAGGGGATAACCTGTACGTGAAAGATAGTGTGGTCTATCAGACAATGTTGGGACGCGTGCAAAAAAGTTGGCCGTTAGGAACAGCATACAAGGATAATGGTTTATGGACAAGAGCTACCTTGGATGAAGAGAATAAGAAGGTCTATATTGAGGAGCAAAGCGTGAAAGCGTACGGGAATTTTAAAGTTGATGAAGCGAATGAAGAATACGTTGGAGAACAGTTGGCTTGGATAGAAGAAATGTTTTTGAATTTTTATCCCGAATTAGTTTTGAAAAAAGCTATGCCCATGAAAATCATTCTAGGACGTAATTTGAAAGAAATGTTTGGAGGTACGGCTCTAGATCGATCTTATTATACGGACGCGTATAATAGCCTGATATTTAGCCATGGAGATGAAAGTATAGAAAACTTGACTCAACATCGGAAAGATTCGCTTAAATCTATTTTACACACCTGGTTTGGGGTTAAAAAATTAGCTTCAATATATTCGTTCAGTGATTTTTATGAGGTAACAAATTATTATTGGGCCGGAACTGCTAGCAAACCTTTACCCAAAGATTATTATCGTTTAGGGCTTGTTGGCGAACCGAAAACTGTACTTTTAGATCAAATTCAAAAGGGAGATTTAGAATCTTACCTGAAAATGATCACGAGTAATTCTTATGCTACCCTGACGGCAGAACCTGAAAGCGGGGATTACGATAAAAACAGTTATCTGGGTATTCTTCATCCGAAAAAGGATGTGAACCAATTAATTCGAAAAAAATATGATATATTGATTCGAATATTTAAGGAGCAGGGAATTGATTTGCAAGCGATAGGTGAACTTTATAACTAAAAAGGGAGTTATTCTCCGTATTGTATAATTAACTAAAAATCAATAAAATGATGAAATTGTATGTGATGCTACTAATTGTAGCAATGCTCGTGCCATGCTTGGGGATGAATGGTATGGAACGAAAAAAGAATAAGAAAAAGGCCCAAACGGAGCAAGTGGCTACAACGGTAAAAAAGACAACAAGTAAATATGATAAACTATTGAAAAAGCCTGATGTGGCCACGTCAAAAGGGGAATTCATAACCGTACATAAAACGGGTCAGAAAGTTTATTTCGAATACCCGTTGAAAAACATGGGACGTGAAATTTTACTTGGAGGTACGGTGCAAACAGCAAGTGATGCCTGGGTGGTACCTATCGGTTATAAAATGAATAAACCGATATACTTGAAGATTGAATTGAGAGATTCAAGTGTATATCTGTTACAACCGAATTCGGCTACTTTCTGGGATGGAAAAGATGCTGGGATTGGTAAGGCTATCGAACGTGGTTATACACCGCTTATTTATAGAAAGTATCCTGTTTTGGCATATAATAATGATAGTACGGCTGTTGTCTTTGAATCAACGGATTTGTTTAAAAGTAACAAAGAGCTGACACCTGCTAGAGGAGTAATTAGTACGTTAAAAGAGAAAAAAGAAGCTTGTTCGTTAGGCAAAGTGAAAGTTTTCGATGATAATATTTCTTTGGAAGTTTCTCAAACCTTTGATGCTTTACTTGAAAGTTATCTAGTTACCTTCCCAATGGGTGAAGTGGCAACGACCTCTACAATTTCCCTTCTGCTATTGCCGAAAGAGAAAATGCAACCTCGTATTCTTGATTCTAGAGTCGGGGTATTCCCTAACTATCATTGGGTGGGAGGACTGTTTATGCCTAAAAGAGAATTCTCTTCAGATTGTGACGGTATACGAAACCTTGCTTTTTCCAATCGTTGGCGATTAGAACCCGTAGATCAAGCCGCGTGGGAGAGGGGTGAAACCGTGGATGTGAAAAAGCCGATTATTTGGTACGTGGATGATGCATTCCCGGCAGAATGGAAAACTCCAATTAAAGAAGGTGTATTGGTTTGGAATCGTGCTTTTGAGAAGATCGGTTTTAAAAATGTATTACAAGTACGGGATTTCCCGACAGCAGAGGAAAATCCCGAGTTTGACCCGGATAATTTGAAATATTCTTGCATTCGTTACATCCCGGCAGGGGTTGAAAATGCGATGGGACCTAGTTGGACAGATCCTATCACGGGCGAAATATTGAATGCTACTGTACTTATTTGGCATGATATTATTCGATTGGTGAATGAATGGAGATTTGTGCAAACTGCTCAAGTTGACGAACGGGTACGGACTGAAAAATTACCGGCAGACGTATTGCATGAAGCTCTTGTATATGTCAGTGCCCACGAAATAGGTCACACGTTAGGTTTAATGCACAATATGGGAGCCTCTAATGCTTATCCTGTAGATTCTTTACGTTCGGCAACTTTTACGGCAAAATATGGTACAACTCCTTCGATTATGGATTATGCTCGTAACAACTACGTGGCACAACCGGAAGACAAGGGCGTGAGATTAACTCCTCCTGACTTGGGTGTGTATGACGAGTTTGTAATTAAATGGTTATATTCTCCGATAGCAGGTAATAAAACCGTGCAAGAAGAAGCTGTTGAACTGGAGAAATGGGTAGATGAAAAAGCTGGTGACCCTATTTATCGTTATGGACCACAACAACTTAATGTTATTTATGATCCTAGTGCCTTATCAGAGGATTTAGGAGATGATCCAGTGAAAGCCGGTGATTATGGTATTAAAAACTTGAAATATATACTTGCTAATTTAGATGCTTGGAGTGGGGAAAAGGGAAATATTACTCGTCGATTAAGCCTGTATAATCAATTGGTAACTCAGTATCACCGCTATTTGTCAAATGTATTCTATCAGATTGGAGGAATTTATTCGACAAACGTGAAAGATGGAACGTCAGGTAAACCTTTTGAGCCGGTGGCTAAAGCCGATCAAAAGAGAGCATTGGTATGGTTGGTGAAAGAACTTCGCGGTTGTTCATGGCTTGACAACCAAGCGTTGGCGGCTAAGTTGCCTGCAGCACCGAGCCAAGCTAATACTATTCAAGGATTGGTACTAGAGGCGATGTTCAAGGATTTACCGAATAAAGTTATCTACTCTTCCCACTTGGCGCAAGGGCAAGGGCAAGCCGCGTACACGATCAAGGAATTTTATGAAGATCTTTACACGGAAGCTTTCCGTCCTACTTTGCAAGGGAAAAAATTGAGTTTATTAGACCGGACATTCCAAAAGAATTTGTTGAAAAATATCACTAGCATTGCTGGAGGTGGTCTCTTCCCTCGTAAATTATTCTTGACTTCGGCAAATATAAACCAGGGAGTTTTACCTTTAGATTTGTCAGATTACCCTTCTTTGGAAGAACTTCGTTTTCTAGGATTGTACTCGAATGGATTGTTAGATCATTTTTATCCTTTGTTTGAAAAAATGGAACAACAACATGGAGAAGGAATTGTAGCGAAAGTGCTGTCCGAGAATACATTTAGAGATGAAAATAGTAAAGTTAATGTTTTGAAGGCAAAGGTAAATGGATCAGAAAACGAGGTAGCGGAAGTACAATTGTCTATCCTGAAAAAGGTTAATGCCTTGGCGAAAAGCAAGATGACAACCGGACCGGTTGATGATCGTACTCATTACGAGTTACTGTATCTTCAAACTCTAAAAGCATTAAAAGTAGAGTAACATCTAGTTTGATCTTGCTCGTTTGATTTTGGCATTGCTCTCGGAAAAGTTTACTCGATTCGAGGTAAACCTTTTCGAGAGCAATGCCTTGTTGTTTGTCAACCATTGATCTAAGCTAATCCTGCTCCGAAGAGAGAGTGCGCTAGTTTCCTTCATCACCCGTAGTACGGGTAACAAATAATTTTGATTATTTTGATACAGGTTTACTTTGTTTCGAGTAAACTTTTTCAGGAAAACTTCCGAGTCATTCCCGTACCTTGTTCGATGTTCCCGGGCATTAAAGACGCATCATGGCCGCATCAAAGACGTTTCAAGGACGTTCGTGAGCGTCCTTGAAACGTCCTTTTCACCTTGTTGCAGGGTGGTAGAGGGGTTGTATCCCGGTTCTTGGCACGCCCGGGGCCCGGGGGATGTTCATCGCAACGTGTTGAATCCCAGTGTTGATTAAAAAAGTTGCTAAAAAAGTGGTTAAAAAATTTGGAAAAGGGGGAAACTTTGCCTTATCTTTGCACCCGCTAAAACGGAACGGGGGGCGAGACGAGGGGACGGCGAGTTCACGTGGCGGCGGCGTTCTGGAAGTGTTGACGACGATCTTTCCCGTCGAGGGATCCTTTAAACGGGGGGCTCGAAAAAAAAGTTCGAAAAAACTTCGAGAAAGATTTGGAGGGAAACGTGAAAACGCCTTATCTTTGCAACCGCTTTCGCTTCACGGGAGGTGATGGCGATGAAGATGAAAAGAAGAGTTCTTTAACAATATTGACGTGAAAATAACAACGTAGCGAGCGTGAATCGGAATCGACGGGAGTCGAGATTCATACACATGACCCTGCCAGAGAAAAATTTCTGTAAAGTAACTTTTACCATGAAGAGTTTGATCCTGGCTCAGGATGAACGCTAGCGACAGGCTTAACACATGCAAGTCGAGGGGCAGCGGGGAGTAGCAATACTCCGCCGGCGACCGGCGCACGGGTGAGTAACACGTGTGCAACCAACCCCGTACCGGGAGATAACCCGCGGAAACGTGGACTAATACCCCATAACACCTTTCCCCCGCATGGGGGAGAGTTTAAAATCCCGATGGTACGGGACGGGCACGCGCGACATTAGGTAGTTGGCGGGGTAACGGCCCACCAAGCCGACGATGTCTAGGGGTTCTGAGAGGAAGGTCCCCCACACTGGAACTGAGACACGGTCCAGACTCCTACGGGAGGCAGCAGTGAGGAATATTGGTCAATGGGCGAGAGCCTGAACCAGCCAAGTCGCGTGAGGGAAGAATGGTCTATGGCCTGTAAACCTCTTTTGTCAAGGAAGAATAAGCGGCACGAGTGCCACCTTGCCAGTACTTGACGAATAAGCATCGGCTAACTCCGTGCCAGCAGCCGCGGTAATACGGGGGATGCGAGCGTTATCCGGATTTATTGGGTTTAAAGGGCGCGTAGGCGGGACGGCAAGTCAGCGGTAAAAGACTGCAGCTAAACTGTAGCACGCCGTTGAAACTGTCGACCTGGAGACGAGACGAGGGAGGCGGAACAAGTGAAGTAGCGGTGAAATGCATAGATATCACTTGGAACCCCGATAGCGAAGGCAGCTTCCCAGGCTCGGTCTGACGCTGATGCGCGAGAGCGTGGGTAGCGAACAGGATTAGATACCCTGGTAGTCCACGCCGTAAACGATGCTCACTGGATCTTGGCGATACACGGCCAGGGTTCAAGCGAAAGTATTAAGTGAGCCACCTGGGGAGTACGTCGGCAACGATGAAACTCAAAGGAATTGACGGGGGCCCGCACAAGCGGAGGAACATGTGGTTTAATTCGATGATACGCGAGGAACCTTACCCGGGTTTAAATGCAGGTTGCATGAGGTGGAAACACCTCTTTCCCTCGGGACCACCTGCAAGGTGCTGCATGGTTGTCGTCAGCTCGTGCCGTGAGGTGTCGGGTTAAGTCCCATAACGAGCGCAACCCCTATCGCCAGTTGCCATCGGTTTCGGCCGGGCACTCTGTCGAGACTGCCACCGTAAGGTGCGAGGAAGGCGGGGATGACGTCAAATCAGCACGGCCCTTACACCCGGGGCGACACACGTGTTACAATGGCCGGTACAGAGGGCAGCCACGGGGCGACCCGGAGCGAATCTCTAAAGCCGGTCGTAGTTCGGACTGGAGTCTGCAACCCGACTCCACGAAGTTGGATTCGCTAGTAATCGCGCATCAGCCATGGCGCGGTGAATACGTTCCCGGGCCTTGTACACACCGCCCGTCAAGCCATGGAAGCCGGGAGTACCTGAAGATCGTGACCGCGAGGAACGGGCTAGGGTAATACCGGTAACTGGGGCTAAGTCGTAACAAGGTAGCCGTACCGGAAGGTGCGGCTGGAACACCTCCTTTCTGGAGCTGGAGTCATGCTGCTCGCTACAGCGTTTCACGTTATTTTCAATCGCCCGCTAGCGGGTTAACCATAGTCTCTTAGCTCAGTTGGTTAGAGCGCTACACTGATAATGTAGAGGTCCGCGGTTCAACTCCGCGAGGGACTACGATTCTGAATTTAGAATTTGAAATTTAGAATTTAAAACGGGGGTAACTCCATTCTAGATTCTACATTTTGAATTACAACGCCGGGGGATTAGCTCAGTTGGCTAGAGCGCCTGATTTGCATTCAGGAGGTCAAGGGTTCGACTCCCTTATTCTCCACGTGAGTTCAAGAGATTGAACGACGAAGTTCTTTGACATGCTGGAACGTTAACGGATCATTTGATCCGCGAAGTATAAGAATGTAGTAGAATAACACAGAGCCGCCGTCGTCGGGAGACGATGGCAAAGGTGAAATTATTAAAGACACACGACGCTAACGAACGTGAACGATCAAGGGCGCGCGGTGGATGCCTAGGCTCTCGGAGGCGATGAAGGACGCGATAAGCCGCGATAGGCCACGGCGAGGTGCAAGTAACCCTTGACCCGTGGATTTCCGAATGGGGCAACCCGACCGTCTAGATGACGGTCATCCAGCAATGGAGGCGAACGCGGGGAACTGAAACATCTCATTACCCGCAGGAGAAGAAAACAACAGTGATTCCCCCAGTAGTGGCGAGCGAACGGGGAAGAGCCCAAACCGGTGCCGTTTCGGCGACACCGGGGTCATGGGACCGCGCCATTCGACGATGGACGAAGTGCAATTACCTGGAAAGGTAAGCCGCGGAGGGTGATAGCCCCGTGCACGACAACCCCATCGAAGATAGCGGGATCCCGAGTAGGGCGGGACACGAGAAATCCTGCCTGAATTCGCCAGGACCCCCTGGCAAGGCTAAATACTCCCGAGAGACCGATAGTGAACCAGTACCGCGAGGGAAAGGTGAAAAGTACCCCGAGCAGGGGGGTGAAATAGACCCTGAACCCGCGCGCCTACAAGCGGTCGGAGCCATGAAATATGGTGACGGCGTGCCTTTTGCATAATGAGCCTACGAGTTAGTCGTCACCAGCGAGGTTAAGGGCTTCAGGCCCGTTAGCCGAAGTGAAAGCGAGCCTTAACAGGGCGACGAGTTGGTGGCGCTAGACGCGAAACCTTGTGATCTACCCACGAGCAGGTTGAAGTCGCGGTAACGCGTGATGGAGGACCGAACCGGTAAACGTTGAAAAGTTTTCGGATGACTCGCGGGTAGGGGTGAAAGGCCAATCAAACTGGGAAATAGCTCGTACTCTCCGAAATGCATTTCGGTGCAGCCTGTGATGTTCTGTTCCAGAGGTAGAGCTACTGGTTGGACGCGAGGGCTTCACCGCCTATCAAATCCGGATAAACTCCGAATGCTGGAACACGAAATCATGGAGTGAGCCCGCGGGTGCTAAGGTCCGCGGACGAGAGGGAAAGAACCCGGACCACCGGCTAAGGTCCCGGATGGACAGTTAAGTTGATCAAACGAGGTGGGATCGCGGAGACAGCTAGGATGTTGGCTTGGAAGCAGCCATTCATTTAAAGAGTGCGTAACAGCTCACTAGTCGAGCGATCCCGCGTGGATAATACACGGGCATCAAACTGTCAACCGAAGCCGTGGGGTCAGTGTTGAACTGACCGGTAGGAGAGCATTCCTGCCAGCGTTGAAGGTCACCCGCGAGAGTGACTGGAGCGGCATGAAAAGCAAATGTAGGCATAAGTAACGATAATGGGGGCGAGAACCCCCCACGCCGCAAGACCAAGGATTCCCCGGCAATGTCAATCAGCCGGGGGTCAGCCGGCCTCTAAGGCTAACCCGAAGGGGGACGCCGACGAGAAACGGGTTAACATTCCCGTGCTTCTCGTCACCGTGACGCGGTGACGGGGTGATGAATGGACCGCGCGCTGACGGAATAGCGCGTTGAAGACCGTACCCTTTGACGGTGGTAGTCAAGCACGCCACCGGAGGCGAAAGTCGATAGTACCTCGAGGCCTCGGCCGAGGGGATAGCGTCCAGGCAATTTACCCCCGAGAAAACCCGCTAAACTTCAAGTGACGAGGAACCGTACTGTAAACGGACACACGTGGTCGGGTAGAACATACCAAGGCGCTCGAGTGATTCATGGTCAAGGAACTAGGCAAAATAGTCCTGTAACCTCGGGAAAAAGGACGCTCTAGTGATAGAGCCGCAGAGTAATGGCCCAGGCGACTGTTTACCAAAAACACATGGCTATGCCAAATCGAAAGATGACGTATATGGCCTGACACCTGCCCGGTGCCGGAAGGTTAAGAGGAGAGCTCAGGGGTGACCCGAAGGTTCAAATTGAAGCCCCGGTAAACGGCGGCCGTAACTATAACGGTCCTAAGGTAGCGAAATTCCTTGTCGGGTAAGTTCCGACCTGCACGAATGGTGTAACGATCTGGGCACTGTCTCGACCATGAGCTCGGTGAAATTGTAGTTCCGGTGAAGATGCCGGGTACCCGCGACGGGACGGAAAGACCCCGTGAACCTTTACTGCAGCTTCGCGTTGTTCCCGGGCACGGGACGTGTAGGATAGGTCGGAGGCAATGAAGCGGTTTCGCCAGGAATCGTGGAGCCATCGTTGAAATACGACCCTTCTCTTGTCTGGGATCTAACCCATGTGATGGGGACACCGCGTGGTGGGTAGTTTGACTGGGGTGGTCGCCTCCAAAAGCGTAACGGAGGCTTCCAAAGGTACCCTCGGGTTGGTTGGTAATCAACCTTGGAGTGCAATGGCACAAGGGTGCTTGACCGGGAGACTTACAAGTCGATCGGGTGCGAAAGCAGGGCATAGTGATCCGGTGATCCCGCGTGGAAGGGTCATCGCTCAAAGGATAAAAGGTACTCCGGGGATAACAGGCTGATCGCCCCCAAGAGCTCATATCGACGGGGCGGTTTGGCACCTCGATGTCGGCTCGTCACATCCTGGGGCTGGAGAAGGTCCCAAGGGTTCGGCTGTTCGCCGATTAAAGTGGCACGCGAGCTGGGTTCAGAACGTCGTGAGACAGTTCGGTCCCTATCTGTCGTGGGCGTTGGAGATTCGAGAGGTCCTGACTCTAGTACGAGAGGACCGGGTTGGACGCGCCGCTAGTGAACCTGTTATGACGCCAGTCGTACGGCAGGGTAGCCACGCGCGGACGGGATAAGCGCTGAAAGCATCTAAGCGCGAAGCCTGCCTCGAGATGAGATCTCCTTGCAGGGTCGTCGTAGACGACGACGTCGATAGGCCACAGGTGTAAAGCCGGTGACGGCAAAGCCGAGTGGTACTAATCACCCGAAAGTTGACGTTCGGCGGGTGAGATGATCCGGTTAACGTTCCCGGCGATTGTCAAGCGGCAATCGCGAGAAAAGCATGAATAAACGATCTTCAAGGGTATTTGTCACGCCGGCCGGAGGGCCGCGAGAAGTGACGGGAATTGGAAGGTGTTTTTGGGTGACGAGAGGTCATTTCAAATTCCACGTTCTAAATTCTAAACTAATTAAAAGGTATCTATAGCTACGGTGATCCACCTCTTCCCATCCCGAACAGAGAAGTTAAGCCCGTTAGCGCCGATGGTACTGCCCCCGGGTGGGAGAGTAGGTCGATGCCGAATTTCAAAAATCGCTGAACTTGTTTCGGCGATTTTTATGGCGAGGTAGCTCAGCTGGTTAGAGCGCATGATTCATAATCATGAGGTCTCCGGTTCAATCCCGGATCTCGCTACAAAATTAAACCCATTGAGAAATCAATGGGTTTTTTATTTGAGTCAAATTAATATTTACTCGGCAACAGTTACTTCTATACCGCGCTCACGTAATTCTTCGAGGGTTTTACTAGATATATGTTTATCTGTGATAATATGATCAATGGCATCCAGATCACATATTTTCCCAAAGCCTCGACGTCCGAATTTAGAAGAATCTGCCAGAACAACCACTTTTTGTGCTGCTTGCATCATTACTTGATTTAAATTAGCTTCCATCATATTCGTGGTTGTTAATCCATAATCTAGGTCGATGCCGTCAACACCCATGAAGAGTTTACTACAAGAAAAGTTTTCCAGCATTTTTTCAGCATAATTTCCAACAACAGAGACTGAACTATTCCGAACGAAACCTCCGAGTTGTATGATATCTATATTCTTGTTACGAGCCAGAATATTTGTAACATTGATGGCTGCAGCAATTACTGTGAGGTGGCCTTGAGGCATAATCTCCCGGGCCAAAGCATGCATTGTTGTTCCGGATGCAATGAGAATAGAGTCATCTGCCGTGATTAGACTTGCAGCATATCTGCCAATTAACCGTTTTTCTTCGGGATAGGCCTTTTCTTTCTCGTTCACGTGACGATCATTGATGTAAGGGTTGATTAGGATAGCGCTACCATGCGTGCGATAGAGCATCTCCTTTCCTTCGAGTAAAGTAAGATCCTTACGAATGGTTACAGAAGATACTTTTAGCTGGTTAGCAAGATCAACAACTGAAACGGAACCTTGTTGGCGCAAAGTTTCTAGAATGTAGTTGTGTCTTTCACTTAAAGATAATGTTTTCATTTTGTTTCGATAATCATATTTTTATCAATGCAAATATACATCTGTTTTGTTGAATAATACTTATCAAGTGTTGTAATTAATTTTAAACAGCGGAAATATATTCCTTAAAAAATAGAAACTTTTACTCTATGTTCCCGTAGATTAAGGTCAATGCCAGAGAATGAGGTGGCACTATTCACGACGGGGAATGGGCCATGAACACCAATAGCAAAGAATAAGATTGGGAGAAACGAAGTTTCGGTTCGTAAGTATATGGTATGCTTGCGGAGCGTTGTAGGAATTTTATAGATTGTTGAATACATAAATAATTGTGTTATGAATCGAAGAGATATGTTGAGTAAACTTCAGGAACCTGAGAAAGTATGGGATATGGTTGTGGTTGGAGGCGGAGCTACGGGGTTGGGGGTGGCTGTTGATGCTGCAACAAGAGGATACAGTGTTGTCCTTTTGGAAATGGTCGATTTTGCCAAGAGTACCTCAAGCCGGAGTACAAAATTGGTACACGGCGGTGTGCGCTATCTTCAAAAAGGAGATGTCGCTTTGGTGTTAGAGGCGTTAAGGGAGAGAGGGCGAATGAAAGCGAATGCTCCACATCTCGTGAAGGATCAAGCTTTTGTAATATCAAATTATACGTATTGGGATAATTTTCTGTATTTCTGCGGACTTACACTTTATGACCTGTTATCTTTTGGCTTCGGGTACGGCAGAAGTCGTTTTATTTCTTCCAGGAAGGTGATGGAGTATTTACCGACATCGGTGAAGAAAGGGTTGAAAGGGGGAATCGTTTATCATGACGGGCAGTTTGATGATTCGCGGATGGCGATTAATTTGGCTCAAACTTGTGCGGATAATGGTGGGGTAATACTCAATAAAGCGAAGGTCTCCGGGATTGTGCATGACCAGAACGGGAAAGTTGCCGGGGTAAAGTTCGTGGATGTGGAGTCTGGAAAAGAGATGCAGTTGAAGGCGAAGAGCGTGATCAATGCCTGTGGTATTCTGGTGGATGACCTGATGGCGATGGATTCCCCGGGGCATAGCAAGATGGTGACGCCGAGTCAAGGAGTGCATCTGGTGTTGGATATGAAGTTTTTGCAGAGCGATTACGCGATTATGGTTCCGAAGACGAGTGACGGACGAGTACTTTTTGCTGTGCCTTGGCACAATAAGGTCGTCGTGGGGACGACGGATATTATGCGTCCGGTTCCGGAAATTGAGCCGAAACCGTTGAAGGAGGAGATTGATTTTATTCTGAAGACGGCTTCTTTATACATGGATCCGGCCCCGACGTATGCCGATATTGAATCCGTGTTTGCAGGGCAACGACCGTTGGCAGCCCCGAAACACGAGGGAAAGAGTACGAAAGAGCTTTCCCGTGGGCATAAGATTATAGTTTCCGATAATGATTTAATCACGATCACGGGAGGTAAATGGACTTCATATCGTTTGATGGCAGAGGATACGGTGAATAAGGCGATTGCCATGAAATTGCTGGATGACAGACCTTGTGTGACGAAGAAATTCCATATACACGGGTACCGGAAGAATCCGAATCTGAAAAATCACATGTACGTTTATGGTAGTGATCAAGACGCGATTATGAAGTTGATGGCTGAAAACCCGGAATATGGGAAGAAGTTGTCAGATAAATATGATTATACCGTTGCTGAGGTTGTTTGGGCAGTTCGGGAGGAGATGGCCCAAGAGGTTGAGGATGTTCTTGCCCGGAGGGTTCGATTGTTGTTTGTCGATGCGAGAGAGGCGATGAAGGCTGCCCCGCTGGTGGCAGAAGTGATGGCGAAAGAACTTGGGAAAGATCAGGCATGGATTGATGAAGAAGTGAAGGAGTTCACCGAATTGGCAGAAAATTACATCGCTGCTAAGATCATGTTTTGATCTTAGCTCGATGTATTTCATCCCAAAGAAGTCGCAAGTAATAATGGAAACGTTTACGATAACCAGATTGGAATCAATATAATATTTATTAAAAATTAATATCATGTGGAGTTTTCTGAAGCCTGAGCCTCATAAACCCTTGCTACCGAAAGAAAAAATAGACCCTACGTACAAGAAGTTACGTCTACAGGTCTTTTTAGGTATATTTATAGGGTACGCGGGGTATTATTTAGTACGTAAGAATTTTACTCTGGCAATGCCTTATTTGCAGGAGTTGGGATTTGACAAGGGAGATTTAGGGGTAGCACTTTCGGCTAATGCGATTGCTTACGGGATATCGAAATTTTTGATGGGAGGTGTTTCCGATCGGAGTAGCGCCCGTAAGTTTTTGCCGTTGGGATTGGTGTTGTCGGCACTCGTGACGTTGTTTTTGGGAACAAGCGCGGGTGTTTCTTCGATCGTGGTCATGTTTATTACCCAGTTTTTAATCGGTTGGTTCCAGGGAATGGGTTGGCCTCCTTGCGGGCGGGTAATGACGCACTGGTTTTCCTTGAAGGAACGGGGAACTAAAATGTCGATCTGGAACGTGGCTCATAACGTGGGAGGTAGTTTGGTCGGAATCATGTTTTCCGTGGGCTTGGTGTGGTTCGGATTCTGGCAGTCTGCCACGTTTGTTTTCCCGGCTGTTGTGGCCTTGGTGATTGCCGTGATCGCGTTCTTCCTGATCCGGGACACGCCGCAATCGTGTGGTCTGCCACCGATCGAGGAATATCGTAATGATTACCCGAAGAATTACAGCGCGAAGTCGGAGGAAGAGTTGACGGCAAAAGAGATTTTTTTCAAATATGTTTTGAATAACAAGATATTATGGTATATCGCTATCGCTAATGCTTTTATCTATCTGGTGAGATACGGGGTACTTGACTGGGCGCCGACTTACCTGAAGGACGTGAAAGGGTACGATAGCGGAGCGGTGGGCTGGATTTATTCGGCTTACGAGATTGCGGCTATTCCCGGTACGATTATTTGCGGTATCGTGAGCGACTACGTGTTCAAGGGACGGCGGGCAATTACGACGATGATTTACATGGTGCTGGTGGCCCTGTTCGTGTTTATCTACTGGAAGACGGAACATAATTTGGTAATGGACAGTATCTGCCTGATCGCTATCGGTTTCTTGATTTACGGGCCGGTGATGTTGATCGGGGTTCATGCCTTGGATCTGGCTCCTAAAAAGGCGGCAGGAACGGCTGCCGGATTGACCGGTTTTTTCGGTTATTTCTTTGGAACGGCTTTGTTGGCCAATATCATGTTGGGGTACGTGGTGGATCATCTTGGATGGGACTGGAGTTTCGTCATCCTGTTGGTGGCCTGCGCTTTGGCATTTGTCTTTACGGCATTTACAGTGAAAGAAGAACAATATCTGGTAAAAGAGAGTACGAACAAACATTAAACGCTCTAAAATTCAAAATTATGATTAAAAAGTTTTTTCATGCAGTGATGGCATGTGGGTTGATAACCTTGGTCATGTCGTGTGAAGATCAAAAATTCAACAACATAAATGTCGATGTTGACAAGGTTGAATTGGATCATTTGACTCCTGAAATGGTTAAAGTACGGGATTACGTGCCGGAGTATGCTGTTGTGGCTCACCGGGGATCGACGTTTTGGACCCCGGAGGAGACGGAAGCAGCGTATCGTTGGGCAAGAGAAATTGGGGCTGACTATCTGGAGTGTGATATGCAGGTTTCGAAAGATGGAGTGGTGTTGGCATTGCATGATGACAACTTGAAACGAACCACGAATATCGAAAACGTGTTTGGGGAGACCATCCCTTACGAGATCAGAAAGGCGTATTACCAGAAGATCGGTTACTCGGAGGTCGAGGCCGAGGCTTTGGTGAAAGAGGATGCCAAGAATTTTGTCCCGAATCTTCCGGCTTATTATACCTACGAGGAGTTGATGATGTTGGATGCCGGTACGTGGTTTAATGAAACGAGTATCGAACAGGCTCGCCCGAGTTTTGCCTCACAACATCAATACATCTCTACACTGGAGGATCTCGTGGCTTATTCCAAGGGGAAAATGCTGGAGCGGGATGCTCAAGGGAAACGCGTGTTCACGATGGGCCAGAAGACCGGAGAGAAGATCAAGAGTTTAAGTGGTACGGCTGACGTGATCAAGTACACGTTCGGTTACGTGGATGATCCGGAAGACACGGGTAATCGGCCGGGTATTTATATCGAGTTCAAGGAACCGTGGCTGAATTCTACCGGCTTCGAGGAGATTGTCTACAAGGAACTGGATCGTTTGGGCATGAATATTATCACGCAACCGGAACCGGAGAGCAACCCCTTCTACGTGAATGGCAAGGTGAATACCGGGAACACGAATGGTAAGGTGATCCTGCAGACCTTCTCGTTGGAGAGCTTGGTGCGGGTAGCCGAACATTTCGAAGGCAAGGTCCCGATGTGTTTCCTGTTGTGGAAAGGTACGGGAGCGACGGATATCACGTATGACGACCCGCTAGGGTATGCCTCGTTTATCAACCTGGGCGTGAAGTACAAGGCCCATTTTATCGGACCGTGTATTGCCGGAGCCCCGAATGATTATCCGGAACTGAACCAACCGTGGCAGGATTACCTGATTCACAAGGCCGGAATGAAGAATCATCCCTACACGTTTGACACGTATGACCAGATGGCCAAGTATTTCGGCCAATATAATTTCGGTGTCGAGATTGACGGAAAATATAAAGCTCCTTATCTGGACGCGTTGTTTACAAACCATTCTGATATGAGTATCAACTACATGATAACTCAAGGCTGGCGAAAGAGTCCGGCTTCCGAGACATTGGTTGACGCGAAGGTGGTGTTGGAGAGATTAGGTTACTAAATAATTGTTTAAATGCAGACCGGTATGAAAAAATATATATTATTCCTTGTTGTATTATTCGCCCTTGTATTGTCGTCTAAAATGGTGAAAGCTCAGGTCGAGGATGTCGCCAATCCTCTTTTGCAATATATCAATAAAGATAAAGGAATTCGTTTCACGGCAGGCGCCCGTTTGTTTGCCGATGTGGCTTATTATCATTCGGAGTACACGCCGATGAAGTCGGGGGCTGCGATCACGGATGCCCGTGTACGCACGTCGTTGACGTACGGACCGTTGTATTTTTACGCTGATTTTGATTTTTCGAAAGGGGTTTTCAAGCAGAAGAATATTTTCGTGCGATACAATTTCCACGAATCGGCATTCGGGATTCATAGCGTGAAAGCAGGTTATTTCAACGAACCGTCGAGCATGAGCCTGAACGCGAGTTTGTATAATTACCATTTTATTTCCCGTGCGGCTCCGGCCATGGCTTTGTCTGCCGGGCGAGGTTTGGGGATTACCTACAAGTATTATGATGCCATGTTCTTCGCTGATCAAGGGATTTTCTCGGAGAACAAGTACAATGACCAGATTTCCGGTTTTCAAGGGGTAAGCCTGAGCGGACGCTGGTTGTACAAGCCGCTTAATAATGAGTTTATAACTTTGCACGTGGGAGCCTCTTTCCGCTACGGACGGATTAACACGGGTGAGGTGGTGAATAACGTGTTCAAGACGAATATCGAGCTGGAATCGAACATGCAGACCTACGTGGACGGTACGACGGAATTCTTGAACGCACGAGTGCCTTGGGCAAAGAACACGATCACGGTAGGGCCGGAAGTACTGGTGGTTACCAGCAATATGTTTTTGCGGGGCGAGTATATTTACAAGAGATTGTACAAGAAAAGAAATGACGAGGCCTTGTTCGAGAATCAACTGGGAGGCGTGTGGAGCTGGACAACCTTGTCTGCCTGGCAGGCCGGAAACCCGATACGGAGTTCCAAGTTCCAAGGAGCGTACGTGGAAATGGGATACTTGCTTTGCGGTGAAGGATACGGTTATGACGACGAGTACGGATTGTTACGGGGATGTAACGAGGGGGGCGACCTGGAGATTGTAGCCCGTTACAGTTACACGGATTTGAATGACATCAATAAAGGTGATTTCTTTTTGATCGGCAAGCAGGTGTTCTACCCCGGGGGAGTAGTGGCAGATTACCCGGCCGTGTCAACGAGTATTGGCGGGGGACGGTTGCATGCAGCTACGATTGGCGTGAATTACACGTTCAACCGGTACGTGAAGGTGATGGGGGAGTACCAGTATAGTAATTTGAAGAATGTTTATTTCCCGTTGGATAAGAATTTCCATCAGTTACAGATGCGTTTGATGGTATCGTTCTGAAAAATAGGTTTGTAAGAGGGTGACTTAAAATTCATCCTCTTACAGACTTTTATGGTTGTTATAACTTTTTGACTTTTTTAGCGAGTGTATTTGTTTTTTGATTCCTTTTCATTATTTTTGAGATTCAAAACACACAAACACTAATTTATATCCAAACTATGAAAAAAGTCATTTTGTTGTTGATGACCTTGGTTGCTGTGACTCGTGTTGCGGTAGGTCAGGTAGATGTGGGCGCAATTAATAAACCGATTGAGTTGTTGAACGAGGCCAACGCGGACATTGAAAATGGAAATTATAAAGATGCTGTTCAAAAATTAATCGCGGCGAATCGATTGAATCCGAAATTGAGGGAGGTTTACTCGTCTTTGAATACAGCTTGTACTCACACGAACCAGATTTCTTTGTTGAAGGAGTTTTTAGTGAAAGGGAAAGGGATATTCGAGGAGGATGACGAGCTTTGTTATTATTTGGGAAATATTTACCAGAATCAGCAGAATTACACGGCAGCCATAAAGGAGTACTCTCTGGCAATCCAGTATGCCAAGAAGAACGGGGAAGAGTACGAGTTGGTATATGCTTACTACTTGAACCGGGGAAATTGCTATCTGAAACAGCGTGAATTCGCGAAGGCAATACCGGATTATACCTATTCGCTCAAATTGAACAAGGATAACGGTGCCATTTACGCGAATCGGGGAATTGCTTATTTCAGTACCGGAAAGCGTAAGGAGGCATGTGCCGATTGGCGGAAAGCTAAATCGTTGGGGGTAACAAGCGTGAATGCTTATATTAATCGCTATTGCCGATAAAGGTTTTAAATAAAGTAAGCGAGTCAAATGATTTTGACTCGCTTACTTTATGTTTTTATAGGTTGGGAATTAGAAGGTCCAGCCTAATCGAAGAACCGGTTCGATGTATGTTTTGACATTTGTTTGACGTGTTTTTTCTGTCATTTTTTGATCGTATTCCGTGATGGTTGTTTCTCCTTGGCTATTCAAGGTTAATTTCCCGGTATATTTGGCTTTTTGGCTGCTTTCAGTCTTGACGCTTAAACCAAATTCTGTTCCAATGTACAAGCCTTTGTACAAGTAAAAATCCAATCCTGTAAAAATGGCGAATGTCACGCCGGAAGTTGCAGGATCATTAACTGCGTTAAGTAAATCTTCTTCATCCCAGTTATTGTCAAGTGTAAGTATGGCTCCGTTTTTAATCTTACCGTTGAATTTGTTGGAAAAAGCGCTTGATTCACTAATTCTTTCGGAATAGCCTTCTATTTTGGTCGAAGCAAAATGTTTTTTGAACCCGATACTTCCGCCCACGTAGGCATTTAGTCTTTTTGCCAGATCGTAATGACGTTCATAGCCTAAGTCCAGGTTGAAATCCCCGGTCGTGCTTTTGAATTCATTCTTATAGCTGGTTTTTATATCATTTTCTTCTTGAGAATCTGAATCTGTGAATTTGTTTTGAGTTGAATTGATTCCGAATTTCAAGCGAATGGCATCCCTGTCAGAAATGAAGTAACGGAATTTAAGCCCGTCTAATTGGAACGTCTTGCCATTTTGATCGAAAGGGTTGAATTGGATTTCAGTACCGAATGAACCTTTTTCAGGTTTTTGTTGTGCCGATACATTGTTTGAAACAATGAGTACGACAACCAGAATAAATAATAATTTTTTCATGCTTTAAATAAAATTGTTGATGAATCTTTTTCGTGGAACAAAAGTATACAATTCTCTCCCCTTGTGCAAGGGGAGTTGGAGATGTCCCTTCCCGTTATTTGAAAATATCAATCAGTGATGCGAGGTTGCTGGTAAAGAGTTTAACAGAGATAGCCAGTAGGATGATCCCTAAGAATTTACGTAATATGTAAGCTCCTCCTTTCCCGAACACCTTTTCGATCAACGATACATTTTTTAGGACAAAATAGACAATAATAATGTTTAATGTCAGCGCGATAATAATGTTGATGGTATGATATTCCGCCCGTAAAGCCAACAAGGTCGTTAGGGTCCCGGCCCCCACGATCAAGGGAAACACGAGTGGAACAATGGATGCCGTCCCCGATGGACCATCATTTTTAAAAATCGGAATCCCAAAGATCATTTCTACCGCCAGAACGAAGATCACGAGGGAACCGGCCACGGCAAATGAAGAGATGTCCACGTTGAACAGGTTGAGCAGTCCGTCCCCGGCGAAAAGGAAAGCCACGAGAAGAATGTATGAAGCCAAAGCGGCCTTGATAGCACTGATTTTGCGCCCGTTATTTTGAATATCATTAATAATGGGCACGGCTCCCGTGATGTCGATGACGGCAAACAGGACCATGAATGCACTTGCTAGTTCTTGTATACTGATGTCTGAAAAACTCATATCAAAAAGATTGGTTTATTCTTGATTAAAGGTTATTTTTGCCTACAAAGATACAGAAACGAGGACTGTTATCAAAATGAATGAAAATAGAAAAAATTATGACGTATACAAAACTAATTGTTGAGAAACAGGATAATATTTGCACGGTTAAAATTAATAACCCGGAAGCGTTGAATGCTTTGAATTCGACGATTTTGAAAGAATTGGATGCCGCTTTCACGGCTATCGGTGAGGATGACGGCATCGATGTTGTTATTCTGACGGGGGAAGGACGTTCATTCGTGGCGGGTGCGGATATATCCCAGATGAGCACGTTGAACGCGGTAGAGGGAAAAGCGTTTGGAGAATTGGGAGCGGCTGTTTTTCGTAAAATCGAATTGTTGAACAAGGTGGTTATTGCCGGGGTGAATGGTTTCGCCTTGGGTGGCGGGTGTGAATTGGCCATGGCTTGTGACATCCGTATCGCTTCGGTAAAGGCTAAATTCGGCCAGCCGGAAGTAGGTTTAGGGATCACCCCGGGATTCTCCGGTACACAACGATTGCCGCGTATCGTGGGATTGGGTAAGGCCAAGGAGCTGATCTACACGGCAGACGTGATTGTTGCCGAGGAGGCTTATCGTATCGGGTTGGTGAACAAGGTAGTAGAGCCGGAAGCACTGATGGATGAATGTATGGCCATGGCGAAGAAGATTGCTTCAAAGGCCCCGTTAGCCGTGCGTTACGCGAAAGAAGCGATTAATCGGGGAGTGGAAACGGATATCGACACGGGTATTTCCATCGAGAGCGACCTGTTTGGACTCTGTTTCTCAACCGCGGACCAGAAAGAGGGAATGCAGGCATTCCTGGGCAAACGAAAAGCGGAATTCAAGAAAAGATAAAAAATTGACATTTACATGATAATATAAAATTTGATATTATATAGTTGAAGATTTTAAATTAAGTAGAAATGAAAATTTGCGTTGTAGGTACAGGTACGATGGGTAATGGTATTGCCCAAACCTTTGCTCAAGCAGGGCATGACGTGTTGTTAAAAGGTCGTTCGGAAGCATCTTTAGGCAAAGCTCACAAGGCTATCGAGAAGAGTCTTTCCAAAATGGTAGAAAAAGGCAAGATGGAAGCAACCGAGAAGGATGCTATCAATGCCCGCATCAAGGACACGATGGCATACGAGGATTGTAAAGATGCCGATTTGGTCATCGAGGTAGTTGCCGAGGATATGGCTACCAAGAACGAGATATTCAAAACTTTGGATGCCATCTGTAAACCGGAGGCTATCCTGGCCACGAATACTTCTTCTCTCTCTATCACGGAAATCGCTGCCGCAACCAGCCGTCCGGAGAAAGTGATCGGTATGCACTTCTTTAACCCGGTGCCGATGATGAAATTGGTGGAGGTGATTAAAGGACAGTTGACTTCCCAAGAGGTTCACGACAAGGTGATGGCAATTGCATCCGAGATCGGTAAAACCCCTGTAAGCGTGAACGAGGCTCCCGGATTCGTGGTAAACAGAATCCTGATCCCGATGGTGAACGAGGGTATCGGAATCTATGCTGACGGTGTTGCCTCCAAGGAAGAGATCGACGAAGCCATGAAATTAGGTGCCAACCACCCGATGGGACCTTTGGCTTTGGGAGACTTAATCGGCTTGGACGTGTGTCTGGCTATCATGGAAGTGCTGTACAATGAATTCGGTGATTCCAAGTATCGTCCTCACCCGCTATTACGGAAAATGGTTCGTGCCAACTTATTGGGACGTAAAACCGGAATCGGTTTCTATGATTACCGGAAATAAGGAGTGATAATTTATAGGAGGATGTATTAAAACGAGTTTTTTACAAAAACGAGTTTAATACATCTTCATTCGAAGGCTTGTTTTACTTCATCACCTTGATAGCCTTCCATACATCAGAGTATGATGTCCCGCTTCGGCCTAGTGCTTCTGCTCGCCGCATAGCATGATCCATTTTGTTGTCCTTAATTAGTTCGGCAACCCACTTTTGATGCTTGAGAAAATTTTCCTTTTTGTCGAACTGGACAATGTATCTGCGCAAAGAACTGATTGCGTCACGAGAGGTAGCAAGGTGACGGTTAGTCTTTTCGTGGTGAAGTAAAAACCAATATTCGATAGAGGGCATACTACATGCAAGCGTTACACGGGAATTATTATCGTATTTACAATGCAATTCCTTTATACGTTTTCCTTCTACTTGATCCCATCGCATAACATCTTCATCGAAGAAGCATATTACCTCTGCGTCATCATTAAGTCCCTCCTCGATGAGTTTGTTTATCTCCCCCATGGATTCATTGCCAAATAGACGAGGGTATAACTCAAACTTTAAGTCAAGTAGAGGCTTGAGGTGCTTTAAATACCAAAATTCAGTAAGTCCTGCTCCAATCACACGTTTTTGTGGTTGTCGAGTTTGTCGGGAATTAATCTTGCGTGCCATAAGCATTAAATATTTGGAAGTGCACCAAATTGACCTTTACGATAGGCACGTTCAATCTTTGAAATCTTGTTCAATCCCTTGAATTCCACGAGAGAATACAAATCGGTAGTACCCGACTTGTCTTTCTCCACAAACCAGATATTATCCTTGCGGACAAGATCATCAATCGTGTTAAGCAAGCCAGGATAATGCGTGGTTATGAGCATTTGACTCTCGTTACTGTTCATGATATATTCTTGAAGAATAAACTCAATTAAATTTGGATGTAACGAAGATTCTATCTCATCCAGTAGCAAGACCGAGTTGTTTTTGATAGCCTCGTAGATAGCTGCTTCAATGTCCATTACACGTGTTGTACCATCACTCTCCTGACGAGTGGACAACTCGTAAGTTTCCAGACCGCGTTCATTTTCTACCGTGTGTTCGAAACCTAAGACATGTTCTTTATAAGCCTCTAGAGTAAGTAATTCTTTCTTTTTATCTTCGGGTAAAGAATCTTGTATCTGTAGATATTTATGAAAATAAGGAGGCAACGGCTTTTCTTCAGTCTTTTCACTCAATCCGGTAATATTGAAGTCTGCCTGGTGAAGAAAACGAAGCAAATGCTCTTTAAAATTCACATCTTCTCTTATCTTTCTCTTGCTATATTTCTCCATATTCGTAAATGGTCCCACCATAGGCATGAATCTGTTGCGAATCCATTGACGGACACCATCCACGTGTTCCATTTTCATATTCACGCGACCGCGAGCTGCAAAAAATGACTTGTTCGGGAGGCAGTTCAGCGTGAGGGCTTTCTGTTCTTCCTGATCAATCTTCTGCACGGCAGGATTGAATGACAATACAGATTGCCCGTCTTCCAATACTCGTTCAAACACTTTGATTGGCTGAACAGTCTTATAATATGACAATTTTTCGTGTATAACCAATTTTGTTGTGGCTGTAAGTTGATACCAATAGCGTATTCCGTTAACCCAAAATTTTATACTATATTCAGATGGCAAGTTTGGCGTTTCCTTGTCAAGTAAAAACGGTTCAAAACCTGTCGGTTCATCCATATTCAGTGGGTCAAACACCATAAAATCACGAAGCGCGGAGATTGCATAAAGTAAATTACTTTTCCCGCCTGCGTTAGGACCATAGACGATACCGAGTTTAAGCAATCTTGTGCCATTAGGCATTGTTACCACGTGTTGAGTTTCAAATGTGGTATCAGGGGTTGCTTCGAAACTGAATGTCGTTTCTTTTTTAAAGGATAATACATTCTTGAATATAATTTCTTCTATCATATTATGAGAGATTTGTTATAACGATGTAAAGGTAATGTTTTGATATGAATTGAAGAAATAAAAAGGCTAGAATTCATTATTTTTTTATCTTATTTTGGGGCAAAATGTGCAGATTTGCAAAATAAAATAGCTGTAATAGGCTTTTTTATGGCATTTCTAGGTTCAATATACATTAAATCCGGTAATTTGTGCTTTGTCGCCCGCCGACTAACCATTATTCTTCAGTCTTTAATCGTTGAAAACTCTTGCTTGGCATTATGAAAAGTAAAATTTCCTGCCATACGTTATTGCCCCACCTGTATCACCTGACGTTTTTGCGGGTGAGAATTGTCTGTTGACGGACGGGATTTGAAGTTGTTAAAATTGAATGTCAACCCGATCCAGTAAGCATGAGTGGCTTCTTTGCAGTAATTTGCCAGTCGATAGGTGTTCGTGTTTGAGCGGGCTTGCCATTCGGACGTATCGAAGACGTCGGAAACGGAGAAACTGATTTGAAGGCGGTCATTAAAGAAGCCTTGTTTGATGGCGAGATCAAGATAGTAATTTTCCTCCATTTTGAATTGGGGAATTTTTGTCGGCGATTGATAGGAAAAGAGGACTTGAAATTCGGTGTGTTTTTTGGAATTCAAGGTTAATTCCAGTTTCCCTGACCAGGAAAAATCGTCGACATGAAGGTCGATGCTTTGAAATTTCCCGTTGGTGTGAGCGTGGACGATGGATATGGAAGGGTTGATCGTCATCCATGATGCGGGAGCGCCGGATAGGTTGATGTCCAGACCGACTTTATTTTCCATGTTTCCATTTGCGTAAGACAGCGTTAGGGTATTGTCTTCTGTCAATAGCGCGACCGGGGTGATAAACTTCTCTATGGAAGTGAAATAAAGATTCCCGTTCACCTGGATCTTTTCCCCCGACAAAAGATAGTTGATCTCGGCCCGATTCGAGACTTCGGGACGTAACAGCGGGTTGCCTTGCTCGAAAGTCTGGTGATCGATCGGGCTTGTAAACGGGTTTAGTCGGGTGTAATCCGGGCGAGTGGCTTTTCTGGTAAAATGAAAGGCCAGTTCTTGCTGTTCTGAAGGCGTGTATTGAAGGGTTAGGTGGGGATAAAAGTAGAATCTATCCGAATCATGCTTGTCTGCGGTTTCCGTGAGCCGGGTGCGGGTAATATCGTAATCGGCGAGTAAGCCTATTTTGTAATGCCAGGATTCTCCCGGTTGTCGGGAGTAGGAAAGATGTGCCGTGTAAATGTACTCTTTATGGTTTAGCCCGTCGTTGGGATTTAATCTCGACAACCAGCTATCGGGATTTTCCCCCTTGTCATAAAGATGGTATCGGGTTTTATTCCACCTGGAGAAGAATTGAATACCGCTTTCGAGTTGTCCCCGGTTCGCGAATGTGTAGAGGTGATCCATTTGCATGCGGACGAATTCCGGCTGTTCGTTTCCGGTGGTGGTGTAAGAGAGAAGATCATCGATTTGATACGTGCTCGGGCGGGAATCTTTCGTGTGGGAAAAGACACCGTTTAGGGATAGTTCGTGCATGTCTTTTTCGTACACGTGTTTGTAGAATAAAGCACCTTCAATTGTTTTCCGGCTGAATGCGATTCGATGGTGTAGGTTATATTCTTTTGCTTGTGTACGGTTATTTATGTCCCGGTTTGTCGTGATCTTGGGAAATTGCAACTTGAGATTCCATAGAAACAGATCGTGCGAGGAGGGGCGTAGGTCTACTTGTAGGGCGAAGGAGTGGCTTAAATGGTGCTGTTCTGTTTCTATTAGTTGTTCTGTTTCTACCGAATAAGAGCGGAATAGCTCGCTGCTGATTTCAATCCGATCCGAGTGACCGGAGTAATCCAGGAATAGATCCCAGTTCTTTTGGGTATATCCCAAATTTACGTTTCCCGTGAAATTGTTCGTGAAATCATGGTTGAGGGAAACGGAACCGCTCCATGGATTTTTGGTTTTTCCCTCGTTTTCTTGGGCGTAAATGTCGGCATTCGTGTAAAAGGTCAGGAGGCTGAAGATGATTTGTGTGATGCGTTTTTTCATGGGTCTGTGCTGTTGTTTCGCAGGTTTGACAAGGAATGTAAGTAGAAACTTGCGCCTATTGAAGGTGTTTTAATATTTTTTGTAGTTCGTGATTTATAGGAGAAGCTCTAGAGAATAGGAGGAAATACTAGGGAAATAATACCCCTTTTTCGATGATGTCTCGATGCTTACTCGAAGCTTAACCATTGGGAAACGTGTGAGCAACGAATGTGCAACGGCTGAGCAACGAATAAGTGGGATTATTTGGGTTACTTTACTTCTTTATTTGGGTTAGTTTAGGGTGGGAATAGGAGGTGTTGAATTCGATATTATGAATCGCGTGGTGAAAGTATAGCGGTGAATATAATTTGAGCTTGTAGTAGACGAGGCAAGGGCGGGGACGGTTTATTTTAGAATGATTAGGATATCTTAAAACGATCGTTTAATGATATCGTCACTTATCAACAATGTGTCGATTTTCGCAAAATCATAAGTATTTGATTGCTAAAAAGAAAAAATATTTTATTTAAATTTGTGGAATTCGAAAATTCATTATATTTGTAACGCATTAAACGATCGTTTTTTTGTAGGAAATGATGTTTATGCGGACAGCTTCTAGGCGTTATTGCTGTTTAAGTATAGCGTGTAGGACACATGGCAATAAATCAGGACTCGTGGTAGGGTTAGTGCGCGAAGCGTACCCAATCGGGTCTTCATTTTTAAAATTGCCGGTATAAACACAAGCCTAAAAACAATCCATGATATCGACTGATAAATTAAACTGGTATGCCGCCTATACCCGTGTAAATCAAGAATTGGTCATTAAAAAGAAATTAGACGAACTGGGGGTAGAAAATTATCTGCCGCAAGAAGAGCGAGTACGTGAAACTCCACTCGGTCGAAAAAAGATCAGGGTAATTCTCATTCATGGCTTGATCTTTATTCGAACAGACAAAGCAACTAGTTTTTCTTTACTGAACGATCACTTGTTGAATATTGTTTATTTGAAGGATCGAGAAGGACGTTGTTCTTTGGTTATCCCGGATAAACAAATGCAAGATTTCATGTTTTTGTTAGACTTTTCCACCGATGGTGTAGAGGTGCTAAATAAAGACTTGAAAAGGGGGGATCGTGTGCGAGTGATCAAGGGGCCTTTGTCGGGTTTGGAAGGGGAACTGGTACGCTTGAAAGGACACAAACGGGTTGTTATTCGATTGGATGGTGTGGCATCTATAGCCACGTCTTATATACCGGGTTCGTTTTTGGAAAAAATAGAGTAATAAGAAATAATGGAAAAGGATTTATTTCGCAAAGTGTACAAGCAGGTGAGTGGATTGGCGTTGAAAGATTGTCCCCCCTCGTCTCTGTCGGGACTTTTGCACGGTTACTTGTCGGTTTACTCGATGGTGAGAGTGTACCCCTGGCTGGAAGACGAGTATGGTAGTCTTTGGGATATTCACGATCGAATACGGGAAATAGCCCGGGTTATTCAAGAATTGTTGAAGGATAGAGATCTTCCGGTGGATACTCGTGCAGGGTATGTCGTGGATTTGATGGATGCTTACCTGTTGTATTCGGATATGAAATTTTTGGATACGGCATTGGATGCTGCTTATGAAATTCTTATTCCTAAGGGGAGTGATAAGATGGTATTGCCTTGTCGGACACCGAATATTTGCCGCCTGCTTTGTAATTGCTATTATTTCACGGGAGAAGATGAATGTGGCATGTTGGCTAAAAATCTCGTAACGGAGGCTTTGGGAATAAGTCGGAAATTTAGTCATGAGGAGTTGTGGGATTGGTGGGGGGCTATCTGCTTTTACGAGGATGTTGTCGGGGCTATGGAATTGTCGCTAGAAGAGCAAATTTCTTTGGAAGAGGAACGAGTTCGTTTGACAACCTGCGTGAAACAACGGAAGGATGAGATGATAGAGCGTTTTATGGGGTCGGCAGGTGAGGATCTTGGGGCATTAGCAAATGTGTTTAAGATTTTGGCAAAACGTAATTTTTATGAATATAATGAATTGAATGGTAAGGCTTTTCGTTAGAGAGTGTTTTTGCTCCTATTGCGTCCCCGGGAGAATTACTAAGCTGGGAGTAAGCCATTACAAGCGAAAGCAGGTGGATTCGGTTAATAAAACAAGTGACACCGTATTTAAGCTGAAAGATTCGGTGTACGAGAAATTAGATAAGGTTGCAAATTAAATAGAAATGTCTCGATATGAAAATAGTAATAGTGGGAACTGGATATGTCGGTTTGGTTTCAGGAACTTGTTTTTCAGAGATGGGAGTGGATGTTACTTGTGTAGATGTAGATCGAAAGAAAATTGATAAACTGCAACAAGGAATTATCCCAATATATGAACCTGGTTTAGAGGAATTGGTTTGTAAAAATGTTAATGCCGGTAGATTACATTTCACGACAGATTTGAGGGAGATACTTGATGAGGTTGAGGTGGTGTTTAGTGCGGTAGGTACTCCCCCGACGAGGATGGTTCTGCCGATTTGAAATACGTGTTGGAAGTGGCTCGTTCCGTGGGGCAGAATATGAAAAAATATCTTGTAATTGTTACTAAAAGTACAGTCCCTGTCGGTACGGCACTTAAAGTAAAGAATGCAATTCAAGAGGAATTAGATCGTCGAGGTGTAAATATTGAATTTGATGTGGCTTCAAATCCGGAATTTTTGAAAGAGGGGGCTGCTGTTCATGATTTTATGTCACCGGATCGTGTTGTTGTTGGTGTTGCAAACGAGCGGGCAAAAGAGATCATGTCTCGGTTGTACAAGCCGTTTATGTTGAGTGGGGATCGGATGATATTCACGGATATTCCTAGTGCAGAGATGATCAAATATGCTGCTAATTCGATGTTAGCTACCCGGATTTCTTTTATGAATGATATGGCAAATTTATGCGAGCTCGTTGGAGCTGATATTAATATGGTTCGTAAAGGGATTGGCACAGATTCCCGGATTGGTAAGAAATTTCTGTATGCCGGTTGTGGTTACGGTGGGAGTTGTTTCCCGAAAGACGTGAAAGCGTTGATCAAGACTGCAGAGCAAAATGGTTACGAGATGCAAGTCTTGAAAGCGGTTGAAAATGTGAACGAGAAACAAAAATCGATTCTTTTTGATAAGTTTATGAAACATTTTGCTGGAGAGGTGAAAGGGAAGATTGTGGCTATGTGGGGATTATCTTTCAAGCCGGAGACGGATGATATGCGGGAGGCTCCGGCATTGGTGTTGATCGATTTGCTGTTGAATGCAGGTGTATGCGTAAAAGTATATGACCCGATCGCCATGGATGAGTGTAAAAGACGTATCGGTGATAAGGTTATTTATTGTAAAGATATGTATGATGCGACGGTTGATGCTGATACCTTGATGCTTGTGACGGAATGGAAAGAGTTTAGGATGCCGAGTTGGAACGTGTTGAAGAAAGTGATGCGAGGGTACGTGGTTGTTGATGGTCGGAATATTTATGACAGGAAGGAACTGAAGGAAAACGGTTTTAATTATTACAAGATAGGATGAAAATACTGGTAACCGGTGCGGCTGGTTTTATCGGTTTTCACGTGGTACGATGCCTCCTGGAGCGAGGTGACGATGTCGTCGGGTTGGATAATATCAATGACTATTATGATGTGAATTTAAAGTACGCTCGTTTAGCGGAAACGGGAATCGATAAAGAAAATATAGAATATGGGAAACTGGTACGGGGTAAGAGATACCCGTTGTATCGGTTTATCAAGTTGAACCTTGAGGATCGGGAAGAGTTGCCGAAATTGTTTGAACGGGAACGATTTGAACGAGTGGTAAACCTTGCCGCCCAGGCGGGAGTTCGTTACTCGATAGAGAACCCTTGGGCTTATGTCGATAGTAATATTACGGGCTTCTTGAATATCCTGGAATGTTGTCGTTACTTGGGGGTTCGTCATCTCGTTTACGCCAGTTCCAGTAGTGTTTACGGCTTGAATGCCAACGTCCCATTCAAAGAGGATAGTGGGATAGCTCATCCTGTCAGCTTGTATGCGGCGACGAAAAAATCCAATGAGTTGATGGCACACGTGTACAGTCATCTTTACGGTCTTCCTACTACGGGTTTGCGTTTTTTCACGGTATACGGTCCTTGGGGACGCCCAGACATGAGCCCTCACCTTTTTACGAGGGCAATTATGGAAGGGCAAACCATGAAAGTGTTCAATCACGGGGACATGTTGCGAGATTTCACTTACGTGGATGATATCGTGGAGGGGGTGATTCGGGTGATGGATCGGGTGGCTGTGCCGGATGAAGATTGGAACGCGGAAGTCCCGAACCCGGCGACTTCTAGTGCGGCTTACCGGGTTTACAATATAGGTAACTCTTCCCCGGTAAGATTGATGGATTTCATTCACGCCCTGGAGGAAGCGTGCGGTAAGGAGGCGGTGAAGGAATATCTGCCTATGCAACCGGGAGACGTTTACCAGACAGATGCAGACACGACCCGTTTGTATCGAGAGATAAATTACAAGCCGAAGACTCCCTTGAAGGAGGGAGTGGAGAAATTCGTGAGGTGGTACAAAAAGTATTATAAATAAATTTGGCGATGGGAAAATACCTCTTGGATGCGGTTGTGATTCGTCCCTTGATAATAGGAATTGTTGTTATTTATCACGCTTTTATAATCTATAATGGAGGCTGGGAGGAACCGGTTGGTTTTCAGTCCATAAAATGGTATGGATGGATTGCTAAATTTTTTGACACCTTCCAAATGCCAGCAATAATTTTTGTGTCAGGTTATATTTATGGTTATCAGCAATTGACACTTGGACGTTTCGATAGTTTAAAGGATATCATGATAAAGAAATTTAAAAGGTTAGTGCTTCCAAGTGTGTTTTTCAGTTTGATTTATTTTTTCATGTTTTATAGGTGGGAAGATTACACGTTTTTATCGAGTGTGCTGAAAATATTAAGTGGGGTTGGTCACTTGTGGTTTTTGCCTATGCTCTTTTGGTGTTTCGTGGTGGGGAAAATTCTCGTTAATATGTGTTTTAAGCGATTGCCTAGTCAATTAAATCAAAATGAACTTGGTACGTTAAACAGTAAATGTGGGTTAGAGGTGGTAATTTCTAAAGATGTATATGTTTGGATGTCTTTTTTGTTTCTGTTAATGATATCTCTATTCCCCTGTCCTTTGCCTCTCGGGTTAGGCTCTGCAACCCGTTATATGGTATTTTTCTGGGGTGGTTTTCTGGTATGGAAATATCGTGATTGGATTATAGAAAAAACTTGCGATTTAAAGTATGTTGTGTTAATCGTGTCATGTTTTTTATTCCTGTTTCTGTTGAGTAATTATTTTTTTATATCGGTTAGTGAAGATCAGAATTTGATTGGGCGTTTAATAAAATACGTGGTAAATAGAATTGTAATCCTGCCGGTTTCTATATCTGGTGTTTGTGCGATATACCTGCTGACGAACTATGTGATTGATAAATGTCGAGTTAGGCCTGCTTCGTGGGTTGTTAATGCCGGGGCGATTTGTTTTGGGGTTTATATTTATCAACAATTTGTATTGGAAGTGTTATATTATAAAACTTCTTTGCCTCAACTTGTAGGGCCTTATTGGCTGCCGTGGATAGCTTGTGTTGTTACGTTTGTTTTGTCTATAATGTTTTCACAATTGACATTGAAAACACGTTTAGGAAGATATTTAATAGGCTAAAATGATAAAATAATTCTTTGGAAGACATTAACGAAAATGTTTGATAAAAATGCGTAAACTTAAATCGCTTTTTATGCGAATCCTTAGAAGTAAAGACGGGAAAGTATTGGCTTCGAATTTTGCCTATCTTTCTTCACTTCAAATTGCCAGTTACATATTCCCGTTGATCTCGATACCGTATCTTGCTCGCGTGTTGGGTGTTGACGGGTTGGGTAAGATTTCTTTTGCGGCGGCAATTATTATTTGGATTCAAACTATCGCGGATTGGGGATTTGATATGACCGGGGCGAGGAATGTGGCGCAAGCTAGAGATGATAAAAAGGAAGTTTCCAAAATATTTTCGGATATCTTTTGGTCAAGGATCTTTTTGATGTTTTGTTCTTTTCTGGTATTGCTCCTCTTGTTGTTGATCGTTCCCAAGTTTCGGGAGAATTACGTGATAATATTGTTTACTTTTTTATATGTCCCCGGGCATATACTTTTCCCAGCATGGTTTTTCTTAGGTTTGGAAAGGATGAAGTATTCCACTATATTGAATGTAATTTCCAAATTGATATTTATTGTGGCAATTTTTATCTTTATAAAGGATAAAGATGATTACATACTACAACCGGTCTTGGTAGCCTCTGGATATTTTTTGTCAGGGATTATAGCTTTGTATTTTATTTTCGTGAAATGGAAATATCGTCTATATAAACCGGTATTTCGGACGATAATCTTTACAATAAAAGGTAGTACAGATGTTTTCATTAACACGTTGATGCCGAACTTGTATAATAATCTTTCAGTTTTGCTGTTAGGATTTTTTGGAGGGGATACGGCAAACGGGATTTATTATGCGGGGCGGAAATTCGGGCAAGTTGCGTACTCGGTTTTAAATACTCTTACCAATGTTTTCTTCCCGTATCTTTCCAGGAAAATAGAGTATCATTCTTTATACGCTAAATTCAATTTGGGTGTATCCGGTTTGGGTAGTTTGATATTATTTGTTTTCGCACCCTTGTTAATTAGGTTATTTTTTGGCGAGGGGTATGGTGATGCAATTATTGTTCTGAGAATTACTGCATTTGCATTATTATTCACGAACATGGATTCTGTTTACGGTCAGAACTACTTGATCGTGTTACATCGAGAAAAATTATTGAGGAATCTCACGATAGTGGCTTCTGTTTGTGGTTTTGTTATAGCATTTCCACTTATATATTATTTTTCTTACATCGGGGCCTCGATTACTTACATGGTATCGAGTCTTTTGATTGGTGTCCTTCCAATGTATTATGCATTAAAAATAAAGAGAACAACTTGTGTATAATATGAATTATTAATCTTTACTGAAGGTTGTTTGTTTTTTACAGTTTGAGGTATTATGTAATTATTAAATTTATGAGATCTTTAGGTTATTATATAAAAAATCCATTGAAGGCACTGGGTGCCATTGTTGTACGTTGTAACTTTTTTTTCCCTGATGATGAGTTGTATTTAAAACTATTATTTCGATTATACATGGGGAAGAGATTGAATTTGAAGCGACCTCAAACATATAGTGAAAAATTGCAATGGCTAAAACTTCATGATAGAAAACCAGAATACACACAAATGGTGGATAAAATTACAGCCAAGGAATATGTAGCTTCTATTATTGGTAGGGATTATATAATTCCAACATTGGGAATTTGGAAGAGTTTTGATGAAATTGATTTCTCTACATTGCCAGACCAATTCGTATTGAAGACTAATAATGGAGGGGGAGGTGGTGGTATTGCCATTTGTAAGAACAAGGCAACATTTAATAAAAAGAATGCTGAAAAAAAATTGATGCGTTCAATGAAATCTAATTTGTACAGAACCTTAAGAGAATGGCCTTATAAAAACATAAAGTCTAAAATATTGGCAGAACAGTTTATGCAGGATGATAGTGGGCAGTTGCGTGATTATAAATTTTTTTGTTTCTCAGGAGTTGTAAGAGCCGTACTAGTTGCTACAAATCGATTTACATCTCATAATTTTAATTATTATGATCCTTTGTTCAATCCTTTACCAATAGAGAGTCGTGATGGGAAATGTTCTAGTGCGATAATAAATAGACCAGAAAAGTGGGACGAGATGATCTCAATTGCGGAAAAACTTTCAAAAGAAATTCCTTTTATTAGGGTAGATCTTTACTATGTAAACAACCACGTGTATTTTGGAGAATTGACTTTTTTTGATTCGTCTGGATATGATGATCTGTCTTCAGAGCATTGGAATATGGTATTTGGTGATTGGATTCAATTGCCGGATTGTAATTAGTTTATTGATAATTTTTATAATAGCATTTTTCCTCTTGTGTAGGTATTTACAAGTAAATTAATATATTTTTTCTTAGAAATCATGTATCTAATTCCAAGGCTAATAGGTGTTGGTATATACGCATTATTGCTAATCATTGTATATTATCTGATTCCTAGAACGAAAAGATGGTCTATTCCATTGAATATCTATACGATTGCATTAGCACTTATGGGATTTTTCTACGTGCCAATGGATGGTTCTGATTTAACAAGAATATATCCCGTTTTACAGTTATATGCTCAATATGCCCTTGATGATCCAGAGTCATGGGGGATAATAATGGCAAGTGGAACCCCGATGGCGGCACTTTATTATCACGTACTAGGTAATTTGGGAGATGAAAGATGGTTGCCTTTTGTTAACGCTTGTTTAACATATGGTTTATGTTTTGCGTTATTGAAATCTATATGCAAGCGGAGGCAAGTATTGAAAAAGGATATAGCTTTAGTTCTTCTTTTTTTCATGTCAAGGGGACTCTTGATGATGACGATTGCAAATATCAGAACCATGCTTTCTATGGCGATCGTGGCATATTGTATTTATAAAATATTAATAGAACACAAGGGGGGTGTCAAATATTTTTCGTTATTGATTATTGCTGCATTGATACATGCTGCGGGGATGGCTGCGGTAATGGTTTTTATTGTTTATTATGTGCTAAAAGGAAATAAAGGAAGAAATCGTTTATTTACAACGCTGGGAGTGCTCATCTTTGTGGTGGTTTCCTACGTGTATGGACGTAATTATATTCATCTTGCTATTGATAAAGGGGGGGATTACTTGGCTTATTCACAAGCATCGACAGGGTATTTTTATATATGGGAATTTGTGTTGAGTCTGATTGTTATTTTCGTGACACTGTTCATTCTTTTGGTTTATTATTTGAAAATTAATAGAAAATTGGGATTAGAGGAGTATAAAAAGGAAAGAGAAGAATACGGTGCTTTTATGGGATTTATGTTGTTCTTTACATTGATTGATTTAGTTGCAATATGGATTGAGTTTAATATTGGTTGGAGGTTAAGCTGGTTGATAGCTATTCTAGATATGCCCTTGTTATTGCTGATACTTGTATCGAAGCGTTACCCTGATACATATAAGTATAGACTTAGGAATTTAATCAAGATTATCAGTTTTGTATTGTTGTTTATCGCTTGTGTAAGAGGTGATTTATGCAGTTTGAAATTCGTGTGATGGATAGGCTGTAATTGTTATTTATCTATGAATATTTTATACATTTCACATTTAGGGGATAAAATATCGGCAGGTCCCAGTTGGAGCGTGCCCGCTAGTATTCGAGCTCAGGCGAAGTACGATAATGTTTTTTGGGTTAATATAACCTCGGCTCGAATGGAACACTGGTTAAATATTGCGTCTTTTCATTCAATAGAAGATTGTGGAAGATTAAGATTGAAAAACTTACCGGGCCCTTTCTCTTCTCCCGATATTGTGGTGTTCGAAGGATTTTATGCAATTAAAGAGGTTTTATTTTCGTATGAGCTAAGACGTAAAAGAATACCTTATGTTATAATTCCTCGTGGCTCATTAACGAGACAAGCGTTACGTAATCATAGTTGGTTAAAAAAGAAAATAGCTCACTGGTTATTTTTCAATTCTTTCGTGAAACACGCGTTAGCAATTCAATTTTTGACCGAAAAAGAACACGAGGATTCAATAAAGTTAAATAAAAATCACGTGATTATTCCCAATGGTTTTCATCAGCCCGTTTTGAGAAAGGAATGTTTTTCAGAAGTTGGTATAAAGGCATTGTTTATCGGGCGGATAGATGTCTATCATAAGGGATTGGATTTGTTGGTGCAAGCATGCCAACAGATAAAAGAAGAATTGAGAGAAGCTAAATTCATGATTACTTGTTATGGTCCTAAAGGGGACGAGGCCGATGGACTCGACATGTTAATTAAAGGATACGGGATAGAAGATATTGTAAAATTGAAAGGCGAGATCGGGGGAAAAGAAAAAGAAAACGCTATTCTTGATGCGGACGTGTTCATCATGACCTCTCGTTTCGAGGGGCATCCCATGGGGCTGATAGAAGCTTTATCTTACGGGTTGCCGGTGTTGGTATCCCGGGGCACGAACATGATGGATGAGGTGCAAGAGGCGAATGCCGGGTGGACGTGTGAGAATGAAGTGAATAGTATCGTTACATGTTTATTGCGTTTAATAAAGGAAAAAAGTCTTTTAAAACAAAAATCTCGGAATGCTCGCTTGCTGGCGTCAAGATATGATTGGGATCTTTTGGCAAAAGATTTTCATCAAGCTATATCCAGTATCCTCGAAACAAGCAAGCTTTCTGTTTAGGGAGATTATCATGAAAACAATAATTATCATTGCAAATTTCTGTCGCAAGTTTGATGGGACAGTGAATGGGCGTTTTCTCTATTTGGCAGAGATGTTTGCCAAGCGAGGATTTCGAGTAGAGTTGATCACGAGTGATTTTGATCATGGAACTAAAAAGTATAAAGATGAACCGGTAAAGACATACGAGTCAAAAATTATTTATATACATGAACCGGGTTACGTGAAAAATATAAGCTTTAGACGCTTGTATAGTCATCGATGTTGGGGAAAGAACGTTCGTGAATATTTGGAATCGTGTACGGTTCCCGATTACATTTACTGTGCCGTTCCCTCGTTGACAGCGGCGAGGGAAGCCGCGAGTTTTTCGAAAAGACATCATGTGAAATTCTTTATCGATATTCAAGATTTATGGCCGGAAGCGTTTGGCCTGGTTATAAAATCTCGATCGTTGCGAAATTTGTTATCATTCCCGATGAAATTGTACGTGGACGAGATATATAGGGCCGCGGATAAAGTGATCGCAGTTTCAGATACTTATAGAAATAGAGCGTTAGCAGTAAATAAACGTGACAAAGAGAGTTTGAGTGTTTATCTTGGTACTGATGGGGGTGTTTTTGATCTAGCTAGAAAGAAATATCGACTTGATCGAAAAGATAATGAAATATGGCTTTGTTATGTAGGCACTTTAAGTTTTAGTTATGATATAGAGTGCGTTTTGGATGCGTTATGCTTGTTGAAAGAAAGAAACTTTTCTCGTGTAGTGAAGTTTGTCGTTATTGGAGATGGACCGTTAAAAAATAGATTCGAGAGATATGCAGAGAACAAATTCGTTTATGTTGAATTTGCAGGAAAAATGCCGTATGAAAAGATGGTCGGATTGTTATGTTCCTGTGATATCGCTATAAATCCGATAAAAAAAGGGTCCGCTGGTAGTATTATAAATAAGGTTGGAGATTACGCCCTGTCAGGTCTTCCGGTTATTAACACGCAAGAATGTGAAGAGTATCGTGATTTGATAGAACGATACAAGTGTGGAATAAATTGTGAAGTAGGAAATGTCAACGAGGTAGCAAATGCAATTGAAAAGTTGGTCTTAGATAAAGACTTGAGAGACAGGATGGGTAAGCGATCTAGTGAGCTGGGTGATGAGCGATTTGATAGAAGAAAAACTTATCCAGCTATAGTAAACTTGTTTGAGAATTGAAATTTATGTACAAGCATTTTTTTAAACGTTGTATAGATTTTGTTTTCGTGTCAATCGTCTTGCTGGTGATCTGGCCAGTCTTGTTCATTATCGCGATCTGGTTGCATTTTGCCAACAAGGGGGCAGGAGCATTTTTTCTTCAAGAGCGCCCGGGAAAAGGCGGGAAGATCTTTAAAGTGATCAAGTTCAAGTCAATGACGGACGAGCGGGATGCAACGGGAAAATTGTTGCCGGATAAGCAACGCTTGACTAAAGTTGGGCGTTTTATTCGTTTGACGTCTATTGACGAGTTGCCACAATTGATAAACGTGTTAAAAGGAGACATGTCTTTAATCGGCCCCCGCCCTCTCGCTGTAGTGTATCTTCCTTATTATAACGAAGACGAGAAGCACAGGCATGACGTGCGTCCCGGGATTACCGGTTGGGCACAGGTGAACGGGCGGAAATCTATCACGTGGGATCGGAAATTGGCTTATGATATTGAATACGTGAATAACATGAGCTTGTGGATGGACGTGAAAATATTCTTTCTTACCGTGTACAGGGTTTTCAAAAGAGAAGATGTCGGGGTTGAAACGAGCGGTATCACTAATTTCCATGATTATAGAATCGCCCAATGGAAGATGGAGGGCCGGCAAGATTTGATAGATGAAGCAAGTGATAGAAGAAATCGGCAGTGAATTCTGGATTGATGATGTTATTACGATTGTTGATAATATGCATCATGATTTTAAAGAAAATGGTTTTAGTGGAAACCGTCAATTATTGTTATCCGGTAGAACCGCCATAGATTATATTTGTCAGGATATCGAGAGAGATAGAAAGATCACCACTGTTTACATGCCCGCTTATTGTTGCGACTCCATGATATATCCTTTCAAGAATCGAGGTATTGATGTGATATTTTATGATTTGATTCACGAGAACGGGAAAATCAAGTGTGATATTGACACTACTTTGAAAATAGATATTTTATACGTCTGTAACTACTTCGGTTTTAGTACAGGTGTTGATATTGAAACGATTACAAGCATGCAGGATAAGGGCGTGATAGTTCTTCACGATAGAACTCATGACCTTTTCAACAAAGCAAACACGTTTTCTGATTACACGTTTTGTAGCCTCAGAAAATGGATGGGGATTCCAACCGGGGCGATTGTCTCTAAAAAAGACGGGAGTTTCTTTCAAGCCTCTTTAAAGGAATGTGATTTCTCGAGAGGTAAATTCAAGGGGATGAGAATGAAATACGATTATCTCCGGGGTAACACGACTATTGATAAAGAAGATTTTCTTCGTCTTTTCACCGCTTTTAACAAAAGATTATCACGAGATTATCAGGATTACTCGATAGATAAGATGTCGTTACGATTGTTGCATGAACAAGATTTTGAACTGGTAAGAACACGTCGTCAACAAAACGCGAAGTTGTTGCACGATGAATTATCTGGATTGAATAACGTGTCCATGATGTTTCAACACGAGGGGGATCGTGTCCCCCTGTTTGTCCCGATCCTCGTGAAAAAAGAGATTAGAAATTCATTAAGAGATTACCTGGTCGGCAATAAAGTTTATTGTCCCGTGCACTGGCCTAAAAGCCATTCATTGCCAGATACGACGCGTGCAGATGCTTTCTATAATAGCGAGTTATCCTTGGTTTGCGACCAACGCTATGGCGAGAGACAAATGAGAAAAATAGTGGATTTGATAAAGAATTATTGTAATAAAACCAACATATGAAAACAATCTTGATAACGGGGATAGGAGGACTTACCCCTCGTTCAATAGCGAAGACTATTCGAAGAAATCATCCGGGCTACAAGTTAATAGGAATTGACGTAAATAAAAAAGCGATTGGCTTTTTCATGAAAGGGTTGTTGGACGACTACTCGGTATGTCCCCGGTGTACCGATGTCGAATATTTCCCTTTTATAGAGAGGCTAGTTGAAGAAAAAGGAGTTGATTACGCGTTTGTCCAGCCGGAAAGTGAAATTGTTGAATGGGGTGATTACTTTGAAAAATGCGGGAAATTCCCGTGTCCTGTTTTCATGGGATGCAAATCGTTGTCAGAATCGTTGAGAGACAAAGCTATCATGGCAGAATTGTTGAAAGATACGGGCTTTATCCCAAAAACCATTAAGGTAACACAGGAGAATCCCCGGTTCGAGGACGTGGAAAAAGAAATTGGTTTTCCTTGCTGGATTCGCGCGACCGAGGGTACGGGAGGATTAGGCTCTTTAAAACTGGAAAATCTCAGTAGTTATAAAAGTTGGCTTTTTATCAACAATCAAATACCGGAGTTTACGGTTAGTGAATTTTTAACCGGGAGGCATCTGGCAAACGAGATGCTTTATTATAATAACGAGTACGTGAAAGGTGCGGCATTGGAATGTGTCGAGTACGTGATGGCAAACATCGCCCCGTCCCATGTCACGGGTAATACTGCATTCGGTCGTTTCTTGAATGAAGATCGCGTTAATAAATTTTGTGATGATTGCGTAAAATATTTGTGCGATAAACTGAACGTGCCGGCTCATGGCATATTATCTTTTGATCTCAAGGAAGACAAGGATGGTAACATGAAAGTAACGGAAGTGAATATTCGCCACATGGCTTATACCGGTGTTATGGCACAAGTAGGTTTTGACTTGATAGAAGACACGATACGTGTCATGGAAGATGGTAACGCGAATAACGTTACCAGGGACCGGTATCATCATTACGATAAGCCGTACGTGTTTTTTAGAGACGTGGATGTGGAGCCAATCGTGTTAGAGTCTGAAAGAATGTTTGTTGAACGTTGAAATGTTCGTGTATGAATATCTATGGGAATAAAGTTATCTTGAGGGCATTGGAACCTGGTGATATGCCTTGTTTGCGTGAAATGATTAATGATCCAGAAATGGAAAGAATGGTTATCGGTTGGAGTTTCCCTGTTTCAGAGAAACAACAATTGGATTGGTATAATCGGGTTATTAGTGATGATAAGAATTTTCGTTTCGCGATCATGTACGAGGGGAAATTTGTTGGCGTTTCAACTTTAACTCGAATAGATTGGAAGAATCGTTCGGCGGATCATGGAATAAAGTTGTGTAATGATGTGCCTAAAAAAATTGGAATAGGGACAGATGGCGTGTATGCAACGATGAGGTACGCTTTTGAAGAGTTACAATTAAATCGATTGTATAGTAGTATTTTGGAATATAACATAGCATCTCAAAAGTTATACGCGAAATGTGGGTGGAAGGTGGAGGGAAACTATAGAAGGAGCATTTTTAAAAATAATGCTTATCATGATGAATTGGCTATTGCGATTTTGCGAGATGAATATTTTGAGTGGAAGGCGAATCGGGGAGAATGATTTTTCGGGAATGTCTAGCATTGAATCGGGTATACATAAAAGAGTCGTGTAAGTGGTGTTGAGACTCGATGAATTTATTTTCTAAATTTTTTTCAATGAAAAATAGAATTTGGTTGTCTCTAGCCCACATGGGTGGACGGGAACAGGAATTTATACAAGAAGCGTTTGACACGAATTGGGTAGTTCCCTTGGGTCCGAATGTGAACGCTTTCGAAAAAGCCTTACGGGACTTTTTAATTGGAAATGGGAAATTGAAAGTTGAAAACGAGGGGAAACAGGTGGTGGCTTTGAGTGCGGGAACGGCGGCGTTGCATTTGGGGTTGATACTTTTAGGTGTTGGAGAGGGGGATGAGGTGATTTGCCAGAGTTTCACGTTTTCGGCGTCGGCGAATCCAATTGCTTATCAGGGTGCAACTCCTGTTTTTGTGGATAGCGAGGAGGATACATGGAACATGGATCCGGTGTTGCTGGAGGAGGCAATTAAGGATCGTTTGGAGAAGACCGGGCGGTTGCCGAAGGCTATTATCCCGGTGCATTTGTACGGGATGCCCGGGAAGTTGGACGAGATTTTAGAGGTTGCCGGTCGTTATAACATTCCCGTGCTAGAGGATTCGGCAGAGGCGTTGGGGTCAGAGTACAAGGGGAGGAAGTGCGGGACGTTCGGGGTGTACGCGGCGTTGTCGTTTAACGGGAACAAGATTATCACGACGTCCGGTGGTGGGGCGTTGGTTTGCCCGAGCGAGGAACGAGCAAAACGGGCGTTGTTTTACGCCACGCAGGCGAGGGAGCAAGCCCCGCATTACCAGCACGAGAAAATCGGTTATAATTACCGGATGAGTAATATATGCGCGGGGATCGGGAGGGGCCAGATGTTCGTGTTGGAGGAGCACGTTGCCCGCAGGAGGGAGATTCATGATTTGTACGTGAAGTTGCTGGACGGGGTGAAGGGGGTGAAGGTGATGTGCCAGCCGGAAGGAGGGGATTTTAACTCGAATTACTGGTTGACGTGCATCACGGTGGATCCGGAAGAGGCGGGTTTCACGAGGGAGGACGTGAGGTTGGCATTGGATGGGGATAACATAGAGAGTCGCCCGTTGTGGAAGCCGATGCATTTGCAACCCGTGTTTAAGGAGGCTCCTTTTTACGGGAACGGGACCAGTGAACGATTGTTCGAGATCGGGTTGTGCTTGCCATCGGGACCGATGTTGACGGATCAAGATATAGAAAGAGTGGTGAAAGTGATTTGCGATTTATGATTTACGATTGAAGGATTGAAAGGGTATTTTGATGTGATTTCCTGAACTTGATTTTAAAATTAAGGATATTTCCCGGGTAATGACGCCCGGGAATTTTTATTTATTTTTAATTTTAAGATTATGGTAGAATTATTGGAAACAAGGTTTTTTGCCTTATTAGCGGGAGAATCATTTGAGGAAATCACGAAAGAAGTTTTGGAGAATGAATTGGGAAAATTTGTTGAAGAGGTTGCGAGATTATGCGACTCGGGAGATGATTATTTGTTGACGTGTCGTGTGCTGAATTACACGAAAACTCGATTGCGGGCTTTATCGGAGATGTATAAGGACCGCGATGGAGTGGGGGAAAAAAGGGGCATGTCGGTTATGCTTTATCGGGCAAGGGTTACAAGTGATTGAGGATGAATGGTTGCTTTTTCACGAGAGGAAGGATAATCCGGTGAGGTTTCAGAAAAATGAGGAGAAGAAGGTGTTGGTGTACTGGCAGACAGAGAATGTGCAGACGAAGGTGATGGAGCTGTTGATTGGTTTCGAGGCTCTCGGGGAGTTTTATTCTCCGACGGGGAAGTTGCTGGAGTTTTGCGAGTTGGTGGCCATTGCAGAACAGGTTTTGGGCATACGGATTAAAAATTTCCGGCAGTTGAAAAGCAGGGTGTTGAAACGGTATAAGGAAGAGACGGTTTTAGATCAAATGGAGAAGTTGATTGAAAGGTTGAGGGTACAGGTGTACAAGTAGGTTAGAATCTAGAGTAAAAAGTTAGTAGGATTTAGGGTAGTACGAGTTTAAAATACTTTTACTACCCTTTTTTGTTGTCTTGAACGTGGGGTGCAAGTGCTTTAATGAGTGTTGGTAATCATGGATTTAGGGTTATTTTGTTTGACGTAACCGTGACGTATAACTATCGGGAAGTTGGGGTGTTGTAATATTGCATTCGGAAATCAGCGAGAGTTGATGAGATAAAAATAGTATTCATTAAAAAAAGAGTTATGGCTTTAGTTCGGAATGAATTTGGAATAAAGGGGCGAGTTGGACATGTGGTTTTCTGCACGCTGAACGGTACAGGTACATCTTATCTGAGGAGTGTATCCAATAGAATGGACGCCAACACGCCGAAGCAGCAGGAGGTGAGATCGCGGTTTCGGGTGGCCGTGCGTTTTTACCAGCGGATTAAGAATACTCCCTTGAAGTGGATATTGGATCTTTCGGCCGACGAGATCTGCAATAGTGGTTACGCGCTTTTTATGAAGAAGAATTTGAAGGCGTTTCGGGCAAACGGGAAGATCGGGGATTTTTCGCAGTTGCATTTTTCTATCGGGGAACGACAACGGGCGTATAATCTGCAGGGGAGAATGGATGAACAGGGAATGGTTACGTTGGAGTGGGAGAATGATGAGGGGGTGTACGACTTTGGGGCGGCAGATCGTTTGAATGTGATCGTGCTTTATTCGAATCGTTCATTTAGCCCGAAGTTGGTGGAGGGGGTGGAGGTGTCGCGGGTGGCAGGAAAAGCAATGTTCCCGTTAGAGTGCGGTGAGGGGGTGACGGCGCATTTGTATTGTTTCTTTGTGTCCCCGGATGGGAAACGATTCTCGAATTCGCAGTACATTAAATTGTGAACGGGGTATGAAACCGATAAGTGGAATCGTTAATTCGATCAGCGAGTTGATTGGTCAATTAACACTCCCGGCAAGGGAGAAGAGAGAGTTGGAAATCGGGTTGTTGAAGTTAATTCAAGAGTTGGAGAGAGAATTAACACAGGCAAGGGCAGTTGCGGTGCAGGAGGAGGTGAAGGGGAATTGGTTGCAGCGATCGTGGCGACCGTTGGTGATGTTGACGTTTGCCAGTGTTATTTTGATCGGGACGTTTACCAGTTTACCGTTATTGGCGGATTCTTCCCGGTTCTGGGATTTGTTGGAGATCGGGTTGGGAGGCTACGTGGTGGGGAGAAGCGGGGAAAAAATCATGCAGGCATTCGCACGAAAGCCACGCTAATTGATTTTATTTTAAATTTTACATTTTAAATTCTAAATTTTTTGTTATGGATGTATTTTCAAATTCGAATTCACGATTTTCAATTGTAAACCATCGTTTGGTGGGAGGTGGGGTGATTCATCTTGTGTGTGAGAAGAATAGGCGGACGCTGGGTGAGCCGGAGATGATTATTTTGCATTACACGGCAGGTAGAGATGCGATGTCTTCGGCAAAGTTTTTGGTAAGGCCGGAGGTGAAGGCTTCAACTCATTTGGTGATCGGGAGGGATGGGCAGGTGATACAACTGGTTCCCTTTAATATCGAGGCGTGGCACGCGGGGAAGAGTAGTTACAAGGGGAGGAGTGAGCTGAATCGTTACTCGATCGGGATTGAGCTGGACAATTTGGGACAGTTGCAACTGGAAGGGGGAAAGTTCGTGGCGGAGTGTGGGAAAGAAGTACCCGTGAAGGAGGTGTACTCGGAAGATTCGGGAGAGATGCCGACGTACTGGCATGACTACACGGATGAGCAAATGCGGGTGTTGAACGAGGTGTGTGGTTTGCTGGTGGATACTTACCCTATCGGGGATATCGTGGGACATTCGGACGTGACTCCAAGAAAGGTGGACCCGGGACCGGCGTTGAGGGTGGCGGAGTGGATTCGGTATTATTGATTTACGATTTTTGATTTTAAATTTTAGATTGAACTCCCTTCCCCCTTCGGGGTGCTCCCTCTATAAATGGAGGAAGAGTTGGATTACTCACTGTTTTTGGGAAACTGTTCATTCTAAATTTTAAATTCTACATTCTAAATTTCATTCTTCGTGTAGGGCCCATGCGGGGAGTGTGAGATCATTTTAAATTTTCAGATTTATTCATTTTTAAATTTTATTGTTATGGCAAAATTTGATTCTTATTTATTAGGTAAGGTAACGAATTCCGTTGGTAACGTGACGATGTGTTACACGAACAAGCAGAATATCGCAAAGGCGAAGATTTTTTCAAGGAAGGATAAACCGACTCCGGAGATTCTTGATCAACGTGCTAAAATGAAAGTTCTGGTTCAATTATCCAGACGATTGTTGCCCGTGATTCGGAAAGGGTTTGCCGGAATTGGTAGAGGAACGACTTCTAATGCTTTCGTGAAGGAGAATCTGGTTGCGGTGGAGACGGACGAGAAACACGTGGCAACGATTATGTTTGACCGGGTAAAGTTGTCAAAGGGGTTGTTGAACCCGCCTAAAGTGTCGGTAACTTATGCATCAGAGAATAAGACCTTTGCTTTCGAACAGACGATGGAAAAGGACGAGGACGGGTATGCTTTCGGGGATGATAAGGTGTACGTCGTGCTGTTGGAAACCGTGTTGAGTCGGTCCAAGATTGTGGCTTTAAGGGATCGAAGTGAAAGCGGTAACATGAGTTATGCTCTTCCCGAGGATTGGGATGAGGCTAACGTGAAGGTGTATTGTTTCGCAACTTTGAAGAACGGGAGTGCAGTATCGGACAGTCGTTATTTGACGGTATGATGGGCGTGTACTTTTTTACCGGAATATTTTTCACGCTGGGGTTTAATGCTTTTCTCTCGCAAGTGGCGGATGATTTCGTGACGGGGGTGTTGAGTATCGTGGGAGGAGTGATTAGCTCGGTCGTGGTGGCTTGGTGTAAGAACCGATGGGAGCGGAAACGTTCCGAGAGGTGAGGAAAAAGGGGTGGCTTCGGCTGCCCCTTTTGAGTTATAAGGGAGAGTCTAACAAGTCAGCCTTTTAATGACTACCTCCCCTAACCCCTCCTTGCACAGGAGGGGAAACCGCTTGGTAATCAACCTTTCCCCTGTCTTCGGGAAGAGTCACCAGTTCCTCCTCTGTTTGTGTCAGAGAAGGAAGAAGAGTTTTCAGTATGATGAAAACTCTTGATGAATTGAGGAAAAGTTTTCAGTATAATGAAAATGGAGTCCTTCAAAAAGAACTCCATTTTTAATTTATCTTATCTTTTCAACTTTTCAGTTAAAAGTGGAACGATTTTGCGAACATCGCCGACGATACCCAAGTCTGCCACGTTGAAGATCGGGGCAAATTTGTCTTTGTTAATCGCGATGATGTATTCGGATTCTTCCATTCCGGCCAAGTGCTGGATGGCTCCGGAGATACCCATGGCGAAGTACAAGTCGGGACGTACGGTTTTACCGGTCTGTCCTACCTGACGTTCGTGGCCTAATACTCCAGCATCAACCATGGCTCGGGATGCAGATACTTCGGCACCGATGGTGTTTGCCATAGCACGCAACATATCGAATCCTTCTGCATTACCTACTCCACGACCTCCAGAGATCAATACATGAGCTTCGGTGATGTCCACCAAGTTCTTTGTTTGTTTAACTGTTTCAAGAACCCGTACACGGAATTTAGATTTGTCGAAGTTGATTTTTACATCTTCGATGGTTCCTTTCCGGTTGTCATCGCGTTGGCCCATGCGCATTACACCCGGGCGTACGGTTGACATTTGCGGACGGTGTTCCTTACAGATGATGGTTGCCATCAAGTTACCTCCAAATGCGGGACGGGTCATCAACAGATCCCGGTCCTCAGAAATTTCCAAACCTGTACAGTCTGCTGTCAATCCTGTTTCAACACGGGCAGACAAACGGGGACCGAGGTCACGACCGATGGTGGTTGCTCCGATCAACACGATACTCGGTTTGTTGTCACGGATGATCTGGTAAATAGCCTGTGCGTAAGGTTCGGTAACGTAAGTTGCCAGTTCCGGGGCATCCACACGCAATACGGTGTCGGCTCCGTAAGCAATACATTCCTGTGCCTGCGTTGTCAGGTCATGTCCCAACAACATGGCATATACTTTTTCATTTAAAGCATCAGCTAATTCTCTGGCTTTGCCTAACAATTCCAGACCCACGTTTTGGATAACGCCTTCTCTTTGTTCAACGAAGACGTAAACGTTTTTATATTGTGCCTTATCCATTTCTAATTTTAGATTTAATGATTTTAGATTTTAGATTTTAGATTGAAATACTCTAAATCTATCCTCTTTCATTAGATAATAAATTTTTCTTTCAATTTGCTGATAATGATGTCTACAGCTTCTGCCGGGTCTACTTCGTAGATTTGTCCTGCAGCTTTTACACCCTTGGTGAATGATTTGAATACGCGGGTCGGTGATCCGTTTAGTCCGATCTTCTGGTCATCCACGGTGATGTCGTTGTAGGTCCAGGTTTCGATGGGGTGGTTGTAAGCCTCAACGATTCCTCTTACAGACATGTACCGGGGTTTTACGCCGGATGCCAATGCCGTGAACACGCAAGGGGTATCTACCTGTACCATCTGGTAACCGTCTTCCATGGATTTCTTCACAGTGAAGGTCTTGTTGCCGTCGAAAGTCAAGCTTTCCACGTAAGTTACTTGCGGTAGATCCAGGTGTTCGGCGATCTGAGGACCAACCTGTGCGGTATCCCCGTCGATAGCCTGACGTCCGGTGATCAATAAGTCGAATTCCAAAGATCTCAAGGCTGCGGCAATGGTATTGGAAGTGGCCAACGTGTCGGCTCCACCGAATTTACGGTCACTTAACAAGATGGCACGATCCACTCCCATGGCGTATGCCTCTCTCAGGATAGCTTCAGCCTGAGGCGGACCCATGGTGATCACGGTTACGTGTGCTCCATATTGATCTTTTAATTGAAGGGCAAATTCAAGTCCTCCCTTGTCATCGGGATTCATAATACTGGGTACACCGTCTCTGATAAGGGTTCCTGTTACGGGGTCCAGTTTGATTTCCGTGGTATCCGGAACTTGTTTAATACAAACAACGATCTTCATGTCAACTGTCTTTTACTTTAATAAATTTGCTGCAATCACCATTCTCTGAACTTCTGACGTACCCTCGTAGATTTCAGTAATCTTGGCATCTCTCATCATTCTTTCAACCGGGTATTCACGGGTGTATCCGTAACCTCCATGGAATTGTACGGCTTTGGTCGTTACTTCCATGGCCGTTTCTGCCGCGAATAATTTAGCCATAGCTGCATCTGCAGAATAAGGCACTTTCAGGTCTTTCTTGTAGGCAGCTTGTCTTACCAACAAACGGGCAGCTTCAACTTTGGTCTGCAGGTCAGCCAATTGGAATTGGGTGTTCTGGAATTGTCCGATGGCTTTGCCGAATTGTTTACGTTCTTTCACGTATTTCACGGTTTCATCCATGGCTCCTTGGGCAATACCTAAGGCCTGAGAAGCGATACCGATACGTCCGCCGTCAAGTGTTTTCATGGCGATACCGAAGCCTTTACCTTCTTGTCCGAGTAAGTTTTCGGCAGGAACGATGCAGTTTTCCATGATCAGCTCGCAAGTAGCCGAACCGCGGATACCCATCTTTTTCTCTTTTTTACCGATAGAGAATCCCGGGAAGTCTTTTTCCACGATAAAGGCAGAAATTCCTTTAGTCCCTTTGGATTTATCGGTCATCGCCATGATGATGTACACGTGTGCGTAACCGGCATTGGTGATGAAGATTTTAGATCCGTTCAGCACGTAGTGATCTCCCTCTTTTACCGCGAATGTCTGTTGTGCGGATGCGTCGGTCCCGGCGTTCGGTTCTGTCAGTCCGAATGCTCCGATCCATTCACCGGAAGTCAACTTGGGAAGATACTTGGCTTTTTGTTCGGGAGTTCCGTGTTCCATGATCGGTGCGCAACACAAAGAGGTGTGTGCCGACACGATTACTCCGGTCGTGGCACATACGCGGGATAACTCTTCTACCGCCATCGTGTAAAGGATGTTGTTACCGCCTGCTCCGCCGTATTCAACCGGGAACGGGATACCCATAATACCGAGTTTTGCCATTTTTTGAACGGTTTCCATCGGGAATCTCTCTGATTCGTCCACTTCCGCCGCCAGAGGTTTTACCTCTTTTTCTGCAAACTCTCTTATCATTTGTAAGAAGAGTTGCTCTTGTTTTGATAGACTGAAATCCATTATTATTAATGTTTTTTTAATTGATCGAAGCTAATTGTAATTCTAAATCAACATTTTTTCAGAATTATTGCCGTCCCCATGCCTCCTCCGATACAGAGGGATGCAAGACCTAATGTTGCTTCATTATTTATCATTTCATGTACTAATGATACAACGATGCGGTTGCCTGATGCCCCGATGGGATGTCCCAGTGCAATAGCACCACCGTTGATGTTCGTACGTTCATTTATCCATTCTCTCGTAACGCCGTGTTGTGCCATGAGTTCGTGAATCACTCCCAGTGATTGTGCCGCGAATGCCTCGTTTAACTCGATCACGTCGATGTCAGATAGTTTGATACCGGCATTCTTGAGCGCGTTGGCAATGGCAGGCACGGGGCCCATACCCATGATGGCCGGATCCACACCGCCTTGTCCGACACCGATGATCTCGCACAAGGGAGTTAAATGATATTGTTTAACAGCCTCTTCCGATGCGATCAGCACGAATGATGCCCCGTCGTTGATTCCCGAAGCGTTACCGGCCGTGACGGAACCCTCTTTTTTGAAAGCGGGACGTAAGGTCGATAATCTTTCCAGGGAGGTCGTTCGGTTCGGGAATTCATCCGTGTCGAACACGAGAGTTTCTTTCTTCACCTTGTACTCTATAGGCACGATCTCTGACTTGAATTTACCGTTATCGATAGCCGCAATAGCACGTTGTTGCGATTCGATAGCAAATTCATCCTGTTCTTCCCGGCTGATCGCGTATTTCTCTGCGATGTTTTCAGCCGTTATGCCCATGTGGTATCCCTCGAAGGCGTCCGTCAGTCCATCATACACCATATGATCCACTACTGTCACGTCGCCCATTTTGTGTCCGTCACGTACACGTGCCGGGAGGATATAGCCCGCATTGGACATGGATTCGGTTCCTCCTGCAATGATCAGGTTCGCCAGTCCCGATTTGATAGCGGCTACACCATTGAGCACGGCTTTCATGCCACTTCCGCATATCATGTTGATTCCGTAAGCCGGAACTTCTTGTGGAATTCCTCCCTTGATGGATGCCTGACGGGCTACACCTTGTCCCTGTCCGGCGGAGAGTACGTTGCCGACTATTACTTCATCAATGTTGGCGGGATCGACTCCGGTTTCCGCTATAATGTTTTTTATTACTGCGGCACCCAAGTCTGCTGCTGTCATTGAAAGAGTTGTTCCTAGAAATTTGCCAATCGCAGTTCTTTTTGCTGCTACGATATAGGTTCTTGTCATTGAGGCATTGCTTTTAAATTTTTTGAAATTATAAGTTCACAGCCTGTAGCTGCTTTGATGTCATCTAACGTAAATTCAGGGTTTAATTCTACCAGTTCGATACCTTCGGGGGTAACGTTCATAACACCCATTTCGGTGATAATCATGTCAACTTCCCCGGCAGCCGTCAACGGCAGGGTGCACTCTTTCAAAATCTTGTGATTCCCTTTTGCCGTGTGTTCCATGGCAAGGATCACTTTTTTAGCACCAACCAAAAGGTCCATGGCTCCACCCATACCCGGGGCTTTTTTGCCGGGGATGATCCAGTTTGCCAGGTTTCCTTTCTCGTCTACCTGTAAAGCACCAAGAATGGTGACATCCACGTGTCCGCCGCGGATAAGTCCAAAAGAGGTTGCACTGTCAAAGCTGCAGGCTCCTTCGATTGCCGTGATGTAACCACCACCAGCATCCGTCAACTCCGGATTTTCTTGACCTTCTTCCGGTTTCGGACCCATACCTAATAATCCGTTCTCGGATTGTAGGATCACGTGCACGTTTTTGGGCAAGTAGTTCGGTACCATCGTCGGAAGCCCGATTCCCAAGTTTACCACGTCGCCGTCTTTTAATTCGAGAGCTACCCGTTTCGCGATAACTTCTCTTACTTGATCTTTATCCATACCGTTTTGATTTTAGATTTTTTGATTTTAGATTTTAGATTCTTAAATAACGAATCGTAAATCATGAATCATAAATCGTAAATTAATTATTTATTTTTTCTTCTAACAAATTCTTGTGCAATGAATGACGCCACGTCATCTGCGTAAGTGTTCATGCCGAATCCCGCGTCGTAACCAAGTTCTTTTGCCAGCTCGTGAGAGATACGAGGACCTCCGCAGGCAAGGATAACTTTGTCGCGTAATCCTTCGGCTTCCAGCATCTCCACGAGTTCCGTCAAGTTCTTGATATGAATATCTTTCTGGGTAACAGTCTGGGATACGAGAAGAGCATCGGCTTTCAGCTCGATAGCTTTGGCAATAAACTCCTCGTTGGGAACCTGACTTCCCAGGTTGTGCGCCTCGATCATGTCGTAACGTTCCAGTCCGTAGTGTCCGGCAAAGCCTTTCATGTTCATGATGGCATCGATACCCACGGTGTGAGCGTCGGTTCCGGTACTTGCTCCCACAACAATCAAAGGACGTCCGATGTTCTCACGGATGAACTCGTCTGTTTCGTGCATATCCCATTTCGTTCCTTCTACTTTCGGGACATGAATGCTCGTGAAGTCCACGGTGTGCGTGCAGCTACCGTAGCAGTTGAAGAAGGTGAAGCCTTTGGTCAACTCTTTGTGGAATACCACTTGCGGGTTTTCGAATCCCATTTTTTTCAATAATTGTTTTGCGGCTTCGATAGCCTCATCTCCGGCAGGCACGGGCAACGTGAAACTCAATTGGGTTTTCCCGTCGTTCATCGTGTCCCCGTAGGGTTTTATTTTTTTCAGATCCAGCGTCTGGTCGAAATCATTTTTTTCAGTAGAATATAATCCTCCACTCATAATGAATTGAAAATTGAAAATGCAAAATTGAAAATTATCAATCGCATAGGTTTAAATTTTATTTTTATTCACTCTCTTGAAACTTGGAACTAAAAATGACAAGTCGTCATTTTCAATTCTCAATTTTCAATTTTCAATTGCCTTTCAGCATTAACTCGATAAACGGGTTGTAGTAGTTAGCACCTTTGGGGGTAACTCCGTCAAGTCCCTTACCACCATTCTTCGGACGTTTTACGTCACCGAAGATTCCTTTTTCCAGAGCGGTAAAAAGACCTTCACGTTCAATGTTTTCAAGTAACGCGATAGCGTTGTTCAATACTTCCTTGGCACGACTCTGGATGATACCGTCTTTTTTAAACTCTACTTCGTCACCGATATTCTTCATGTTATTAAAGATATATTTGGCGTTCTCGATAGAGAGATAGCGGTCGGACATGAACGGCGTGTGGATAGCTTCCGTCGGCATTCCCAGCAATTGGATACCTTGTGAAGTCCAGATTCCGATCATGTTGAAAAGTGCATCCTGAATGTGTCCTCGGAAAATATTTCCCGTCATGAATTTGGTCGGAGGCATATATTTTAAAGTGGCTTTCGGGAAGATCTCACGGGTCATTTGCGCTTGGGCCAATTCCAGCAAGAATCCGTTTTCAAGAGACGGATCCATTTCGAAAGCGTGTCCTAATCCCATTTGTTCTTCTTTCAGTCCAGCGATCAAGGCCAATTGCTCGTTGATCAAGTCGGATGCCAGCACGGTGTGTGCTTGTTCCACGGCATCAGCGGTCGTCAGGTAGTTATCCTCTCCGGTGTTGATGATTACTCCGGCAAATCCGTTGATTACTCTTGACATGAATTGGTCAACCAGTGTACGCTGCATGTTGATATCCCGGAACAGGATACCGTAAAGAGCGTCGTTCAACATGACGTCCAATCCTTCCAATGCTCCCATGGCCGCAATTTCCGGCATACACAAGCCGGAGCAATAGTTACATAAGCGAATGTAACGGCCTACTTCTTCGCCTACTTCATCCAAAGCCTTACGCATAATGCGGAAGTTTTCCTGTGTCGCGAATGTTCCCCCGAATCCTTCCGTGGTAGCTCCATAAGGCACGTAATCCAACAAACTCTGCCCTGTTGTACGGATTACGGCAATGATGTCTGCTCCCTGACGTGCGGCAGCCTGAGCTTGTACCACGTCTTCATAGATATTTCCGGTAGCCACGATCACGTAGAGGTAAGGTTTCGGACCTTCCCCGATCGTGTTTAAGTAGTTTTCCTTCTTGGCACGGCGGTCGCTGATCCGTTTGATACTTGCGTCAACGTGAGGTTTCAATGCGGCTTTAATCTTGTCTGTCGGATGAATGGGTAACGTGGTGATATCCAGTGTTCCCTCTGCAACCTTCTCTGCTATTTGTTGCGGGTTCATTCCGGTTTCCACGATAGCGTTTCCGAGGAAGAATAAAATACCTTCACCTAACACGCCTTTGTCTTTGATCTCGTCTACCAACACGTTGGGTAGGGGTACGGTGTTCGCATCGATCCCGTCAATGCCGAGCAAACGGCATAGCGTACGCTCTACGGCGACGGTAGAGTATTGTTCCACGAATTTTTGTACATCGTCGGCTATCTTTCGGGCCACGTCCTTTGCGTGTGCCACTTTGGTAAAATCAAGCCCTAGTTTACTGTTCTGCATATCTTTGTTCTGTTATTAATTTCTGTTCTCCTTCTCTTCATCATTCAAAAACTCCTCCGCCTTGTCCAACAATTCTTCGTCAACGCCTAGAATACGGGCGATGCGCATGGCTTCTTGCGGCACGGAGTCATGAGTATCTTCGATTAGCGAGTAATCGATGTACTCGTTTATGTTGTTGATGGTCAATTGACCTTTCACGTGTTCTTTGACAAATCCTTTTACCCGCATCTTTTTGCAACGGGCTTTGATCCCACTGTAATGGCTGGTAATCAAGGAGCGAGCCTGTTGATCTGTCAGAAAATCGAGCATGGCATTCACGATCGCTTTTCCTTCCGTGGGGTTCGTGGTTCTTGCCAGTTCATCAATCAGGATTAAAGCATTTTTGCCTGCTTTCACATCCTGAACAATGGCGTTTACCCGCAGCATTTCCGAGGCGTACGAGGACAGGCCGCTTAATTCGGATTGTTCGTCCCCGATACAAAGGAGAACTTCGTCAACCAATGCAATCTCGGCTTGTTCTGCCGGAACGTAGAATCCGAATTGGAATAACGTCTGTGCCAGTGCCACGGTTTTCAAGATAACGCTTTTCCCGGCCATGTTGGCTCCGGTAATCAGGCAGGCACCTTGCTCGATGTCAATGTCAATGGCCTGAAATTTTTTGCCTTCTTGCCAAAGTACCTCTTTTACCTGTGGGTTGAATATTTTTGTATAGCGAGTCGTGCCGGTGGAAATTTCCGGTTTACACAACTGCATATCAATGGTCTGTTGGGCTTTGGCCAACAGAATATCTAAAGTCGCCGTGTTTGTCAGGGCTTCGTTAATTTCTTTTTTATAGGGATGAATCTGTTCGGATAACTTTTCCCGAATCCGGTCTTCTAATTCCGTATGCTCGAATAGAAGTTGATCCAGTACTCGTTCCTCTGTTTTTCCATCCATTTTGAGCGCTTTCATTTTTGCCCGTAGGGCTGCCAGTTCCGGGGAATAGGCATCGTACACGTAAAAATGAGGAATACGCATCTTTTCGGGATCTAAAATGTCTACTACCGGTTCCAAATCCGGGAGTGAAACGACCGTAATATTTGCCGATAGGAGTAATTCCCGCATCTCCACGACCAGCAAAGAGAAAGCTTTTAATTCAAATAGTTCAATGTCATCCAGTACCTGCGATTCTGTTACCCGGTTTGCCGTGCCCCGGATGTCCTTCACTTGCATCAGTTTGACCTTGATCTTGGTAATGGTGTCTGTTTGTGCGGAGGTTTGTAGAATATTTCGCATGACCTCGGTTTTGTCCAATTCCTGGGCAATTGCTTCCGGGGTATGCAAATAAGGTAGTGTATTCAAGATTCGTTTTGCCAGACCGGATTGAATTTCCAGTTTGTCGATCATGAATCTGAACCCTTTAATTTCTTCTATGGCACTTCTTAAAAACACCGCTACTAATTTTAGATTTAATGATTTTAGATTTTAGATTGAACTCTCTCCCGGCTTTGCCGTACTTCCTCTATAAACAGAGGGAGAGTTGGAATACTCATCGTTTTCGGGAAACATTTCATTCTAAATTCTACATTTTCTTAACGTCATAAACAGGAATACCCAAGCTCTCTTGCATGGCTACTCTCAGTTCGTCGGAATCCAGACAATATCCTTCCGGGGATTGGGGATTGATGCAAACAGCCAGTAGTTTACTTTTTTGCAATACTTTCATGGTGCCACCTTTTTTAAGGAAGGCATAGTACGTTTCCATGGAGGCAAACACTTTGGTGAAATCACGGATAATCAGTGTGATCTCCTTGATTTGCTTTTGTTGCCGTAGAAATTGCAATAATTTGTCGCTGATGGCGCCTGCCACGTACAACGTGTTCCCGTACTTGAAAACTTCATCTTTGTTATTTTCAAGCATAAACACGGAAGGTATGTTCAGATCGTGAACTTTCCCGTTTTCATCAATGGACCACATCCCTTGCTCGATGTCAATCAGTTGCCGGATAATTTCCGGCTCTGCTTTCTCCAAGCAAATGAGGTCATACACGTATTTTGTTTTTCTAACCAATTGAGGAATATTGCAGGATACCGCAGCTCCCGTGGCTAGTACCATGGCTTCCGTCACAGCTGGAGAGCTGAGACTGAGCCGGGATAGTGCCCCGTCGACGATGGTGGTGTCCACGTCAAAGCGTTTCATCTTTTGGATGAGGGTTTTCAATGATCCCGTGTCGGCAGGCCCTGATAACAAGGCTTTCCCCGAACTGACGGCCCTGGCGGTTACCAGACGTCCTAACGAGGTTTGTTGTGTGCTGACATCCATGATTTCTGCCACCAAACGTTTGGACCGATAATGCATCTCCGATGTGATGAATATCATATCTTCGAAAATTTCAATTTCCGGTTTGGGTGTTTGGCAAACTTGATCCCTGTTTTCCCCGTCGATGCCTATTGAGGTAAGGGCGAAACGCTTCCCCGTATTCTTCACTTTCCGAAGAATATAGTTCAAGCATTCCGTTTTTCCGGCATTTTTTGCCAGACCCACGATTGCTATACTATTGTATTTTAGAATCTCCTCGATAAACACGGTTTGAATTTATGATTTACGATTTATGATTTTAGATTTCCACGCACGATCCTGTACTCGTTTAATTATAGATTTACGATTTAAGAAAGTGAATCAACGATCTTAAATCGTAAATCTAAAATTATTTTATTCGTGATGATTTCTCTCGTTACGAGCCAAGTGTTTCGGTTCGATGGAGAGCATATCACCATTTAGCAGGGCGGCAACGCCTTCTTTGCGAGCTTTTTCGCATTCCGGACAGTGACACTCTTCCTTGTAATCTGTCGGTTCCGTGTAGGTGGTGATAACACCTTCGTAGTTTCTCAATACAACGCGGTTCGGAGATTGAGAGATCACGTAGTTCGGCATTACCGGAGTCTTACCTCCACCACCGGGAGCGTCAACCACGAACGTGGGAACGGCATATCCGGAAGTGTGTCCGCGTAAGTTTTCGATGATCTCGATACCTTTGGAAACCGGAGTACGGAAGTGCTCGATGCCCATGGAAAGATCACATTGATAAATGTAGTACGGACGAACACGCATTTTTACCAATCCATGCATCAATTTTTTCATCACGTAGGTACAATCGTTGATACCTCTCAATAACACGGTCTGGTTTCCTAACGGGATACCTGCATCAGCCAAGCGGGCGCAAGCAGCAGCTGATTCTTCCGTGATCTCATTGGGATGATTGAAGTGGGTATTTAACCAAATCGGGTGATATTTTTTCAGCATATTCACCAACTCCGGGGTAATTCTTTGCGGGCATACTACCGGGGTGCGGCTACCGATACGGATGATTTCCACGTGAGGAATGGCTCTCAATCGACTGATGATGTATTCCAAACGATCGTCGCTTACCAACAATGCGTCACCACCGGACAACAGCACGTCTCTTACTTGCGGAGTCTTGGCAATGTATTCGATACATTTATCAATACGCTCGGTTGGGGAGGCACTGTCTTTTTGTCCGGCAAAACGTCTACGGGTACAGTGACGGCAGTACATGGAACATTGGTCCGTGATCAGGAACAACACCCGGTCCGGATAACGGTGAGTTAATCCCGGTACGGGAGAATCGCTGTCTTCGTGTAGCGGGTCTTCCAAGTCTGCACTAGCCTTGTGTAACTCCAACGCGGAAGGAACCGCTTGTTTACGAATCGGGCAATGCGGGTTGTTCTTGTCAATTAAACTCAAATAGTACGGGGTGATTGCCATTCTCAACATTTTTAATGCGTTGCGAATGCCCTCTTCTTCGCTAGGATCCAGATCAAGATATTTTTTTAATTGATCCACAGTCTCAATTCTGTTTTTCACTTGCCATTTCCAGTCGTTCCATTGTTCATCTGTTACTTCCGGAAAAAATTCTTTTCGTCTGCTTTCAGCCATCTCAGTTTATTTATTTTAGATTTTAGATTTTAAATTTTAAATTGCCCTAGTGCGCGGTGAGCGCTTCCGGCGTTTTGATTTTAGATTAAAAAATAGCTCGTTCTACATTTTAAATTCTAAATTCTACATTTTTATTTCACGTACAGTCTGTTAAATAGTTCCCGGATTTTCTCAGACTCCCGAATGATATTCAGTGTCAGTTCGGCATGTCCTTTGGCGTATCCGTTTCCTACAATTAAATTTATATCTTTTCCTACTCCTTCGGCTCCCAATGCAGCTTTCGTGAAGCTGGTCGCCATGGAGAAGAAATAAACGCATCCTTGTCCTTTCGTGACGAGAATCGAGGTCATCTCTGTCGAGGGAACATTTACATTGTTGATGGTAACCTCACAACCTCTTTCCCCTGCAATAGCAGTCACTTTTTTATACACGTCCATCACTTTTGTCGCGTCGGCAACAATAACGTGAGTGGCGAGATTCATATCTTTAATTCTCTGGGCATTCTCTTCCGAGTATTCCACCACGATGACCTTTCCGTAAGGCCCGACGTTTTTCATGGCCTGGTAGCAACAAAGCACTCCAGACTTTCCTCCTCCTCCGATGATACATACCGTATCGCCTTCTTTTACCAGACGGGCCACTTGAGCCGGGGCTCCTGCCACGTCCAATACGGCTAATGCCAGTTTCTCCGGAATATCATTCGGTAGCACGGCGTATAAACCGCTTTCAAATAGGATGGCTTGCGCATCCACGTCTACTTGATCCGATGCCGGGTCAAGATGTTTGATCTTGTTTATTTTCAATGGAGTCAGGGATAAGGAGACCAGTGTGGCAATTTTGTCTCCAACCTTCAGGGACTTATCCGGGAAGTTAGGCCCGATCTCTTTCACCGTTCCGATCAGCATACCCCCCGATCCGGTAACAGGATTTTGCATTTTACCTCTCTCCTCCACGATAGAAAGAATCATCTCTTTCATTTTGTCCGCATTCCCGTTGCAAGCGCTTTTGATCTGCGTGTAACTGGCCGAATCAATATTTAATGTTTGCACATCAATCAACAACTCGTTGTCATAAATGCTCATCGTGTTATCCAGCTTTAATGCCGGTTGCGGAAGTGTACCTTCCGGAGTAATTACCCTGTGTGTCCCGTATCTGCAACCCTTGTCCATCGAATAATTTTAAATTTTAGATTTTGAATTTTAGATTATGATTTACGATTGAGTCATCCTCAATCGTAAATCATAAATCTTAAATGATTAAGCGTAAAGTTCCGTAAAGATCTTTCTCAAGGCTTCGCATTCTCTCAGTTCCTGGAGCGTGATCTCTGCATGTCCTTTCGTGTATCCGTTACCAACGATCATCGTCACGTCGCTACCAACACCTTCTGCTCCAAGGGCTGCTTTCGTGAAGCTGGTGGCCATAGAGAAGAAGTAAACGATACCCGTGTTCTTCGTACAAAGAATAGAGGTCATTTCCGTATCGGTAATGTTCACATTGTTGATTGTAATATCGCACATTTCGCCATTGGTCAATTCCTCGATTTTCTCCATTACCGGAACGGGTTGAGTCGCATCGGCAGAGAATACATAGTCGCAGAAACCAAGTTTCTGTAAACGTTCGGTACTCTTCTGGCTGTGGCACAAACCGATGACTTTACCGGTAACACCTGCACGTTTTTTAGCTTCGTAACAGCACAACATCCCTGATTTACCACCGGCACCGATGATTAATACCGTATCGCCCGGTTTAACCAATTTAGCGGTTTGAGCGGGAGCTCCGGCTACGTCCAATGCCGACAATGCCAAGTTTTCAGGAAGGTCTGCCGGAATCTTGGCGTAGATACCACTTTCAAAAAGGATAGCTTTACCGTCGATGTCTACTTGGTCGATTTCCGGACGAATATCTTTGATCTTGTCAATACGAAGCGGGGTCAAAGAAAGAGAAACCAACGTGGCAATCTTATCACCTTCTTTCAAATCGATTTTGCCTTTCAGTGCATCACCGATTTTCTCTACCGTACCTAACAACATACCGCCGGATCCAGTTACCGGGTTACGATGTTTTCCTTGTTTTGCAACAATGTCCATCATGATCTCGGCGATCTTTGCTTTGTCACCACCGGCTTGTTGCTCGATCTGGGTGAAACTAGCCGAGTCGATATTTAAAGTCTGAACGTCGATCAGAATCTCGTTGTCGTAGATCTCGTCCATGTTGTTGTCAATCTTGTTGGCGGGTTGTGGTAATACTCCCTTCGGTTCGATTACACGGTGGGTTCCGTATTTATTTCCTTTCTTTTGCATAGTATAATTAAATTTGAAATTTATAAGATCGATTATTTTAAAGGTTTTAAGCCTAAAATTTCTCTTGCTTCCGCGGAGGTAGCGATCGGACGGCCTAATTCTTTGGCGATTCGAACTACTTTTGCTACTAATTCTCCGTTGGATTTAGCCAGCACACCTCTTTCCAAGTAAAGATTGTCTTCAAAACCTACTCTCACGTTACCACCCATGGCAATAGCGGGAGCTGCAAGCGTGAAGGCATGACGACCGATTCCTGTTGCCGTCCACGTTGAGCCTGCTGGAATCGCGTTTACAAGCCAGCAAAGGTTCGATACCGTGGCAGGAGTACATCCGGGAACGCCGAGAACGAAGTTGAATTGCATCGGGGCACCGGGAACCTGTCCTTTTTTAGCCATGTTTAATACGGTATCAAGATGTCCCATTTCGAAACATTCGTATTCCGGTTTGATGTTGTTTTCTAACATCCTTTTTCCGAAATCTCTCATCATGGGCATGGTGTTCTCGAAAACATCGTCTCCGAAGTTACAGGTTCCGCAATCCAGAGTTGCCATTTCAGGGAAAAGTTCTGTCGGTTGAAGACGCTCTTCAGCGGTCATTCCCACGGCTCCTCCGGTAGAGGGGATCAAAATAACATCCGGGCATACCTTATAAATAGCGTCGATACACTCTTTGAAGCGTGCTTTGCTTTGGGTCGGGGTACCGTCATCTTCGCGAACGTGAAGGTGAACAATGGCTGCACCAGCGTCTACAGCGGATTTCGCTTCTCTCACGATCTCTTCTACTGTATAAGGAACGGCGGGGTTTTGTTCTTTGGTAACTTCCGCCCCACAAATGGCTGCTGTGATAATTAATTTTTCCATAATAGTAATTTAGAATTTAAAATTTAGCATTTAGAATGAGATCTAAATTGCACGAGAGGGATGTTGTTCCCTTTTCTAATTCTTTCTCTGGTCTTCTTTCTTCACCACGCAGGTTCCGCTTGCACGGCAAACCACGATCGGTTCCTCCAATACATCTGCAGCCGAGGCTGAAATGTCAGGTCTGGCAGCGACTACTTTTTTTGCTTCGAAAACCATTTTGCGGGAAGTGTTCCCTACTTTCACGATCTCTCCGGTAGCTTCGATGTAATCTCCGGCATAAACAGGAGCCAAGAACTCCACGTTGTCATAGGCAACAAACAGACCTTCGTCACCATCATGCATGATTAATAATTCCGTGGCCACATCCCCGAACAAGTGCACCATGTGTGCCCCGTCAACCAAATTACCGCCGTAATGAGCATCTTTTGCACTCATTCTTAATCTTATCATTGATTTTTCCATTTCCTTGAATTTTTAATTTTATTAATCAGACGATTTGATGTTTTTTAATCAAAAATCGTCAATTATTTAACGATGAAGTCCACCATGATGGAAGGTGTCTTCACGTTTTCTGCGGCAATTTCACCGACTTCAACCAACTCGTTAACCTCGGCAATTACCAGGTCTGCGGCAGAAGCCATTAACGGGTTGAAATTTTGAGATGTCCCCCGGTAAACCAGATTCCCTGCTTTATCCCCAAGGCTGGCGCCAACCAACGCGATGTCGGCTCTCAACGTTTTTTCCAACAAATAGTCTTTCCCATCCACGTTGACGATCTGTTTCCCTTCAGCCACGATAGTACCCATTCCGGTTTGAGTCAGGATACCTCCCAGTCCGCAACCTCCGGCACGCACACGCTCTGCCAATGAACCTTGCGGGCAGAATTCGATTTCTAGCTCTCCGCTATTCATTTGTTCGCTCGTGTGCGGGTTGGTCCCGATGTGTGACACGAAAAGTTTCTTTACTTGTTTGTTGGCAATCAATTGACCTACTCCTTTGTCCGGGTAAGCCGTGTCATTACAGATCAACGTCAAGTTCTTAACGCCTGATTTCGCTAATGCATCAACGATCTTGTTCGGGGTTCCGTTTGCGAGGAATCCGCCTACCATGATGGTCATGCCATCTTTTACTTTTGATACAGCCTCTTCGATAGAAATAAATTTACTCATAGGAAGCATTTTTATATTGTTTCAGTTAAATATTTAACACATTCGCATTGATTTGTCAAATTTATATTATTCCGGGCAATAAATGAAATATTTTCAACACAAAAACGGAAATAATTCTTTATTGAGAATCATTTTACGTAGTCGAAAATAAAATCTGGTTACCGCCTCAGAATTTACGGTATTAAGTTATGAAATTTTAAGATAAAAAACAAACGAATGGGATGGGAAATGTAATTATCCCACTGGAAATCAATTTTAAAGAAGAGAGCGAATGAGCTAGTTCGGTTTATTGTTTCCTTGTTGCCTGTATTCGTTCGGGGAACAACCTACGAGTCTTTTAAACAGGCAGAGAAATGTTTGGGTGTTAGAAAAACCTAACGCGAGTGCGATTTCGGAAATAGTTTTATTTGAGCTTGTTACAAGGCTTTTGGCGATGTCTATTTTTTTTAAACGTACGTATTCTCGGAGTGTTTTCCCGGTTTCAACTCGTACGAGATCATTGAGATAGGCAAGGGATTGAGGCAGGTGGTCATGGACGTATTCGATCGAGCGCAGTTCGGTTTTTACTTCGTGTTCCGATTGGAGATGCTGCTCTAAAAGCTGGTCGAAATACGTCAAAATATCATTATTTATATGGCAGCGGGTAATAAATTGGCGTTCGTAAAATCGCAGGCAGTAATCCAAGAGTAATTCGAGATGCACGGCTAGCAACCGGAGACTGAACCGGTCAATGTCTCGTAGCAACTCTTTTTGGAAATTGCTCATGCATCCTAAGACGATCTGTTTTTCCCGTTCGGATAAATGAAGGGATTCATTTTCCTGATAGGAAAAAAACGTGTATTCGGATTTCTTGCAGACTAGCGGTGCCTCGTTAAATACTTTGGGATGGAATGCGATGCCAAGAATATGGGTTTGTTCCGGAAGATCGTGGCGATTAACGTCAATGGTTTGTCCGGGAGCTTTGAATACGAGAGTACAGGATTGAAAATCATGACATCTGCGGCCGTATCTGAAATCACCGCATGGTACTTGTTTGAAGAATAGGGTATAAAAATCACCGGAAATAGAGAGTTGGTCGAGGCGGGTAGCCTCGGTTAAGTCAATAACGCTTAGGAGCGGGTGGCGTGTTTTTTGCCCGATTAGCGTGTTAAACTGACTGATGGATTCTATTTTCTGGGTGTGATGGATCATGATAATATGATTTGCCTTTGACAAGTTGGCTGGTTACTAATGAAGGTGTGTCTAACAAGTCAGTCTTTTAATGACTACCACCCCTAACCCCTCCTTGCACAGGAGGGGAAAACGTTTGGTAATCAACCCTCCCCCTGTGTAAGGGGGAGTTGGAGGGGGTAGTTTGTTGATAGGAATAAGACTTGTTAGACACCCTCGTATAGAGTAGTTGAAATAAATAAATCGTTATTTTTAAGACGGGTTATTTATTTATAATATCAATTTCTTTCAACCATTTTTCTACTTGCGGACGAGCAGAACTTGCCGCACCTCCACTGGTGATAAATCCTTTTTTATTCGTGGCCTTGCTTGTGTTTTTCACGAAATCCTTAAAGCAACTTTGTTCACCGCCTCCACCGTGAGTGCAAAACGGGATCACGATTTTACCCTCCAGTTTATAACTTTCCAAGAAGGTCAGGATCGGCATGGGCATCGTTCCCCACCAGTTCGGGAAACCGATAAAGATAATGTCGTACTCTTCCATATTCTTCACCTTCTCTTTTAATGCGGGACGGGCATTGTCGTTTTTTTCTTTTTTGGCTACTTCCGTACAAGCGTGGTAGTCTGCCGGGTATGGTTTGGCTGTTTGAATTTCGAATAAATCTCCGCCTGTCAGATCTTTGATATAATTTGCTATCGCTTTCGTGTTCCCGCTGCGTGAGAAGTAAGCGACCAACACTTTTTTCCCGTTAGAAGTTTTTTGTGCTTCTGCACTCATGCTAAATGTTGCCATAACTGTTGCAATTATTAAAAAGTACATTGTTTTCATCATGATACATTATAAAGTTGTTCATTATTTTTGTAATACAAATGTATGAGGTATCAGAAAAAATGAGTGTAGATAAATTACAGATATGTGTACCATTTTTACTGATTTCAAATGTTTGATAGAGAAACTTAAACGAGAATTATTATTTTTGTTTGGCAAGAAGAAATTCCAAAGGACGTACATGTTGGGCTTAAATGTAAATTGAAATTTATGCGGGAAGTCATGGTTCAATATCTGCAACATCGGTTGTTGAAGTGGTTCGATGAGAATCACCGGATATTCCCGTGGCGAGAAGATCAGGCGACAAAGTACCAGCAAATTGTTTCTGAAATTTTGTTACAGCGCACGAAAGCGGAGACGGTGGCAAAGTACTATGATACGTTTTTCTCTAAATTTCCCGATTGGAACGCTTTGGCGAATGCTTCGCTTGAAGAGTTGGAAGAAATTATGAAACCTTTGGGGTTATATCATCACCGGGCTCGGCGGTTGTATAAATTGGGGGAAGATATTCGCAGACGGGGAGGGAGAATTCCTGGAGATGAGAATGAATTGAGAGATTCCGGCTTTATCGGGTTGTATGTCACCAATGCTTTCGAGTTGTTTATCTTGAAAAATCGCAAACCCTTGTTGGATGTGAATATGTCCCGTTTGCTAAAACGTTATTTTAAACCGGGAGATTTTATTGACGTGCGCCATGATAAAGAGATTCAAGAATTGGCCAACGATATCATCGAGGTGCGTAGGTGTAAGGAGTTGAACTGGGCTATTTTGGATTATGCGGCATTGGTGTGTAAAGTCCGGAATCCGTTATGTGGGAAGTGTGTGTTGAACAAATATTGTAGATATTATGAGTTATTCCAAGGTGACGTGACTGAAAAGCCGGAGTGATAATCTTCAGCAGTCTTTGCAACAATTTTCCTGATCGTTCATTTAAACCATGGAGCATTCAACTTAAAAAACAGTTTGAGAATCATTCTCAAACTGTTTTTTATGATGTAGGTGTTATCTTCTTTATTTAATAACTCCCAATTTTTTACCAATCTTGATGAAGGCAGCCAATGCACGATCCAGTTGTTCACGCGTATGAGCGGCAGACAATTGGATACGGATACGGGCTTGTCCTTTCGGTACAACCGGGTAGTAGAATCCGGTAACATAGATGTTTTCTTTCTGTAATTCGGCAGCGAATTGTTGAGAAAGAACGGCATCATAAAGCATCAAGGCGCAGATTGCTGATTCTGACGGTTTCAGATCGAATCCGGCTTCCGTTAATTTAGCACGGAAGTAGTTAGCGTTGTCCATGACACGGTCTCTTAATTCAGTACTCTTTGACAGCATGTCGAACACGGCGATAGAAGCACCGCAGATTGCCGGAGACAAGGAGTTAGAGAACAAATAAGGTCTTGAACGTTGACGCAACATATCGATGATTTCTTTTTTACCGGTCGTGTAACCACCCATAGCTCCACCCAGTGCTTTACCGAGGGTTCCTGTGAAGATGTCCACACGGTTCATGCAATTGTGGTGTTCTGCAGATCCACGACCTGTTTTACCGATAAATCCGGCAGCGTGGCTATCGTCAACCATTACCAATGCATTGTATTTCTCAGCTAAGTCGCAGATTTCGTTCATTTTGGCAATATCCCCGTCCATGGAGAACACACCATCGGTAACGATGATCCGGTAGCGTTGAGCTTGGGAAATTTTTAATTGCTCTTCGAGGTCAGCCATGTTGGCGTGTTTGTATCTGTAGCGTACGGCTTTACAAAGACGAACACCGTCAATGATAGAAGCGTGGTTCAATTCATCAGAGATGATGGCATCTTCCTGACCGAATAACGGTTCGAACACACCACCGTTGGCATCGAAGCAAGCAGCGTAAAGAATGGAATCTTCCGTTCCGAAGAATTGAGAGATTTTAGCTTCCAATTCTTTGTGAATATCTTGGGTTCCGCAGATGAAACGCACTGAAGACATTCCGTAACCACGGCTGTCCAATGCTTTCTTGGCTCCTTCGATAACCGTCGGGTTAGAAGAAAGTCCTAAATAGTTGTTTGCACAAAAGTTTAATACAGTTTCTCCCGTGGCAAGCTTGATTTCTGCATCTTGCGGGGTAACGATAATTCTTTCGCTCTTGTATAAGCCGGCGTCTTTTATGGACTGCAATTCAGTCTTTAAAAAGTCTTGAAATTTTCCGTACATATAACTAATTTTTATGTTTGTTTTAATGGCCTCAAAAGTAATGAATTTTTATTTACGACGTATTCGAAAATGAAGATATCGTATTTTATTTGGTAAATAAGTTGTGAAATGTTATGATTCGGGGATAAAAACTTGAGACTGTCTAGCAAGTCTGTTTTTAACGACAACCTCCCCTACCCCCTCTTGTATAAGGAGGGGGAAACCTCTTGGCAATCACCCCTCCCCGGTGCAAGGGGAGGGGGTAGTTCGTGTATGCTCGGCATGAGCATTGTCTAACGGGTGCAAGTCCCGAGTAAGCCCTAATAGCGGGAATTACATAGCCCAAGGCAAGGGTGTTCATCGTGAGGTGAAATCTGAAAGAAGCCGGCGGCAAACATCTGACCTAACGGACAGAAACTTCATATAAGGCATATGACCGTGGGTAAGGCTGCACGACAAGCCAAAGCCCTATAGCTATTCGGAACGGTCGGTGTAAATGAAGTGGGTATAAGATGGAAAGACAATGCTCTTATCCGAGGAGGTCTCACGGACGCTTCAAATAGTTTTTTTTTTTACGAAAGAAGCGGAGTAAAGCTTGCCGTGAGAAGTCAGCAGATGCCATAGTATTGCAATAATCGATAACATTGCATGAAGGGCTGAACCTAACAATTAAACGATAGTAATTGAAACATACCTTATGAAGGAAAGAATGCAGAAAACATTATCCCAAGTTAATGGCTGCCCCCAAAGAGATAGGTCGGAAACCGAATGGTATGGGGGAGTGCAGACCTTCATGTGGATGTGTGAAGACAACATCGTGGAAGTACCATTCTACAAGGAACACCTTTTCGAGCAAATCCTCAGTCCTACGAATCTCAACCGAGCTTACAAGGCTGTTATGAGAAACAAAGGCTGTGGTGGTATCGACAAGATGTCATGTGAGCAGTTGCTCCCATGGCTCATGACCAACAAGGATGTGCTCATCCGTTCCTTGATGGACGGCTCTTACCGTCCGAACCCAGTGAAAAGGGTAGAAATACCCAAAGACAACGGCAAGATGCGCCTGTTGGGAATACCTACGGTTGTAGACCGTGTGGTGCAACAAGCCATCAACCAAGTACTGACTCCCATCTATGAGAACCAATTCTCCAAGACAAGCTACGGCTTCCGTCCGGGAAGAGGATGCCATGATGCACTGCGTGGAGCGCAAAGGATAATCAACGAGGGCTACACCTATGTAGTAGACCTCGACCTTGAACGCTTCTTCGACACCGTGAGCCATAGCAAGCTCATAGAAATCCTCAGCCGTACGATAAAAGACGGCAGAGTAGTCAGCCTTATACACAAATATCTCCGAAGTGGTGTAATGAACAAAGGATTGTTTGAAGCGAGCGAGGAAGGAACTCCCCAAGGAGGACCGCTAAGTCCGTTGTTGAGTAACATCATGCTCAACGAATTGGATAAAGAACTCGAACGCAGAGGACTCCCCTTTGTGCGTTATGCTGACGACTCGATGATATTCTGCAAGTCAAAAAGGGCTGCAATGCGAGTGAAGGAGTCTATAACCCGATTTATAGAAAATGTTCTATATCTCAAAGTCAACAAGGAAAAGACCGTAGTGTCGTATGTGCGCGGAGCGAAATACCTCGGCTACTCCTTCTATGTGATGAAAGGCAAATGCCAACTCACGGTGCATCCCAAGTCCAAGGACAAGATGAAGTCAAAATTGAAAGAACTGACAAGTCGCAGCAACGGATGGGGATATGCCAAGAGAAAGCAAAAGCTGAAAGAATACATAAGAGGTTGGGTTGGCTATTATCACCTTGCCAATATGAAGCGTCTCTTGCTTGTAACAGACGAATGGCTAAGGCGTAGAATCCGCATGTGTATATGGAAAGCTTGGAAGAAAGCCAAGACAAAAGTGGCAAACCTCATCATATGTGGTATCAATAAATATCAAGCATACGAATGGGGAAATACTCGCAAGGGCTATTGGCGAATAGCTGATAGCCCTATTCTAAAAAGGGCGATAGATAACAATAAACTACGCTCCGCAGGGTATGCTACTTTAATAGGGTCGTATCTCGATTGGTATCCAAAATAGGAACCGCCGTATGCGGAACCGCACGTACGGTGGTGTGAGAGGTCGGAAAACGAAAGTAGGAAGAAAACTGCTTCGTTTTCCTCCTACTCGATTGATGTTGGATAAGACCTGTTCAGCCTCGGTGATTAATTCCTGATTGCAGCAATTTCTTTCACAGCCTCAATAGCTGTGTTCACGTCCTCTTCCGTGGTGAAAGCGCCGATACTCATGCGGACAGTTCCGTGAAGATCGAATGTGCCGATGACTTCGTGTACTTTCGGGGCACATTGTAATCCGGTACGTACGGCAATATTATAATCCACGTCAAGCATGGTTCCCACGTCTCCCGAGTCGAAGCCGTTGATGTTGAAGCTTAATACCGGGTTCTGGTTTTCTATGCTGCTGGCGCAATAAGTGGTTACTCCTTCGATGTCCTGTAAAGCTTTGCGGAGTTTATCCCAAAGTAGGATTTCCCGGTGATGGATGTTCATGATTCCTTGTTCTTGAATCCATTTTACCCCGGCGTTCAATCCGGCAACCCCTAACAAGTTAAGGGTCCCGTATTCCAAGCGGTAAGGATATTCGTCCAGATGTACGGGATAAGCGGAGCGGACTCCGGTACCTCCGGCTCGGGTATGTTTGATTTCGATACCTTCACGCACGTATGAACCGCCTATACCTGTCGGGCCCATGAGGCATTTGTGGCCCGTGAAGCAATACACGTCAATGCCGGATTCCTGCATGTCTAAGTCAACAGCTCCGGCTCCTTGACTACCGTCAACCACGAAGATAACCCCTTTCTCTTTACAGATTTTGCCGATCTCAGTCAATGGTTGGATCGTTCCCAGCACGTTGGAGCAATGGGTCACGACAACAAATTTCGTGTTCGGGCGAATGGCGTTCTTTATATCATCGGGATGTACATAGCCGTGCTCGTCGAAAGGCACGTAAGTCAAGTCAATGGTCCCGTTTTGATGATGCATATTCAACGGGCGCAACACGGAGTTGTGTTCCAGCATGGTTGACACCACGTGAATGCCTTTTTCTACTAGGCCGTTAATGATCAAGTTCAAGGAGTCCGTGGCGTTATAGCTGAACGTTAGTCTGTTGTGGTCATTCCCGCCGTTGAATAGTTTGGTCAACATTTTACGGGTGGAATTTACAACCTCTTCCGTTTCAACGGCAGCATCAAATCCGGAACGTCCCGGGTTTACACCATGTTTACGATAAAAGTCGTTCATGAAATCATAAACTACATCCGGCTTCGGGAAGCTGGTTGCTGAATTGTCTAGGTAGATTAATTTGCTCATAAGATTATAAATTTTAGGTTTTTCAACTTTCAATGACCAGGGCATCTGCAACCAATTCCGCCACCGTCTTTATGGTGATACCCAGTTTGTATGTATGATTAATTTGAGATAGCTGGTCTACACAATTGTGGCATGGGGTCACGACAATCTCGGCTTTTGTCGCGGTGATTTGATCGGCTTTGATTTTGCCGATGTTCAGACGACGTTCGTTGTACTCGCTCATCGCGAGAGCCCCGCCACCACCGCCACAGCAGAAGTTGTCCGTGCCGTAGGGTGTCATTTCCACCACGTTTGCGGCAGCCGCGTTGACCACGAAACGGATTTCATCGAGAAGTCCCCCGTTACGAACCAAATTACACGGGTCGTGGATAGTGACGACTTTGTTGTTCCGTGTTTTGTCGAGCTTGATCCTGCCGCTTCGGATGTATTCCCCGATGAGTTCAACCACGGTAAGCGTGTCAAAATCATACGGAGTCTTGAGGTAATTGGGACCTTCCCAGCGCATGGCTCTTGAGCCGTGACCGCATTCCCCGAGGACAAGACGTTTGCCGTGTAGGCGGTGAATTTCATCGTAAAGATTGCGGGCGATTTGAGTGGCCTCTTCATTGTTGCCGTTGAAATACCCGTAGTTTGTTACGTCGTAGTATTTGGACGAGAGGGTCCACTCTTCTCCTGCGGCGTAGAACACCTTTGCCATGGCAGAGATTGATAGAGGGAAGAATTTGGGTTCCCGCGGGTTCAAGGTATAAAAGACGTTTTTGTCGGGCAGATCAAGAAAGATGCCGGCTTTCTCGTCTTCCAGTTCGTCTTGCAGTTCCTCTTCCATCCATTGTATCGTGTCAACAAATTCTTCGGTGGGAATACCCATGTTGTTCCCGGTGTTGACTGCCGCATCGACGGTTGCTTGGAGTGTTTTTGGAACGAGTCCCATGACAGCAAGCATTTCGCGCCCTTTTTTTACCAGGAAGGGAATGTCCACCCCGATCGAACAGTGTTTTACGCAGCGCCCGCACATGGTGCAAGCCCCGAACAGGGAGTCAACCATTTCGTCGCATGTTTCTTGATTCAGTTCCCGGGCATGAAATAGTGACGGGAACATGGCTCCCTGCCATGTTTTGTAACGTCGGTAAATGGAACTGACGAGGTCTACTTTTCGTGCCGGGATGTATTTGCCTTCTTTCATCGTGAGGTAGTACATGCAACTGGATGCACACAAACCGCAACGAACACAGGCATTCAAGTGAGTTTCCAATTTGCTGTCATTCGTGTTCGAGATAATGGCGAGGGCTTTGGCTTTTTGTTCGTTTGTGATATTATTTGTCATATTGAATCGCTTTTTTAGGAGGCCATGTTCCACGCCAACCGTAGAAAAAGCCCAAATGATACCTGGCAAAGAAAAAGTAAAGCACGTGTTTGATTTTGCCCAGGGGCATCCACACGAAGAGAAGAGCCATGATGATATAATATGCCGCCCCGAACTGTAAGGTGAGTAGGCAGTAGGTCGTCAGAAAGAGCATGATGGTGCAGAGAAGATTAGAAATATAATCATCCGCGCAGGATAACTCCCTGAGTTCTTGTTTGGCCAGTCGTTTGATAAATAGAGCCAGCCCGCAAATGGCAGCAATAAAGATGATCGCTGCCAAGATCATGACGATGAGGTTCGTTGCGCTTTCAATAGGAATTTGGAATTTGAAAATAACCGCAAGCGTGAATAGAAGATACACGGCTATTGCCAAAAAGTTGCCTATATGAAAAAATATACCTGCCGTGTAAGTGGGCAGGTGTAAATAGGCTGATTCTTTTTGCATAGGTGACATGGCTCCGATACAAGAGTAACAGACTGCCTGGGCAATATTTCCCGACTTTTGCGAAAGGTCCTTGGGAGGACCATGTTTTAAAAGTCGTACGAAATATCCCCCAGTAGCACTACGCAAAAAAGAAGTGCAGCTAACGAAGTCCAAATATACCAAGACATGGTCGTGGATATTAGACGCACCCGTCGGGTTTCGGTAACCCGGCCACCCGACACGCTCCTCGGGCTGGTCCTAATGGGAACAATTCATAAATGTCTTTCAATTTTAGTCCTGTTTCTTTGCAGATGGTACGTACCATCGGGGCATTCCCCTTTTCTTCAAAATTATCACGAATAATTTTGATAATTGCCCAATGTTTGTCGTTTAATTCCGTGATTCCATCTGCCTCTGCAAAGAGTTTTGCCACGTCTTCATTCCAGATGGAGGGATCGGTGAGGAAACCGTCGCCATCAACTTCGAACGTCTTTCCATGAATTTCTAGTGTTGCCATAATGTTTATTGGTTTTAGATTGATTTGCAATATAATAAATATTTGAAACAACAACAATGATTTTGGTTGTGTATTAAAGAAATATGTGTGATTATGTGCTTTCCCGCGTGGGAGTAGGGCGTTAAAGAATTTGAAATTGAAATTCAGATATATTTTCATGTGCAACTTTTGCAAAATAGTCGCATTTGTGTCTGATTCTGGATAAAAAGATTACCTTTACATATGAAAGTATGTGTTGGATTACGAAAAAATATTGGCCTATGAAAGTCTTTCTATTGTTTGTACTGTTCTTTGGGTGTGGGGAGTTGGGATATGCCCAGCGTGTTGAAGGGAGTGTTGATACTCCTTTAGAAATCAGACGGGTTTTGTTTGTTAGCTCGTATCATCCGGAACAAGTGTGGGAACGTAAGGTGTTGAATGGGGTGAGAAAACAGCTTGAACGGACGGGATACAATATAGATTTGAGGGTAGTTTATTTGGATTCTAAACGGCTGACAAGTACAGAGGTGAGAAATTCTTTATTAGAGGCACAATTACGGGAGATTAAGGGAAAGTTGGATTTGATAATTGTTTTGGACGAAGAGGCCAATAAAGCCCTTTTTTCATTGGATATTCCTCTGGTAAAGGAAACGCCTATCGTGTTTTGTGGTGTTATGCAGTATTCGAAAAAGTCGGGTTTTGATCAAGTGACGGGAGTTATTTGCGCTATTGATTATGAGCAATTATTTTTGTTAGGACGGAAATTATTCCCGGAGGCGCAAAAAGTTTACGTGTTTTCGGATCTGTCGGGAGCGGGGCGGGTGCATGAGGCTTTGGCTCGACAACAATTGTCCAAATATTGCGAGCGTTTTCCGATAATCTTTGCGGGAGACACCATTTCGAACGTGAATAGTTTTATAAAGGAGTTGCAAGAGGTTTATCCCCTTTCTTTTGTTATCCTGACCACGTGGCAACACGGTAAACGGGGCGTGTATCTCGATCCGGATATTTATTATTCCATGTATGCTCATGAATGTCCGGTCCCGATTTTTACGGTGATGGATAACGGTTTGGGAAAGGGAATTTTTGGGGGAATGGTGACATTTGCCGATCAGATGGGAGTCATGGCCGGAAAAATCGGGAAACGAATTTTGAATGGAGAGCAGGCGAAAGCGATTCCGATAGATACGGTTCGTCCTGTTCCGGTTTTTGATGAAAATCAATTGAAACGTTGGCAGGTGGAACGGAAGGATCTCCCGGGTAAAAGTTTGATTATTAATGAACGGGATGTCTTTTGGCGGACGTATGGGAATTACATTTGGATTGCGGGAGTTGTCTTTGTATTGTTATTACTGCTTGTCTTGGTCTTGGTGTTATCTCATTTGAGATATCGGGAAATGTTGCATCGAAGTGTTTTTTTAGAACAATCAGCCCTTCGGATGGCTGAAATGTTGAAAAAAAAGACCGAAATATTGTCTAATACCTTGTCTTCTATGAGTGAAGGCATTTTGGTGGTAGATAAGACGTTGCGAGTGATCGAGTTAAACCATGCTTCGGTGGTCGGTTTGGGATGTGAAGGGAACGTGATTGGTAAATCCTTGAAGGAGATTTGCGAGATCAACCGCGATCAAGTCGGGGATGGAATTGAAGATTTTGTACGGAAGGTGATGAGAGAGAACAAGCGTCGGGAGTTGGCATTGAATACGGTGTTAATTTCGTGTGGGGTTCCCGTGCAACAAGTGACAGGAAGCGTTTCTCCTTTATTGAATGAAAATGGAGACGTGAACGGGGCCGTGATCATGTTGCGCGATGTTACTCGGGAGTGGCAGCAACAAACTTTTTTGCGTATCTCGATAAATGCTTTGCAGGCTTACTCTTGGTGTTATGATATGGATAATAATATCATGACGATAGGAGAGAGTTTCTCGAAGGATGAGGCATTGAATCGGGATTTAAGTACAATTGAAAAATACATGGCTCATATCCATCCGGATGACCGGGGAGAATTGTTGACTTGTCTGAAAGGGATAGCCAAAGGGGAATTGAAAGAGTTTGTTGTTGTTTTCCGGGTGGATTATTTATATCCCGGGGAGTATCGCTGGTTGGAGAACCGGGGAGTGGTTGAGTCCGTGGAGATGAGTGATGGACGGAAAGCGAAATACGTGTACGGGATGGGAATAGATATCAACCGTTACAAGGTGGCAGAGGAAGAGATGGCAATAGCCATGGGTAAGGCAGAGGAATCCGATCGGTTGAAATCTGCTTTCGTGGCGAATATTTCGCACGAAATTCGGACACCTTTGAACAGCATCGTCGGTTTTGCCAATTTGATGGTGGAAGAAGGCATCTCCTCTGAGGAGAGAAAGTTGAGTAGTGATATGATCACGAATAATAGCTTGACATTGTTGGGGTTGCTGGATGATGTACTTGATTTATCCCGTTTGGAAGCCGGAATGGACAAGGTATTTTTTAGTGAGTGTGATTTGCATTTCTTGGTTCATTCCATGTTGGATATCGGCCACTTAAATATGGAGCAAGATGTTAAGTTGATAAATGAAGGGCCTCAAGAGGGATTATGGGTTATGACGGATGAGGTGAAATTGACAAAAGTATTTATGAATTTAATAGGGAATGCCAAGAAATTTACCACGCAAGGGCATATTGTCGTTGGTGCCAAGATTACTTCGGATGATGTATGGGTTGAGTGTTGGGTTAAAGATACGGGAATAGGTATTTCTCCGGAAAATCTGGAGCATATTTTTGATCGTTTTTATAAAGTGAATGAGTTTAAGCAGGGAACCGGGTTGGGACTTTCCATTTGTGGGGCTATTATTGAACTCCTAGAAGGTCAGATTTGGGTGGAGTCAGTTTTAGGCGAAGGAACTACGTTTTATTTTAGAATTCCTTATCAGAAGCCAAAGGAGGAGGGGATATGATTCGGTGATTAACCGTTGTGGTCCCGGTGCAAACAGGTGATAATTTCGGTATTCTTTCGGTACAACTTCGGTGCGCTTCCGCTCGTGAGCGGAAGTGAAGCGTCGGTGTTCCCCAAATATATTGGAAAAAACTACTTGTTTGAATACTATATCAAAGGGTCTATTTGCTTTTTTCATCTAAACCAACTCTTTGCTTGAAAAGAATGGTATCGACACCGCGAAGAACAAGATATTCACCTATTCACGTGAGCCCATTTAATGACTATCTCCCAGAATCCCTCCTACATAGGAGGAAAAACTGCTTGGTAATCAACCCTCCCCCTGTGTAAGGGGGAGTTGGAGGGGGTAGCTTATTGATAGGAATAAGACTTGTTAGACAGTCCCATGCTTGGCAAATATTTGGACATTAAAAAAAGTCAGTATTTCTACTGACTTTCAACTTCTTGGCTCCTCAGGTAGGACTTGAACCTACGACCTACGGATTAACAGTCCGCCGCTCTAACCAACTGAGCTACTAAGGAATTTTCTCAAAAGCGATGCAAATATAGGGGTTTTGTTGAATTCCGCAAAATAAAATGGAAGAAAAAAATGGGTTGATGAGCTAAAAAAATGAAACGATAGGCTGGTATTTTGAGAATCAAGGAATTGTGTTTCGTGATGTAAAAAAGAGATTGTGTGTGTTGTTTTTTTGTTTTTGAGAGATATAAAAAATGTTGAGTTTTTTATACATTTGTAAGACATAGAAACGGAAGTGATGGAAGATATAGAATTAGATATACTTCAAAATTTGAACAAAGGTAAAGAGTGTGCGCTAAAGGAGATTTACCGTCTGTTCTTTCATGCACTATGTGCATTTGGAACCCGTTTCGTGAAGAATGATGCAGCGGTGGTGGATATAGTGCAGGAGGTATTTATAAAAGTATGGGCTCGAAGAACCGATTTCCAATCTATTTATTCATTACGTTCATTCATGTATCTTTCAGTTCGTAATGCTTGTTTGAATTATAACCGTGATTATGCAAGGGTGAGAAAAATTTCTTTTAATGACTCGGAGTTGGAGACATTTGCGGAAGTGCGGGAGAATGATTTTATGATAGAGGAGGATGTGCATCGTCAGATTCGTAATGAGGTGGAGCGTTTGCCGGAGGCGATGCGGAAAGTTTTTAATTTGACGTTATTGGATATGTCCATACCTGAGATTGCAAAGACCTTGGATATTTCGGAAAATACGGTGCGTAATCAACGGGCGCGGGCCAGGGAAATTCTACGGGCTAGGCTGCAAGACAAAATATTCTTTTTGTTATTATTATCTGATATTTGTTAGTCGCGATACTTGTAACGACATTTGAAGGCAGGTCAATTAATTGTTCCCTTGAACTGTCATAAGGCTTTGTGATCGCTATGGAAATAATAAAATGCATTTTTTTCAAAAAAAAATGCATCATGACTAGTATGCTTTGATGGTTTTCGTGTTATAGTGACAAAAAGAAGTAGATTATGTCAGAAGAGAATTTCAAGATAGCGGATATTATTTTTGCCTACATCAAGGGAACGATTACCGAGAGCGAGCTGGAGGAACTAACGGAGTGGATGAATGCCGCGGAGGATCATCGGAAATTGTTTCAACAAATAATAACTTCGGAATCCTATCGGGATAAGGATGCCGTGTATCGGCGTTTTGATTCCTATTATGATTTTGACCGTTTGTGGGGTACGATTCGGACGAGGAAGCGAAGTATGTGGAAATATGTTGCTGCAGCTGCCGTTATTGTGCTGCCTTTGCTGGTCACGTTTTTATTACAAATGAAACAAGAGGGGATTTCTTCGGGGAAGATTGCTTTGCAACCGGGTAAATCATTGGCAACATTAACTTTATCGGATGGGAGTTCCAAAGTGTTGAGTCCTGAGAATTTTGATTTGATGGATGGTTCGAAACGAATTGTAAATGATCCGGGCGGGTTGAACTATCAAGTTGAAGACACGAGTACATGTGCCGAGACGACCTATAACGAGATAACGGTTCCCCGTGGCGGAGAATACAAGGTGACGCTGAGTGACGGAACGCGGATTTGGGTAAACTCGGAAAGTTACATTCGTTTCCCGGTTGTATTCCAAGGTGATGAACGTCGGATTTGGGTTGCCGGTGAGGTTTTCCTAGAGGTCGCGAAAGATGCTGAACGTCCTTTTATTGTTAACACGGAGAAGTTGGATGTTAAGGTTTTGGGGACACGGTTTAATGTCAGGGCTTATCCGGACGAGAAATGTGTTCAGACAACGCTTGTGGAGGGATGTGTGCAGGTGGATAACTCGCGGGGGGAAGTGGCGGTGTTGCATCCTTCTGAACAACTGGTGTATGATGTTCGGGATGGAAATCATGAAGTTCGCGAGGTGGATACCGAATTGTATGTCTCTTGGAAAGACGGGGTGTACGTGTTTGTTTCTCAACGGTTGGAAGATATCATGTCGTTGATATCGAAATGGTACGATGTTGACGTGTTTTACCAGAATTCTGCTGTAAAAGATATGATGTTTTCAGGGCGCTTGAAACGTTACGAGAACGCGGAAGCTTTGTTAAAAGTGCTCGAACGCTTGGGAGGAGTGAAATTCTCCGTTCAAGGCAAGACTGTTGTTGTCGAAGACGAGTAAAAAAATAAATGGAAAGGAGGTGCAACTACTTTCCATTCATGTACGACCTCGACCGGGTGCAACCGGGCGAGCATTGTTTAATCATATAATAGTACAAATGTATGAAAAAAAATCGAGAATGCTATTCCCGCTCGTCGGGGATGCGAAAAATTTTATGGACTATGCGTTTTCTAGCTCTTTTTCTTTTTTGTACAGCCATGCATTTATCTGCATCAGTACATTCGCAAAATGTCGTTTTTAGTTTTAACTTGAAAAATGCCACATTTGAGGATCTCATGAAGGAGATTCGTCAACACAGCGACTATTATTTTATCTACAAGGATAGCGAAGTGGCTCAGGTGACGAAACTAAACAAGCGGTTCAAATCTGTGAGTATCGACGAGGTGCTTGAAGAGTGTCTGAAAGGTACCGATTTAACCTATTCTGTCGAGGATCGGTTGATTATCATTAAAAAGAATCAAGTCGTGGCAGTACGAGATACCACGGCGAAAAACAAGGTCCGGTTGATTAAAGGAAAGGTTGTGGACGAGATGGAGAAACCGTTACCGGGTGTGACGGTCGTGGTGAGGGGAACGAACACGGGGGTAGTAACGAGTGCGGATGGTCTTTTTAGTGTCGCTTTACCCGCGGATACCGTTACATTGGTGTTTACCTTCGTGGGGATGGAGACTCAGGTGGTTAAAATATCACCGTTGAAACCGGGCGAGGTGCGTAAAGATTTGCGTGTCGTGATGAAGGAGGATAAGATCGCTTTGGAGGATGTGGTGGTGACCGGATACGCGAATATCAAGAAGTCTAGTTTCACGGGAACGGCCACGCAAGTGAGTCGGGAGGATGTGTTGAAAGTGGCGGGGCGGAACGTGATCGATGCCCTGCAGGTGTTTGATCCATCACTGCGAATCATGAAGAATAATCTGATGGGATCGGACCCGAATACTTTACCGGAGTTCTACGTGAGAGGACGGTCGGGAATTACGGGTGTGAAAGAACTGGATGCTTTGGAGGCTACTGACGTGTCACAGTTCGCGATAACCAATAACCCGAATACTCCTATATTCATTTTGGATGGGTTTGAGGTGTCTGTGGAGAAAGTATATGATTTTGACGTGAACAGAATCAAGGATATCACGATATTGAAGGATGCGGCGGCCACGGCCATGTATGGTTCAAGGGCTTCTAACGGTGTTGTCGTGATTGAAACAATAGCTCCCCGTCCCGGACGTTTCGTGGTGAGTTATAGCGGTAATTACGAGATCACGGCTCCTGATTTAAGTAGTTATAATATGATGAATGCCCAACAGAATTTGGAAACCGAATGGGCTGCCGGGGTTTATGAGGGGAACCCTAATAGTGCAAATTATGAACGAGATGAGGCCTACAAGTACGGGATCTATTTGGACAAAAAGGATGTGATTTTGGCAGGAGGAGATTATTACTGGATGTCACAGCCGTTGACGACGATGTTTAACCATAAGCATAGTGTTTATGTTGAGGGTGGGTCAGATGTCATCCGGTTTGGCATAGAATTGCGCTATGATAATCAGAACGGTGTGATGAAGAAATCTTTGCGTGACCGAATTGGTACGGGCTTGACACTTGAATATCGTTACAAAGGTTTCCAGATGCAGAACAAGATTTCTTATGATATCATGACTTCGAAAGCATCGCCTTATGGCTCTTTTGGAGATTACACGAACAAACATCCTTATGAATCTTGGGAAGATAAAGATGGAAAGTTGCTCAAGAAATTACCACTGCGTAATTATGGCGAAACTTTTATCAATCCTTTGTATGAGGCAACATTGGGTAATTTTAACAAGAGTAATTACAAGGAGTGGACGGATAATTTGGCTTTAAATTGGTACGTGAATGATTATTGGTTAGTGAAAGGACAGTTCGCGATCAGCTATAAGTTGGATAAGAGCGAGGTGTTTACCGATCCGGAATCAGCCAAGTACAAGGATAGTGCAACGGCATTTCTACGGGGTGAGTTGACAGAAGCCGAGACGACAACAACCCGGTGGAATACGAATGTGTTTACTGCTTATAATCGTTTGTTCGGGTTACATAATTTGAATTTCTCTTTAGGATTCAACGCGACATATTCCAATATTTCTTACTCCTACACACATTATCGGGGATTCCCGGATGCTTACAGGCACTCTCCGGCGTATGCTTATGAGGTCGTGAAGAAACCGACGTTTACTGACAACAAGACCCGTTTGTTCGGAGTGTTCCTAATGATGAATTATAGTTATAATGATATTTATCTGGCTGATTTTTCATTCCGTTATGATGGGTCGTCCGAATTCGGAACGGATAATAAATGGGCTCCTTTCTGGTCTGTCGGGACGGGAATAAATGTACATAATTATGCTTTCTTAAAAGGAAGTAAGTGGATAAACCAGTTCCGGATAAAGGGGAATGTGGGCCAGACCGGTAAATCGAATTTCCAACCTTACATGGCCCGGAATACTTACGAAGTATTATTGGACGATTGGTACCAGACGGGTATCGGGGCCAGCTTGGTTTATATGGGAAATGAGGACTTGACTTGGGAGAAGCAATTGTCTTGGAATATCGGTACGGATATCGTCACGTGGAATAACCGGGTGACTTTAGGGTTTGATTACTACTACAAGAAAACAATTGATTTGGTGACAGAAGTTTCTCTTCCAACGTCTTCCGGTTTCACGAAGTATACGGATAATATGGGTGAGATCTTGAATGAAGGAGTTGAGCTTGATTTGAACGTGCGGGCTTATAGTGATAAAGATTGGGATGTTATCGTGTTCGGAAATTTGGCTCATAATAAGAATAAGATACTGAAGATTTCAGAGTCTTTGAAACAGTACAACGAACGGATTGATGAGTATTTCCAGGATTATTATTCATCATCCGGAACGCCTTCCGAGGATTCGAAGTATGCCAAACCGTTTATGAAGTACGAGGAGGGAAGTTCCTTGACGGCGATTTACGGGATGAAGTCCATGGGTATTAATCCGGCTAATGGCCAGGAGGTTTACGTGAAACGGGATGGTACATTGACATACACGTGGGAGTCGAATGAACAACAGAAAATCGGGGATACCGAGCCGAAGATACAAGGGGCTTTCGGGCTGAATGTGCGTTATCGGAATTTTACACTTTACACGACGTTCCTTTATGAATATGGTGGTGACGAGTACAACTCGACTTTGGTGAATAACGTGGAGAACGCGAACTTAATTAAATATAACGCGGATAAAAGGGTGAGTTCAGATCGTTGGCAGAAGGTCGGGGATGTTACTCCTTTAAAGGATATAAAAGATCGTTTGTACGTGACTCGTTCAACTTCTCGTTTTGTGCAGAAGAATAATAACGTGGTCTTTAATTCTCTTTCTGTCGGCTATGACGTTAATCCTGTATGGTTGCGGAAAATACACTTGAGTTCGTTGAAGTTACAGTTTAATATGAAAGATATTGCGACAATGTCAACGATTAAACGGGAGATGGGGTTAAATTATCCGTTCGCCAGGACATTTACGTTTACTTTAAATGCTAGTTTCTAATACTGAAAGATTATGAGAAAGTTATATTTAATATTATTGTTGCCGATCTTTTGGCTAACATCGTGTAATGATTTTCTGGATGTTTCGGCAGATAATGAGTTATTGCAAAAAGAGATTTTTGCTGACTATAAAGGAGTGAGAATGGCGGTAAACGGGGTGTATCGCAATCTCTCGTCAACGAGTTTGTATGGACAAAATCTGACGTGGGGATTTGCCAGTGCCATCGGGCATAATTATCAATCCACCAGTCGGATATACCTGCCTTATGGTTTGTATGAAGTGGCATCTTTCGATTGGGAAAATGCTTCTGCTCAAAGTTTGACAGGAAGTATTTGGGCGACAGGATACAACGTAATTGCCAATTGTAATGATATTATCCAGCAGGTGATCTCGAAAGACACGAGCTTTTTTGGTGAAGGAAAGATGGAGAAAGATATGATTCTGGGAGAGATGTACGGTGTACGCGCGTTGGTGCATTTTGATTTGTTCCGCTTGTTCTGCCCTGCTCCGATAACCCAAAATACGGGACGTGCAATTCCTTACGTGACGAAGTATCCCGATCTGCAACCGAGTTATCAGGATGCTCCGGCTTTTATGGATTCGGTTATTATGGATATGACACGGGCCCAGAGTTTGCTGGCGGTTGTGGATACCGTATTTAATCGGAGACAGAATACGAGTGTAGAGCACCGAGTACGGAGTGAGGGGAAAGGATTGGTTGATTCTCCAGATGACTTTTTCCTTTATCGGGCAACCCGGATGAATTATTTTGCAGCAAATGCTTTGCTCGCCCGGATGTATATGTATAATGGAGATGAGGAGAATGCCTATAAAAATGCTTGTATTGCCTATGGCTTTCATAAACGGTGGTTTAAATGGACAGCAAATTCTAATCAAGGAAGTGTTTCCAATATAAACTTCCTGTATCCTAAACGGTATAATGAACTTTTCCTGTGTTTCTCGAATAATGATGTTGTCGATAACGTGGAGAAAATATTTGAAAATTATAGATATGCTCTACAGATGAAAAACATGGACGTCCTTTTTGCCGGAGATATGGATGACTATCGTTATACGGGTTTCTACAATAAGACGACTCTCGCGTATGGGGCAAAACGTTATGCCACGTGGTTGAGATTTTCCGGGGAGACATTTAAGGTCGTGTTGGACCAATTGTCTTTGTTACCCGTGATTCGGGCTTCGGAGATGTATCATATACAGATAGAATATTTACTGAATAAAGGGCGCAAAGAGGAGGCCGTTGAGTTGTTTAACTCTTTGAGACTAAGCCGCGGGGCGAAGGCAAAATTGACAACAGACATGACAATTGACGATTTGCAGCAGAAGTTGGTATATGATATTATCCGGGAAACTTTGACCGAAGGGCAGACATTCTTTATGTTCAAGCGTCTGAACCGGGATATTTTTAACGGTAGTAGTGATATTAAGATGACACCGGAAAAGTGGGTGGTTCCTATTCCTTATAGTGAATCGGCATATCAATAATATAAAATCGAGTGATTATGAGAAAGATATATTTGTTTTTAGGAATTATGCTTGTGTTGGGAGCCTGTTCGAAGGATGCAATGAAAACATACGATGGTGATAATTATCTTCAGTTCGTGAAGGTGGTAACGGATTCATCGGTTTGTTCGTTCTTGGCTTACCCGAATGATAATGAATTGGAATTTCCCGTGGAAGTGGAGGTGATCGGATTGCCTTCTGAGAGGGAACAAGAGTATAAGATCAGCGTGGATCAAGAAAAGTCAACTGCCACGACAGCGAATTACAGGTTGCCGGAGAAATTCACGATGAAGCCCGGTAAAGTTCGTGATACTTGTCGGATCGCCTTTATTAAAACGGAGGAAATATCGAATGTAGCATTACGATTGTACTTAAAACTGGAGCCGACTGCTGATTTCATGTTGGGGCAAACTGAATGCCGTTCGGCAATTATCTACGTTTCCAATGTGGTGGCTAAGCCGAATTGGTGGACCGATAAGGTGACTCGGGATTATCTGGGAAAATATTCGGATAAGAAGTACCGCTTGTTTATTCAAGAGACGGGTAAAGCGGATATAGATAGCGATAACGTAGAAGAACTTCGTTATTACTCGATTATATTCAAACATTACCTGCAAAAGAAGAAAGATGCGAACGAGATGGTGCGTGAAGATGACGGAACAGAAATGACTGTGGCATTGGTAGTCGGATAATTAAAATAGAATGTTTATGAAAAGATTTATATTATTCTTTTTGTTCGTGAACTTTTGCTTTAGCGCATGTTACGAGGATAAAGGTAAATACGACCTTGTTGATTATAATGATGTTACGCTGAATGTTGTAACTTCTTTAACGAAGAAATCAATTGTTTTGGGGGATACGGTACGCATTGTACCGAAAATGACGTGGAAGTATCCCGATCGCGACACGTTAGCTTATGATTATCGTTGGGAGATGGGATTGGGAAATGTTGTTTCGACAGATCGGAATTTTGAGTATATCCCGACGAGTTGTGGGCAATTTGACGTGAATTTCTATATGACAGACCGGCAAACCGGACTCGTGTTTCACGATAGTCACACGTCAATAGAGGTGAAATCTCCATATAAGGTCGGATGGCTTATTCTGTCGGAAAAGGACAATCGGACAAGCTTGAGTTATGTTCGGCGGGATAGCTGGAAGGATGAAGATAAAAAGATACATTACGAGTGGGTGGCTTACCCGGATGTATATGCGACGTTGTATCCCGATAGTCCGTTAGGAACGGGGCCGTTGAAATTGGAAAACATGATAACAGGAGGCGAGGTGGATGAAGTCATGGTTGTGCAACGTACCGGAGGTGCTTATTATTTGAGCGGAATGGATTTTGCCAAAGTATTGGCACTTCATGAAGAATTTCCTGGAAGTACTTATCCTGCCGGATTAGAGCCCGTGGAGGTACGTAATGGTGGATGGCAGGATTTCGTGTTAAGTGCGAATGGAGATGTTTACTGGAAAAGAAATCCCGGTGCAGAGATACAGCACGTGGCGGCTTTTATTGATATTCCGCTTTATTTTTCAGGGACAACCAATGGTGGGCAAATCACTCAATTCTTTGATCTGGATACGCGGGATTGTGGCGTGGTGTTGATGTATGACGAGGGAAATAACCGCGTGGTGGGTCGAGCAACTCGCTTTAATAGCAATTCGGATAGTCGTCCGGTTGAGTTTACTTATGCTCCGGATGATCCAAACGTGGTTAAATTGACTGATTTGACCGGTTATAAGATTATGTACTTGGGCGATTATGCTAAGGGTAGTGGACTTAATATTATACTGAAAGAAGAAAGCACGGGAAACTACTACTATCAGAATATGGGATTCAATTATAGTAGTTTCAAGATTTCTAATTGTACGCAGGAACTTTTTGCCGGTAGTAATGTTATTTCAGACAATACGGTGTATTTCCGGATTCGCCCCAGTTCTTATCTTTTCATGGGAGAGGGGAGTAAATTGTACTTTTATGATGTAAATACGAAGATCGTGAAGTTATTTGCGGATTATACAAATGGAAATGTCGTGGAGATATTGCAAGATGCTGATGCCGGAGAGATTGGTGTGGCTCTGGATGACGGAAATTTCTATATCTATGAGTTGAGCACGGAAGTGTTGGCAGATGAGAATCCTGGAGAGAAAGGGTTATTATTCCATGTTTCCGATTTGGGACGGATTGTGGATATAGAATGGAAATGGGGAGGTTCTTTTAACTGGGCATTTAAGCGTTACGAGTAAAAATTTTCCTAGACTTGGGACAATGTTTAGGTGGTTTCCCTCTATAAACAGAGGGAAGTTAGGCTACTCGTTGTCTTTGAGAAAAGTCACGGCACCTCCTTTATTGATGAGGAGGTGCCAGAAACCGGAGGAATTTTTAAGCAATAAATAGAATTTTTGGGATACCCTTTTGGGGATATGCCAGACGTGGTATATAGCTATTATATGTAAATTAAAATGGAAAAATTATGAAAAAATTATCAGTGAGTTTTTTCTTCGTTGTGCTGTTCCTGTTTACCTGTGGAGTACAGGACGGGTTCGCTCGGAAAAAGAAAAAAGAGGTGAAAGAGGTGAAAAAAGAGACACCTTATCAAAAGCTATTCAAAGGTAAGGCCTGTGAAACGGTAAAAGGATTACTGACCATTCACAAGATGAATGGAAAGGTATATTTTGAGATACCTAGAAATTTGTTGGGGAAGGATATGCTATTGGGATCAACGATTTCTGAAACGACCAATAATCTGTTTGGAAATGTGGGAGAGAAACCGACTGAGCCCTTGTGTGTGCAGTTTACCCAGACAGATACGGTTATCAGTTTACGTCAAGTAAGTCATGCTTACACGTCGGAATTGGCAAACGTAACACAACGGATTCGGGAGAGCATGAAGCCTGCCGTGATGTACAATAGCGGAATATTGGCTTATAATCCGGATAGCACGGCGGTTGTTGTCGATATGACCGATTTCTTCCTACGGGATGATGAGCAGTTAACTCCTTTCTCTGCTTATGCTCCGGCAACTTGGGGAGGAAGATGGATTGTGAAAGAATTTAAAAAGGATAATTCCCAATTGGGTAAGATAAAAGCGTTTGAGGATAACGTGAGTGTACAGTCATCTTTGAGTTACGAGGTGAATCTGCGGAATCAAAGGTATTATTATATCTATAAACTTCCGTTTACTTCTTTGATGACACGTAGTTTTATCCTTTTGCCGGAGGAGCCTATGCGTCCTCGAATGGCAGATCCTCGTATCGGGATATTTTATCAAGGAGTGTCGGATTTTCGGAATGGCGATTCCGGATTGAAACATATATATTACGCTCAACGTTGGCGGTTGGAGCCATCGGATGAAACGGCTTACCGGATGGGACAGCTTGTAGAACCGAAGAAACCGATTGTTTTTTACGTGGATAATGCTTTCCCGGAGAGTTGGAAAAAGTACATTAGGGCTGGTGTAGAAGAATGGAAGGATGCGTTCGAGAGAATTGGTTTTAAGAATGCGATCATGGCAAAAGACTTTCCGCTGGATGATCCGGAGTTTGATCCGGATAACATAAAGTATTCTTGTATTCGCTATTCCCCTTCGCAAGTGGAGAATGCCATGGGACCTTCATGGACAGACCCGAGAACCGGGGAGATTCTGAATGCCTCTGTCTATTTGTATCACAATTTGATTCAGTTGGTACATGATTGGCGATTCTTGCAAACTTCTCCGGCAGATCCGGATGTACGTAAGGTGATTTTTGATGAAGACGTGTTGGGAGATTGTATTCGTTACGTGGTGTCACATGAGGTGGGACATTGCCTGGCGTTGATGCATAATATGTCTGGTTCCGCGTCGATCCCGACGGACTCGTTACGTTCGCCTTCATTTACTCAAAAATACGGAACAACGTATTCGATTATGGATTATGCCCGGAATAATTATATCGCTCAACCGGGAGACAAGGAACGTGGTGTGAGATTGACCCCGCCTAGATTGGGTTTGTATGATTATTTTACGATTCAATGGCTGTATACTCCTTTGCTGGATGCCAAGAGTTCGAAAGATGAAGTTCCTACATTAAGTCGTTGGATTTCGGAAAGATCGGGAAATCCGATTTATCGTTACGGGAAACAACAGTTATCGACAAAACTAGACCCTAGTTCGGTGGAAGAAGATTTGGGAGATGATGCTGTAAAATCGGCAACTTATGGAGTGAAGAATTTGAAGTACGTGTTGGCGAATATGGGTGAATGGGTGAAACAGGATGATCCGGATTACAGATTCCAGCAGAATATGTACAATGAAATTATTTACCAGTACGTGCGTTACGTGAATCACGTGATGTTCAATATTGGGGGAATATATTTGAACGAGCGATATGATGGAGATGAATTACCGAGTTATTCGGTGGTGCCGAAAGAGAAGCAGAAACGAGCTGTCGATTTCTTGTTGGGACAAATAAGAGACTTGGAATGGCTGAATGCTCCTGATTTGCAACAGAAATTACCTTTGATGAGTAATATCTCGACTCAGTTGGAAGAAAGCATATTCGGGGCATTATTAGCCCGACGCTGGTTGGTGGCTTTGAGTGCCGCAAAAGATGATAGTAAGGATACTTATACCACGAGAGAATTCTTGATGCACCTGCAGGATTTCGCTTTTGCTGCTACTCGTCAGGGAAAGACGTTGACCACGCAGGATAAAAAGATGCAGATGGAGATGATAAAACAAATACTGCTCGTTACGGACTTGGGGAAAAAGGGTATGTCCGGGAAACCGTTGTCACTAACCGACAATTGTAAGATGGTCGAGGTGCCGGAGCAGGTGAAGTTGATGAGCCGGGAACGGTATGGAATACTATCGCAGGAAGTGTTAGGAGGTTTCTCTAACGCGGAGACGATGCAACCTTGTGCCGAGGCTCCGGAGACGGATGTGGCGCAACAACCATTGAATATGGCTGAAAAACAGTGGTTCGGTTATGGTGTGAACGTGAATACCAATCTGGTAATCGAACCGTTGGATCACGTATATTTCGATATGTTGAAGCGAATTCAGACATTGTTAAAGAGTAAGGTAAATACCGGATCAGAAGATACTCGTCAGCATTATCGGTTGTTGTTGTACAAGATAGAGCAAGCATTGAAATAGGTTTGATTTTCTAATAAACGAAAGAATATGAGAAATATATTATATATCTGTTTTCTTTCTTTTTTCCTGTTCGGTTGGGGGGTACAAGGACAAGCGAAGGAAAAGGATAAGAAAGAGACATTGACGGCTTACTAGAAATTATTCAAGGGTAAGCAGGTGAAAACGGCTCATGGGTTGATGACGATCCATAAGGTAGGAGGCAAAGTATTGGTCGAATTCCCGATAAAATTGTTGGGTAAAGATATGATGCTGACCTCTTCTATCGAGGATATCAGTGACAATGGAGAAGGTGTGGTTGGGCAGTTCGCTGGATATGCTTTGCCATTTCGTTTCACTCGTTTGGATTCGACATTACAGGCCCGAATATTCTTGACAGATAAACCTTTGAATAATAGTTCGGAAACGAATTGGAACCAAGCTATCGAACGGTCGAATGCCGGGGGTGTGTACGGCTCGTTCAAAATAAAGGCTTATACACCGGATAGTACGGCAGTTGTGGTGGATATGACCCCATTGTTCATGGAGTATTCCCCGTACACAACACCATTTGCGTCTATCGGTGGAAATTCATTCTATGGACTGATTTCCAGAACACATGAATACAAAAAGGAGTGTTCATTGTTGAAAGACGTTGACGCTTTCGATAATAATATCGTGGTGACATGTGATTTGGGATTTATCGAAAACCAGTATCTGTTTGGGGCTTTTAAGGTGATCCCCGGAGATACGAAAGTTTCCGTGACAACGAATAAGATGTTGATGTTACTGCCGGAAGAACCGATGCAACCCCGGTTGGCCGATCCCCGCTTGGGCGTCTCTTTCATGAAAGTTTCACAGGTTGAGAGCGATCGGAAGGGGTTGGACCACACGTTTTACACGAAACGTTGGCGTGTTGAACCGGTAGATGAAGCGGCTCATCGTCGGGGAGAAACCGTTGAGGTAAAGAAACCAATCGTGTTCTATATGGACACGTTGATGCCAAAGGCGTGGAAACCTTACATTAAAGAAGGAATTGAGGCATGGAATGAGGCTTTCAAGAAAATTGGTTTTAAAAATGTGATCCGGGTAATGGATTTCCCGAAAGATGATCCGGATTTTAATGCTAATAATATCAAGTATTCTACGATCAGGTATGCCCCGTTGTGGCTCGATATACAGAATTCAATGCACGTGGACCCTCGTACGGGAGAGATATTGAATGCCTCCCTGTATGTCTATGACGGGTTAATGTCTAGTTTGAAAGCAAACCGGATATTGACCACTATGGCGGCAGATCCGAGTGTTCGGACAAATCATTTCTCCGAGGAAATGATGGGGGAAATGATACGTTCAGTGATTATGCGGGAAGCTGGTATTAACTTAGGCTTGGTGTACAATGTAGGTGCATCTGCCGTGTATCCGGTTGATTCGTTACGTTCTCCATCCTTCACGCGGAAGCATGGATTGAGTCCTTCTGTGATGGATTACGTGCCGTGTAATTATATCGCTCAGCCGGGGGATGTGGAAAAGGGAGTGAGAATGGTTCCTGGTGGGGAATTAGGCGAGTACGATTATTACGTGATCAAGTGGTTGTATGAACCGATTCCGATGGCCTCTACACCGAAAGATGAATTTGCAACCTTGGATCGTTGGATTCGGGAGGGGCGAACAAATCCGAACTATACTTTCGGGAAGATGCCTTATTATTACTACGATCCCCGTTGTTTTGCCGGAGATTTGGGAGATGATCATTTGAAGGCTTTGGAGTATGCTGTGAACAATCTAAAGATTGCCGTTCGGAATTTCTATGATTGGTATGCCGAGGGAGATGAAGACTTGACTTTTAGAAGCCAGTTGTACAACATGTTACGCAATCAGTTGAAAAAGCGGATTAATGACGTGTCTGTGAATTTGGGTGGTTTTTACCAAATGGAAGCTTTTTCCACGGAAAAGGAACCGAGTTATGTGGTTGTTCCCGGTGCGATACAGAAGGCTGCCGTGAAGTGCATGATCGATATGGCGAAAGATCTTGCTTGGTTGGATAACAAGGCTGTGGAGAAAGAGTTGGGAATTCGAAATTCCAATGTAGATCAAATTCGGAGTTTTATCTTGGGAACCTTGACCTTCCGTTTGAAATACGTGGCTCTCGGAGCAGAGAAAGGTGGAGATTATTCGTTGGCCGAGTATGTCGATGATATCTATAAAAACGTATGGGATGGAACGTTGAAGAATCGTCCGTTGGAGAAATACGAGATGGAATTGCAGAAGGAGTTCTTGGGTAGTGTGGTTGCATCCTCTACGATTGCCACTACGGCGGGTAACTTTACACCGCAAAAAGGGATTGTAGCGACAGGCCATGAGGAGGCAATTTCTTCGGAAGTGATTGATCGGAAACAGTTGGATTTGATACGTGAACAATTTGCTGTTCTGCCGGAGAAAGGGATAAATCCGGAAGAGCAAAGCGGATTTTATCCGATGAAACAAGTGGTGATGCCCAGTGATTATGTCCCGGTGAATTACTATTTCGACATGTTGTTCAAAATACAGAATTTGTTGAAAGGAGCCGTAACGAAGAGTTCCGGGGAAACGAAGTCGCATTACGAGTATTTGCTGTATAAGATTAATAAGATGTTAGCTGACAAGTAAACGATATAAACAGAGGGAGAGTTGAGTTACTTCCTGTTTGAGAAAAGTGTGTCAGCTCCCCCTTTGTTTATGAGGGCACTGAGAAAGTCTTGTTGCTTTGAACTACCTTCCCTGACTCCTTCCCACGCTGGAGAGGAAACCGATTGGTAATCAGTTTTTCCCCTTCTGTACGGGGGAGTCGGAGGGGGTAGTGATGTTTCGCCAATAGAACTTTTTCAGTGCCCTCGTTTATAGAGGAGGTGGTCGAAGGAATTTATTTCGAGGGAAAAACTTGCAGGATAACCTAGTGGTTTGTGTGTATTGTATGAATTTAAAATGAGTGTATGGAAGAATCTATTATAAAAGTGGAGCATTTATCTCATCGTTACAGTATTCAGTGGGCGATTCGAGATATTAATTTTGAAATTACGCGAAATGGCATTTACGGGTTGCTAGGCTCCAACGGGGCAGGAAAGTCAACCACGATGAATATCATGTGTGGTGTGTTGAAACAGACGGAAGGGGAAGTGTACATTAAGGGTATCAATTTGCGGGAGAATCCGGTCGAGGCCAAAAAACATTTGGGCTTTTTGCCGCAGAAACCGCCCCTGCACATGGATTTGACGGTGGAGGAATATCTGGTGCATTGTGCCAATATGCGCCTAATCCCTACTCATGAGGTACAGGGAGCCGTGAAAGACGTGATGGGACGTTGTGGAATTTCACATTTCAGTCGGCGATTGATCCGTAACTTGTCCGGTGGATACCAGCAACGTCTGGGTATAGCGCAGGCAATCATCCATAATCCGGACTTCGTGGTATTGGATGAACCGACAAATGGGCTTGATCCGAATCAGATTATGGAAATTCGGGAACTGATCCGGGAGATTGCCGTAGATCGAACCGTGATTTTATCCACGCATATCCTTTCTGAAGTACAGGCAACTTGTGATTATATCCGGATGATCGAGGAAGGACAAGTAGTCTTTTCCGGCACCATGGATGAGTTCGATAATTATATTGTTCCTAATACGTTATTTGTGTCGTTAATAGCTACTCCGCCAGTAGAAGAGATTCGGGAGATTCCGGGTGTGGTTGCCGTGGAGGAATTGGGCGGATCGAAGTTCCGGATTCAATTTTCGGATGCGCTGGAAGCAACGGAACGTCTGGTCGAGACCAGCGTGACCAAAGGATGGCGATTGGTCGAAATCCGTCAGGAGAAAAGTTCCTTGGATGAGATTTTTGCAGAATTATCAAAGAAATAATGACTAAAAATAGATAACGAGATGAAGACAATATATAAAATGGCTCGCACGGAGTTGCAAACTTTGTTTTACTCTCCGATTGCGTGGTTGATTCTGGTGGTATTCACTTTTCAGGCGAGTTTGGTGTTTTCGAACGGATTGGCAGGTTGCGTGAGGAACCAGGAGTTAGGGTATGGCCTTTATAACGTAACAATGAACGTCTTTGCCGGATGGCGGGGAATGTTTACAGCGATGCAACAGTATCTTTATCTTTATATACCGTTGCTGACGATGGGATTAATGAGTCGGGAACTGAGCAGTGGATCGATTAAGTTACTGTACTCTTCTCCTGTAACCAACACACAGATTATTCTGGGGAAATATCTTTCGATGATGATCTATAACTTGGTGCTGATGTGTATTTTTGCCGTCTATCTTATATTTGCTGCTATTACAATAAAATCGGCAGATATACCTTTGATCCTTTCCGGGATGCTCGGCCTTTACCTGCTCGTGTGTGCTTACGCGGCGATCGGGTTGTTCATGTCGAGTATTACTTCCTATCAAGTTGTGGCAGCCATGGGAACTTTGGCGGTATTGGCGGTGTTGAATTTAGTAGGGGGTTTGTGGCAGGATATTGAGTTCGTGCGTGATATAACCTATTGGTTGGCGATTAACGGTAGGGCGCAGGAGTTTGTAAGCGGTTTAATTTGTAGTGAAGATGTGCTTTACTTTGTTATCGTGGTAGCTTTGTTCCTTTTCCTTTCAATCATCCGATTGCAGTCCCGTCGGCAGAAGACCACGTGGATGACGACTGTAGGGAAATATGGAACTGTTATCGTGATTGCCATGTTATTGGGTTACCTGACTTCTCGTCCGAAACTGATGTGTTTCTATGATACTACAGCCACGAAACAACGAACGCTGACACCTAATAGTCAGGATATCGTGGCTCAGATGGATGGAGGTTTGACGATAACAACTTTCGTGAATATATTGGAGGAGAACTATTGGATCGGTTTGCCTCGGAACGTGAATAAAGATCAGAAACGTCTCAAAATGTATACCCGGTTTAAACCGGAGATTAAAATGAAATACGTGTATTATTACGATAAGGCGAAGAATCCGGAATTGGACAAGGCTTATCCTAATTTATCCGATCGGGAGAGAATGTTGAAACGGGCTGAAATCTGGAATTTGGATTCCAATATGTTTATGCGTCCGGAGGAAGTGCGGAAGATGGTGGATCTTCGGCCGGAAGGAAATCGTTTCGTGCGCTTGTTGGAACGGGATAACGGGGAGAAGACATTCTTGCGGGTATTCGATGATATAAAACGCTTCCCCTTCGAGACGGAAATTTCTGCTGCCTTTAAGCGCCTGGTGATGGAATTGCCCCTTGTCGGTTTTGTGAAAGGACATGGGGAAAGGGATTGTATCCGGGAAGGCGATCGAGACTACAACCGCTTTGCTCAAGATAAGCCGTTCCGCTATTCCTTGATTAATCAAGGTTTTGACTTTACGGAGGTGACGTTGGACAAACCGATCCCTGAACAGGTGGACATTATCGTGATTGCGGATATGAGAAGTCCGATGACCGAGAATGAACGAGCAAATCTGGATGCTTATATAGCTCGCGGGGGAAATCTATTGATAGCCGGGGAACCTCGTCGTCAGGAATTTATGAATCCATTGGTGGAACCTTTCGGTGTACGGTTTATGCCGGGACGGTTGGTGAAGAAGAGTGAGCATTTCCAGCCTGATTTTATCGTAGCCACACCGACCAAAGAGGCCGGAGAGTTTTCATATATTTTTGACCAGATGATTCGTAAGGAATACGTGGTGACTATGCCGGGGACGACAGGATTGGAGTGTTTCGAGGATAAAGGATTTTCGATCACGCCTTTGTTCGTGAGTGACACGATTGGTAGTTGGAATGAATTGGAAACGGTTGATTTTTTAGATGATACGGTTTCTCTTAATCCATCGGTTGGAGAAGTTGAGCGTTCGTATGTTACGGCTTTGGCGATGTCTCGTCCGATGGGAGGGAAAGAACAGCGTATTATCATATTGGGAGATGCAGATTGCCTGAGTAACGGTGAAATTAGTATCGATCGTAAGGATATTTCCGCGGTAAACTACTTTTTAATATCCGGTTCTTTCTTCTGGTTATCTAATGAAGAAGTACCGATTGACGTACGCCGTCCGACTCCGCCTGATAATGAAATGTACGTGAGTATGGATTGGATGTATTTCTGGAAAGTGGTACTCATGGGTGTTTGGCCCGGTCTGTTGGCCTGCTGGGCGATCTTTATATGGATTAGGAGACGAGGGAGATAATAGAAGTGAAAATTAAGTATGGGGTAAACGTGTTATCTCATGAGAGTTTTCTTGTTGTGTGGGGATATTCCGGAACTTTCCGGGGTATCCCTTATTTTATTACAATTAATTGTATGTAATAAATGATGTTAGATTGACGTAAGTTCGAAATAAATCAGCATAAAACAAAAAGAGCGCTCGTGCGAGGACTTGTAAAGAATTAGAAGAGATAGTCGTGGGAAAATAATCCGGTATATAGTCCGACCTAATACACGAAATCAGGATTGAAACATGATTACATCCGGATCACTACCGTGTAAAGCGCTATTAGAACGCTATTAAAACCCTATTAAAACGCTATACGGAATAGCGTTTTAATAGCATTCTAATAGCTTACTAAAAATTTTATACACGGTAGTGATCTGCTAGTGATGATGATTTGTTGTAATTTTGTTGTTTCAATTAAGCGTCTACATAACCTGAAATGCTACAATACATGCCGAATATTTTTATCACTATGCTTGTAATATTCAAAAAAATAATTTAATCCTTATATCGAACTCACGCTGGATTATGAATAATTTTGTTGGCCAATGGGCTTTAAAAACGTTGATAAATACTATATTTACAGCCTCTATTTTGTGTAAAGTGTTTAAATTGTAAAAGTGTTTATTATGTTATTACGCGGATGTTTAGTTGTTTTGTTGTTAGGCGTGCAATTTGCTTTTGGACAGCAAAAGCCCAATCCAGATTGGGTGAATCAAAAATTCTCCATGTTTATCCATTGGGGATTGTATTCTGAGCTGGGAGGTGTATGGAAGGAACAGCCGGTTCGTGCCGGATATAGCGAACAGATACAATCTTTTGCCAAGATTCCTAAAGCGGAGTACGAAGCGGTGGCGAAAGTATTCGATCCGGAGAAATGGAATGCTGATTCCGTGGTGGCTTTGGCAAAAGCGGCAGGGATGAAATCCATCGTGTTCACGTCGAAGCATCATGACGGTTTCTGTATGTATCACTCCAAGTACACTAAATATAATATCGTGGATGCTACTCCTTTTAAGCGGGATGTGATGAAAGAGTTGTCGGAGGCTTGCCGGCGGCAGGGGGTGAAGTTTGCGGTTTATTATTCATTGATCGATTGGAACTTCCCCGGCAATGGTATTACGCCTCATAATGCAGATGCGATTTCAAAGGAACATCATGCGTTCAGTATGCATCAGGTGGAAGAGATCATGACAAATTACGGTCCGGTTTCTGAAATCTGGTTTGATATGGGTTCTTTGAGTGGACAACAGAGTAAGGAATTGTATGATCTTGTGAATCGTTTGCAACCGCAGTGTATGGTGAGCGGGCGTTTGGGAAATGACCGGGGAGATTTTGCCGTAATGGCAGATAATGCTTACCCGAATTACAAGATTGGAGTGCCCTGGCAAACCCCGGCTTCGTTTTTTGACGAGACATGGAGCTATCGTTCTTGGCAGGAGCGGGGAAGTTTGGATAAAAAGATTGATGAGAAGTTGCGCAGTTTGGTGAAGGTGGTAAGTCGGGGAGGTAATTTCTTGTTGAACATTGGTCCGAGGGGAGATGGTTCCGTGGTGGAATTTGAACGGGATGCCTTGTTGGCCATGGGGAAATGGATGAAACGTTACGGGGAGGCAATTTATAATACAAAGGCGAATCCCTTTGATCATGCCGTTGAATGGGGAGATATTACTTGTAAAGGGAATAATCTTTATTTATTTGTTGAGCAGGTTCCTGCTGATCGGAATATCATGTTGAACGGGTTGATCGGGAAAGCGAAAAAAGCGAATTTGTTAGCAGACGGAAAGGTCTTGACGTTGAAACAGAATGGGCAGACCGTATCCATAAGTATTCCCGGGGATGTGAAGCCGGACCGGGGGATGGTCGTGGTGAAGTTGGAATGTGCTGGAGCCTTTCGGGTAATTCCTGATCAGATTCTTGAAACAAGCGAGTTATCATCGGTAAATGCTATCCCCGTGTATGCTTATTCTAGCATGGATTATTATTCTAGTTTCCGGAGTACGGTTGGTTTTAGCTGGAATTTCAAAAAATCCGGGAAGACGATTGTTCCGGCAATTGTTTACACGGCTGGAGATCGAGGAAAAGAACTTCGTTTGATTATTGACGGGAAGGAGCAGGTGGTGACGTTGGAGGGAGGAGACGTGCAGAAATTGAATAATTATCCGGAGGGGATTACGTGGGGTAAGGTGTATATGCACACGCCTCGGGCAGATCGTTTTAATGGAAATATTTTGGGAGTCAAGGAAGAGATAAACGAAAATGTGAAGGGATGGCGTTTGTGGGATGATTTTAAAGTGGGAAAAGCTTTACGTGTTCCGATGCAGGAAAAACAATCGATACATGTGTTACATGAGTTGACGAGTGATCGAGAACAGGATGTGTTGGTAGAATTGGGTGTTGCTGATGGGGTGCAGGTTGCCTTAAATGGAGAGACGGTATTGCTGAGAACGTATGTAGGTGGAATTCCCCGGACGAATGAAGTCATCAAACTGCATTTGAAAAAGGGGGTTAACCGGTTGGTGGTGAAGTTACACAATCGTTATGGGACCGAAGTGACTTATTTGATGAATCCAAATGTGAAGCAAGAGGAGTATAAACTTCGTTTGAAATCAATGAAACTCTATCAAGGAGAAATTCATGATTGTCGTCTCGGAATGGCCCATCCTGCTAACAATAACAGTGATATGGGGCTACGAGATATACGGGTTGAACTAGAATAATAAAATAGTATAGAAAAATATGAAAAAGAGATTACGTAAGAAATTGCATAAAGGGGAGTTCCGGGAACTGGGATTTTCTTTTGATGCAAAATTTAAGGCTGATACGGAAATGGCGGTGGTTGAAGAGTGGTTGCAGGAGTTGGCCGGTTTGTTGAACGACCATTCTTTGGAGATGGGGGGCGGTTGGAATTCCCATGTTTGCGGAGGATTTATTACGCGTGAACGTGGTAGCGTGACCCCGGAAGATAGGGAAATCGTACGGCAATGGTTTGATGAACACGGGCAGAATTTGGAGACCATCGCTGTCGGTGAGTTGAGAGATGCCTGGTACGGGTGGTAAGCGAGGGGTGTTTGTATTCAATGATATGAATCGTGAATGTGATTTGTTGGTTGAAAGAATTTTACGAATGTTTTTCGTTAGGACAAGAAGACTAGAAAATTGATGATATGAAAACAAAATTTTATTTACCTTTTATTGCTTTGGCATTGATGGCTACAAGTTGCAATAGTAAAAAAGAAGCAGACCAGAAAGGCGGGATTCGTCTTGCAAACCTGGATCAGACTGCTAATCCGAGAAATGATTTTTATCAGTACGCGTGTGGAGGATGGATGAAAGCGAACCCGCTTACGGATGAGTACTCCAGATTTGGTTCGTTTGATCAATTGGCAGAAAATAATCGTACCCAGATCAAGAGCTTGATCGAGGAACTGGCGAAACAACAGGCTCAACCGGGGAGTGTCGCTCAGAAAGTGGGTGATTTGTATAATATTGCCATGGATAGTGCTAAGTTGAATGCGGATGGAGTAGCCCCGATCAAGGGATACTTGGATCAATTGGCCGCGATGAAGGATCGGAGTGTGTTATCACAGAAAGTTGCCACGATGCATCGGGATGGTTTCGGACCTTTCTTTGGGTTATACGTGGGAGCCGATGATATGAACAGTTCCATGAACATTGCGCAAATATATCAAGGAGGTCTGAGTTTGGGCGAACGTGAGTATTACTTGGATAATGACGAGCACACGAAAGAGATTCGTGCGAAATTTGAAGAGCATGTGGCTAAAATGTTCCAATTGGCAGGATTTACTGCCGATGAGGCACAAAAAGCTGCTGCTGACGTGATGAAAGTGGAGACTCGTTTGGCCGAAAATTCTAAATCTGCTGTAGAATTGCGTGATCCGTATGCCAACTACAACAAGATTTCTGTAGCTCAGTTGAAGAAAGAAGTTCCGGAAATTAACTGGGATGTTTATTTCTCAACGATTGGGTTGAAGGATCTGCAAGAAGTGAACGTGGGGCAGATGGGTGAAATTAAAGCGGTTGCCGATTTGTTGAAAAAAGAGGATTTGAACGTGTTGAAATCATACTTGCAATGGAACGTGATCAATGCGGCTTCTTCTTATTTGAGTGATGCTCTCGTGGCTCAGAATTTTGATTTTTACGGGAAAACGCTTTCCGGTAGAAAAGAAATGCAACCGCGTTGGAAACGTGCCGTGAGTACGGTGAATGGCGTGTTGGGAGAGGCTGTGGGTCAAATGTATACCGAGAAATATTTCCCGGCAGCGGCCAAAGAACGTATGACGAAGTTGGTGGCTAACTTGCAGAAGGCTTTGGGCGAACGTATTCAAGGTTTGGAATGGATGAGTGAAGAGACAAAAGTGAAGGCCTTGGAGAAATTAGCTGCCTTCCATGTGAAGATCGGTTACCCTGACAAGTGGAAGGATTATTCTAATCTGGAGATTAAAAATGATTCTTACTGGGATAATATCGTACGTTCCAATCATTTTGATTACGATAAGATGATTGCTAAGGCTGGCAAGCCGGTAGATAAAGACGAGTGGTTGATGACCCCTCAGACGGTAAATGCTTATTATAACCCGACGACGAATGAAATTTGTTTCCCGGCAGCTATTCTTCAATACCCATTCTTTGATATGAATGCTGATGATGCTTGTAATTATGGAGCCATCGGAGTGGTTATCGGTCACGAAATGACTCACGGGTTTGATGATCAAGGTCGTCAATATGATAAGGATGGAAACTTGAAAGATTGGTGGACGTCGGAAGATGCAAAGAATTTCAAGGAACGAGCTCAAGTGTTAGTGGATTACTTTAATAAAATAGAGGTGTTGCCCGGCTTGATGGCTAATGGAGAGTTGACCTTAGGGGAGAATATTGCCGATCATGGTGGCTTGCAGGTTGCATATTTGGCTTTACAAAAAGCTATGAGCGAGAATCCGCTTGGGAAAGATGAGAATGGTTTCACGCCGGAACAACGTTTCTTCCTTTCATACGGTAACGTGTGGGCGGGTAATATTCGTGACGAGCAAATCCGTTTGCAAACGAAATCCGATCCTCACTCTTTGGGACGGTGGCGTGTGAATGCCGCACTTCCTCATATTAGCATGTGGTACGATGCTTTTGGAGTGAAAGAGGGCGATGCTTTGTTTTTGCCGGTTGAAGAAAGAGCTTCTATCTGGTAATAGGTAAGTTTTTGTGGTATGATTCCCCGGGTTGGCCGTGTTGCTGATCCGGGGAATGTTTTTATTGGGGGATCTCGTCTATATTGGCGAATACTAGTGCTGGAATCTCGTTCGTTGGTCACCCGTGTGGATGATTCATTTGTTTTTAACCAAAAAATAATTTATATTTGCTTGATACTAAAATTAGAAGGGTATGGATATAGTTAAGCGAGATCAGTTTATTTCTCTTTGGAAAAAATATTTCAATGATGCCGAGCTTCCTGTTGCATTTTATTATTCAAAAGAAAATAATAATGCCATGATCATGAAAAAGGCGGTGGGGCATACTTGTATCATAGCCCAGCTTGGGCGGGTTCGTAGAGGTGAATCGCTTTGCTTTTTACCGGAGTCCGTGGGGTGTGGCGGGGGAAAGTTTTACCTTGGATTTAGTAAAGGTATGAGAGAGGGATTCGAGTATTTTCTTTCTCACGGGGAAAATGAACCTCACTGCGAGCGTTATAAACGGACATCGGAACAGGTAAATGCTTTTTTGAAGACAATTCATGAACTGCCGAGAAAAGGTGATTGTCTCGTGTTCAAGCGTTGGGATCACTTGACGGAACAGGACGAACCGGAGGCCGTGTTCTTTTTTGCTCCGGCAGACGTTATTTCGGGACTTTTCACGTTAGCTGGTTTTAATAGTTCAAAACCGGATGCGGTGATCTCTCCTTTCGGGGCGGGATGTACCTCTATTGTTTATTATCCTTACCGGGAACAAGTAGAGGGAACGAAAAGAGCGGTACTTGGGATGTTCGATCCCTCGGCAAGATTATGTACGGACAGTAATCTATTGTCTTTTGCCATACCGATTTCGAAATTCATGGAGATGATTGACCAGATGGAGGAGAGTTTCCTGATCACGAACACGTGGAAGATGATGAAAAAACGGATGTGATGGACGTGAAACGGGGAGGCCGGTTATATTTCTCGGGAGGGAACTTCCGATGAACGGAACGGGATTTGTTTGCAGAAAAAAACATGAATTATTCTTTACTTGTTTGTTATCATTAGAATTATTTCTACTTTTGTGTTTGTAAAATGTTTCTTCGGGGCAGGGTGCAACTCCCTACCGGCGGTTATAGTCCGCGACTCCCTTGCGAGGGATTGATTCAGTGAAATTCTGAAACCGACGGTTAAAGTCCGGATGATAGAGGAGATATTTAGTTGTAATTGATATTATATTCATACAATATAGATCTAATGCCCCGAATGTTATGCATTCGGGGATTTTTGTTTAAAGGAGGTTTTGAATATGGTGAGACAGGAAGATATTGAATACATGCGACGGGCGATGGAACTTGCCGAACGAGGAGTTGGATTCACGAATCCGAACCCGATGGTGGGAGCCGTGATTGTGAAGAATGGAAAGGTGATCGGGGAAGGATGGCATGAGAGATACGGTGAATGGCATGCGGAGAGGAATGCTTTCAAGAATTGCGCGGTTCCTGCGGAGGGAGCCACGATGTACGTGACGTTGGAACCTTGTTGCCATTATGGAAAGACCCCACCTTGTACAGAGGCTATCATTGAGCATCGAATTGCCCGTGTGGTAATCGGGATGGAAGATCCTAATCCCTTGGTGGCGGGTAAAGGGATAGCCTTGTTGAGAGAGGCCGGAATCGAGGTGGTTTGCGGGATTGAGGAAGAGGCTTTGCGGGAGCAGAATCGGGTATTTTTGAAATATATATCGACAAAATTGCCTTGGGTGGCACTAAAAGCGGCAATGACGCTGGATGGAAAGATCGCGACTCGGACAGGTGATTCGAAATGGATCACGGGAGCGGAAGCACGAGCTTACGTGCATGAGTTGAGACATCGTTTTATGGCCGTATTAGTTGGAATCGGAACGGCCGTGGCGGACGATCCTTTGCTGAATTGTCGGATCGAGGGACGTGGTGTCAGGCAACCGATACGAGTGGTGGTAGATAGTAATGCCCGTTTGTCGTTGGAGAGCCAGCTTGTGAAAACTGCCGGTGAGTATCGTACGATTGTGGCCTATACTCGTTTTGCTCCGGAAGAGAGAGTAAAAGCCTTGCAGGAAACGGGGGTGGAGATGTTGCTTTGTGAAGAAAAGGAAGGACTTGTAGATGTCAAGAACTTGTTGGTGCTATTGGGACAGTCCGGAATTGACTCTATTTTGTTAGAAGGCGGGGGTAGTTTGAATTATACATTTTTGGCAGAGAGGCTTGTGGATGAATTGTATGCTTTTATCGCTCCGAAGATTGTGGGTGGCATGAGTGCCAAGACGCCGGTGGAAGGTCTCGGAGTGGAGAAAATGGCTGATGCCATAAACCTCGAATTGAAAAATGTACTGAACATGGGTGACGATGTTCTTTTGAAACTAAAAGTTAAAAACGAATAGGTAAATGGATTTCTGGATTAAAAGAAGGAATATTGAGAGAGGAAATCTAAAAGCATAAATTGTAAATCTGAAATTAGCATGTTTACAGGTATAATCGAAGAAATAGGAACCATACGGGGAATCAAGCGGGGAAACCGGAGTGTGGTGCTGGAAGTACAAGCGAAGAAGGTATTGGAGGATCTGCACGTGGGGGATAGTATTGCCACGAACGGGGTTTGCTTGACGGTGACCTCTTTTGCTAACGGGAGTTTCTGTGCGGATGTGATGCCGGAGACAATGTCACGTAGCAATTTGGGAGAACTGCACGTTGGGGACCGGGTGAATTTGGAGAGGGCGTTGACGTTGAACAGGCGTTTGGGTGGACATATCGTGTCGGGGCATGTTGATGGAGTTGGAAAGATTGTGGGGAGAGAGAAAGACGAGAATGCCGTTTGGATCATGATTTCAGCTCCGGCAGAGCTATTGCGTTATATCGTGGATAAAGGTTCTATCACGATCGATGGGATCAGTCTAACCGTCGTGGCCGTGACGGATACGGGTTTTACGGTTTCCATTATACCTCACACGCAGGATGAAACGACATTAGTGAAGAAAAAGATTGGTGATGTAGTGAACCTGGAAAATGATGTGATTGCTAAATACGTGGAAAAATTAATGCGTCCGGCAGCCCCGGCAGAGTCAAAGGGTGGGTTGACATTGGATTTTTTGTTGGCGAATGGATTTTAGAAAGTTAAAAGATAAAAACTAAAAGTTTAAGGGGATAAAATTAAAAGTATTAAGATATGGGAGAGTTTAAATTTAGTACGATAGAAGAGGCTGTTGCAGATTTGAGAGCAGGAAAGATGATTATCGCCGTGGATGATCCGGATCGGGAAAACGAGGGGGATTTGATTTGTGCCGCCGAGTTTGCCACATTGGAGAACGTGAACTTTATGGCTTCTTATGCCAAAGGTTTGATTTGCATGCCAATGAGTAAGGTCTTGACCACGAAGTTAGGGTTGGAACAGATGGTTGCCAAGAACACGGATAACCATTGTACGGCATTCACGGTATCTATCGATCATGTGGATACGACCACGGGTATTTCTGCATTGGAGCGTTCCATAACCGCAATGAAGGCGGTAGAGGATGATGCGAAACCGGAGGATTTTCGTCGTCCGGGACACATGTTCCCATTGGAGGCAAAGAAAGGTGGCGTGCTGGAGCGTATGGGACACACGGAGGCCACGGTGGACTTGATGCGGATTGCCGGACTGAAAGAGTGTGGTCTGTGTTGTGAGATTATGCGGGAGGACGGAACAATGATGCGTACCCCGGAATTGAAAGAGTTTGCCCAGGCGCATAACATGAAAATGATAACGGTTTCGGATTTAATTACTTATCGCAGAAAAACCGAGATCTTGGTAGAGCGGGTGACGGAGGCCGATCTGCCAACGAAGTATGGTGACTTTAAGGCTTACGGGTATGTGAATAAAATCAATGGGGAACATCATATCGCTTTGGTGAAGGGGGACGTGACGGATGGAGAGCCGGTATTGTGTCGGGTGCATTCAGAGTGTTTGACGGGTGACGTGTTCGGTTCTTTGCGTTGTGATTGTGGTGATCAGTTGGCAGAGGCAATGCGTAGAATTGGCGAAAGAGGTCGTGGCGTATTATTGTACATGCGTCAAGAAGGTCGGGGTATCGGTTTGATTAATAAATTGAAGGCCTATCATTTGCAAGATGAGGGAATGGATACCGTGGAGGCGAATATTGCTCTTGGGTTTAAGGCAGACTTGCGTGAGTATGGTACCGGGGCAGAGATTCTGGCTGATCTGGGTGTGAAAAAAATGATTTTGATGACCAATAACCCGTTAAAAATTAATGGTTTGACCGGATACGGCATTGAAATCGTGGGACGAGAGCCGATTGAAATGACTTGTAACGAGAAGAACGAGTTCTATATGTACACGAAGTACAAGAAGATGGGACACATGATTCACGTGCGTCAACGGGAAGAGATCGAGAAATTGAAAGAAGGATTAGAAAATAAATAAATATAGAAACTATGAATTTACTGGAAGGGAAATTACTGGCAGAAGGTCAACGAATTGGTATCGTTGCAGGACGTTTTAATGAGTTTATCACGAGTAAATTGTTAGGTGGAGCGTTAGATGCTTTCAAACGTCATGGTGGTGATGAGGCAAATATTGATTTAGCTTGGGTGCCGGGCGCTTTTGAAATTCCGTTAGTGGCTAAGAAAATGGCAGAGACGAAGAAGTACGATGCTATTGTTTGCTTGGGTGCCGTGATTCGCGGGGCAACACCTCACTTTGATATGGTAGCTAACGAGGCAACCAAAGGAATTGCTAATGTCGGGTTGCAAACGGGAACCCCGATAATCTTCGGCGTTTTGACTACCGACACGATCGAACAAGCTGTTGAAAGAGCCGGGACAAAAGCCGGAAACAAAGGTTTTGAGGCGGTAACAACGGCTATCGAGATGATAAATTTGTTGAAGCAGATTTAGTTTGACGCTATCTGTAAAATGGTATAAATGGTAACTCGGATTTTAAGTATTCGAGTTACCATTTGTATTTTAATTGAATTGTGTCAACTTTTCGCCGTGGTGGTATCTAAAAGTTATGATTATAAAAGTTGCTGTTGTTTATTGTTTTATTTCAATAAATAAGTATTTTCGTACATTTATAATTGTTAATAGTTGAAAGTGGGTTGTATGGGAATATTAAACGAACAGGAGCTAAAGGAAATAGGATGTCGTGTAAAGAAAGGTGATCATGAAGCTTTTCACACACTTTATCGTTGTTACTTTGAGCGTTATGTTCGTTACGCTATGCGTTATACCTGCGATGTCGAGGAGGCTGCGGATTTGGTGCAGAATGCTTTTTTCTCGCTATGGGAGAATCTTTCCCAGTATGACGAGAACAAGAACATTTTTCTTTATCTATTGATAATCGTGAAGAATAATTGTCTGAATTATTTGCGATCGATTAAAATTAAGGATAGTCATGGAGACAAAATTGTAGAGGCAATGTTGTTTTCAGGGGTGGATGATGAAGGAGTGGATGATGATATTCGAGCCCGATTGAAATTGGTATTACAAGAACTACCGGACAAAGGTAGATTTGTGTTGTTGGAGCATATTGTAGAAGGGAAAAAGGTGAAAGACATAGCCTTGGAGATGGATGTGGCGGAATCTACGGTAAAAACTCATTTGAAACGTTCGTTAAAGTATTTGAGAGAGCATCTGTCATTTATTCTTTTTTCTGTGTGATGATCTTCTCCTTAAAGACGAATTCTTGAGATGTAGAACTTTTCTTTGAAAATATTTTAAAACATTGTCCCCGTTTTGAATCTCCGTGTGTACTTGTGGTAAAATGAATCGAGTATGCATGAAGATAATTTTATTGAATGGAGTATACTTATCGGAAAACTTCGGGGAACTCTTTCAAGCGAGGAGGAACAGGAGTTTCAGGCTTGGTGGGATGCGAGCATACGACATCGGAAATATTTCGAACGATTGGGGAAATTATGGAATTTGGGGGAAGAGTGTGAGTTTCGGGTGGATGTGGAGGCCATGATTCGTGACTTTGACAGACACGTGGAGAAGAGAAAGAGAATTTCGATCCGTCGTCGCTGGATACAAGTGGCAGCCATGGTAATTCCTTTGATCATACTGGGAACTGTTGTTTATTGGAATCGAGGGACGAAATCGGAAGAACAGGTTGCTGTTAATACGCTGTTGATGCCGGGAGAGAGCCGGGCAAAATTGACTTTGTCTGATGGGCGGGAGTTATTGCTTGATAAAATGCAAAAGGATGAAGTCATGATTGATGCAGGAAATTCTTTTATCCGGAGGGATAAAGGGCGGGTGGTTTATGTAAAAAGGAATGAGAAATCCCCAAGTAAGGTGGAGTATAACACGATGGAAGTACCTAGGGGCGGCGAATACGTGTTGGAATTGAGTGATGGAACCCGGGTGTGGTTGAATTCTCAAACACGCTTGGTTTACCCGACTTGTTTCGTGGGTTCGGAGAGAGTGATAGAGCTTGATGGGGAAGCATATTTTCAAGTCGCTCGTGATTCGACTATACCTTTTGTTGTCCGAGTGGGAGAGAATGCCGTTCGAGTATATGGAACTTCATTTAACGTGAGTGCTTATCGGGAAGATGCCAATATGATAACAACGCTGGAAACCGGAAGCGTGGGACTTTGGGTCGGAGAGAAGGAGTATCGATTGATTCCCGGTGATCAGGTAGACGTGATGGTGGCAACTGGAGTAGTGATTAAACACAAGGTGAATGCAGAAGCATATTGCTCTTGGAGAAATGGAACATTTATTTTTGAGGAAGAACGCTTGGAAACCATATTGAATCGATTGTCCCGATGGTATAATGTGGATATATTTTACCAAAATGCATCCATCAAGGATCTACATTTTACAGGGGATCTAGGACGGTATGAAGATTTTATGGAGGTGTTGAAGTTAATCGGGTTAACGACGAATGTTGAATTTATAGTAAATGAAAGGAATATTATCGTGAAACACAAATAAAAAAGACCGGAGAAGAAACAGCCATTTCTCTACCGGTCAAGAATAATCATATTTAATTAATACAAAGTTATGAAAAAAAACAATGTGTTGTATCCATTGCTTGGACTGCGGATACATTTAAATCGATGTTTGCCCATGAAATTGATGATTTTACTGATTTTTGTCTTTTCGATACCCGCCTTCTCGGCTGCGTATAGTCAAGAAGGGAGTGTTAGTTTTTCTGCGGAAAATATGAGGGTAGAGGAGATAATTAAACATGTGAGGAATATTTCGGGGTATAAATTCTTGTTTAATCATGAGGAGTTGAGATCCGTGGGGACCAAAAGCGTCAAATTTGCTAACACACCTATTCGGGACGTGATGAATGAGGTGTTGAGGGGAACAAATTTGACCTATCGCTTGGAGAAGGATGTGATTGTTATTTACCCGATGGTTGTCACGACAAGAGATTCGGTGCAAAAGAGTGTGACGGTAAAAGGGGTTGTCAAGGATATAAAGGGGACAACATTGCCGGGTGTTACTGTCCTATTGAAGGGAACTACGATCGGGGTGACAACGGACGAAGGTGGAAGGTTTTCTTTAACAATACCGGAATCACCGAATGCGGAATTCCTTTTCTCGTTCGTAGGAATGATCCCGCAAACTATTCTTTACCGTAATATGCCGAAGGGCGATTGGACTGTAGTTATGAAAGAAGAGGTGATGGAGGTTGACGAAGTGGTCGTGACCGGATTGCTAACCCGTAAGAAAAGTGGTTTTGCAGGGACTACAACCATGATCACAAAACAAGAATTAGCTAAAGTGTCAACGGGTAATATTTTCACTACGATTTCGGCTATTGATGCAGGATTTAAGATCAACGAGAATAATTTGGATGGGTCTAACCCGAACGTGTTACCCGACTTTACTATTCGTGGCAAAGGGTCTTTTCAGAACGGGTCGACAGCCCCTATTTTTATTTTGGACGGTTTTGAAGTATCTGCCCAAAAAGTTTTCGACATGGATGTTAATCGTATCGAAAGTATTACCTTGCTGAAGGATGCCTCAGCCACGATCCTTTACGGTTCCCGGGCATCAAACGGGGTGATCGTAATAGAGACAACAGCTCCCCAAGCGGGGAAGTTACGCGTGACTTACGATTTCAAACCGACCATTGGGGTGATAGACCTGACGGATTATGATTTGATGAATGCCAGGGAAAAATTGCAGTACGAGAAAGAAGCGGGGTTGTACGAGTACGAGGGAAGTGTCGGTTACGAGGAGAATAATCGTCGGGAACAGGCGAAATTGGATGAGCAATATTACACGAAATATAAAAATATTGTAGAAGGAGTAAACACTTACTGGTTATCTCAACCGGTAGAGTCCTCGTTCTCTCATGCTCATTCCATATTTGTGGAAGGTGGGGCAGATAACGTGCGTTATGGCATCGATGCCTCGTATAATCAGAATAAAGGGGTGATGAAGGAGTCTGGACGTGACCGTTTGGGGTTGGGGTTTACTTTAATTTACCGGATAAAGGATAAAGTGACGATCCGGAATTATATGTCCTATGCTCACACGAATGCTTATGATTCTCCTTATGGCAGCTTTTCCACGTATGCTACGTTGAATCCCTACGAACGGATATATGATGAAAACGGGGAGTTGATTGCCAAGTTGAGCGACGGGACGACGAATCCTCTATACGATGCCTTCTTGCCTAATCGCAGTTTTTCGAAGATGCAGGAATTCACGGAACAATTAAGCGTGGACTGGTTTATCCATGATGGATTGCGTCTGAAAGGACAAATCTCTATCGTGAAAGGTGAATCTAGTGGTGAGAACTACAAGTCTCCATTCTCTGCAGAGTTTCTGAATACCGTTTATAATTCTGAAATTCGAATGCAGGAATATCTTCCGATTTCGAAACGCGGATATTTGTCCATGACGGACGGGAGTAGCTTAGGTTATAACGGAAATATTACGTTGAATTATAATACTTTGTTTGGAGAGAAGCATATTCTTTATGCAGGTATCGGGTGTGAGGTGAAACAGGATGATAGCAATTCACACGGTTTCACGGTAACCGGATTTCCTGACGATCGTTATTCGGATCCGGCTTTTGCTATCCAGTTCAAGGAGAATTCAAGAGCTACTAGCAACGAAAGCAAGTCCCGTTCCATTGGTTTCTTTGCTAACGGTAACTATATTTTTGACGATCGTTATTTTGCGGATGTATCTGTGCGTATTGACGGCTCTTCCAAGTTTGGCGTGGATAAACGTTTTGCACCTTTCTGGTCCGTAGGAGCCGGGTGGAACGTGCATAACGAGAAATTCTTTAAAACAACAAAGGTGAGTATGTTGAAATTGCGTTATTCATATGGTGTAACGGGTAACCAAGAGTTTTCAGCTTATCAAGCCCAAACCATGTTTCAGTTCAACACGGATCGGTTGTATAATTCTTCCGTTACGGCAGAGCTAATGGGGTATGGAAATCCGAATCTGGAATGGCAAAACCAGTACCAATCGAATTTCGGAGTGGATTTTGGTTATGCGAAAGACCGTATTCGTGTGCAGTTCAACTATTATCTGAAAAAGACACAGGGATTGTTAACCACGATTACTGTGGCTCCTTCTCTGGGCTTCCCATCAGATAAGTATACGGCGAACCTGGGGGAAATTCAGAATAAAGGGCTAGAGGTAAACTTGAATGCCGTGATTATTCGTGATATGGAAAAGGAATTTGAATGGTCGGTGATGCTTCAGGTTGCCAATAATAAGAATAAGATCGGAAAAATTTCTACTGCCTTGAAAACGGTAAATGATGAGAATAATAGAAATGCCCAGGTCCCGGGAGCGGTTTACGAAGAAGGGGAATCAATGAGTGCAATTAAAGCTGTACGTTCTCTGGGAATAGATCCGACTACCGGCAAGGAGCTATTCGTGAAAAAAAACGGAGAATTGACTTATACGTGGGATGCGGAGGATAAGGTGATTTGTGGGGATACAGAACCCAAGGTCTTCGGAAACTTCGGTACTAATTTGTATTGGAGAGGGTGGAATTTGAACTTGGTATTTAAATATAATTTGGGAGCGGATTATTATAATGCAACCTTGGCTCAACGGGTTGAAGGTGCCGATCCTGCGAAGAATGCTGATCGTCGGGTGTTGAAGGATCGGTGGAAAGAATCGGGACAACATGCTCTTTATAAGAATATAAAGGATTACAAGACAACTTATATTTCCAGTCGTTTTGTGCAAAAGGATAACACTGTACAATTGTCAACGCTCTCTCTGTCCTATGAGGTGAATAAGGTGTGGATTAGTAGGTTTGGAATGAATACATTAAGATTAAGTTTTTATATGAATGATGTGTTCCGAGCTTCATCCGTGAAAAATGAACGGGGGATTGATTATCCTTTTCAACGTAGTTTTGTGTTCGGATTAAATGTCAGTTTTTAATTAAAAAGAATCAAGTTATGAAATTAAAATATGTAATTATTGTGTTGATCGCACTGTTGTCGTGCTCGTCATGTAACGATTGGCTAGACGTAGTCCCGCAGGGACAAGTGCAGGGCGAAGATTTACTTATGGACGAAAAGGGATATAATTCAGCCTTAGATGGCATTTATTATAAGTTGACTTCGAAGACGCTTTACGGGATGGAATTGTCATTCGGGATGATGGACGTGTTGGCTCAATATTGGGATTTGTCCACGAAGACGAAGAATCCCTACTATAAACAATCGCTGTTTGACTATGAGGATGCTACTTCAAAAACTCGTTTCAAGGCGATTTGGTCCATGATGTATCAGGGAGTCACGCAGGCTAACTACATTTTGGAATCTTTGGAAGGGAACAGAGACAAGATCAAGTATTCTGAATTGATAGAGGGAGAAACATATGCTTTGAGAGCTTTTATCCATATGGAATTGGCGTCCATGTATGGTCCGGTGATTCACTCAGAGGCCGATTTGGATAAGAAATGTATTGCTTATCGCACGGAGTATAATGTGAAGGCACAGGAGTTTGAATCTATGCGTTCTGTGTTGACAAAGGCTAAGGAGGATTTGATAAAGGCAGCGGAATTGTTGAAAAATGATCCGATCGTTGAGAACAAACGTTATGGGAACGGGAATAGTTCCATGCTTGATTATCACGCTGTGTTGGAAAGAAGAGGCGATCGAATGAACCTATATGCTGTGAAAGGATTGTTGATGCGGGTGGAATTGGCATTGATGAATAAAGCGGAGGCTCGGCAGTGGGCTGTGAACCTGATCGACGAGTGTAAATCCACCGAGTTATTTATTTTGACAGATAAGACGGATAAACTATATGATATTAATATGGGCGAGGAGATGTTGTTGGGATTCTACAAGAATGACCTATGGGAAGTGGCTCGTGATACTTTCGGGATGGACAAAGGGAGTGCAGAGTCGAATTTCTGTATCACTCCCAACCAGTATAATATATACTTGAATGAACTTTACGGGAGGGCACCGGATGGGGCGGGTACGGATAATCGTTTGCGTGTTTGGTTCCAAAGACCTTCTTCTGGTGCAGATTATTATAATTTTCAGAAGCTTTACGAGACTCCGCATCCCGGTACGATATATTTGCCTTATTATCCGGAAGTGGCTATCTTGAAATTATCAGAAGTGTACTATGTTGCCTGTGAAACATCGATTGGTTTGGATAACGAAAAAGCCTTGGAGTATCTGAATGAGGTACGGGATTCCCGAAATCTGGCTAAATTGGCAGGTCCATACGGAAATGAGGAATTGTTGGAATACTTGATGCGGGAGATGCGAAAAGATTTTATCGGGGAAGGTCGGATGTGGCCTATTTACAAGAGATTGTATCAGGATTTCTACGTGCGTCAAGGGGTAATCATTGCCCCGACGGAAGACAAATATGTGTTCCCCATTCCGGATGAAGAATATGAATATTCTCCCAACACGAACCCCAAAGGAGACAAGTAATCTAATAAGCGAATTATACTATGAAAAAGATAATATTATATATGATCATGGCTATTGCGGGCATGATCGCCGTGTCTTGTGATAAGGTAATAGATGAGTTTGATAATTCAACTAATTATATTTATTTCGATATGCCATTCATTTTGGATCAATACGGGAGAAAGACAACTGTTCGAGAGGATAGCTTGATGTACTCTTTTGCCATGGATGACCCGTCGGTGACGGAATACACGTTTAAAGTTCCGGTAAATTCTGTTGGTTTGATGACCGATCAAGACCGGAGTTTTAAAGTGGTTGTTGAATCAGGAACCGCTACTAAAAATGATTGGGATGAAACGGTTTTATCCAAAGGAAAAATTTCAGCAGGAGAATTGATTGATACCTTGCGAGTGACTGTGAAACGTACCGATGTCCTGAAAAAAGAGTGGAGAACAATCACCTTTCGTTTAGAACAGAATGAACATTTTGCACTAGGAGCTACAGAGTTGTTGAAAGCTAAAATATCTTTCACTGATATTCTGCAACCCCCAACTTGGTGGACTAAGTGGGAAAGATATTTTGGCGAATTTTCTCGTGAGAAGTACGCCAAGTGGCAGGAAATTTATTATTTGGGTGCTGATCCGAATTTGGAGAAATATGGTCCGGATACCGGTAAGCAGTTATACTGGGGGCAGATGCCTTATTATGTGAATTCCGACTGGACTCCTTCAACGTTTATGTTTATCCGTAAGTTGAAACAGTATTTTATCGATAACGAGGTATATCCGGACGGGGATACTTCTAAACCCCGAATAACTCTTCCTTAATCCTAAAACTTGTTTATTATGAAAAAGAATATAACTATATATCTACTTTTGTTGGTAACGATATTTTTCGCTTGTTCGGAAGATAAAGGAAATTATGATTATGACCCTGCCAATAATTTAAAAATTAAAGGAATTCCTGCGGATACTACTGTGCAGAGTTATGAGGTATTGAAATTAGTGCCGGAATTCGAGCGTTCTTTACTTCTATCGGAGGAGGGACTTGTGTACAGTTGGACAATTGAGGGGGAGGAAATTGCCACGACTCGAGATTTGGAATACACGATTCCTGGTAGTTTGAACGTGGGTAAACATGATTGTCGTTATATTGTTACGGATTCAAAGAATGACATGAAATATTTCTACTCTTTTAATATTTCTGTGACATCGCCTTTCTCTTGGGGATATTATTTCTTATGCGAAGGGGCAAACAAGGAATCAATATTGTCCTATTTTTCTGCAAAAGAGGGTACGACAGATTGTATTCACGTGAATAATATTGGGGGATATTCTTTGGGAAGTGAGCCAAAGGCAATCATCGAAAAATTTGGACATATTTCTTCCCTGGGAAATTATTATTATACGTTTTATGTAATCTCGGCCAAGGGAGAGACTCCAACAATTATTACGGATAACGGGGCTTTCATGCCAACCGGGTTGATCACGAATTCCAGTTTTATGTTTGAGGGAGATTCTTATAACCCGACGGATGGCGTGATGATGGCCACGGGTACTCCTTATTTTATCTCGAACGAGAAGATTTATTCCTATAATTCGGGGTTGTTATATCGTCCGGCACAACATGATAAGGAGTATAAATGGAGTCATCCGGCTTCTTATTATAGCTACGTGTTTGTTTTTGACGAACTGAGCAAGAAGTATTATGTACTGAAGAATCAGATTAACGATCCGGAACAAGGGTTGTTATCTGATAGTTATGCGCTGGATCGAGTTGTTGAGATCGATGGACAGCCGAGTTACGATGGACAGACTCTCATTACACAGTCTGTGGGGACGGATGCCGATGCTCATATTTTGTCGTTGGCCTTGGCAGAATCGGGGAAAATTAATTTGATTTCGCTGCGGTATATTAATTTTAGGGCTGCAGAGGATGAAGCCCCAGAAATTAAAGAACAAGGAATATTGAATGCATCCGAGTCTCTCTCTTTGGCAGGAGCGGATGCTAATACACGGGGAATTCTGGTTGGACAAGATTGGTATTTTGTGGTAGGTAACAAAGTGTATACTTCTCCGGTTTTGATGCCACAACTTGCAGATTTGACGACTTTGCCGGATGGCTTGGGAGTACCGGTAGCCGTGGCTGTATCTTCAAAAGAAACGCATTTGATTATCGCTACTTATGATGCTAGTAGCAGTCATGAGAATAAAGGGTCATTTGCTCTTGTGGACCTTACAACAAAAGAAGTTAAGGTATATCGTAACGTAATGGGAAAATGCGTGGTGGCTAAGGGGTTTGATGCGAACCCATGGTTCTAATATTGGATTTCCTTTCCCCTCCTTGTCCGGGAGGGGAAAACCATTTTCCTGCCACTTCGAGTATTCCAAGTGAGATGATACCTAGTGTTTGTGCCGTATTCCACACTTTGTAATGGATTTAATATTTATTTTCTTTGCCTGCAATCTTTGTTGCTTGTAAATTTTTAACCATGAATGAGGATAATCCTTTTTCTTGGTATAAATGATTTAAAATTTTTTGTAGATCGAATAAATAGCGATTAGCAAATTCTTTGCAAAATTGTTTTAGTTTTATTTCTGCGAACAGGAAACTGTTATGCAAAATGAATTAGAAATGGTTGTATTGTTATAACCATTTTGGATACTTCTAGTATCTTTGTTACGTCAATTGTTTGTGAGCGAAAGGAATGAAAATGTATGGTGGTATGATGGGGAACGGATTGCATTCGGAACACCTAATTATATGAAGATACTGAACGCTATGCGAACACAGCTCACTCTAACGCTTGCGGACATGAAAGAAGAAACGGGCATCAGTGTGACAGCCATTCGGAAGCTGCTAGATCAGCTGATTTCTAAGAAACATGTAGAGCGTGGAGAGAAAGATGGTAGCTGGAGAGTATTTGTGACACAGTGATATACCATTAGAATTAGACTACCGGAGGCAACAAGGGAGCAACAATAAATTCTCGAGGTTGCGTTGCCATCGGAATTCCCATAGATTAGGGGATATATTCTCATGCTGCTGTTTGCTTTGTTTAAAAATATTGTATCTTTGTAATGCATATCATATTCGAGGGAGCAGTAAACCTGCTTCAATTTCAGTGGCAGGCATTTTTTTTGCCTGCTGCTGTTGCCGATATTCGGTTCCGCACCCCCGTGGGGAGTATTAATGTGCCCCCCAGCTTCCTCGAAGTGATATGCAACGGGTCAGGCGGGACCGTTCTTTTTGGAATACCCGTCAAAATTAATACATAATTATTATGGAAAAGGATGTAAACCGTGTATCTGCGGTAGACATGGAAGCCCCCGGACAGGTAGCAAATCAGTTATCAATTGAGGAGAAACAAAAATTGATGGAATATTATTCGAAACAACTCGAAATGATATATCCGATTGCCTCTCCGGGAATGACGAATAGAGCAGGACTCGTGACTCTTCAAAGAAGGAACACGAGTTTGATTGAGATGTTGACCTTATTCAATCGTTCATGGGCAAATGAAATCACGGTTGTACAAAAAGCTGTTCTGCAATACTTGGCCACCGAGGGTATTTCTAAAAAGGAACGATTGCAGATAATAAAAGTATGGGGAGATTGGACTGCTTTTGTGTTAGACGTTTCCCGCTTTAAAGGATTGCTCGCTCGATATTTGCAATATCATCGGCGTCAAATACATGATTTGGAGGAGCTGCTGAATCTCAATGGCGTATTCTTAGGTGTTGATAACCAAGAGGCGGATGAATCCTTTAAAGGTTACAATCATGTGGAATAGGAAAAAGAAATTCATACCGGCATCACGTATTTCGGAAGAATTTACTAGGGGAGAGTACGAGCCCGATTCCCTGTTAGAAAATAGTTTCTATCGGCAAATGGCGGAAAACCTTAAAAGTTTTAACGTAGATTTGATTTCTGACAATCCATTGGAGACGCTTTATAATCATATTTGTCATCTTGACAATCTATTTCGTCTTCTTCGCAATCCGTGGCATGTTGAAGCCGGGGAAATACAAAAGGCCTGTGCTTATTATGTCGCTCATGCTAAATTATCAAAACAGGAGAATGATGCCTTTACTGACATGGTAAATGGTTTTGTCGCTTCGGTATGTTATTTAACAGAATGGCATGATTTTATCTGTCAGATGCAGCAATTCTTTTGTCATCAGGAAAAAGAACTGAGGCAGGTGTTTAAGGTGCAGAAGCAGAAAGCTGTCGGTAATGATAAGCCTGCTATAGAAGCTGCGACTTATTGTATGACCGTGGGGGAAAGTGAAATCTACGGTATGACGTATGAGCAACTCGAAGAACTTTACAAGGCTGTCGGTTTATTCATCAAGCGGGAAAAAGCTCCTTTTGATTGCAATATTAAAGGGTATAACAGATATCCGATTAGTATTGATAAGAGTGTAAATTTTGATGTACGCAAGGAAGTGTTTTTTGTAGACTATAGTCTTGACACGTTTGAATCCAGTTTGAATTGCATGTCTGCTGATCAATTGAAAAGGGTGGCGGATATTATTTCTGAATTCTTAAAAACGTATGGAGAGAATGGAGATCGCAAAGTTTATTGGGATATTGCGGATTATTCTTCTGTTGTGTCTGGTCGGGAAATTTATTTTAGAGTGAATGAAGATTCCCGGAGCACACGTTTCATGACACCACCTTATGTTAGAAAGCGTATTGATAAAATGGAAGATCGGGGAGTAGAGATCAGGTACGATATTAACGTGAACGAATTGGAATCAGTAAGTTTGTCTTTTGAGGAATTCATATCGTTGTATCGACAATTGGGGAGTTTTTTAAATTAGTACTTACAAAACGAGGGAGTCATTAAATATAATCACTCCCTCGTTAATGTTATTTGTAGTACCTTATTTCTTTTTCGGCATCTGCTTCATCCGTTGTTCTTGCATCCGTTGCATCTCTTCCAGTTTCTGTTGGAATTTGGATTTCTTCACGGGTTTCGTTTTAGCGAGTTCTATTTGTTTCAATAATTTCTCGTCATTTACGAATTTCCGGATAGCCCAAGTTTGAACGATTGTAATCAACGTGGCGATGAAATAATAGTAACTCAAACCGGATGAATAACTGTTGAAGATAAACAAGAACATGATCGGCATGATATACATCATCGTCTGCATTCCTTTCATCTGGTCATTTTGTGGTTGATTTTTGCTATTATACCACATGTATAGGATGTTCGTGATCGTCATCAACAAACAGAATAAACTGACATGGTTTCCGTAGAACGGAATCGTAAAGGGTAGCGTGGCAATAGAATCATAAGAAGCCAAGTCCGTAGCCCATAAGAAACTCTTTTGGCGCAGTTCGATTGCTCCGGGGAAGAAGTAGAAGAGGGCGATCAAAATCGGCATCTGCAAAAGCATCGGTAAACATCCCCCCATGGGGTTCACTCCTGCTTTCTTGTATAATTTCATGACAGCCTGCTGGCGTTCCATAGCCTTGTCGGCAGGGATTTTCTTGTTGATCTCGTCAATCTGTGGTTTCAGAACCCGCATCTTGGCTTGCGACATATATGACTTGTAGGTCAGCGGGAAAAGAACGAGTTTAATAATCAAGGTCAACAAGAAGATAATAAGACCATAATTCAACGTCACATTGGCTTCCAAGAAGTTGAAGATCGGGATTACAACGTAACGGTTAAACCAAGCGATCCATTTCCATCCCAGGTTAATTAACTGGGGAAGTTCAATATCTTTGCCGTATTCTCTCAGGACCGGATAGGAGTTCGGACCGAAAAAGAAACGCATATCGTATTTTTCAATGGCTTTCCCGGAGTAAGGTAATGAGATTTCGGCATCTGCCGTTTTCAAAAAGCCCGGGGTCGTGTTGTTTGTCGTGGAGACCAACACGTTGGGGAATGACTCGTTTGCGATGAGTATGGAAGAGAAAAATTGTTGTTTGTAAGCCACCCATTTCACACTTGTCGGCAGGTCTACTTTCTCATCCCCGGTCAGGGAAAGATGTTCTACATCATTATTTGAGAAGTTGTAATATACCCCGGTATAGCGGCTCTCAAAATCTCTACTTTTTTCCAGCTGAGGCATGTCCACTCCCCAGTATAGCGTGAGAAAGTTCGTGTTCGAGGCGATAACGTCATTTAGATTGTACGTGTTGATGTTGAAATCGACCGTGTAAGAATCCGGGGCTAATTTGTACTCGAATTCGAGGTATTTATTTTCATCCACGTAAGCTCGCATTGCGAGTACTTGTTTTGTCCCCTCTGCATTCAGCTCTTTTTGATTCGTGTTGGGAACGAAAATCAGGTCGGCCGTATTAATTTGCTTGTTCCGAGCATAGAAGTTCAAACCCATGGAACTTTTGTGGTCTTTCCATAAAATTAGCGGAAGCGAGTCATGTGTGCGATACCCTTTCAAATCAACGTAATCAATGCATCCTCCTTGGGTATTGATGTGTAACTTGATTTTGTTGTTTTCCAAGGTGTACTGTTCCACCACTAGGGAGTCTTGCTTGAAGATAGCTTCGATCGCTTGTTGTGTTTCAGGATTTTGTTGCTGTGCTGCGAAATCTGCTTGGCGTTCCTTCTCCAACGCGGCGGCCCGTTGGGCTTCAACCCGTGCAATAGAGTCCCGCACGTGCATGGCTTTCAGTTCCTCTTTGGAAGGACTCATGAAATAGGAGTAGCCGATTAGTATGAGCGCGATGACAACTAAACCGGTTATTGTATTTCTATCCATATTTTTATTTTAGATTTTAAATTTATGATTTTGGAGTGAACCGCGTGAAGCGGTTCTAACTGTTATCTTTTAGTTTTTATCTTTTTTTACGATAGACAGGCTTTCACAAACGCCACGAATAAAGGATGCGGGTTCGTCACCGTGCTCTTGTATTCGGGGTGGAACTGAGTTCCCACGAACCATTTATGGGTCGGGATTTCCACGATTTCAGTTAATCCCGTCTCCGGATTAACCCCTGTCGTGATCATTCCGGCTTGTTCGAATTGTTCAGTGTATTTACCGTTGAACTCGTAACGATGACGGTGCCTTTCCTCTATTTCTTTTGTCCCGTAAGCTTCAATGGCTTTAGATCCTTCTTTCAACACGCATTTGTATGCACCCAAACGCATGGTACCCCCTTTATCGGTAACCTCTTTTTGAGACTCCATCAAGTCGATAACCGGGTATTTGGTTTTTGGGGCCATTTCCGTGGAATCGGCTCCTTCCAGGTGCAGAACGTTACGAGCATACTCGATAACAGCCATTTGCATACCCAAGCATATTCCTAGGAAAGGGATATTATTGGTACGGGCGTATTCAATAGCAAGAAGTTTTCCTTCAATTCCTCGCTGTCCGAATCCGGGGGCAACGAGAATTCCGTCTACATCTTTGAATATGTCACACACGTTCTCCACGTTGATGTCGTGCGCGCTATGTACCCACTTGATATTTACCTTACAATCGTTAGCTGCCCCGGCGTGGATGAATGACTCTACGATGGATTTATAGGCATCGTGTAACTCCACGTATTTTCCGACAAGGGCAATCGTGATCTTGCGGTTATAGTTTTTGAATTTGTACAGGAAACGTTCCCATGATTCTAGGTCCGGTTCGTGTTTTAAAGGTAACCCGAGTTGTGAAAGAACGATTTCATCTAGTTTTTCTTCCCGCATTTTGATCGGTACCTTATAAATAGTATCCACGTCGATGGATTGGATAACGGCTTTCGGGTCAACATTACAGAAAAGGGCAACTTTTCTTCTCAAATCAGAACCCAGTTCGTGTTCCGTGCGCAATACGATGATGTCCGGCTGTACCCCGTTTTCCAGCAGGGCTTTTACCGAGTGTTGCGTGGGTTTGGTCTTCAACTCGCCGGAAGCGCTCAAGTAAGGAACTAACGTCAGGTGGATGAACACGGATTTCTCACCCAGTTCCCAACGTAACTGACGAACAGCCTCGATGAACGGTAAAGATTCGATGTCACCTACCGTACCCCCGATTTCCGTAATCACCACGTCATAATCTCCTTTTGTTCCGAGGAGTTTTATATTTCGTTTGATTTCATCCGTAATATGCGGGATGATTTGTACTGTTTTACCCAGGTAATCACCGCGGCGCTCTTTCGTGATCACGTTTTGGTAGATACGTCCAGTCGTGATGTTGTTAGCTTGCGATGTCGGGATATTCGTGAATCTTTCGTAATGCCCCAAGTCCAAGTCGGTTTCTGCTCCGTCATTGGTCACGTAGCATTCTCCGTGTTCATAGGGATTCAAGGTTCCGGGATCGACATTGATATACGGGTCCAATTTTTGGTTTGCAACTTTATAACCTCTTGATTGGAGTAGTTTTGCTAATGAGGAAGCAATAATTCCTTTTCCTAAAGAAGAAGCAACTCCACCCGTAACGAAAACATATTTTGTTGACACGATATAAATATTTTATAGTTATTTCTATATATACATCCAACGGTTTGAAAATACTTGAACTTTTTGTTATTCAATGAATAACAATTAAATGGAACAAGTATGTTGAAACTTAACGACAAAAGTAAGAAAAAATATCATACAAACATAAAAAGAGGCACTTTTGAAGCGCCTCTTTTTATGTTTGATGGTCTTGATTTAAATCATGCCGTCGATGAGCCTCAACTTTTCTTGCATTAGTGCCAGTTTGTGACGAGCACTCTCGATTTTGTTGGAAAACTCCTTGACCAAACTATCGGAATTGCTTGATTTGGAGAAGAATCCAATATTATTTTCCCAAGCGTGTAGATCTGTTTCCAGTTGTTTGATCTTGTTGACTAATTTTTCTCTTTCCTGGATAATCTTGCTATCCTTGTCGTCACTGTTGTCGAACGTGTTGATTTTAGACTTGAAACGTTCAATGTTTTTCTCGAACTCGTCGATATCAAGTTGGTCGAAGTGATCGTTAATCAATTTACGGAATTCGTTTTGAACAACTTCCTTCTCTTTGATCGGCACAAATCCGATTTCAGCCCAGCGGGTTTGGAAGGCTTTCAATGCCTCTATGTCATCATCGTTATTCCCCGTCAGTTTGAAGTTACGTACCTCCTCGATCAGTTCTCGTTTCAGTTCAAGATTCTTTTCCTGGTCGGAAGAGACGTGTTTGAATTGTGCTGATTTGCGATCAAAGAAATAATCACAGGCAGACCGGAAGCGGTTCCATATCTTGTTCGATATTTTCTTGGACACGGGACCGATTGTTTTCCACTCTTTCTGGTATTCAATGATTTTCTTTGTGGTTGTGCCCCAATCCGTACTATCCTTTAAGGCCTCAACTTTCTCACAAAGTTCTATTTTCTTGGTCAGGTTTTTATTTTGCAAGGCCTGTATGTCTTGGAAGTACTGGCGTTTTCTATCGAAGAACGTGTCGCAAGCTGCCCGATACCGTTTATACAGGCGATTACGCTCCTTGAGCGGAATTGTTCCGGCGTGTTTCCATTCGGTTTGTAGGGCAAGAACGCTATCCGTGGCCACGTTCCAGTCAGAAAGTTTCTCAAAAGAAACAGTGGCGTAGTTTTCCAATTTCGCACAAATATCCTCTTTGATTTTTAAATTGTTATCCTGCTCTTCCCGGAGGTTGTCGAAGAAACGATGGTAAGCGCTGTTAATCTTGTCCGTTACCTCTTTGAATCGATTCCAAGTTTCTTCTTGAACTTCTTTGGCAACCGGTCCGATCTCTTTCCATTGTGAATGGAGAGATTGCAATTGTCGAAAGGCATTCCCGATATTGTTGTCTTCGAGTAAAGCGTTGGCTTGCTCGATCAAGGCGTTTTTGGCATCCAAGTTCTTTTTCAGGTCAAGATCCCGTAACTCCTTATTAATTTTGATATAATTGAAAAAATTCTCCACGTGGTGGTGATACGTTTCCAGCAAGTCACCAGCTTGAGCTTGCGGAACCATACCTGTGTTTCTCCATCTGTCTTGCAGATTTCTGAAATCTTGGTACGTTTTGTTCAACGACTCTTCGTGTTGAATCAGATCCTTCAACTCCTCGATAATCTGGAGTTTTTCCTTCAGGTTCTGTTCTTTCTCACCTTCCAGTTTCTTGTAATATTCCGTTTTTTTCTCCCGGTAGGTTCTGTACACGCTATAAAAACGTTCCTTGGAAGTGTCTTGATAGTCAAATGCTTCAGCCGGGCTCCCGTCTTTGGTGAAATCGGCTAATGCTTTATCGTACTCTCTTTGGTACTGAGCCTCGAAAACTTGAGGTAGGGAATCCAGCACCTTCAAGCGTTGCACGGGGAAGTCGTCTATTAAAGACTTCATGTGAGAAATGATCTCATCCGTGTTAAAACTGGAGAAATCCCATGCCGGAACTTCCTTTTCGGGGGCTTTCTCTATCGGTGTAGGTTGACCCTGAACTGAAACCTCGTTTTGTGTTTCATCATTTAAAGTATCCGGAGAAATTGTCTCGTTGTTATTCAACTCTTCGGCTTGTTGTAAGTTTTCTTGCTCCATAACAGTTCGTATTTTTATGCATTCAACTCACGAAATTAATGATTAATTCTGATAATGCCAATTTATAATGAGTAAAAAAAGCGAGAGAAAGTTCTTTTTGGATTTCAAATGTAAAGCACGTATCTTTGACATTTATAATTGATGCTTATGTTTTCGTATATTCTGTATGGTTTTGTATGGCTGATTAGTTTTCTTCCCTTCCGGGTTCTCTATCTGGTGGCGGATTTGAACTATTTGCTGCTTTACTATGTACTCCATTATCGGCGCAAGGTCGTGAGGGAAAATTTGTGTAATTCTTTTCCGGAGAAAAGTTTGCGGGAAATCAAGGTGATTGAACGGAAATATTACAAACATCTGGCTGATTTGTCTATCGAGCTATATAAATTGTGGCACATGTCCGAAACTTCGATCCGGAAACGTTGCGTGTTTAAAAACACGGAATTACCCCAGTCGTACTTTAACGAGGGGAGAAGCGTGATCGGGGTATTGGGGCATTACGGTAATTGGGAATGGATGTCTTCTTACAGTTTGTGGGAAACGGGGGCGGATTTTCTGGCCTTGTATAAACCGATCCGTGATAAAGTGACGGATCGCGTGATGAAACAAATCCGTTCCAGGTTCGGGGCTGTACTCGTGGCAAAGGATGACACGTTGCGGGTTATCGCCCGTTATCGTTCGGAAAATCGTTTGTTTTTGGCTGGTTTTATCGGTGACCAGACTCCTAACGGGCGTAATTTGAATTTCTGGATGCGCTTCTTGAATCAAGATACTCCCGTTCTGCTAGGTACGGAGCGGATTGCCCGGAAGTATAATATTCCGGTGGTTTCGGTTCGTATGCGTAAGGTGAAACGTGGATATTACGAGGTCGAGTTCGTGGATGTGTGTGCCAACCCGTCCGAGTTACCCCAAGGAGAATTGACGGAAAGACATACTCGTTTGTTGGAATCTTTTATACAAGAAGAGCCGGAGTTTTGGCTGTGGTCGCATAAGAGATGGAAACATAAGAAGAAGTCTTGAATTTAAAATCTAAAATCATAAATCAAAAATTAGAATGGCGAACCGGGTAGTTGTTATTATATTGAATTGGAACGGGGAGAAATTGTTACGGGAATTTTTACCTTCAGTCGTGAAAAATACGAATTCTGAATTGGGGCGTGTCGTGGTGGTGGATAATCATTCTACGGATGGTTCTTGGGCATGCTTGGAACAAGAGTTTCCGAATGTGGAACGGGTGCTGTTCGAGGATAATTTCGGGTTTGCCGGAGGCTATAACCGGGCGATCGAGATGATCGAGGCAGAATACGTGGTCCTTTTAAATAGCGACGTGGAGGTTGCTCCCGGCTGGTTGGAACCCTTGGTGTCCGTGTTGGATCGTGATGAGAACGTGGCAGCCGTGCAACCGAAAATATTGGCATATCGGGATAGAAGCAAATTCGAGTACGCCGGTGCCTCCGGGGGATACATTGATTACTTGGGATTCCCATTCTGTCGCGGGCGTGTGATGGATACCACCGAGCGGGATTGCGGACAGTATGACAATGAGGTAGATGTTTTTTGGGCAACGGGGGCCTCTCTATGCATTCGGCGGGACGTGTACCGGGCAGCCGGGGGACTGGACGAAGCCTTTTTTGCGCACATGGAAGAGATTGATCTTTGCTGGCGATTGAAAAATGAAGGGTATACTTTAAAGGTAGTCCCTTCTTCCGTGGTCTACCATTTGGGGGGAGGCTCGTTACCGATGAATCACCCGAGAAAGTTGTTTTTGAATTACCGGAATAATTTGTTGATGTTGCATAAAAATTTATGCGGTAAACAGCGCGAGAAGATATTTTTTGCGCGTGTTTTGTTAGACATGATGGCAGGAGGTCTTTTCCTGTTAAAAGGTCAATGGTCCAACACCCGTTCGGTAATTCAGGCATACAAAGCTTTCCGGGAGATGAGAAAAGCCTATCCGGTTCCTGAAAGTTCCGCGTGTCTCACGGGAATATATCCCCGGAGTATCGTGCTGGATTATTTCTTACGGGGTAAAAAGAAGTTCTCGGATTTAAATTTTAAATGAAGGGAAATAAACCTTTGACATGAAATATTGTCATAAGAGTGTAGGCTTTAATGATATGATTAGGACGCATGAACGAGATAAGCGATGAAGATATTGTAAGAATGTTTCATTCCGGAAATGAAGGAGAAAAAGCTTTTCGGTTGCTTGTAGAAAAGTATAGCGAGAGGCTTTACTGGCATATTCGTAAAATCGTGATCGGACATGAGGATAGCGACGATGTGTTGCAGAATACCTTTATCAAGATTTGGAAGGGTTTGAAGGAATTTCGCTATGAGGCAAAATTATTTACCTGGATGTACCGGGTGGCGACGAATGAGGCCATTAATTTTTTGAGTGAAAAACGCCGGAAGACCTATGGGAATTCGAAGGAAATTACTCCCAGCTTGGAAAATCAGCTGGAAAGCGATAGCTTTTTCTGTGGGGATTCAATCCAGCGAGAATTGCAGAAAGCCGTGTTAAAATTGCCGGAGCGTCAACGTCTGGTATTTAATATGAAATATTTTGATGACATGAAATACGAGGACATTGCCGAGGTGCTGGATGTCGCCGTGGGAACGCTGAAGGCAACTTATCACAACGCCGTAAAGAAGATAGAGGAAAGTTTGAAGATTTCGGATACTTTACCCTCGTTCGAGTAGTTATTGGACAATAGAAAATGGATGGTTATGGATAATTTGGATGAGAAATATAAATCAAAGAACCCGTTCACGGTGCCCGATCGTTATTTCGACACGTTGGGCGATCGGGTGATGGACCGAATAAAAGACGAGGAAGGGGAAACTCGGAAAACAAGCTTGTTTCAGACGTTGAATCCTTATCTTGGTTTAGCGGGATTATTCGTTTTTGTAATGATCGTCGTCCGGTTGCTGATCCCTAATCTGGCGGATGAAAATCGGACGCGATTGAAGAACGGAGAGCAGGCGAACCTGGCGGCACAGACGGAGAATGAGAATATTTTCGACTCGGATTTTAACCCTTCTCGTGAAGAGATTATCGAGTATCTGTCACAAGAGGCTGATCCGATCGAGTTTTTATACGCGGAACGTAGGTAGAATTAAATGTACAAGCAAGAAATATGAAAAGAATAAGTTTGATTATATTGATGATGGGGGTCGGTTTTTCTTTATTTGCCCAAAGTGGAAAATTGAGTGAAGACAAACGGAAAGAGTTCGAGGCCCAGAAAGTAGCCTTTTTTACCCAAGAGATGGAGCTAACCCCGGAAGAGGCCACCAAGTTCTGGCCTTTATACAACGAAATGCAACAGAAAATGCGTGTCGAGAATGATAAAATACGAAATTTAGCTTGTCGAAAAGATAAAAAAGAGGCCTCGGAAGTGACGGAACAACAGGCATTGAAAAATTTGGCAACCATTTTATCGGCCGAACAGGCTGTACGGGATATTAAGAAAGAGTATTTCGAGAAATTGACCAAGGCTTTGTCTGCCAGAAAAGTGTGGATGATGATCGAGGCCGAGCAGAAATTCCATCATCAGCTATGGAAGAAGATGGGGAAATTTCCAGCCCCTGAGCGAAAATAGTTGATAACGTGAGAGGATTCATGGATGGACGTGAAAAAAAAGAAAAAAATCACGTCAAAAGCTTGCAAAAACGATAAAAAGCACTACTTTTGTCAGCGCAAATGGAGAGATGGGTGAGTGGCTGAAACCAACAGTTTGCTAAACTGTCGTACGGGATTACTGTACCGGGGGTTCGAATCCCCCTCTCTCCGCCACTAAATTTGAAGCTCATTTTCGGGGCGTAGCGCAGTCCGGTAGCGCATCTGCTTTGGGAGCAGAGGGTCGCAGGTTCGAATCCTGTCACCCCGACAGATAGACAGCCACGAAAGTGACTGTTTTTTTTATTCGAATAAAATACTTCCTTTATCCTTATAAATTTAATAGGCTCACCTGAAAAAGTAGGTGGAGCAGTCATAAAGTGTTATCTTCTTCACGTGAGTCGAATAATAACTTCGACCATTAAGGATTACCGGGGAACCGTGATTGTCGTCTCGCATGATCAGAGTTTTATGGATGGGATTGGGGTGAGCAGGTATATAGAGGGTATAATTTGTGGTAATATCGAAAGCTCTGAAGTAAATCTAAGGAGAACCATGTGTAATCCTACCGTAAAGTAATCGAGAAGCTACCTCTTATTCGTTGCTCATACACTCCGGACTGGTTAAGCTCTGAATAAGCTTCGAATGATCTTCGAAAAAGGGGTAGCTTCTCACCTAGTTCTCGGTAGGATTACCATTACTTCTCTTATAAGATTCTTATATACCACTTTACAACGAAATATAAAGTAAACTTTTCCCAGGTAATACACGTTTATCTTCCGTGGCATATTCGATGTTCTTAGGGATTAAAGACGAATCAAAGACGAATCAAAGACGTTACAAAGACGTTCGTGAACGTCCGCGATATGTCTTCGAGGCGAAATTAATTGGCGCTTGTCTTAGAAGTTAATCCCTTATCCATTTGATCACGAATGGTAAATATACCTTCTTGCATGCAGGAGTTAACAGCTCACAACAAAATCGTATATAACTACCTTGTATTATTCTATATTTTTCAATCTTGTTGAATATACTTGTTTTTGTTGCTGAACAGAATTATTAACATCAAAATATACAAAATCGGATGAAGGATATAGTTTAAATATGGTACTTTTAGCCAAGTGAAAATGTAATTCCCGATAATAATGATTATTCCCACAGAAAAAAGTACTTTAAATACGAATTTAGCAAGTTGCTTTACTTTAATTTTTTTCTTTTCTTCATTTGAAAGCGTATTGTACCCTGCTATTGTATTAGGAAATGTGAAGATTATAATACTTAATACAATAAAGAATATGCCTATTATTAAATTTGGAGTTGACATACAGATAATTTATAGATAATGTTGATTAATTGATAAATATACAAAATTTTGGTCTTGTTTTACAATTAATAGGATGTTTCGATTGTGTTGTTGCTAAAAGTAAATTTTGTAATTAGCTATATGTGATATAGGGAGTTTTTCTATTTTATATGCTTATAAATCATCTAGTACCTTTTTGATGTGTGTCGGTGAATTTGAACTAAAATGATTGTTCTTCCACACCTCCATATATTGAATCTAATTTCTCTCCTAATTTAATAATATCATCTTTTCTGGCTAATATATCTATCCATTCAGAAGGAATGGTATCATATCCATATATAATCCCAGCTAATCCTCCTGTAATTGCTCCCACGGTATCAGTATCATGGCCTAAATTTACAGCCTTTAAAACCGCATCTTTATAGTTAGTGGTATTGAAGATACACCACAAACTGGCTTCCAGTGTATCAATCACGTATCCACTTGAACGAATATCCTTTAATTCAATAGTTTTAAATTCTTTATAAGATAAGTCTACCAACCTTTTAAAAGGAACCTCTTCCTCAATAAATATCTCCCTTTTCAAAAGTTGTAAAATTATTTGCTGCATAGCTTGATAGGCATTCTCTATTGATTGGAGGTTTATATACCGTATGGCAAACTCACATAATGCAATACAGGCTAGAATGCTTCTTGGATGTCTATGGGTTAATGATGAAACTTCTTTTATTATTCTGAATTTTTCCTCTTCCTTCATCTTGAGAATATAAGGAACTAATGGCAGAATCCTCATGAGCGATCCGTTACCGTTATCCTTTTCTCTATCCATGCCTGCTAAATGTGGTGATATTCCATTTCTTAAATTCACTATGGCAGAATAAGTTGTATTACCGATATCGAATGCCTTGTTAAATGGTGTCCAATAGCCTTCAAACATCCATTTTATGAAGTTGTTGGCAATATCATTTAAATCGTACCCATTGCATAGTGATTCTGCCAAACAAAGGGATAAAGAACTATCATCAGACCATGTCCCTGCTGGTACATCAAATTGACCATGTCCCACCATTGTAATAACAGGATTCTTTGCTATCACGTCTCTATCTAAAAATTGAACTGGTAATCCTAAAGCATCACCTATGGCTGTTCCTAGTAATATATTTTTATTTAAGTTATTCATATTCGATGTGTTTATGAAATTTATTCTGTAGCTCAAATATAAATGAATCTTTTGACTTATGATTGCTTTTGGATAGGTGTTTATTAATTAGTCTTATATATTTTTTAGGTGTAGAGGTGAGTTCTTCATTTTTTTGAGGTCTTGAGTTGTAATGAATCACACTAACTGTTGCATTCATAATGATTTAAATCGCGATTTTTGCTTACATCTCTGCTTACATGAGGTGTTTGTTGTCTTTTCATGTTTCCTGGTTATAATAGATGATGTTAACTATTTCATTTGTAGGTACTTAGTTTGTATTTCGATAGTGTTTCAAAAAGTGTGTAAATCCCAAATTTTTTATTTTTGTGATGCAACTTTCAAAAATGAATATTTATGGAATTTACACATGAACAAATCTCGGAAATAATTTCTGAAATAACAAATGGCGAATCCGGTTTTCATGGATTAGTAAAACGCGGGTTAGAGAGTTTAATGCTCACCGAGCGAAGTCTTCATAACGAAATGTTATCAGACGTGAGTAACGGTTTTCGAGGCCGTAGAGTCTGCCATGGAGGTAAGGTCTTCGAGCTTCGGGTCCCGCGTAGTCGTAACAGTAATTTTTACCCGATGTTACTAGGCGTGTTGAAAGACCAGGAAGAAGAAGCGCAAAAGCTAGTGAGTAGCCTTTATTGTAGTGGTTTAACCACGGAACAAGTGGGTAAAATTTACGAACAGTTTTACGGCAAGCATTACAGTAAAAGTCAGGTAAGTCGTCTCTTGAACACGGCACGTGAAGATGTAAACGCCTGGCTGGGGCGTAAACTTGAGAAGCGTTACCCCATTCTTTATATTGATGCCACTTATGTCCTCACCCGGCGGGATGAGTCCGTGAGCAACGAAGCCTACTACACGGTTTTAGGGGTGAAAGAAGACCGGACAAGGGAAGTTTTGACCGTCGTGAACTTCCCCGTGGAAAGCGCCACGAACTGGAAAGACGTGTTCGAGGATCTAAAAGCGAGAGGGGTCCAGGAGGTTAACCTCCTGGTGTGTGACGGGCTCCCCGGCATTGAAAATGTCCTGGCGGATACTTTCCCGCGGGCGGATCTACAGCTATGTACCGTGCACCTGAAGAGGAATATCGCGGGAAAGGTCAAGCCAAGGGACAAGAAACAAGTGCTGGAAGAGCTTAAACAAATTTGCGCTCCCGACCAGTGGGAGATCTCGCCGGAAAAGGCTTTTCTAAAATTTAAAGAGTTTATTGTCAGGTGGCAGAAAAGTTACCCCGTCTTGAAAAGATATTGCCACGACAGGTACAGGTTCTATTTCACGTACTTCAAGTATGAAAGAGAAATCAGGGGGATGATTTACACTACAAACTGGATCGAAAGGCTGAACAGGGATTACAAGAGGGTTATTAACATGAGGGGCGCAATGCCAAACCCGCGAGCCGTCATCCTGCTCATGGGAACGGTGGCGCAAAATGCAGATATTTACAAGTACCCAATTTATAATTTTTTAGAATCAAGATTATTTTATTAAAAATTAATAGATTTGCAAATATGAAAAAAGAAGGGCTATACACACTTTTTGGTACACTATCTGTATTCCGGTTTACATCTAGGTTTACATGAGGCGGGTAAAATCCACTAAAACTATCAGAAATAAGAAAAGCACCTACAATTGTAAGTGCTTTAAAATGAGAGCGGAAAACGGGACTCAAACCCGCGACCCCCAGCTTGGAAGGCTAGTGCTCTATCGACTGAGCTATTTCCGCAGTATGTGGGGAGAGCAGGATTCGAACCTACGAAGACGATGTCAGCTGAGTTACAGTCAGCCCCAGTTGGCCACTTTGGTATCTCCCCTTTGTTCAAAGAACAGTTGCTTGTTTTAAGCGGGTACAAAGATAGGTAGTTTTGCGGAATTACCAAATATTACGTGGAAAAATCTTGAAAAAAATGTATTTCACGTGTAAAAGATACGAGGAGTTTTCGGCAACGAAAACTCCTCGTTACATCTTATCGCCACTATGAGACCTATTTACGAGGACGATAAGTAATGTCAATGGTTTTTTCTTCATCGAAACCTTTGTACTTGATGTGTAGCTGTACGGAATCTGTCACTTCGTTAAATACTTCTTTTAGCGGGAAACTGACATAGCCGTATAGACTTTTGTTTTCCGGATCCTGGTAGGCATTATGCCTGAATTCTAACAGGGTTTTCCCGTCCGCTGTTAATTCTTCATGCTTCGTTAGGTTGACCATGTGTTCTTTAGCGCCTCCGGCATAGAAAAATCGGAAGGTGATAAAGTCGTGGGCAATCCAATATTCCGGCAATTCAATCTGATCTGTACCCAAGCTGTCACTAATCGCTTCGGTGTAAGGTACAATAGGTTTGGTAAGAAGTTTTTGCAGGTCGTTTACTCGCACGTAATGATCTACACTACTTCCCGGATTTGCATCTTGCAGGATGGTAAAATCCGCGTACACACGCATGTTATTTTCTAAGTAACGTGCCGGTACATTTGAAATGGATGGATACAGTACAGGACCTTTATCCAATATGATTTTGTAATCTTGATCACTTGTTTTTTCAATCGTACCGACTTCTAACCAGAATTTGTCCAGGCTATATCCGTCATTATTACAAGATGTAAAGGCGAATGCTGCCGAGAGCAAAAGAATAATTAGTGCCACTACTTTTTGATGCTTCATTTTAAACCCCTTTTTATTACTCGTTGTTTTTTATTTTCATTACTTAGATGGATTATAGCGTAAATGGTTGCGTCTAATAATGTTAAAAACAATAGAAAAAGGCTGCCACGGGGTTTGTGTGGTAGCCTTTTCCCATTGTTTTTACCGGGATTTATGAGTTTAGAAGAGAGTTTTTTTCAGTGAGAATAGGAATTCCAATCCCCCGTCTTTTCTATTTTTAGCCGAGATGTCTCCTTTGTGGAAGAGAACAGCATTTTTCACGATGGACAGGCCCAAGCCGGAGCCTCCATTTTGTCTGCTACGTCCTTCGCATACCCGGTAAAAACGTTCGAAAATTCGGTTCAGATGATTTTCTTCTATTCCTTGTCCCGTGTCGTAGTAGGAGAAGTAGTAAAATTCGTTGTCTTCCATGTAGTTGTTTACCCCGATCGTGATGTTGTCTCCGGCGTAATTGATGGAATTTTCAATAAGATTCCGGAATATGGCGTAGACTAGCGTCTTATTTCCTTCAATAACAGTTTGAGGATTTATCTCGTTTTTCACGTTGATCCCGTGTGCTATGATCGGGTCATGCAAATCATCAATGGCTTCCTGCAACGAGTTGTGGACGTTTACTTGTTCTTTGTCGAAAAGTTCGGATGCCTCTTCTGTCTTGGTGATGAGGGCAATATCCCGGATTAAGTCAGACAGGCGTACAATTTGTGAATAAGTGCGTTCTAAAAAGAAATGTTGCTTGTCGGGGGCAATATTCGGTTGTTCCAGAAGTGTCTCGACATAACCGCGAATGCTACTTACCGGAGTTTTTAGCTCGTGGGCGATGTTATTGGTCATCTCCTGTTTTAGGAGCCTGTTTTTCTCGTTATCAGAGATGTTGTTTAGGGTGATTTCAAAGCTGTTGTCCGTGAAAATCAATAGCTTCACGGCAAAATGTTTGCCTCCTTTGCTGATCTTATTCTGGTACACGGGGATGTTGGCCGTATTCGGGTTTACAGGGGTGTTCTTTTGCAAGAATTCGTTCAGGCCTTTGAAATCCGGTTGTTCCAGAAGTTTTTCAACTTTGAATGTCGGTTCGTCCAAAATAATATTCAGGTACTGGATGAAATGCGTGTTGGCATATATCTTTTCCCGGTTAGCGGAGAAAATGGCAATTCCCTCGTCAGAATAATGGAAATGACGGAGAAGTTTCTCCTGTTCCACGTTGATTTGCTTGTTGCTCTCTTCTAGAAGTTGGTAGTTGTGAATGATTTTTTCCCCGATCTCTCCCAGTTCCGTGTTCGGGAAGCGGATGTTGTTGTAATTGATGTTGTGGTTGTCGGCCGAAACAATAAAATCTTTCAGTCCGGAAATTGCTTTACCGAAACGGTCGGAGATATAAATCAGCGAGATCAGCGTGATAAAGAATAATAGCGTGATAAAATACATGAATATGTTATCCGTCTTTAAAAAGTTCTGGATCTCGATGTCGTAGGGGAGAGCCACCCGGATAAAATAATTCATATAGTCTTTGGCAAAGTAATAGTACTCGACTCCCGTGCTTTGGGAAAGCCGGATGGCGGTTCCTGTTTTTTGAATCAATGCCGTTTGTATCTCCGGACGTAGCAAGTGGTTTTCGATCTCGTGTTCCTTGTCAAGACTATTGTCATAGAGGACTTTGCCATCGTGATCCACCATTGTTAATCGTAAGTTGGATGGCATAAGCGTGAGTACATTTTTTAAAGAGTCTGTTTGCCCGTTGTTTATCAGTTGATGTTGTTGGACGTAACGGGCAATGATGTCGGAGTAATCATCCAATGTGGTACGTAGAGTTTCCGTTTTGTATGCTTTTTCCCGGTTCTGCTGGAAAAAGATAATGACAACCGTGAAGGCTGCAAATACAATGAAGAAGTAAATGAATAACTTCTGTTTATAGGATAATTTCATTGAAGATGGTTTTTGTATTAACATTTAAAGTTCCACGCAGTAGCCATACCCGGAGCGATTTACGATATGTTTTCCTTGTTCGCCCAATTTTTTTCTCAGTCGGGTGATATGTACATCGACCGTGCGTTCGAGTACGTAGCTGTCATCGTTCCATACCTTGTTGAGAATATCTTCGCGGGAGAATATCTTCCCCGGAGATTGTGCCAGCATGTTTAATATCTCAAATTCCTTTTTGGTAATCGGAATGAGCTGGTCGTGAATGGTGACACATTTGGTGTTTAGATCAATGTGTATTTCGCCTATATTGACCACCTCTTTGGTATTGGTAGTGCTCAATGCTCCCGCTCTCTTCAAGACGGCTTTCACTCTTGCTGAAACTTCCTTGATCGAGAAAGGTTTGGATATATAATCGTCGCCTCCGATATTGAATCCGGTGAGCATGTCATTTTCCGTGTCTTTGGCAGTCAGGAAGATGATCGGGGTGGAGTTGTGAAGATCTTTCCGGAGTTTCTCCGCCATCTTGAATCCTGACATTCCTCCCATCATCACGTCCAGCAGGATTAGATTGTATTCCTCGGCCAGCATCTTCAGTGCCTCTTCGGCAGAAGGGGCGGTGTCGACCAAGTAGCCTTCACTTTCCAGGTTGAATTTTAAAATTTCTCTCAAGTCCTCCTCGTCGTCAACCACTAGAATTCGTTGTTTATCCATTGCGCCAAAATTTAGTTGTTATGAATATGTTTCGCGTTCTTTCCTTCCATCAAATAAATGGCTGCTTCGGCAATGTTTGTGGCGTTGTCCCCGATTCGTTCAATGTTGTATGACATTCCACTGAGGGAAAGGGCATCCAACATATCTTGGTCTTTGATCGTTTTGCCGACAAAGTGAAGAGGTATCCCATGGGTGATTTCTTTGTGGTTGTTGTCCACGAGGTCATCCGTCCGGATAATCTCTTTTGCCAAATTCTCGTCTTCACACGTGAAGGCAAAGATAGCATTTTGTGTCATTTTTTTAACGGTTTCCAGTTGTAATAAAAGGATCGGTTGGAAAGACGCGTAAAGGGAACCTTGTAGCTCTACTTCCCGGAGGAAGTCGGCAATATTTAGCAACAAGTCGCCGATACGTTCCAAATAGGCCGTCATATCATGGTAGGACATGATTTTTCGACAGTCACTGGCTCTGGGACTGTAAAGTACGATGGAGTTGATCACTTCATCCCTGATTTTTACTTCCAGGCCATCAATAATCACTTCATTCTGTTCGATTTTCGTGTATAATTCACTGTCTTTATTGTCGTGGGTTGCGCTGATAACAAGCCCCATTTGTTGTAACACGATGGTAGATAAGACTTCAAAATCTTCTTTGATCTTTTCCAGATATTTTTCTCTTATGGTAGTCATGCGGTGTAAGCTAAAAGTTAAAAACTAAAAGATAAAAGTTTAGAGTAAATCATAAATTGCTTTATCCGAATTGTCCTGTCAAGTACTCTTCCGTGCGCTTGTCACTCGGGTTGGTGAACATCTTTTGTGTTTCGTCGTATTCGATTAGGTGGCCAAGGTACATGAACATCGAGTAATCCGATATACGGGCCGCCTGTGACATGTTGTGGGTGACAATCAGGATGGTGAATTCATTTTTCAGATCCAGCAATAACTCTTCGATTCGGTTGGTTGCAATCGGGTCCAAGGCCGAGGTCGGTTCATCCATTAGTAAAACTTTCGGTTTTAGTGAAAGAGCCCGGGCTATGCATAAGCGTTGCTGCTGACCACCGGAAAGAAAGGTCCCTTTCTTGAATAGGGAATCTTTCACTTCATTCCATAATCCCACGTTTTTAAGGCTTTCCTCTACTAGCTGGTCTTTTTCCTGTTTAGGAAGAGAGATGCCATTTAATTTATACCCGGCGATCACGTTGTCATAAATACTCATCGTGGGGAATGGGTTCGGACGTTGGAAAACCATTCCTGCCATACGTCGTACTTCCATGGGGTTAGTCTTTAATATATTTTTTCCGTTCAAGAGAATCTCTCCCATGGTTTTAATATCCGGGTATAATTCGTGCATCCGGTTGATCGCTCGTAACAAGGTGCTCTTTCCACATCCGGAGGGTCCCATGATTGCCGTAATTTTCTTTTCTGCAATATCTGCACTAACTTCTTCTACCGCATTCTTTCCCGGGGTGTATGAGATGGAAACTTTTTTCAGTTGTAATATAGGATTTGTGATAACCATATTGATTTTAGATTTTGGATTTGTGATTTACGATTTCAAGATTCTTGAATCTCTAAATCAAAAATCATAAATTATTGAACTCTCCATTTTTTTGCAATTTGTTTTGCTATAATATTGAGGGTTAGGACTAGCATTAACAGGAAGAGCGAGGAGCTCCAGATCATGTCGATCAAGTTCGGATCGTTGTAAAATTCCCAGATCAACAAGGGAACTGCGCTCGTTGGTTTCACTACATCCCAGTTGATGGCCGTGCTACCCAAGGCGGTCAGCATGAGGGGGGCGGTTTCTCCCATGACCCGGGAAATGGCCAGTAAGATTCCCGTGAACAATCCCCCGAATGCCGCTGGTAACAATACTTTCAGAATGACACTGGTGTAAGAAGCACCTAGGGCAAGTCCGGCTTCTTTCAAACTTCCCGGAAGCATTTTTAAGGTTTCTTCCGTGGAGCGCACGATCAACGGGAGCATCATGATGCTAAGGGCAACACTTCCCGCGAGGGCCGAGTAGCTGCCGATGGGTTTCACTACCCAAGCATAAGCGATAATACCAATCACGATGGAAGGGCTACCTTGAATTAGGTCTGTCAAGAAACGAGTGATGCTTGAAAATTTAGTCTTCGGGTGTTCCGAAAGGTGAATACCGACCATGATTCCGATAGGGATGGCGATGACTGCAGCTAAAACGACCATGAGTAATGTTCCGGTGATTCCGTTGGCAATACCCCGGGGATAATGTCTCCCGTACCTCTGGCCAGCATGGCGTCCAAGGTACTTGGTGCGCTCTCCGTGAAAAAGCTCCAGTTAATCTGTTTGTATCCTTTTTTGATTAGTTCCCAGATGATGGCGAATAACGGGATCACCGTTAGGGAGGCAAGGAAACAGGTGGTGTAAAAGAAAACCTTGTTTTTTATCGTTCTATATCTTAAACTACTCATGGTTGCAATCAATTAAGTTTCTTGATGATGAGTTTTGCCACGAGATTAATGATTGCCGTGATCAGGAATAACAATAACCCGATGGCTATTAGGGAGCTTAATTTCAACCCGTCGGCCTCTCCGAATTGGTTGGCGATGATACTGGCCATCGTGTTGCCCGTGTCTGCCAGCGAGGTCGGTAGATTATTCGTGTTACCGATAAGCATGGTCACTGCCATTGTTTCTCCAAGAGCTCGTCCCAAGGCAAGGATGTAACTGGCAAATACGCCGGAACCGGCAGAGGGGAAAGTGACTGTTCGGATCACCTCGTAACGGGTGGCTCCCAGGCTATATGCGGCCTCTTTCAGTTCGTTAGGAACCATGGATATGAATTCTCCACTGAGAGAGGAGGCGTAGGGGATAATCATAATGGCTAGAATAATGGATGAGGTTAATATTCCGAATCCCTGTGAATTGACGCCCATCTCAATGATGATCGGACGGAAGGTGTAGAATCCCCACAAGCCGTACACGATCGAGGGAATTCCTGCTAGTAAATCTATGATGGAACTGATGAATGTGGCAATCTTTTTACCTCGAAAGAATTCACCCGTGAAAAGTGCCACGGGCAAAGAAAATGGGATACAGAAGATGAGAGCGAGAAAGGACGTCAAGAGGGTGCCCACGATAAATGAAAGGGCCCCGTAAGTCTCTCTCTCCGGGTGGGGATCCCATTCTGTTGACCCGATAAACTGGAAAAATCCGTAATGACTGAGGGCTGGAATTGAACCGCTGACAAGCGAGTAGATCATGCCGGCACTGATCAGTAAAATCAGAATACAACAAATAGAGAGTAGCCGTTTAAAAATAAGATCACGCATAATTGGTTACAAGTTATAATTGCAAGTTACAGGTTACAAGCTTCAACTTGTAACCTGTAAACTTGTAACTTATTAATTTAGGACTTTTTTGCCCTCGAAACTTATGGAGTTTAATAGTGTTTTGGCGTTAGCCACGGCTGACTGGGGTAGGGGTGAGTAGTGAACTTTTGTAGTCAATGCTTGTGCTTCCGGACTTAACATCCAATCGAGTAATTTCACGGTTGCTTGTGCTTGTGCCAAGGATCTGTTGGCGTAAGCCTGTTCCTTGTAAAGAATAATCCAGGTGAAACAGCTGATCGGGTAAGCGTCCGGAGCAGAAGAGTTCGTGATCATGGTACGGGTATCTGCCGGAATCTCGCCTTTTGCTGCAGCGGAAATACTTTCCGTGTTCGGCGTGATAAAATTGCCGGAAGAGTTCTTCATTTGTGCCATCGGGATGTTTAGAGAGAAAGCGTACTCTGATCCCACGTACCCGATTGCTCCGGGAGTTTGGCTGATCGTTCCGGCTACCCCGGGGTTACCTTTGGCTGCCAAGCCTACCGGCCATTTCAATGATTTACCTGTACCCACGTTTTCTTTCCAGTCATTGCTTACTTTTGTTAGGTAATCGCTGAAAACAAAGGTGGTTCCGCTACCGTCTGAACGGTATACCGGGGTTAATTCTTTGTCCGGAAGAGTTACTCCGGGATTTAATTCTTGAATTTTAGCATCATTCCATTTGGTGATTTTGCCCAAATAGATGTCGGCAACAACCTCTCCGGAAAGTTTTAATTCTTTCACTTCCGGTAAATTGTAAGCCATCACCACGGCTCCCATGCAAGTCGGGATGTGTACCGTCGCGTAAGGCATCTCTTGCATTTCCGCGTCAGACAAGTAAGCGTCTGATCCTCCAAAATCTACAATTTTGTCTTTCAAACTTCTGATACCACCGCCACTACCGATGCCGCCATAAGTCACGGTGTTGCCCGTTTTTTCTTGGTAGGTCTTGAAGGCCAAGTTATAGAATGGTAAAGGGAAAGTAGCCCCGGCGGCAGCAATGTTCATTTTTTTGCTTTCAGACTCTTTGTTCTTTTTCGAGTTGCCGCAAGATGCAATGGCAATAGCTAAAATAAGGATAAGTAAATTTTTCATTTCTGATAGTATTAATTTCAACATCTTCTGATTCATTTATTACACTGCAAGTTTAGATGAATCTTGTTACACCAATGTTGCACATTTGTTACATTAATGTTACAGCTTGAATTCGATGTTCAGGTAGGCGAAAGAGCTTGATTTTCCTTCTCTTGGATTCCAGGTTGAGAAATTCGGAGCAATTTTTAATTGTTTGATCGGGGCATATTGAATACCTATTAGGATACGTTGTCCGTCGGCACTACTCCAATCATCTTTAGAAGCCAAGTTGTCATATCTTCCGAAAAAGTTGAGTTGATCTTCCAGTTTGATAGTAGAATAAACGGAGTACCCGAATTGGTCGTGATCTTCTTTAAATTTCGTGTTATACATTTTGTTGTATTCGGCTCCGATGGAGAATAACTCGTGTTTGTATCCGGCGAAAAAGGCTAAGTTTTGTTGATCTTTTGTCGCGTCTCCCTCGATATTTTTGCTAGCGAGATCATAGTAGGCACGAAGAGTTAAATTTTTGACGGGAAGAATAGTGGTTCCTACGGCATATCTGTTTTTGTTGTCACTATTCAATTTTTTGTAACCTTCCCCGTTACTGATCGTGATATCGGCAGAGAGCCATTTCGTAAATTTGTATTTACCCAAGATACCCATATCTGCACTGGATCCGAATTTATACTCGTCTTGGAAAGGTTTCATGATATAACGATATCCCCAAAATTTTTCTTGTACGCTGAATTGTACCAAACCGATCAAACCGAAATCCAGCGTGAAATTGCCTGTCTTCCAGCTCAACATGGCATTCTTGATATACGCTACTCTTTCAAGATCAGAACCTGAAACTTTGGTGGAACCCATGTCGAAAACTACCTTCCCGCTTAATTTTTCTGTCAGGGAGAATTGATATCCCAGGTAAGCACGATCTAATGCGAATCCGGATTCTTTGTTTGCGCGTCCAAGTCCGGCGTGATAGTTAGCGAAAACGGTAACGATCGGTTGTCCCTTGATTTGGAATTTCTTCTTTTCTTCTTGTTGCTGTCCGAAACTGCTTAAACAAATAGCAGCTAAAATCACACTAATTAAAATCCTTTTCATTTGTCAAACTTTTAGTTAATATTAGAATTAAATACCTCTTGTTTTCGGCTGCTAAAGTAGACTGAAAAGGTTTCTTAAATAATACGATTCCGTTACATCTGGGTTACATTTATTAGCTTTGTTTATTGTCTTTTGAAGATCGAGAAGTTGACACTACCGTATTGGCGGTGTTCGAAAAAGTTGGGCTCCGAGGAGAAGTCTACGCTACTAGGATGTTCGATAACGGCGATTCCGTCCGGGGCCAGTAGATCGTTATTGAAAATGGCTGCCGGAATATCGTTGATCTTTTCCAAGTTATAAGGGGGATCCGCGAAAATGATGTCAAAGGTTGTCCCATTCAGTTTTTTACAGGCGATAAACACGTCTGTTTTAAAAATGGTCATGTTTTTAAATCCCAGTTGGCTGGCAGTCTTTTTTATAAAAGCGTAATGGTTATAGTTCAGTTCGATAGAAATTATTTTCCCTGCGCCCCGGGAGGCGAATTCGTAACTGATGCTTCCCGTACCGGCAAAAAGGTCTAGTACGGATGCGTCCTCAATATCAATATAATTGTTGAGAACGTTGAATAAATTCTCTTTGGCAAAGTCCGTTGTCGGGCGAGCCTTGAAATTTTTGTCAGGCGTGATAATTTTACCTTTGTGTGTACCGCTTATAATCCGCATCGATGAAGATTTAACAAGTGAGTAAAATGAGAACTGTTGAATTCTTTATCGTGAAGAATACCATTTAACAGGGGTTCTTTAGCAAAATAGGGATTCGGTAGATAGAGCGAAAGTAACTCTTGCAGTTTGTTATCTTTGATTGCTGGACCACATACGGAAAGATGTATTTTCTCTTGTTTGATCTCGCACTCTTTGATACAATTTAATACAAAGTACACGATGTCTGTCATCGCCTTGTAACTAAACGAGTTAAATAGTTGGATGCGGGAATCCCGAATAAGTAACAGATCAAAATAATGGTCTTGAATGTCCAAGAAGATTTGCTCCGTGTCTCGTAGAGCCTTGCCCATGGCTCCTAATATAAAAGGGTATGCCCCGTTCACGATTTGAAACACGGGAAAATGTTCCCGTACAAAATCATGAAATGAGGAAATGACCGTTTCCACGAGATAGGCTTCTATTCCCTCTATGTGGTGGTACAGGATGGTGTCATCCGGTGATACTTCCTGATTGACCGCGTACAAGGTGGCAATATTGGTCTTGTCAAAAAAGGCTCCCGGAACCAACAACTTTTCCTTGAAACAGGGCATGATGTAGACCTTTTTGAAACGGAGGTTCAGGATAGCATCGTTCACCACGTAATTCTTCAATCTGGCTACCGCTGCCTCTCTGGAATCCGCTGCATAGGGTTCATGGACAAACACCACTAGTTTGTCCTTTTCATCATGCACGCAAAATGAAAATCCATCCGTTGCATAACGGATGGATAATATCGATTTCTTAGATGATTCGTAAGTAAAATTGGAGTCAACAAAATAAATGCTCTGCATGTATTTATTCGTTTACGAACCGGAAATTACTCCCAGTTACCCACGTTATTGTTAGCCTCTTGTACGCTACCCACTTTTAATCCCGGGTATTTGTTCAATCTGATTCTTTCTCCGTTTTCCTCCAAAATGGCATCTTCGTATTCATCGAACAGGTCTTCAAAGATGACCATATTAGAAATACGAGCCTCGAAAACAGGAACTTCAATACCTGAATCAGTCCAAATCATGTTGGTACCCATTAAGAATTCATGTTTCTTTTTGGTAAAAGGAACATAACGAAGATCATCAATGGGGTAGTTTTTGCTGAACAATTGTTCTAAAGCGGCAACTCTGATCGTATCACGGATAATCAACCCTTTCTTCAAAGCGTCTTGTTCCGTCATACCTTCTTCAAGTTGATCATCGGTAAGCTCTCCGATAGAGCGTATCGTTTTCAATGAATCATATTTCACGAAGTTAATCAAGGTATCGAAACTGCTGGTGTATGTTCCATGAATACTCTTGAAAGCCTCTTGAGCTGTTCTGATATCTTTCAGTTTCTGGATAACCCTATCGTATCTCTGTTTTTTCAACTTCTGAAATTGAATAGGATTCTGCACGCTTTCGTAGCACATGTATCCCAGATAGAGAGCGGCAGCTGCTAAAAGAATTTGAATAATAATTTTTTTCATCTTTTTCGTCAGTATATTTATTATGTATTAAACAAGTTAGTTCTCGTTATTATTTAAGCTGTTTTTTCTATCTTTACACGGTATTTTTGACGATACCGCAAACAAATCCTTAATGAATTGTCGTGTCGGCAAATATAAAAAAAAAAAAGATCACAGCACACTTTTGTCTATTAAATTTAGTGATGATAAATGAACATTTTGAACGTATTGTAAGAGAGAAGTTTGGATTCGATTTTTCGCCCACGCAACAGGCGGCAATGCAGAGTTTTCTCACTTTTCTCTTTGATCGTCATCCTGAAAGTTTGTTTTTATTGAAAGGATATGCCGGAACGGGGAAGACTTCTTTGGTGGCGGCCATCGTGAATACGTTACTGCAATTTGAACAACAGGTGGTTTTATTAGCTCCGACCGGGAGGGCTGCCAAAGTGTTTGCCGGATATTCTCATCAGCCTGCTTTTACGATACACAAAAAGATTTACCGGCAAAAAAATGCACAGGAGGGAATTGGGATATTCAGTTTGGGATTTAACGGAAATGCCAACACCCTCTTTTTCGTGGATGAGGCATCCATGATTTCAATGGGATCTCAAGATTCGAATTTCGGATCGGGTTCCTTGCTGGATGATCTGATCGAATTCGTGTACAACGGGAGAAACAATCGTCTGGTGTTGATCGGGGATACAGCCCAATTGCCCCCGATTGGAGTGGATGTCAGTCCGGCTTTGGAGGCCGAATTCCTGCGGGTGAGTTACGGCATGGAGATTTACGAGGCGAACCTCACGGATATCATGAGGCAATCCGAACAATCCGGGATCCTGTACAACGCTACTCGGGTGCGGGAAATGATCGGGGCGGGACCTTTGGCTAAACTTTTGCTTCGGGTAACGGGTTTTCCGGATATTGTACGGGTAAGCGGAGGTGAGTTGCTCGAAGAATTAGATCAATGCTACAACTCTTTCGGTATGGACGAAACGATGGTGATTTGCCGGTCGAATAAACGGGCCAATCGTTTTAACGAGGGCATCCGTGCTCGAATCCTTTACCGGGAAGAAGCGTTCGGTGGTGGAGATAAGATCATGGTTGTAAAGAATAATTATTTTTGGGGTGCCGAATATGATAAGATTGATTTTATCGCCAACGGTGATATTGCCACCGTGGAGAAAGTGGGCAAATACAAGGATTTGTACGGCTTTCATTTCGTTCATGCCCGCCTCAGTATTTACGGGTACGAGGAAGAGATCTCGGCTTGGGTGATGCTCGATACATTGACCTCGGAACAACCCGCGCTGAGTTATGACGAGTATCGGAAGTTGTTTGCGGCCGTGGAGGAAGATTACATGGATATCCCTTCCAAACAAAAGCGGTACAAAAAAATACAAGAGGACGAGTATTTTAACGCCCTACAAATCAAATTCGCTTACGCCGTGACTTGCCATAAGGCACAAGGCGGACAATGGGATGCCGTTTTCATCGATCCGGGATGGATGGGTGACGAGATGATGGACGACGAATATTGGCGTTGGCTTTACACGGCATTTACACGTGCCCGCAAGAAATTGTACCTGATCAATTTCAAAGATGTGCTGTTTGGGGATTCGGAGATGGAATGAATTTGTAAAATATTCATCATAAAGAAACCCTAAAAGTATCTGACTTTTAAGGTTTTCTTTATCGTATAAATTTTTCATTAATATTTTTTCTTTACCCACTTAACGGCATCGGCGACTACCATTTGATCGAACTCGCCAAATAGTCTATCTGTAATAGGCGGCACTCCCCGGTCATCCAGCACGACTCGGGATTCGCCTGCCGGCAGGGTAAATGTACCTAGTGATACCCAGGCTTCTTCTTCCGGTAAAGTGGAGGTGCCTCCTATCCAAATGTCTTCTTTCTCAGGAATTTCTAAGATGATTTCTTCTTTTCCTTTTGGAGTATAAACTGTATAGTAATTTTTCATTCCAGGATGATCGCTTGCGGTTTTTCCTTCTTCGAATCCGACAAGATGAGGTCTATAGACAAATATTTCGTATTTTCCTGCTTCCGGGAGATTTGCTCTCCATTCTGCTTTGAATTGTCCCGTGCCGGCTTTTTTTACGAAAGCACTACGAATATGTTTGCCGTGGAGTTCCTGTAATATAGGTAAGTTCCATGTGTTAGTTTTAAGAATCTGCAAGCGGTTCGTATATTTCTGTTCGTCTCCTTTTTTGATGATATCGGTCAGTCGTTTTCGATTGTTTGCCGAATCGATTAAAGAAAAATTATCATCCTCGTTGTCCACAATGATTTCTTCTGGGGGATAGAATTGATTTCTATCAAGTAACGTGACGCCTTCCTTCGGTATAGGACCGAATGATGGGGCTTGATTGGCTTCGAAATAAATGTTTTCAGGGAAATGTCCTGAAAAGTTTGTGGTTAATTGTACCTTATATTTGATGTCTTCGTGAACGACGATTCGTTTGTATTCCCCGGCTTCAATCAAGTAACTTTGAAGATTTCTGATTACGCTTTTCTCAGGGTAGCTCATTGCTACGATTGAAACAATACCGTCAGTCTTACTGAGATTACCGACTTTGAATTCGATGATTTGTGTATCTTCCGTGGTTTTACGGGATGCGTCTTTTATTGATAACAAGGGAACTTCGTGAGTCGTGTACCATTCGTCCATGTATGCCTTGATGTCTTGTCCGAAACGTTGCTCGAATTTCTCGATAAATGAATCGAAGTTTACTTCTTGAAAATAAGTACGAGCATTGAATTCTTGCATAAGCTGGCTCAATGAATCCCAGGTTGTGATTGTGGTAAGATACCCAAGTAAATGTGAAACTTTCGAACGGATCGCGATGTTTTGTTCTCGACTATATTCTTCGGTGATGATTCCTTTTAATCCTTTTTCAGCGATGTGATTTAATAATTCCGGGTTCATGATATTATCGGAGCTTATATATACATCCGGATCTATCATTCGTTTGAATATTAGTTCTATGCCTTGGTAGGTGTCGGATGTGAGACAACTATTGTAATCGGTGAAAATATGTTTTATTCTCATATAGTTATTCCATAAAAAAGGGATATGGTCAGTTAAAAGATATTCTTGTACGCTTCTGTCGTCGTGGTTATGATTGGTATAATCAGCAGGGTTGCTGTTTTCTATGCGACATAATCGTTCATGGAAAAATGCGATTTCCGGTTGCATGCAGTCATTAAACAACGTCGAACGTAGAAAATAAGAAGATGAAGGTACCTCAATCAGTTTGAAATATTTGAAAGGATAAGGATTGGGTTTATCTTGCTCAATCTCATCTTTGCACAGGTAAAATATTTTTTTTAAATCTTTCTCCCGGTTCGGGTTGTCTTCTTTGAGGAGCTCCCATTCATCGAAATATTTCATGTAGCAATCATTTCCCGGGTAAGTATAAAGTTCCACGGTAAGCGAGTCTACAGTGAGGGTTCTTTTCTCGTATTCCCCGATACAGAGGGTTAGTCCCGTTAAGTTTTGTAAATTGTTAAACGTGACATACTCACCTTCTGTAGTGGGTGCTCCTTGAGATAAAATAGTCAATTCACCCGTTTTTTTGACGTGGAGCGTGTAATTCGTGAAATTCATTTCTGCAGATGCTTGCCATGCTATCGAGGGAACTGCTGTCGGGTACCACAGCACTTCCGGCCTGAGGAATGTGAATTTACTTGATACAAAAGCGGGATGTTTGCCATAATTCTCTTTAGAAAAAGGATTATCTTCTAGAGAGAAAAAAAATTCGTCTGGTGTGTTTATTTGGTAAATATCTTCGTCAATGTATCCCTCATACGTGATATCTAATTTGATATGTTCATTCGGAGCTAGGGGACGTTTGATGACTACGGCTAGGTAGTCTCTATAAAAGGGAAGGTCTTGTCCGTTGGATTCAATCTTGTTAATTTTCAGCCCCGGGTTAAGGAATAACAAGAGTTGGTCCATTTTCTTTTTTTCTGGTTTTGTATTTGCATCCGGCTTGTTGCCGAGAATGTGTTTCCCTCGGGACGATACGTGATGTCATGTGTAATTACACGAGTCTTGGGTGTTTCGGTATATTTAAGAAAGGCTTTGCGGCAGGTAATTCTATTTTCCAGGCGGGATTGGTATTTTTCAATGTAGATGAAACCGAGGCACAGGGAAAATGCTAAAAACAACATGGCTAGCACGGCTAAATAACGCTGTCGCCCGGCGATCCCGGGAAGCCTCTTCATGAGTAAAACGCTAAAGTAGAGAAAACTAATTCCCAATAGCAAGAAAACACCCCGGTGAAGTAGGAAACTGGATAGGTCCATGAATCCTATCAAGGTGGAAAAAGAGTTGGGGAGCAAGCGCCCTTGAAAGTCCAGTATGCCGTAAAAAGCTGTTGCGGCGTAATTATATTCGAGATAGAGAAAAGCCATTAGAATCAACCAACTGAATATGGGGTGTTTAACCAGCTTGTTGGCAAGTATGGATAGGCTGGTGATGAAAATTAGCGTGGGAACCGTATAGGTGAAAAGATAGAAAAGGTTTATCCATAAACTGACGGGGGAATTCGGGATGAATATATTGATAATCATGGATATGGTCATGAAAATAATGTCGATCGTGAGAAATGGGATAAGAATGCCTATAGCCTCCCCGAGAAGGGTTTGTCCGTTGCTGATAGGTCGTGTCAAGAGAACTTCCCTGGTTTCCGCTTTTTTCCGATTCCTTTGAATGTCACAAACAAGGAAAGTAATAATGAGAGATTGAAACAAGCTTAGAAAATAGATTCCGCGTAGAGGCAGGGAAGAGGTTAATGCTATATCTTGCCACGAAATCCACCCAATACCTAGGATAAAAACACCCGGGATAAGAGTACCTAATATATACATTCCCCCAACAATGAAGAGGTAGAATAGCCAATTTCTTCTTGTCAGCTTACTTTCGTAAATTATAGCTGTTTTTAGATTTGTTATTTTCATGTTTGCAGGTTTATTTTAGTACGATAGGGTAAAAGAGTAAATATTACATTGTAATGAGAAAATTAAAAAAATGAGAAGAGGAAAAAAATCCTCTCCTCGGATATTGATTAGGTATAAATTATTATTTCTCATCAGAAATAATAATTGTATAGTTTTTTTAGTTTACTATTTATTCCCTAGGAAACGTTATTTCTTTTTCTGTTACTACAGGGGCACTTTTCCCCACTCTATTAGAGGCTGTAACACGGATTAGAGCTTGACTCCCAGGCGTCATGCCAACAATGTCATGAGTAAGTCCATGAGATACTCCTTTGCTCTTCCACCTAAAAGAATTGTTATCGAAACATTCAATTTCATAGGATAATATAGGAGTCCCGCCGTCATCCTCCGGGGCTTGGTATGATATCGTACATGAAGTAGATGCTATTTTTTCGACCTTAAGATTTCTTGGTGGACTAGGAGGATTAAGAACTACACTAGCAACAGCAATTGTTGCAATTATTAAACTTAGACAGATAAACACAAATGCTTTCATAACTTTATTCTTTAAGGATTTATTTTAGTACATCGTTGTAAATATAGGTAAATTCTAGCGCTTGTGCAAATATTATCATGATTTTCAAGAATAAATTGTCGTTATGTAGGAAAACTTTTTTGTAGGCTAGAATGAAATTGGCTATTGGATTGGAAATGGAGCCCCTGAATCAACAGCCTACCCCCTCTAACTCCCCCTTGCACAGGGGGAGGATATTACTGCACTGTTACATTGTAGTGCCTTCTTGCGTTTGGCTCTCCCACTGTGGGAAGAGGCATCGGAGGGGGTAGTCTGTTTCTTTATTGAAGTTTTAAATCTTTGATAATAGCATCAATACGAGCATTCGCTTCCTGTTGTGCCCGCTCGTATTCATTCACGTCTTTCATTTGTGCCCGTGCTTCAAAGTAGAATTTGATCTTGGGTTCAGTACCGGAAGGACGAACGGAAATCTTGCTGCCGTCAGCCAGGAAGAATTGTAATACATCGCTTTTCGTCTCGAAATTGAGGTGCGTTTTTTCTCCCGTTTGCAGGTTGGTCGCTTCCAGAGAAAGGTAGTCTTTCTTCAACACAACCGGGCTATGGTTGATCTCTTTCGGGGTATTGTGGCGGAATTCTTCCATCATGGCTTTGATCTCTTGCGCTCCGCTTAAACCTTTACGCACGATGTAAATCATTCTCTCTTGTGAGAATCCGTATTTGGCATAAATTTCCTTGAGGAAAGAGTACAATGTTTTATTTTGCATCTTTACCCAAGCGGCGATTTCAGCCATTAATGACGTGGCGGAAACTCCGTCTTTGTCACGGGTGAATGCTCCTGGCATATAACCGAAGGATTCTTCTCCGCCGCCGATGAATTTCTCCCCGCCTTCCTTGCGGATAACGTCGGCAATCCACTTGAATCCGGTGTACACGTCATAACAAATGATATGATTCTTCTCCGCGATATCTTTAATCAATTCGGTTGTGACAATGGTTTTTACCGTATATTCCCCGCCTTTCAACTGGTTTAGTTCTTTTTTCCTGCGAATGATGTATTCCGTGAAAATAATATTGGTTTGGTTACCATTCAATAGGGTCCATTCCCCCGCATCATTTTTTACGGCAATACCGATACGATCTCCGTCTGGGTCACAAGCCATAGCCAGATCAGCATCGATTTTGCGAGCTAAATCCAAGGCCATCTTGAACGCTGCCGGTTCCTCCGGGTTAGCGGATGCCACGGTTGGGAAATCTCCATCCGGAATACTTTGTTCCGGTACGGTGTGGATGTTCGTGAATCCCCAGTTACGCAAAGAGGCAGGAACAAGTTCGTAAGTGGTTCCGTGTAGTGGGGTAAAGACGATTTTTAAGTCGTGTTCTTTTTGTATGGCTTCCGGTGAAAGACTTAATGTTTTCACTTTATCCAAGTACTTTTTATCAAAATCTGTTCCTAAAACGGTGATCATCTTCGGTACTCCCTCGAATTTAATGTCCGAAACTTGAACCTTTTTTACTTCTTCGATCACGTTCTTATCATGCGGGGGAACGAGCTGTGATCCATCGTCCCAGTAAGCCTTGTACCCGTTGTACTCTTTTGGGTTGTGTGAAGCGGTAAGAATGACACCCCCTTTACAACCTAACTCCCGGATGGCAAATGACATTTCAGGCGTGGGGCGCAAATCCTCGAACAGGTAAACATGTATCCCGTTGGCCGAGAAAATATTGGCGGCCGTTTCTGAAAAGAGTCGGGAGTTATGGCGGCAGTCATGACCGATACATACGGCTTTCTTTTCATTCGGAAACATCTTGTTGATGTAGTTTGAAAAACCTTGAGTAGCAGCTCCTACCGTGTAAATATTCATCCGGTTGGTTCCCACGCCCATGATGCCCCGTAAACCTCCAGTCCCGAATTCCAGATCGTTGTAAAACGATTCGACTAATTCTGTCGTGTCCGTGTTTTCCAACATGCGTTTTGCTTCGGCACGTGTTTTTTCGTCATACGCCTTGTCCAGCCATTTCTCAGCTTTGTTCCTGGCTATTTTTATGATGTCATTATTTTCCATAAGCGTTCATTATTATTTACTTTCTTGCAAAGTTAGGATTTTCTTAGATGAATAATATGAATTTGGGGATTAAATTGTTACGTTTCAGCGAAGATATTTTGGTAAATAAAAAAGCCTCGTGTCAAACGAGGCTTTTTTATATGGCTAAAGCTTAAATTAAAATTTCTTCTCTTTAATTTTTGCTTTCTTTCCGGTAAGTTCACGGAAGTAGAAAATTCTGGATCTACGAACAACACCTTTCTTGTTCACCTCGATAGCATGAATATAAGGAGAATTGAAAGGAATGATACGTTCTACTCCAACGTTACCAGACATCTTTCTAACCGTAAAGGTTTTGGTCGTTCCCGTTCCCTTGATTTGGATAACAATACCTTTGAAAATCTGAATACGTTCTTTATTTCCTTCTTTAATTTTGTAGTGTACGCTAATGGTATCACCCGTGTTGAATGAAGGAATTTCTACAGCGTTTTCTTGAGCAAAAGCCTGTTCCGCGATTTTAATTAAGTCCATTTTCTTTATTTTAAAAAGTTTATTATCGAACGCAGTATTACGACTTCAGTCTTTAATGTAAGAGACTACGTACGTTTCAAAATCGAGTGGCAAAGGTATAAAAATAAATATTCCGATGCAAGCATCGGAATATTTATTTGTTGCAAGTTTGCAAGTTACAGGTTGCAACTTCATGATTTATTGTTACAGCGGTAATAACTTGTAACTTATAGAGCTGTAAGCTCAACCTGTAACTTGTAACAGAAATTAGGAATCGTGATTATTCCACGACTTCTAATTTTTTACCCGTCTGTTCGATGATCATCCGGAGATACCATTCCGGTAAAGCAGGTTGCTCTACTTTCGGATTTTTCTCTCCCGGGATAGCGGTCTTCACGTTACCGTCCATGAATTTGCAGAACAGGTAACCGTAGAAATCTCTCCACGTATCCACCAGATGATTTCCCGTACGGCAAGAGAAGTCCGTGATAAATTTAATTGCTGCCTCTTTGTTTTGAGCCAACATCTCTTTTGCTCCGGCATCAATCATTTGAACGAAATCCACGTATTGCTTTTCCAGGGCAACTTGTTTTGCCCGGATTTCCGGGTGAATTAAGTTATAGCGGGTGTACGCGAAATTCGTTACTTGATTGAATACCCAGAAGGCTGCTTTATTGGTGAATTCCATCATGCTACCGTTGCCAACTGCGAAAGCAAAAGGTACTTCAGTGGATGCCGAATACATCGGGAAATACACGGAACTGGCCGCATCGTCCACGCCAAACCAAAGGATTCCACCGATTTCATCGGGTAACCAGTTTCTACATTGTGCTACAAATGTGAATCCGGTTTGCTGGGTAGCTGTTGCTCTTTCATGAACATATTCCTTTCCGTCCACCTTGAAACTCATCGGACGCCATCTGTAAGGACATTCGTACGGACCGGCACCCATATCCTTGCTCATATCCAGTTCGGTTCCTTCCAAGTGATCGCGCATAAAATCCATCACTTGCAGCACGTCTACTTTCTCGCTGGGTTTAATCCATAACGGCATACGGTTAGTTGCGTAACCTTTGCTATCCCGTTGGATATTTCTTCCCGTGGCATAATCCCAGTATTGAGCCATGTCCGGATTCACGGCATTGAAGAACGCCCAAACACGGATTTCGCAGGCACGAGCCCCGCTGAAATCCACAGGAGCGTAAGTGTCTGAGAAACTGAAATCTTTATTTTTCCCGTCTTGGGGATAGAATCCTTTCTCTTTCGCGAAAGAGATCACATCCTTGGAATATACAGTCGTGATATTCGGATCGTAAATCTTGTTCATTTTGCTGGAAGAGATAGAAGTTTTGCCTTCTAACGGGAAAGTCGTGATGCGAGCTTGGTTTGCATGAGCGGAAACATACCCGTCCGGAACCATGCGAGCCACCCAAACAGCTCCTTTTTCTCCTTCACCTTTACCGATGATTTCAATAATCCATACTTCGTTCGGATCGATGATAGAGATAGATTCTCCACTACTTGCCCATCCGTATTTCTCAATCAAGTCGGTCATCACCACGATTGCTTCACGAGCATTTTTTGCACGTTGTAATGTAATGTATATTGCGCTACCGTAATCGATAATAGCCCCGGTTTGTGATTCCAGTTCTTTGCGTCCCCCGAACGTAGTTTCAGCAATAGCAAGCTGATGCTCGTTCATATTTCCTACCACGTTGTAGGTGTGGGCTACTTGTGGAATTTTGCCCATGAATTTACCGGTGTCCCACTCGTAAACATCGAGCATACTTCCGGCAGGCCAATCCTGCGCTGGCCAGTGATACAATTCTCCATACAGGACGTGAGAGTCGGCGGAATAAGTAACCATTGTCGACCCGTCTTTCGTTGCTCCTTTCGTGAATAAAAAGTTCGTGCAGGCCATCGTGTACGTGGTGCAGCAAACTAACGCTAGTGTAACCAGTAAATGTACTTTTTTCATTTTTAGTTATTGGTTTATGATTATTTTGATAATTATCGAATCCTGTCAAGAGACTTGAGTAGTTTGATGTCTTTAAAAATTCCCCTCATGGCTAGGTACATGAAAATGATACAGATCACGGGCAATATAAGGCTGAATTTATAAAGAATCTCGGCGTTCATTTTATTTGCGAATTGATGGATGTGATACCACATCAAGATCATGGCACCGATCAATAGGATGATTTCCACGATACATAAGCGCAACTGAAGGAAACGTTTCTTGAATAGGAAAATGTTCACCAGGGGAACCCCGATCGTGAAGATATTCATGATCAACAAGGCCCAGTAGTGAGCTTGTAACACGCTGTTTTCTCCAATGAGAACCACTCCGTAAGTAAAAAAGTTATAGCTTGCATCATTCGGGATAAATAATTGAGCAATCGGTATATACAACGGGATCGTCATGATGATTGCTACCACGAGCAAGTAAATAGTTTGAATCCTTTGAATCATAATTAATAAGTGATTAACGTATGAGCGAATTTAATGTATATTCAACAAGTTTCTTCATGTGCGGTTTGTAATCGGCCGAGGCATCCCCGTTAGCCCGGTTGGCAATGATCAGGCAAATGGTGGTCGCCTGATGTCCCATGAGGGCGGCCAAGCCGGCAATGGCGGCACTTTCCATCTCGTAATTGATGATTTTGTAATCTCCAAACCTAAAACGGGCAATTTCGTCATTCACCGTAGGCATTTCGATCGGTAACCGAAGCACTCGTCCCTGCGGGCCGTAGAATCCGTTTGCCGTCAGCGTGACGCCTTTCACGGTAACGCCTTCCGTGTGTAGTTTGTCTACCAGTCTCTTGGATGCTTTAACCGCGTACGGGCGGGCAGCTAAGGGAGCCCAGTGGCATTCCTTGATAAAGGCCTCCTCGAAAGCGGCATCACATATCATCTCGTTGTCCCGGTAGAAACGCAATACCCCGTCAATACCAAGGCTCATCTCCGAGATCACGAATGAATGTACGGGTACATCTGCCTGTACGGAACCGGAAGTCCCGATTCGTACTATATTTAATGTCTTCTTTTGCTCTTTAATCTCTTTCGTGTGTAGGTCGATGTTGACCAAAGCATCCAGTTCATTCATCACGATGTCGATGTTATCCGGCCCGATTCCCGTAGAGATAACCGACAGGCGGTATCCCTTGTAATATCCGGTAATGGTACAAAATTCCCGGTTACTTTTTCTGATTTCTATCTTCTCGAAATACGAGGCTATCATTTCTACTCGGGAAGGATCACCCACGAGGATCACCTGTTCTGCCAGATCTTCGGGGTGAAGGTGAAGGTGAAAAACACTTCCGTCATCGTTCGTGATTAATTCTGATGATTTTATAGGTTCCATATGCTGTTTACTTTTTAAGCAACCAAATTTAGTAAAACAAATAATACGGGACAAATGTTTGGGGGTTTTTAATCCTGCCGTTTCGGTTGGATTAAAAAGTTACAGGTTGCCAGTTAAGCCTTTGGCTTTGAACCTGCAACCTGCCACCTGTAAATTAAAAGTCCGGCAAAAATGACCGGACTTTTAATTATTTCGCGTAATTTATAGCGCGTGTTTCTCGAATTACCGTGACTTTCACCTGTCCGGGATAGGTCATTTCGTCTTGAATTTTTTTAGCGATCTCGTATGAAATCTTCTCGGCTTCTGCATCGGAGACTTTCTCGCTTCCCACAACTACTCGCAATTCCCGTCCTGCCTGGATGGCGTAAGTCTTGACAACTCCATTGTAGGAGAGGGCCAGGTCTTCCATCTCTTTCAACCGTTTGATGTATGACTCGACTACTTCCCGTCTTGCACCCGGGCGTGCGCCTGAGATGGCATCACAAGCCTGAACGATCGGGGCGATTAACGTGGTCATCTCGATCTCCTCGTGGTGAGCACCGATAGCGTTGCAAATATCCGGTTTCTCCTTGTACTTCTCTGCCAGGCGCATGCCGAGGATTGCGTGCGGTAATTCCGGCTCATCATCGGGTACTTTACCAATATCGTGCAATAATCCGGCACGCTTCGCTTTCTTCACGTTCAAGCCTAGTTCCGCGGCCATGATGGCACAAAGGTTGGCTGTTTCGCGAGCGTGCTGTAACAAGTTCTGCCCGTAAGACGAACGGTATTTCATTTTACCGACCAACCGAATCAATTCCGGATGCAACCCGTGAATACCCAAGTCAATGGTTGTACGTTTTCCGGTTTCTATAATCTCTTCTTCGATTTGTTTCTTTACCTTATTAACTACTTCCTCGATCCGAGCCGGGTGAATACGTCCGTCGGTAACTAGTTGATGGAGTGAAAGGCGGGCGATTTCGCGTCTTACCGGGTCGAATCCGGAGAGCACGATTGCTTCCGGGGTGTCGTCCACGATGATTTCAACTCCGGTGGCAGCTTCCAGGGCCCGGATGTTACGTCCTTCCCGTCCGATGATACGTCCCTTGATCTCGTCCGAATCGATATGGAATATAGATACAGCGTTCTCGGTAGCGGTTTCCGTGGCCACCCGTTGAATGGTTTTTACCACGATTTTTTTCGCTTCCATGTTTGCCGTCATTTTTGCCTCTTCCATGATCTCGTTCACGTAGGACATCGCTTCGGTTTCGGCCTCGTCTTTCAAAGAACTGATGAGTTTTTCCTTTGCCTGATCGGCAGACATCCCGGAAATGGCTTCCAGTTGCTCGATCTGTTGCTTTTTGAATTTATCCAGTTCCGCGTGTTTCTTTTCCAGTAACTCTTTCTGGGCGTTCAGTGTCTCTTGTTGTGTCTCCGTGTCTTTGATCTTGCGTTGGCACTCTTCCATTTTGCGGGCCAACTCGGCGTCTTTTTGTTTTAGCTTGTTTTCCGCTAAAAGGATTTTGCTGTTACGGGCATTCACTTGTTTCTCGTGTTCAGCCTTTATCTGCAAGAATTTCTCCTTGGCTTGCAGAATCTTGTCTTTTTTAATGACTTCTGCCTCCGCTTCCGCTTCTTTGATGATGTTTTTGCTCCTATATTTCAAGGTCATGTTGATTAGCAGGTATCCGAGAATAAATCCCACCGCTAAAGCAATAACACCGGTAATTATTATTGTTGTCATATTCGAAACTTGAATTTATGGTTATATAATATTTTGGTGTTTTTTGTTCATACAAAAAACCCGCATCATTTCTTCTTTAAAAAACCCCTGTTAGACACGGGTAGAGCTGCCGTCAGATTCAAACTTCCACCGTCCCGAAGGAACCCCGAAGGGTTGAGGCCTGTCTTTGGCTAACTAAGCTTCACTCTAATTGGTTAAGTGTTGAGTTTTCCAGTTAAATACGAAATAATGCGGGTATATCTATTTCCTTTTCAAAGAACTCTTCTTTTTTACTCTTTCATCACTTCGTCGAGCCTGCTACTAATCTTCTTCACCTCGTCTAATATGGGCTCCACGTCGTTTCGTCTTTCAGCTTCCAGCATCTTTACCGTGAATTGTAACGCGGTAACAGCTAGAAAATCAACGGGATCAGCAGTCGCATACTTCTCCCTATATTTCGCAATCTTACTATTAATCAGTTGAGCAGCTTTTCTGATCTCCTCTTCTTCCTCTCTCTCTATGGTCAGAACGCAGGGCCTACCGGCTATATTTAGCGTAATAGTAAGTTTATCATTCATATTTAATTATTCAAAAGAGCAATACATTTATCAATCTCCCGCACAAGTTGGCTTATTCTATTTTTGGCCTCGGAACTTCCTTCTCCGGTCGAGATAGCGGTAGCCACCTTCAATGTTTTGATTTCTTCATGTAATTTCATGTTCTCACTTTTCATCCGCTCGATTTGGATCCGGAGTTCTTTCATCTCTGTATCCATCTCTCTGTTTTTGTCCAGTGAGGATATATATAGTTTTATCAGTCGTTCAACTTTCGTGTTTAGCTCGTTAATAACGGCATCTTGTTTTGCTGTCATAACATAATCTTTACACCACAAAGATAGAATAATTTCTTTTAAATATCAATAGTGTTATTAATTTTGCCATGGATTTAATGGTTTTTATATGACAGATAAAATAATGTGGAGAGGGTTTGGAGTTTTATTATTGATGTTACTTCTTTTATCATCAAACGTTTGGGCGCGAACGGACACGTTGCTTTACCCGTTGAAAAATATTCCGCTATTGAGTGGAAATTTCGGAGAATTGAGAGCGACACACCTGCATTCGGGACTGGATTTTAAAACTGAAGGGCGAGAAGGACTGCCGGTGATTTGCGTGAAAGAGGGCATCGTGGCTCGCGTAAAAGTTTCTGCCACGGGGTACGGGAATGCTTTGTACCTCGAGCATGAAGGGGGAATCACCACGGTGTATGCTCACTTAAGTCGTTTTTCACCCCGGGTGGCGAAAGTCGTGAGAAATATACAATATAATAAGGAGTCATTCGAAGTGGACGAGAATATGCTGGGGTATGAACTCCGTTTTCACGCGGGCGACACGATAGCTTATAGCGGGAATACCGGGTCTTCGGGTGGTCCTCATTTGCATTTTGAGGTGCGTGACACGAAAACGGAGCATGTCTTGAACCCCTTGCGCTTCCTTTTGGTGAAAGATCAGACCGGACCGAACGTGCGGGGAGTTTACGTGTACCCGGTTTCGAACGAGGGACTACGTACTTCGCCCTACCGGGTTGAGGTGAAAAATACGGGCAACCGGGTATTCCGGGGAGGTCGGGTCTGTGTGCCTGCCGGAAGGGTTGGCATCGGGGTACAATCTGACGACTACATGAAAGATTCTTGGAACAAGTTGGGCGTGTATGACTTGAGCGTGAGTGCTAATGGTCGGGAGGTTTTTAAGATGATCATGAATGAACTTTCTTTTGATCAGACCTTTCTGGTTAACGAGCTTAAAGATTTTCATCATTATCGAGATAGCCGGTTGGTCTATTTGACTTTCGGTAATTATCAAGAACAATTGTTGTCCGTTTGTAACCAGGATAGGGGATTCATCCTGGTTGAGAAAGACAGCGTGGTGGATGTCGTGGTCGATTTGTCGGATATAAATGGAAATCGTTCCAAGATCATGTTCCAGTTATGGGGTAAATTCCCCTCGCTGGAATGGGGCTTGGCCGAGGGGGAAAAATTATTGATGAACCACCAAAGTGATAGTTTGAAAAAAGGGAAATATACCCTGTGGTTGGAGGCTGATGCTTTATCCCATCCGATCGTGTGCAAATCTGTGGTGTATTCCTGCTTGAGAGATAGTGTCGAGACGATAGAGGTGTTTTCTACCGGAAAACAAATATACCCGTTGATGAAAAGTGCCCGTTTGCAGGTTAGCGGGAAGTTCCCGGAAAAATCCGTGATTTGTTTGCTGGAGAAAAACAAACGTTTTTCTGCCTTGAAGACTCGCTGGACGGAGGAGGGACTTGAGGCGTCGTCCCGGGTGTTGGGTGAATACACGGTGCGTCAGGATACGATCGCTCCGGTAATCCTTTACATGGGCAGGGCCGGACGGAAGATCCGGTTCCGGATTGCTGACGACTTGTCAGGTATTTCTTCTTATCGGGTTGAGGTAAATGGAAAATGGTGTTTGTTCACGTATGACGCGAAAAATCGTCTGCTGGAAGGCAACATAAATGAACCCGTTTTCGTGAAAGGAAAAAACAGGCTTGTCTTGAAAGTGGAAGATGCCGTGAAAAATATTGCTATCTTTGAGACGGATATTTATAAAAAGTAGAAGTAACAATGAATATAGAAGACGCGAAACAACTGGCAAAGCAAGGTGATCGGGAGGGAGCAATTGCTCTGCTCCGGCAGATGTTGGAACAGAATGAAGGCGAGCGGGAACTCGTGCTGCTGGAATTGGGAGTGGTGTATAATGCCATGGGAGAGACAACGCAAGCGATAAACCACCTGAATGAGGTGATGCGCATAAATCCCGAAAATACAAAGGCGAAGGCTTATCTGGAGATGATTAACGGAATTCTGAATTATTATTGTAAGGACTTGTTGAATCCTTGATGTGTCGCTGTGATTTCCTTAAAATGCCGGGGTGATTTGAATATGTGTTGCAGTATGTCGGCTATCTGGGGAATAGGTTTGCCTGACAAGCAAGGATAGGGAGGCCTGCGACATGGGAGCTGCCGGAGTACGATCGTCATCAAGCCCTGTTTATCTTGAAAACTATGGGAAATCCTGCTGAAATCCTAGGGAGATAATCCCGCTTAGTCGTTGCTCATCCGTTGCACATCCGTTGCTCAAGCGTTTCGGGATGGCTGAGCTACGGCTAAACGTCGAGAGAACTTCGAATAAGGGGGATTATTTGGGTAAGATTACCTCTTGTTCTGGGTTAGATTAGGGTAATATGACGGATGTGAATGAGATGGTGTCACCATTTTTAAACACGCTGAAAATCTTTGGAGAAGGCGAGTGAAAGGAGGTAAAAGATTGCGTGACACTAAAAAAGAAGTTTTATTTTTATATCTCGATTAATTGATTTATCTTTGCAGCCAGTTTTCGAATTGTTAAATATGAACTTCAATCCGCTTGAAAGGGGGTGGTCAATTATTTTTGAGATAGTAAAAAATATACATATATTTAATTAGGAAGCAGCATATTAGGGTGTTGCTGGATTTTTTTATTATAAAATAAGTATTCATTTTTTTTAAAATTATAAATCATGATAATTGTACCATTAAAAGAAGGCGAAAATATTGAGAGAGCACTGAAAAAATTCAAAAGAAAATTCGAAAAAACCGGCGTGATTAAAGAGTTGAGAGATCGTCAGGCTTTCACCAAACCGTCTATTAAAAATAGAATGGCTCGTATGAAGGCTGTCTATCGTCAATCTTTGCAGCAAGCGGAAGAATAAACGATCGCTTTTTTGTTTTTCCAAACAAAAAAGCGTAACTTGCTTACGTTATTAAATAATAGAGATGATGCAGATAGAATTATTCTTGAGGTATTTGAATGACGTGAAGCGTTGTTCTGAAAATACGATCATCGCGTATAAAGCGGATTTGTATCAGTTCTATGTTTTTTGTGGTTTGGAAAAGAATAATGAGGATTTTTCTCGCGTGACGACCAAGCTCATCAGAGAATGGGTCGTGGCAGAAATGAGGGGTGACTTGAGGGAGAACGGGACGAAAGGGAAGTTAAGTGCCGCTTCCGGCAAACGTAAGTTGAGCAGCGTGAAGGCGTTTTTCCGTTTTTTGGTAAAAGAAAAGGTGATAGAGACCAATCCTGCCGAGGATATTAGCGGGCCGAAGTTACCGAAACGATTGCCGGTTTTCGTGAAGGAAGAGGAGATGGAAAATACGTTGAACGACGCGGAAAAAGAGAGCGGTTTTTCCGGATTGAGGAATTTCTTGATCTTGTTGATGGCTTACGATACTGGTATGAGGCGTTCTGAAATTGTTGGATTGCAGGTAAAGGATGTAGATCTTTCACGTCGTTGTATTCGTGTCTTCGGGAAAGGTGGAAAATGGAGGGAGATCCCGATCATGACCGAGTTGATGCAGGATATCGAATGTTATCTGGAAGCTCGAAGGCGCGTGGTGGAGCAGGAACATGGCATGTTTTTCGTGACGAATAAGGGAATGCCGATCTACGCGAATTTCGTCTATCGTTTGGTGACGGAAGAGCTGAAAGAGCATACATCTTTATCCAAGAGAAGCCCGCACGTGTTGCGACACTCTTTTGCCACGCATCTGTTGGAAAACGGGGCGCCGATTCAAGGGATTAAAGAATTGCTGGGACATTCCAACCTGGCAGCCACTCAGGTGTACACTCATAATTCTGTGGAGAAAATGTTGGAGATTTTTAAACAAGCTCACCCGCGAGCATAAATTATAGGAGGAAACGATATGGACATTAGAATTAATCCTGTAGGTTTTTCAGTAAATCCAGTGTTGGAGGAATTCATCAACAAGAAATTCTCGAAATTGGAGAAGTATCACGACGGAATTATGAGTATAGATGTAACGTTGAAATTGGAAAAAGACGATCATCTGGAAAATAAGTTAGCCGAGGTGCATGTTGATGTCAAAGGGCAAGACGTGTTTGCTAAAAAGAACGCGAAAACTTTTGAAGAAACAGTGGACGAGTTGTATGATGTATTGAAGAGACAACTTGTTCGCGCAAAAGAAAAAAGAGAAAATTAAGAAAAATGATCTCATTTATTGTGAGATATGATTTTTAATTTGTACATTTGCAAGCCAAATTAAATGGGTTTTCTCGCACTTGTCTGGGTAATTTTCAGGTAAACAGCGAGTTACTTGCATGAAATTGAGTTATTGAGATAAATTGTTTAATAATAAAAATTGTTTTAGAGTTATGGCTAAAGAACATTTTGACAGGTCCAAACCACACGTAAATATTGGTACTATCGGTCACGTTGACCACGGTAAAACTACTTTGACGGCTGCTATCACCACGGTATTGGCAAAAAAAGGTCTTTCTGAATTACGTTCATTCGATTCTATCGATAACGCTCCGGAAGAAAAAGAGAGAGGTATCACCATTAACACTTCTCACGTTGAATATCAGACTGCAAACCGTCACTATGCACACGTTGACTGTCCGGGACACGCCGACTATGTAAAGAACATGGTAACTGGTGCTGCTCAGATGGACGGTGCTATCTTAGTTTGTGCCGCTACTGATGGTCCGATGCCTCAGACTCGTGAGCACATCCTTTTGGCTCGTCAGGTAAACGTTCCGAGAATCGTTGTATTCTTGAACAAAGTGGATATGGTGGACGACCCGGAAATGTTGGAGTTGGTTGAGATGGAAGTTCGTGAGTTGTTGTCTTTCTATCAATATGACGGTGACAATACTCCGGTTATCTTGGGTTCTGCTCTTGGAGCATTGAACGGAGAGCCGAAATGGGAAGAAAAAGTAATGGAGTTGATGGATGCAGTTGATAACTGGATTGAATTACCGCAACGTGCAGTTGATAAACCATTCTTGATGCCTGTTGAGGACGTATTCTCTATCACTGGTCGTGGTACTGTTGCTACCGGTCGTATCGAAACTGGTGCTGTTCACACGGGTGATGAGTTGGAAATTATCGGTTTGGGTGCTGACGGAAAGAAAACCGTATGTACCGGAGTTGAGATGTTCCGTAAGATTCTTGACGAAGGTCAAGCTGGTGATAACGTTGGTTTGTTGCTTCGTGGTATCGACAAAGACGAGATCAAACGTGGTATGGTATTGGCAAAACCGGGTTCTGTTAAACCGCACGATAAATTCAAAGCTGAGGTTTATATCTTGAAGAAAGAAGAAGGTGGTCGTCACACTCCGTTCCACAACAGATACAGACCTCAATTCTATATCCGTACTTTGGACGTTACCGGAGAAATCTCTCTTCCGGAAGGACGCGAGATGGTAATGCCTGGTGATAACTTGACAATCACTGTTCAGTTGATCACTCCGGTAGCTTGTAGCGTAGGTTTGCGTTTCGCTATCCGTGAAGGTGGTAGAACTGTAGGTGCTGGTCAGATCACTGAGATCCTTGACTAATCAATTTGATTGTTGATTTACGATTTCTGATTGATGATTGAAATCACCAGATCATAAATCCAAAATGAATAGAGCCGGTTTCGGCCGGCTCACACACGGGAGTGGCTCAGTTGGTAGAGCATCGGTCTCCAAAACCGAGGGTCGGGAGTTCGAACCTCTCCTCCCGTGCGAATTAAATATAGAACAAATGAAGATTAAAAGTTATATATCAGATGTTTATAACGAGCTGGTGAATAAAGTAACTTGGCCTACGTGGTCTGAGCTCCAAAGTAGTGCAACGATCGTGATGATTGCTTCCGTTATCATAGCATTGTGCATTTTTGCAATGGATTTTTCGTTCAGACATATCGTGACCGGTATATATAATTTGTTTTACTAAAAATCTTGGAGGTCTAACATGGCTGAAATGAAAAAAAGATGGTATGTGCTTCGAGCCATTGGTGGAAAAGAGAAGAAGGTGAAGGAGTACATCGAGAACGAAATCGCCAGTTTAGGGCTTCAGGATTACGTTTCACAGGTTCTAGTGCCTGCAGAGAAGGTGTATCAAGTGCGTAACGGGAAAAAGTATAGCAGTGAGCGAAATCTTTATCCGGGTTACGTGTTGATCGAGGCCGCTCTCGTTGGAGAAATCCCTCACATACTTCGTGATATCACGAATGTGATCGGCTTCCTGGGGGAAACCAAAGGAGGAGACCCTGTGCCGATGCGACAAGCAGAGGTAAACCGGATCCTAGGTACTGTAGATGAACTCGCGGAACAACCAGAAGAAATAAGTATTCCTTATTTCGTTGGCGAGTCGGTTAAAGTGACTGACGGACCGTTTAATGGTTTTACCGGTGTGATAGAGGAGGTGAATACGGACAAGAAACGCTTGAAAGTAATTGTCAAGATTTTCGGACGGAAAACACCACTCGAATTAAGTTTCATGCAGGTAGAAAAAGAATAACAATTATTTGATTAAAAACAATCATGGCAAAACAAGTTGAAGCTATTATCAAGCTGCAAATTAAAGCCGGAGCTGCTAATCCTTCGCCTCCAGTAGGACCGGCGTTAGGTTCCAAGGGAGTCAATATCATGGACTTCTGTAAGCAATTTAACGCTAGAACTCAAGAGCAGGCAGGAAAGATCATCCCGGTAATTATACAGGTGTATGGTGATAAATCGTTTGATTTTATTACAAAACAACCTCCTGTTGCTATTCAACTTTTGGAAGTTGCTAAAATCAAATCCGGTTCCGCAGAGCCCAATCGTAAGAAAGTGGCTTCTATCACTTGGGATCAAGTGAGAGCAATCGCTACGGACAAGATGAAAGATTTGAACGCTTTTGAAATCGAGAAAGCAATGAGTATGGTAGCTGGTACCGCCAGAAGTATGGGTATAACCGTAACCGGTGACAAACCTTTTTAATGAACTTGTAACACTTCAAACGTAATGAGTAAACTGACAAAAAATAAGAAGTTAGCTTTAGCGAAGATCGAAGATGGAAAAGTATATTCTATCGACGAGGCCGCACAGCTTGTGAAGGAAATTACTTTCACGAAGTTTGATGCGTCAGTTGACATGGACGTTCGACTGGGTGTAGACCCGCGTAAAGCCAATCAAATGGTGCGCGGTGTATGTACTTTACCTCATGGAACCGGTAAGCAGGTAAGAGTTTTGGTTTTGTGTACGCCTGACAAGGTGGAAGAAGCTAAGGCTGCCGGAGCCGACTACGTTGGATTGGATGAATATATCGAAAAATTGAAAGGCGGTTGGACCGACATCGATATCATCATCACGATGCCTTCTGTAATGGGTAAAGTAGGTGCTCTTGGTAGAATTTTGGGTCCTCGTGGATTGATGCCAAACCCGAAGAGTGGTACTGTAACCCCGGAAATCGGGAAAGCAGTGACCGAGGTGAAGGCTGGTAAGATCGACTTTAAAGTTGACAAATTCGGTATTATTCACGCTTCTATTGGTAAAGTTACATTCGAGCCGAACAAGATTAGAGAGAACGCGATAGAATTCTTGAACGTGATCAATAAATTGAAACCGGCTGCCGCTAAAGGTACTTATATCAAGAGCGTGTATCTGTCAAGTACGATGAGTCCCGGTATTCAAGTAGACCAAAAGACTTTACTTGATTAATGTAGTAATCTAAAAAGGACTTCAGTAGTATGAAAAAAGAAGATAAAAAAGTCGTAATAGAAACCTTGACGGAACAAGTGAATTCTTACAAGCACTTGTATGTTAGTGACATTTCCGGTCTTGACGCTGTAGACACTCAAGCGTTGCGTCGGGCTTGCTTTGATGCTAACATCAAATTGGTGCAGGTGAAGAACACGTTGTTGAAAAAGGCTTTGGAAAACGCTACCAACAATTACGAGGAGATTTTCTCAGCGTTGAAAGGGGATAGTGCGATCATGTTGTGCGATACCGGAAACGGTCCTGCAAAACTGATTAAAGAATTCCGTAAGACTAAAGACAAACCGGTATTCAAGGCCGCATTCGTAGAAGAATGTGCTTATGTTGGCGAGGATCAGCTTGAATCGTTGATCAGTATCAAGTCTAAGGAGGAGTTGATTGCAGACATTATCGCAATGTTGCAGGCACCGATGCAGAATGTTATTTCCGCATTGCAATCCGGACAAAATACCATCGCTGGTGTTGTTAAAACACTTTCTGAAAAAGAATAATTTTTATAGTTTAGTAAACAAACAATTTTAAATAGTATAGAAATGGCAGATTTGAAAAAACTTGCAGAAGAGCTAGTAAACCTTACCGTAAAAGACGTAAAAGAATTAGCTGACATTTTAAAAGAAGAGTACGGAATCGAACCTGCAGCAGCTGCTGTAGCTGTTGCTGCTCCTGCAGCTGGTGGTGCTGCTGCCGCTGAAGCAGAGCAAACCGAATTCGATGTAATTCTTAAATCAGCTGGTGCTGCTAAATTAGCTGTTGTTAAGTTAGTAAAAGAATTGACCGGTCTTGGATTGAAAGAGGCTAAAGAAGTAGTTGACAAGGCTCCGGCTCCATTGAAAGAAAAAGTTTCTAAAGAAGAGGCTAACTCATTGAAGACTCAATTAGAAGAAGCAGGAGCTGAAGTTGAACTTAAATAAAATAAAACCGGTTGGTTTTTCCAGGTTTAGAGTCTCATGTAGACTCTAAACCATTTTGTTGTTATGATTGTTTAGGTTCAAAAAAAATAATAGATGTCTTCATATAATTCAAACAATAGAATAAGCTTTGCATCGATAAAGAATCAGCTGGAATACCCTGATTTTCTTGAAGTGCAATTAAAGTCTTTCAAGGACTTTTTTCAATTAGGTACCACACCTGAGAACAGAAAGAATGAAGGCCTTTACACGGTTTTCAAGGAGAATTTTCCTATTACTGATACTCGGAACAACTTTGTTTTGGAATTTTTGGACTATTTTATAGATCCACCTCGCTACACGATCGAGGAGTGTTTGGGTCAGGGATTGACTTATGGCGCACCCTTGAAGGCGAAACTGAAGTTGTACTGTACAGATCCGGAACATGAAGATTTTGATACCGTTATCGAGGATGTATATTTAGGAAATGTTCCTTACATGACCCCGAAAGGTACTTTCGTGATCAATGGAGCAGAGCGAGTGGTCGTTTCTCAGTTACACAGGTCTCCCGGTGTTTTCTTCGGGCAGAGTATTCATGCGAATGGTACGAAGCTTTATTCCGCTAGAATTATTCCGTTTAAGGGTTCCTGGATCGAGTTTGCCACGGACATCAACAACGTGATGTACGCGTATATCGACCGGAAGAAAAAGTTACCGGTAACGACTCTTTTGCGGGCTATCGGTTTCGAAACGGATAAGGATATTCTCGAAATATTCGGTCTGGCTGATGAAGTGAATGTTTCCCGTACGGGGTTGAAGAAAGTCGTTGGCAGACGGTTGGCTGCTCGTGTTTTGAAATCTTGGATTGAAGATTTCGTTGATGAAGATACCGGTGAAGTTGTTTCTATCGAGCGTAACGAGATTATAGTCGATCGTGAAACAGTACTGGAGCCTGAGCATATTGATGCGATTGTCGAGTCAGGTGCGAAGACGATCCTTCTTCACAAGGAGATGCAAAATCTGGCAGATTATGCCATTATATATAACACGTTACAAAAAGACCCGTGTAACTCGGAGAAAGAGGCTGTGTTGCACATCTACAGGCAGTTGCGTAGTTCGGAGCCGCCTGATGAGGCTACTGCCCGCGATGTGATCGACAAGTTGTTCTTCTCTGATAAACGTTACGATTTGGGTGACGTGGGACGTTACAAGTTGAACAAGAAGTTGGGACTTGCAACAGATCCGGATATCCGTGTCTTGACGAAAGAGGATATTATCGAGATCATCAAATATTTGATTCGTTTGTTGAACGCCAAGACTGACGTGGACGATATTGACCACTTGAGCAATCGTCGCGTACGTACTGTAGGCGAACAATTATATAATCAATTCGGTGTAGGATTGGCTCGTATGGCCCGTACGATTCGTGAAAGAATGAACGTGCGCGACAACGAGGTGTTCACCCCGGTTGATTTGATCAACTCGAAGATTTTGTCTTCCGTGATCAACTCGTTCTTCGGAACGAACGCGTTGTCTCAGTTCATGGATCAGACGAATCCATTGGCCGAGATTACTCACAAGAGACGTATGTCAGCCTTAGGACCTGGTGGTCTTTCCAGAGATCGTGCAGGATTCGAGGTGCGAGATGTACACTATACTCACTATGGTCGTTTGTGTCCGATCGAAACGCCTGAGGGACCGAATATCGGTTTGATTTCTTCTCTCTGCGTGTATGCTAAGATCAACGACTTAGGATTTATCGAAACTCCTTACCGTAAGGTGAATAATGGCGTGGTGGATCTTTCCGAAGAAGGAGTACGTTATTATTCTGCAGAGGAAGAGGAGGAACTGGTTATTGCCCAGGCAAGTTCTGCGATCGATGACGATGGCAAGTTTACCAATAAATGGGTGAAAGCCAGAAAGGATGCGGACTTCCCGTTGGCAGCCGGAGAGGATGTCGATTTGATTGACGTTGCCCCGAACCAGATTGCTTCTATTGCGGCTTCTTTGATCCCGTTCTTGGAGCATGACGATGCTAACCGTGCGTTGATGGGATCGAACATGATGCGTCAGGCAGTTCCGATTATTTCCCCGCAATCCCCGATCGTGGGAACCGGTTTGGAAGCCAATTTGATTAAGGATTCCAGAACGCAGGTGGTTGCCGAGGGCCCGGGAGTGATCGCTTATGTTGACGGACGCAAGATTGTTGTTAAATATGACCGTACGGAAGAAGAGGCTTTTGTAAGCTTTGAACCCGATACGAAAGAATATTACCTGCCGAAATACCAACGTACGAACCAGAGTACGACGATCACGCTGAAACCGATCGTGAGAAAGGGGCAACGCGTGGAAGAAGGCCAGATATTGACAGAAGGATACTCTTCAGAGAAGGGAGAATTGGCTCTCGGACGAAACTTGAAAGTGGCATTCATGCCGTGGAAAGGGTACAACTACGAGGATGCTATCGTGATTTCGGAGAATATCGTGCGGAATGATGTCTTTACATCTGTTCACGTGGACGAGTATTCTTTGGAAGTGCGTGAAACGAAACGTGGATTGGAAGAGTTGACGGCTGATATTCCGAACGTAAGTGAGGAGGCCACGAAGGATTTGGATGAAAACGGAATCATTCGTGTAGGGGCTCGTGTTCAACCGGGAGATATCCTGATTGGTAAGATTACCCCGAAAGGTGAGTCTGATCCTAGTCCGGAAGAAAAATTGTTGAGAGCGATCTTCGGTGATAAAGCCGGTGATGTGAAAGATGCTTCGTTGAAAGCTTCTCCTTCATTGAAAGGTGTTATTATCGATAAGAAGTTGTTCCAACGTACGGTAAGTGATCGGAAAACGAAGGCAGCCGGTAAAAATATCTTGGCCGAGTTGGATGAACAATTCCAACGTAAAGTCGGAGATTTAACTACTTTATTGATCGATAAATTATTCGAGTTGGTAAACGGTAAGACTTCACAAGGTGTGAAGAATTACTTGAACGAGGATATCGTTCCGAAGGGAGTGAAGTTCTCTTACAAGATGTTGCAGAATATGGACTTCTTGCAGGTCAACCCGAATAAGTGGACGACTGATAAGCAAAAGAACGATATGATCCGTGACTTGTTGCATAATTATATCATCAAGTACAAGGAGATCGAAGGACAGATTAAACGTAAGAAATATAATGCTACCGTCGGTGATGAGCTTCCTTCCGGAATTATCAAGATGGCGAAGGTTTACGTGGCTAAGAAACGTAAATTGCAAATCGGTGATAAGATGGCAGGACGTCACGGTAACAAGGGTATTGTATCTCGTGTGGTAAGGGTAGAGGATATGCCGTTCTTGTCTGACGGAACCCCGGTTGATATTTGTTTGAACCCGCTAGGTGTGCCTTCCCGTATGAACTTGGGGCAGGTGTTTGAAACCGTGTTGGGTTGGGCCGGAAAGAATTTGGGATTGAAGTTTGCAACCCCGATTTTCGATGGTGCTTCTTTGGATGATATTAACAGATATACGGATGAAGCAGGTGTACCTAGATTCGGAACCACCTATTTGTATGACGGAGGTACGGGAGAACGTTTCGACCAGCCGGCAACCGTGGGTGTGATCTACATGTTGAAACTGGGACACATGGTTGATGACAAGATGCACGCTCGTTCTATCGGACCTTACTCGTTGATCACGCAGCAACCTCTTGGAGGTAAGGCTCAGTTCGGAGGTCAGCGTTTCGGAGAGATGGAGGTTTGGGCTCTTGAGGCTTTCGGAGCTTCACACATCTTACAGGAAATCTTGACCGTGAAGTCAGATGACGTGATGGGTAGAACCAAGACTTACGAGCATATCGTGAAAGGTGAACCTCTTCCGACACCCGGAATTCCGGAATCATTCAACGTGTTGTTGCATGAACTTCGCGGGTTGGGATTGAGCGTTAATTTAATATAATTGTTGATTTATGATTTTAGATTTATGATTCATGTGATTGTAAATCTAAAATCTAAAATCTAAAATCTAGAATATGGCCTTCAGAAAAGACAATAAAGTAAAAAATTTTACGAAGATCGCTATTGGATTGGCTTCCCCGGAAGAGATTCTGGAACGGTCCAGTGGTGCTGTATTAAAACCGGAGACGATTAACTATCGTACATACAAACCCGAACGTGATGGTTTGTTCTGCGAGCGAATCTTCGGTCCGGTGAAGGATTACGAATGTCATTGCGGTAAATATAAACGTATTCGTTACAAGGGTATTGTTTGTGACCGTTGTGGTGTTGAGGTTACGGAGAAGAAGGTTAGACGTGAGCGTATGGGACATATCCAGTTGGTGGTTCCTGTGGCTCATATCTGGTATTTCAAGTCGTTGCCAAATAAAATCGGTTACTTGTTAGGGTTACCTTCCAAGAAACTGGATGCCGTTATCTACTACGAGAGATACGTGGTGGTAAACCCGGGTATCATGGGGGATTCCGGTATCAAAACAATGGATTTCCTGACGGAAGAAGAGTATTTGGATATTCTGGATAAACTTCCGACAGATAATCAATATCTGGATGATGATGATCCAAATAAATTCATCGCCAAGATGGGTGCGGAAGCTATTTCCATGTTGTTGGAGCGTTTGGATTTGGATGATCTTTCTTATGATTTGAGAAATAAAGCGAACACGGAAACTTCTCAACAAAGAAAGAACGAGGCGTTGAAACGTCTTCAAGTGGTAGAGGCTTTCCGTGAGAGTAAAGAAATTAATAAACCGGAATGGATGATCGTGAAGGTGTTATCCGTGATACCGCCTGAATTGCGTCCGTTGGTTCCGTTGGATGGAGGTCGTTTTGCTACTTCCGATTTGAACGATTTGTACAGACGGGTGATTATCCGAAACAATCGTTTAAAGAGATTGATAGAGATTAAGGCTCCGGATGTGATCTTGCGTAATGAGAAGCGTATGTTGCAGGAGGCCGTGGATTCTTTGTTCGATAACTCTCGTAAATCCAACGCGGTTAAGATTGAGAATAACAGACCGTTGAAGTCTCTTTCCGACAGTTTGAAAGGTAAACAAGGGCGTTTCCGTCAGAACTTGTTGGGTAAGCGTGTTGACTACTCTGCACGTTCGGTAATCGTTGTAGGTCCGGACTTGAAGATGCACGAGTGTGGTCTTCCGAAAGACATGGCGGCTGAATTGTATATGCCGTTTATTATCCGTAAGTTGATCGAGCGCGGTATCGTGAAGACGGTGAAGAGTGCCAAGAAGATCGTGGATCGTCGTGATCCAATCGTTTGGGATATTCTTGAAAACGTGTTGAAAGGTCACCCGGTATTGTTAAACCGTGCCCCGACCCTGCACCGTTTGGGTATTCAGGCATTCCAGCCGAAATTGATCGAGGGTAAGGCTATTCGTTTGCACCCGTTGGCTTGTACTGGATTCAACGCCGACTTCGATGGAGACCAGATGGCCGTACACTTGCCATTAGGTAATGAGGCCGTGTTGGAAGCTCAGATTTTGATGTTGTGTTCTCATAACATTTTGAACCCGGCTAACGGTGCGCCTATCACGGTGCCTTCTCAGGATATGGTACTCGGTTTGTACTATATCACGAAACCGAGAAAGGGCGTGAGGGGTGAAGGTTTGAAGTTCTATTCTCCGGAGGAGGTAATTATCGCTTTCAACGAGAAAGCTGTCGACTTGCATGCTGAAGTCGAGGTGAAGATCGATGACGTGGATAAAGACGGTCAACCGTTCAGACATATGATCAAAACGACCGTGGGACGTGTGATCTTGAATCAGTTTACCCCGAAAAACTATCCTTATATCAATACGTTGATCACGAAGAAAGCTTTGCGTGACATTATCGGTGACGTGTTCAAACGTTGCGGTGTGGACGTGACGGCTAAATTCTTGGATGATATTAAGGATTTGGGTTATCGTAAGGCTTTTGAAGGAGGTTTGTCTTTCAATCTGGGAGACGTTATCGTTCCTGAGAACAAGCAGGACTTGTTGCAAGAAGGATATGATCAGGTTGAGGAGGTGATGGCGAACTATAACATGGGATTCATTACCAATAATGAAAGATATAACCAGATTATCGATATTTGGACACACGTGAATGCGAACTTGACGGCTACGTTGATGAAACAGTTGGCCGCGGACGACCAAGGGTTCAATTCTATCTATATGATGTTGGATTCCGGAGCCCGTGGATCTCGCGAGCAGATTCGTCAGTTGGGAGGTATGCGTGGATTGATGGCAAAACCGCAGAAATCAGGTGCTGCCGGGGGACAGATTATCGAGAACCCGATTTTGGCAAACTTTAAAGAGGGGCTTTCGGTGTTGGAGTACTTTATTTCAACCCACGGTGCTCGTAAAGGTTTGGCCGATACCGCATTGAAGACTGCTGACGCCGGATATTTGACTCGTCGTTTGGTTGACGTGGCTAATGACATCACGATTACCGAGGAAGATTGCGGTACGTTGAGAGGTATCACCATTTCAGCGATCAAAAATAACGAGGAGATCGTGTCTTCTTTGTCAGAGAGAATTTTAGGACGTGTTTCCGTACATGATATTTATCATCCGAATACGGGCGAATTAATCGTGGCTTCAGGTGATGAGATTACGGAAGAGATTGCCGATATTATTGAGAAGTCTCCGATCGAGCGTGTTGAAGTACGTTCTGTATTGACTTGCGAGGCGAAGAAGGGGGTTTGTGCTAAGTGTTACGGACGTAACTTGGCTACCAGCCGTATGGTAGAGAAGGGTGAGGCTGTCGGAGTTATCGCTGCACAGTCTATCGGTGAGCCGGGTACTCAGTTGACATTGAGAACCTTCCACGTGGGAGGTACCGCAGGAAATATTTCCAGCGAGAACTCTTTGAAAGCTAAATATGACGGTTACGTTGAGTATGAAGAATTGCGTTCTGTAGAGTACACGCAAGATAACGGAACGACCTGTGACGTGGTGGTAGGACGTTTGACGGAGTTGCGTATATTGGATAAGAACACGAATATTATATTGGTTTCTCACGCTATCCCTTACGGTGCTAAATTGTTCGTGAAGGATGGACAGGAGATCAGCAAGGGTGAATTGCTTTGCGAATGGGACCCGTTCAATGCTTTGATCATTACCGAATTCTCCGGTACGGTTGGGTTGGAAAACTTGATCGAGGGTGAAACCTACAAGGAGGAGTCCGATGAAACCACCGGATTTAGAGAGATGATCATCATCGAGTTCCGTGACAAGATGAAAGCGCCTGCTTTGTGTATCAATGATGCACAAGGAAACACGGTGAAGAGTTACAACTTGCCGGTAGGTGCCCACATTGTCGTGAAGGAAGGAGCCGAGGTCGTTGCCGGTAGTACCATTGCCAAGATTCCGAGAGCCGTTGGTAAGGCAGGCGATATCACGGGAGGTCTTCCTCGTGTTACCGAATTGTTCGAGGCTCGTAACCCGTCGAATCCGGCTGTTGTATCGGAAATTGACGGAGAGGTAACTTACGGTAAGATCAAACGCGGTAATCGTGAAATCATCGTGACATCAAAAGCCGGAGAGGTGAAGAAATATCTGGTTTCTTTGTCCAAACAGATTTTGGTGCAGGAGAATGATTATGTACGTGCAGGAACCCCGTTATCTGACGGTGCGATTACCCCGACTGATATTTTGAATATCGAGGGACCGATCAAGGTTCAGGAGTATATCGTGAACGAGGTACAGGATGTTTACCGGATGCAGGGTGTGAAGATCAACGATAAGCATTTCGAGATCATTGTACACCAGATGATGCGTAAGGTATTGATCCAAGATGCCGGAGATACGAGATTCTTGGAGAATCAAGTGGTGGATAAGAGTGAGTTCATGGAAGAAAACGATGCAATCTACGGGAAGAAGGTGGTGTTGGAAGCCGGGGATTCGGATCGGGTGAAACCGGGACAGATTATCTCTGTACGTATGTTGAGAGATATTAATTCTCAGTTGAAACGTAGAGATTTGAAGGTGGTAGAGGCGCGAGATGCTGTACCTGCGACTTCAGCTCAGGTATTACAAGGGATTACCCGTGCTGCATTGCAGACGTCAAGCTTTATTTCTGCCGCATCATTCCAGGAAACCACGAAAGTATTGAATGAAGCAGCAATTTACGGTAAAGTCGATCCGTTGGAAGGCTTGAAAGAAAACGTGATTTGCGGTCACTTAATACCGGTGGGAACAGGTATGAAAGAATTTAGAAGTCTGATTGTAGGTTCTAAGGCGGACCTCGAAAAGATGGAAAAATAAAAATAAGTAGAGGCGCCGCAAGGCGCCTTTATTGTTTGTATGAACTATTAACCCAAACTATTATGGAAGAGAAGAAACAACAATTCGATATCGAATTAAATCACGATGTGGCACAAGGAACCTATGCAAATCTGGCTATTATTTCTCATTCATCCTCCGAGTTTATCGTTGATTTTATCCGTATCATGCCGGGAATGCCCAAGGGTGAAGTGAAAAGTCGTATTATTTTAACCCCGGAACATGCGAAACGGTTGATGTTAGCATTACAGGATAATATACGAAGATTCGAGAGTGATTTCGGAAGAATAAATTTGCCGGAAGGCGGTCCTGCAGCCCCTATGTTCCCGGTGGACTTGGAACCACAGGGACAAGCTTAAGGAAATTTAGAATGTAAAATTTAGAATGTAAAAGTGCGTGAGTCATTCTAAATTTTAAATTCTAAATTCTAAATTCTAAATTTGTGCTAAAGCCACTTTTTTCTTTTGAAGTAGAGGAGCATGGTGATCGTGATGATGATCATGATACCCCAAAGGATGAAATAGGCGTAGTGGTGTTTTAGTTCGGGGATATATTCGAAGTTCATGCCGTAGATTCCGGCAATAAAGGTGAGGGGAATGAAAATAGCTGAAAAGATGGTCAATACTTTCATGACATCATTTTGTCGGTTTCCAATATTCGTTTGATAGAGATTTATTTGATCTGAGACCATGGAGTAGTATATTTCGATGGCTTCTTGGGCTTGTACCACCAAATCATCCAAGTCGTGTAAATAGAGGTACGTGTTTTGGTTTATCAGTGGAGAGTCACAATTAATGAAACGGGTTGTGACTTCTTTGAATGGACGTACGTTTTTCCGGATATATGACAGTTCTGTTTTATAGTGGTAAAGGTCTTCAAGCACTTTGGCGTCTGCTTCTAAAATTGTTTTACCGCGCTCTTCTATGGCTGCTCCTAATATTTCAAGATTAATGATATAGCTGTCAACGAGGGTGTCCAACAGGGCGTAACAGAGGTAATCCGTCCCGAAGGAACGGATGCGGGTTTTGCCGTCATACAAGCGTTTTTTCACATCCTTGAAATAATCGGCATCTGTTTCTTGAATGGTAATCAGGTAGTGGGAGCCGACAATAAAAGAGAGTTGTTCCATGTGTACGATGCCGTCTTCCTTGCCGAAATAGAAGGATTTGGCAATGATATATAAATGGTCGGATTCTTCACTGAACCGGGGACGTTGGTCCGTGTTTAGAATGTCTTCCAGAAATAGGGAAGATATATCGAAAGCTTTACCCATATCGGCAATCAGTTTAGTGTTTTGCAAGCCGGATATGTTGATCCAGGTCATGTGATCGTTGGATACGATGTCGGTTATGTTTTCCATGGTTTCCGGAAAGAACTCCTTAAGTCCTTCTGACGTGTATTGGATAACCTGAATGGAGTTCTTCGTCATTTTTTGTTTGCCGATGAAGATCAGGGAGCCGGGTGCGGTTCCTTTTGATTTTGTTCGGTCTTTAAGAAAACGGGCCATAGGATGGAATTAAAGTTAATAATCAAAAGCGGTTCAAATATACTTTGTCGCTCTGTATAGATGTTTACTTGATAAAATTATACAAAACTTATGATCTATACAATTTGAAGACTGATTTTGTTCTATATTGAAAGAAATTTTATGGCTAGAATTTTCAATTGTAACAAAAAAGTAACCGGAAAACGACGGAAAAAGATTCGTTGTTTAGAATTGTTTTATTTTATTTGTACTGAAAAATATGTTTTTTGACATGCTTTGACTTGATTGTCAATGTAATATCGAAAGAGAAAAAAATACTGATACAAACTTGTTTAGATATTAGTATTGGCTACCTTTACGCATGTTTTACAACATAAAATTTGCGTGATATTATAGAATATAATTTAATATTTAATATTTAAGAACAAGTAACTAAGTCATGAGTGAAAAGACAGAAGTTATCGACAAAAAAGACATTGTGATTCGTTTCTCGGGAGATTCGGGAGATGGAATGCAATTGACCGGCCAGCAATTCTCGGATGCTGCTGCTTTATTTGGAAACGGTGTATCAACGTTTCCGGATTATCCTGCTGAAATACGCGCCCCGCAAGGTACGGTTGGCGGTGTTTCCGGGTTTCAAGTACATATTGGGAATGATCCCATTAAAACACCGGGAGATTTTGCAGACGTGCTCGTGGCGATGAATCCTGCCGCTTTAAAGGCTAACTTGCGTTGGGCAAAGAAAGGTGCAACGATTATCGTGAACTTGGATGCATTTACTGACAAGAACATCGAGAAAGCCGGGTATAAAGAAAACCCGCTGGAGGATGCAGTCTTGCAAGATTATAACGTGGTCCCCGTGAAGATCACGACTTTAACGGAAGAGGCTTTGAAGGACAGCGGTCTGGATCAGAAGTCTATCGTTAAATGTAAGAATATGTTTGCTCTTGGTATGATTTACTGGATGTTCGACCGTACGGTGGATCACACAAGAGCTTTTATTAACCAGAAGTTTGCCAAGAAACCGGAAATCGCTAGCGCTAACGTGAAAGTGTTGGAAAGCGGTTTCAATTATGCTGCTAATGTTCATGCTTTGGCTGTACACTTCAACGTGGCTCCCGCTCAGATCGAGAAAGGGCGTTACCGGACCATTACCGGTAATAAGGCTACGGCATGGGGATTCTTGGCTGCTGCTGAAAAAGCGAATTTACCTTTGTTCTGCGGTTCATACCCTATTACTCCGGCAACCGATATTTTGCAAGAATTGGCGTTGAGACGTGATTTAGGTGTGAAGACCTATCAGGCAGAGGATGAGATTGCCGGAATTTGTACTTCTATCGGTGCAAGTTACGTGGGTAATCTGGCTATCACGACAACTTCAGGGCCCGGATTGGCATTGAAGAGCGAGGCTGCCGGTTTGGCGGTAATGGCCGAGTTACCTTTGGTCATCGTAGACGTGCAACGTGGTGGTCCTTCAACCGGTCTTCCCACGAAAACGGAACAATCTGACTTGTTGCAAGCTCTTTACGGACGTAACGGTGAAAGCCCTATGCCTGTTGTCGCTGCTAGTACTCCCGGAAACTGTTTTGACTATGCTTTCTGGGCGGCTAAAATTGCCGTGGAGCACATGACTCCGGTTGTTCTGTTGACAGACGGGTTCTTGGGTAATGGCGCTCAACCGTGGAAGATTCCTTCATTGAAAGATTATCCTTCTATTACCCCGAGAGTGGCGAAAGAAGGTGATGATTATAAACCATATGCTCGTGATCCGGAGACATTGGCCAGAATGTGGGCTTTACCGGGGACAAAAGGTTTGGAACACCGTATCGGTGGTTTGGAGAAGGTGAATGTAACGGGAGAAATTAGTTACGTTCCTGAAAACCATCAAATTATGACTGATTTGCGTGATGCTAAGGTGGCTAAGATTGCTGACTACATTCCTCAACAAGAGATTTTCGGAAGCCAGAATGGTGGTGATACCCTCGTTGTCGGATGGGGTGGAACTTACGGTCACTTGTACTCGGTGGTTCGTGAATTGAGAGAAGAAGGTAAAGACGTGAGCTTGGCTCATTTCAACTTTATCAACCCGCTTCCGAAGAACACGGATGAGGTTCTTGGTAAATTCAAGAAGATTATCGTTTGCGAGTTGAACTTGGGACAATTTGCACAATATTTGAGAGCTAAATTCCCGCATTACACGTATTATCAATATAATAAAGTAGCCGGATTACCTTTCACGGTAGTTGAGCTGAAAGAAAAAATAATCGAATTATTAGGAAAATAATCATGGCAGAACAATATACACCGAAAGATTTTAAGAGCAACCAGGAGATTCGTTGGTGTCCGGGTTGCGGTGACCATGGTATCATTAACTCCGTACAGAAGGCCATGGCTGAATTGGGGTATCCGAAAGAATCGTGGGCAGTTATTTCCGGAATCGGATGTTCTTCCCGTTTCCCCTATTACATGAATACCTACGGTTTCCACACGATTCATGGCCGGGCTGCTGCTATCGCATCCGGAGCTAAGAGTGCCAATCCGAAATTGAATATTCTTCAAGTTTCCGGTGACGGTGACGCTTTGGCTATTGGTGGTAACCATTTCATTCATGCTATTCGCCGTAATATTGATATCACCACGTTGGTGTTCAATAATGAGATTTACGGGTTGACGAAAGGACAATATTCTCCGACCACGAAGTTGGGTACGAAAACCAAAACTTCTCCCTACGGAACAATCGAGACTCCGTTTAATCCGGGAGAGTTGGTAATTGGTGCGCAAGGAAAATTTTTCGCCCGTACGTTGGATATGAATATCAACTTGAGCGCAGAGGTTATCGAGGCCGGAGTGCGTCATAAGGGTACTGCTGTTGTGGAAATTCTTCAAAATTGCGTGATCTTTGCTGACGGGGCTCATGCCGCAATTACGGATAAAGAGATGAAGGAAGATCGTCAATTGATCTTGAAACACGGGGAGCCAATGGTTTTCGGAAAGAACAAGGATAAAGGTATCATGTTCGATATGAAGGCCGGTAAGTTGAAAGTTGTCGAGATCGGTAAGGATGGTATCACGTTGGATGACATTATGGTGCATGATGCTCACAGCGAGAATCCTTCGATACATTGGATGCTGGTACACATGAAAGCTCCGGAGTATCCCGTGGCTTTAGGGGTTATCCGCGATGTGGAAGGTACGACTTACAATGATGCGTTGGAGGCTCAGATTGAAAATGTGAAAGCAAAATCCCCAATCCGTTGTGTTGAGGATTTATTGAACAGCGGAGACGTTTGGGAAGTAAAATAATGGGTGAAAGCCTATATGATAAAAAAGTCCGAGGTACACTCGGACTTTTTTATCATATAATCATTTGGAATGAGGCATGGATGAAACTCCCCATCGGGTATTGGGGTGTGCATCCATGTGTAATTTTAAGTGTCCACCATTGAGCATTTCCCGGCGATAGAACCAGCAATCTTCTAGCGGTTTCCCGTTGAGAGTTGCCGACTGTATGTAATAATGGTTCGGGGCATTATTTTCTGTTTCAATCACGAATGTTTTACCGGAATAGTACCGGGGGTCGAGTTGAATCGTGATTTTACGGAATTTGGGACTGCCGATCTGGTAAGAAGGGGTGATATTGGTTCCACCTTGCACGTCAAATAAACCCATTGCTGCCATCACATACCAAGCCCCTAATTGGCCCTGATCTTCGTCCTGTCCGTAACCGTAACCATGTTCCGGGGTGATACCGTAAAATTCATCACAGATCAACCGGGTGTATAGTTGTGTCAACCACGGTTTCCCGGAATAGTTGAATAACCAAGCGTCGTGGAGACAGGGTTGATTGCCTTGATTATACAATTTTTCGACACCGGAAAAGCTATCGATCTCTTTTCCCCCACCGAACAGGGTTTTCCGGGATTCGATAAACGTGTTTTCCAGTCTTTCGTTGAAAAGATCAATGCCCATGAGGTTTATCAGACCTTCGATGTCATGGGGAACATACCAGGTGTATTGTGCGGCATTCCCTTCTTGGAATCCTTTCCAACCTTTCAGAGGCTCGAAGTCTTTCATGAAACTACCATCCATTTCACGGGGACGCATATACTTTGTCTCCGGATCGAATAGATTTTTGTAGGCGTACGAGTATTGCATGAGGGTATCGTATGCAGCCGTTTTTCCGATCGCTTTGGCCATCTGAGCTGCCGCGTAACAACTAAAGGCGTATTCCAACGTGTGGGAGGCCCCGAAGTTGCAGACCCAGTTGTTCGGATATAGATAATCTTTCAAGGGTACAAAACCTTGTTTGATAAAGTATTCATTGTCATATTTCCCATTACCCATATCCCGTCCTTTGTATTCCAGCTCGTTTTTACAGATGGCACTCCAGGCTGTTTCAATGTTGAAGTCACGAATACCGGCTTGGTAAGCGGCACATATAATTAAGCCTTGAAAGTTGGTTTGTACGCCGTTCGTGTATACTCCGGCGGCTTCCCCGTCGTGTAGCCAACCGGAATTTTCGAAGAAGTCCAAATTTGATTTTATGTAACTAGAGAATATTTCAGGATAGGCTAATGTCCAAATTTGGGTAAGATTCCAAAAACCGCCCCACATACCGTCGGTGTTGTGATGGGAATAAAGGGGAATCCCGTTTTTGTCCAAAGGTATTTGTCCGATGGTCTTATCATGTCGTATGTATTGTCCGTTTATATCGTTGGCAATCCCCCTGCCGAGTAGGGCATGATAAAGTCCGGTATAGAATTTGGTTTTGTCTTCCGGGGTTCCTCCTTCTACTTGAATACGGCCAAGCATTTCATTCCAAGTCTGGCGGGCGGCATTTTTCACGTCATTGAAGCTTTTCCCGGCGGATTCTGTATCCCGGTTATTACGTGCATTTTCGATGCTGGTATAGGATAGACCGACTTGCATTTGTATTTGTTCTTTGGCTTTTGTTTGGAAAGTCAAATACAGTCCGCATCCGGGGCCTTTTACCGTGTTGGCATTTTCTTGTATGTTCTCGTCAACAAATGTCCCGATTGTTTGTGGCTTCTTGTCCAGTTTGGCGGCAAAGAAAACTTTTATTTTCCCGTCCGGTTGGCAAAATGTAGCATAAATCGGATAATTCTCCACCCATCCGGTTACCTCATTGGTCTTCGGGTGATACGTGACTTCTGCATCCGTGATGGTGGCACTTTCTCCTTGTTTGTGTCCGATGTCGAACAGTATTCTTGACGTGGTGGATTGGGGGAAGGTATAACGGTGAAAGCCCGTCCGGGTGGTAGCCGTGATCTCTGCTTTGATATTGTAATCCGTGAGTGTTACGGCATAATAGCCGGGGGTGGAGACTTCTGTTGCCTTGTCAACGCGTGAACGATAACCGGCATCCGGATCTTCCAATGTCCCCGGTAAGGTTTTTAGCTCTCCGGTGGTGGGTATCGTTACGACTCCCCCTATTTGAAACTCGTGAAAATGGGCGAAACCTTCAATGGAAGTATGACGGTCATCGTATCCACAGGGAAGCCAGCTACCATAACTTCCGTAAGCGTTGGTGGTCGGAGCCAGTTTGGCCATCCCCATGGGAAGTGCAGCCGGGGTATAGAAGAACCAGCGGCAATGTACCGAGCCAATTTGCGGATCAACCCAGTCTACCGGTTGTTTCTTTCCCGGAGTAGGTTGACACATGTAAAAGCCTAGGATTAATAGGCATAGGCTAAAAAGGCGAATTGTGGTTTGCATCTTTTTCTTAGATTAAGGTGATTTCGCTGACAAATTTATCTTTTTTACTTCTTTATTCATTAAAAAAGAATAAATTTGTAATGTAAAGAGTAGAAACCCCACTAAAATATTCCTTTTATGTTGAATCCGAATATATTAAGTATTACATTACCATTAACGAATCCCGTGTTAATCTTTTCTGTAATCCTTTTTATTATTCTGTTTGCTCCACTTGTACTACATCGTTTTAAGATTCCGGATATAGTCGGTTTGATTATTGCCGGAGCATTGATCGGACCTTACGGTTTGCATATCATGGATCGGGATAGTAGTATCGTGTTGTTCGGGACCGTGGGTTTATTGTATATCATGTTCGTGGCGGGGTTGGAAATTGACATGGCGGATTTTAAAAAGAACAGTAAACGGGGTTTGATATTTGGTCTTTACACGTTCTTTATCCCGATGATATTGGGGACATTGGCCGGAGTTTATTTATTGGATTTTTCTTATCCTACTTCCATTTTATTGGCGAGTATGTTTGCCTCTCACACGTTGGTGACGTATCCGATCGTGAGTAAATATGGAATCACGAAGAACCGGGCGATCAACGTGACGATTGGTGGGACTGTGATCACTTGTCTGCTGGCCTTGTTCGTGTTGGCGGTTATCGTGGGAATGTCCACGGGTGAGTTGACCCAGGGATTTTGGATCCAGTTGGGTGTTTCCACGATCGTGTTTGCTTTTATCGTGCTTTGGGGATTTCCTTTTGTCGGACGCTGGTATTTCAAACGATATGATGATCGCGTGGGGCAGTTTATATTTGTTCTGGGGCTTGTTTTCTTTGCCTCTTTCTTGGCTGAGGCGGCAGGATTGGAAGCCATTATCGGAGCATTCTTGGCCGGATTGGCATTAAATCGCCTGATACCGAATACATCGGCGCTGATGAACCGGATTGAATTTGTGGGAAACGCTTTGTTTATTCCGTTCTTTCTGATCGGGGTCGGAATGTTGGTTAATTTCCACGTGTTCTTGTATGATCTGACCACGATATGGGTGGCTGTTGTCATGTGTGTGGTGGCAACCGTGTCAAAGTTTATTCCGGCTTGGTTGGCGCAGAAGAATTTCCGATTTACGGCTTCTGAAAGGACTTTGATTTTTGGGTTGAGTAACGCGCAAGCGGCTGCGACTTTGGCAGCTGTTCTTGTTGGGTATAACGTTATTCTGGGAACAACGCCGGAAGGGGAACCGATTCGTTTATTGAATGAGAGCGTGCTGAATGGCACGATCGTGATGATTTTGGTGACTTGTATCATCGCTTCTTTTGCCACGCAGAAAGGGGCTCAGGAGGTGGCTTTGGCTGAATTTGCGGAAGACGAGAGCGTGGACAATGAAGAGATAGAAGATCGTATTTTGATCCCGTTGAGTAATATCGAGAATGTAGAGGAATTGGTTAGCCTGGCTGTAACGATTAAATCCAAGAAGGTGAAAGCCGTGATGACAGCTTTGAACGTGATACAGGCGGATGAAGGGGACAGTATGGCGGAGAAGAAGGCGAACCTGTTGTTGGAAAAAGCAACAAAAGCCGCGGCTGCAACGGATAATGAGCTGGTGACTTCCCTGCGTTATGATGAAGATATTGTAAATGGTATTAAGAATGCCACGAAAGAACATAAGATAACCGATATTGTACTGGGACTTCGTAAAGAAGGAGTTATTTCCGATACTTTTTTGGGGAATCTGACAGATCGGGTATTGTCGAAATGTGCCACGACGACGTTGGTTTACCGTCCCGCACAACCTTTGTCCACGATAAAGCGTTATATTGTGGTGGTGCCGTTTCGGGCAGAGAGAGAGATAGGCTTCCCTTACTGGGTAATTCGCATATGGAATATGGCTAAAAATTCAAGCAGCAAGATCGTGTTTTATGCCGATACTGCCGTGTTGAATGTTTTGCAGGATATACAGGCCAAGCATCATATCGAGGTGGAATTCAATGAATTCAATAATTGGGATGATTTCTTGATCATATCCCGTGATGTAAAAGAGAATGATGCTTTGATGATCGTGATGAGTAGAAGGAATTATCCCTCTTATTTGAAGAATATGATGATGATCCCGACTTATTTGAACAAGTATTTTTGTAAAAATAGTTGCATTCTGGTTTATCCGATGCAGATAGGCATTGGTGAACAGGAGTTAGGAGCGTTAAAGAGTATACCTCATGCAGATTCTCACGATAGTTTGGATGATTTGGCTGATGTCTTGAGGGGATTGTTCAAGAGAAATAAATGATTTAATTGGTTTGCCGTATGAAAAAAGTAATCGTTCTTTTGGGTATTATTTTATTGGGATATGCTTTTAAGGAGTTTTCTCCTTTTGAGAAGAAGTTGATAGCTAATTTTACGGCACAGATTCGGGAATTGCAGCAGGAAAAAGTGTACCTGCACACGGATAAAAGCGTGTACACGGTGGGAGATAAGTTGTGGTTCCGGGCTTACCAGGTACATGCGGCAGCGATGTTTCCGATGGTTTTTAGTCATTATATCTATGTTGACTTGATCGACCGCCGGGATTCCGTGATTCAGCGGGTGAAAGTCGTGGGTCGGGATTCTTGTTTTTTCGGACAGATCGAGATCCCGAAGGATTTGCAACAAGGTGACTATTCTCTGCGGGCTTTTACTTATTACATGCAGAATGCGGGGGAGGATTATTTTTTCAAAAAGAAGATCCGGGTGATCAATCCGAAAGATTCAAGGGTATGGACGGACGTGACGTACACGAAAAACCGGACGAATAATTACACGGCGACAATTCGTTTGTCGGACGGGCAGGGAGAGCCGTATAGTCGGACGTCGGTGACTTACATTGCAGGCGTGAAGAAGGATCAGTATTCCGTGAAACCGGCCCGGACGGATAAAGACGGGAAGTTTGAAGTGAAAATTGATACCACGATGAAAACGATCGAAGTGGAATTTCAGGATGGGCAACCTTTCCCGTTCAAACGCTATATTTATATTCCCTCGCAATTGAAGGATTTTGACGTGCAATTTTTTCCGGAAGGAGGGAATTTGTTATCGGGGAATTTTCAGCAAGTGGCATTTAAAGCTATCGGAGCGGACGGGAGAGCCGTGGAGGCCACGGGTGACGTGTATCAGGACTCTATCGTGATTGCAACGGTTCGTACCCGGCATGACGGAATGGGAAAATTCCGCTTGCCCGTGAATTCGGGAAAGAAATTTTATGCCGTGATGAAAACGGAGGACGGGGTGGAGAAAAGGTTTGAATTACCTGAAGTTTCGGAAACGGGATGGGGACTTTCAATTATTCGGAAGGATTCGATCCTGAGTTATCGGGTGCTCAAGGGGGAACAGGCAACGTTGCCGGAGGAGCTATATACCGTGATACATTGCCGGGGTATCGTTGTCGGGATGAATCGGGTAAACGGCTTGCAGAAAGGAAGTGTTAACTTGAATATCTTACCGGAAGGAATTTCGCATATTGTGTTGCTTGATGCCGCGGGAAACGTGTATAGTCAGCGGCTATTTTTCGTGAAACGCAATCAACGTCCGGAATTGAAGATCACGACCAATAAGCCGACGTATATTGCCCGGGAATTGGTAGAAATGGAGATCGATTTTGAAGATGCGTATAAGGGTATGTTAGACGGATCGTTTTCAATCTCCGTGACGGATGACCAGAAAGTGGTGCAGGATTCTTTGGAAGATAATATTTTGTCCAATTTGTTATTGACCTCGGATTTGAAGGGGTATATTGATAACCCGGCTTATTATTTCAATGACACGATTCCGGAGGTGGAGGATAATCTGGATTTGGTGATGATGACACACGGGTGGACCCGTTTTGACGTATCTAAATTGGCTAAAGGGGAGTTTGATGATTTTAAGTACCCGTTGGAAGTCGGTCAAGTGATTTCCGGTAGGGTGAATAATTTCTGGGGGAAGAAGTCCAAGGGGGCTAATATCGTGTTGTTGTCTAACTATGGCCTTTGTCGTATGGTGGAAACAGATGAAGAGGGGAATTTCTTGATTGACGGATTGGCATTTCATGATAGTACTTCGTTTTTAGTACAAGCCCTAAATGCAAAGGGACGTCGAGGAGTAACCGTAAGAGTGGATCAAGATGAGTTTTTACCACCTCATTACACCTTGCCCAATACATTGGAAGCCAAGAAAAAAGAGGACGATTTTTATAAGAAATTCGGTCAGGATTATTATTACGAAAATGGAGAAAAGGTGTACGTGTTGGATGAAGTCCTCGTGTCTCGCAAAAAACAGAAAAAGAGTTATTCATTCTATGATCATTTAGCTCATTATCAATTGGATTCAACCCGGATTGCAGAATATTCGATGATGCCTATCGAGTTAATTATTCAGCAGTTGCCGGGAGTGACATTTGAGAAAGATGATGAAGGGAATGACTGTTTTAAACATTTTGGACGAACGTTGTATGTGCTTGTGAATGATTTTGAGGAGACAATAGATCAGGTCCGGTTGATTCCTGCAGGGGCATTGCGTAATATTTCCATGTTGGACCAGATGCAAGGTCGAACATTTTTTGGCGATCGGGGAGCTAACGGGGTATTAATTATCTCCGCGGAACCGGGTTGGACACCCAAGGATTTGGGACGGCCTAATATATTGCCTTTTAAAATCATGGGATACCAGATTCCGGATGCATTTTACGTGCCGAAATACGAAATTGATTCCGTGCGCCGGGATAATCGTTATGACGAGCGTTCGACAATTTACTGGAAACCGGTGGTTAAAATCAGTAAAGATGCGCCGGCTAAATTGTCTTTCTACACGGCAGATACTTACGGGAAATATTCTGTTATCGTGGAGGGAATAACGTCAAGAGGGGTGATTTGCCGGAAACGTGTTCCTTTGATATTGAAATAATTCAAAATCTAAACGACACGGTGTGTGCGTGCCGAAGCATTACAATATAATGGCTATCGAAACTCCGCTCGTCAGCATATTCATCCATTCATTACTGCTCTTACTATGTGACGGTAGCAAGTTGTAGTCAAGAAAGAATTTTACGCCAAACTGTTCTTTTGCTTTGAATGTCATGGAGAAACCGCTCCCGAAACAACCGCCGTCTCTTGCTGGAATCGTTTGGTTGGAAAGCGTCAGTCGCGGATAATGCACATAGCCTCCTAAAAGTTTGCTGCCGACCAGCCAACGTGAGGATAAAGGATAGGAAAAATACATACCGCCACACAACGACATCACGTCGAATGTATTGTCCTCTGCATCCTCGTTATTGACAATGATAGAAGTGTTGGAAACTGCAAAACGTCCGCCCAAGCCTATGTAGGGGTTGAAAAAGTAAGCGCCCTCCACGCCAACCGCACTTCCGGAAGAGGTGCGAAACTCTGTTTGTTCATCAATATCGTAACCGCTCAACGGAATATTGAAGCCAAGGTAGAGGCTTACGAATGAGGGCTTTGCCATTCGGTCGAACATATTTTCATTCTCAAATCGGTTGATACCCCTTTCCTTGAATATCAGATCCGAGAGATAATAGCCTAACTCCGTGGACAGGATTCCTATGCCTGCTCCGGTCAAAACGTCGCTCAACCAATGCTTATTGTTCGCCATCCGCATGAGTCCTGTGGTAGAGGCTGCTGTATAGGCCCCGATGCCGATCCACGGACTCTTGTGTCCGTATTCCTTTGTCAACATGGTGGCGGTCATGAATGCTGTTGCCGTATGGCCCGAAGGGAAAGAACGGTCATTCGAACCGTCAGGACGAACCACATGGGTGGTCTGTTTCAAGATATTCACCGCACTTCCCATCAACAAAGCGGAAAAAGCGTCCGAGGCAAGCATCCTTCCCCATGAGCTTCGTCCTTTAACACCGAAAGCCTTCATTCCCAGCATGACTGCTACCGGAGCGTATTGCAGGTAATCGTCTGCATGATGGTCAAACCGAGGCATATAGCCATTGCGCAGATTCCTGAAATGATCATCTTCACTCTTTACGATAATTCCTCCAACTGTCAACGGTACACCGATATATGTCATCTGATAAAAACGGGAAGATGAAACTTTATCGATCTTTCTGCTGAAATTTCTTGTAAAATGCAGGCTATCGTCCGTCTTGATATTGGTGCTGTCGGTATATTCCCCTGCCAACACTGTCAAGGAATAAAAGATAGTAATCAGTAATAAGATATATTGTTTCATACGCCATTTGTTTATTATGGCGATAAAGGTAGAGCGGGACTTTGGCGAAAATTTGAAGATTTATCGGAATGTTACCACAAACCCGTGTAGCTTGTCCTGATAAGAATAAGTGATCTTCCAACCATGATACTCGCATACGGCTTTCACGATTGCCAATCCCAGACCATTGCCTTGCGATTTGTCCGAAGGACGATAAAAACGATTGAATATCAGATTTTCATCCAACGCTGTTTCATCGGATGTATTCGAAACCGTCAGGCTGTCTGCTTTTACGGTTACAATGATTGCCCCATTCGGCTTATTGTGTCGCACGGCATTTACAATGAGGTTATTCAACATGATTTCCAACAAGGAACGATTGGCTTTTACCGTCAAGGATTTTATTTGAAAATCTTTTTGCAGGGTCAATCCTTGCGAAAGGCTGTCAAAATAAGGTAGTAACTCATTTAGGATCAATATGACATCCGTTTCCTCCTTGCTGAACTGCCTGTTTTCCATCTTGGCAAGCAATAGCAGATTGCGGCTCAAACGGGATAAACGGTTGTTCATCTGGTAAAGGTCCTGTATGATGGCAGCCTGTTCTCCCGTTATGCCGGGCTGTTGTAACAATATATCGAGCTTGCTTTGGAATACGGCAAGCGGTGTTTGCAATTCGTGTGAAGCGTTCTCGGTAAACTCTTTCTGGGTACGATAACTGTTCAGACTATCTGCCATCAATTTATTCAAAACAGTATTTAGTCGAGAGAACTCCTTTATCCCGCTGTTGGGTAAGGCCGGAATCGTACCGTTCTCCAACTTAAAAGCCTCGATTGCCGTCAGAGTCTTGTCGAACGGGAGCCACAATCGTTTGGAAATAAGACGCATCGTCAATACGATGGCGACCCCCAATATGGTAACGATAAGCATGAACTGTATGACAATGCCGTGTAAGATATCTTCTTCGAGATCTATTGCCGGAACAGGCTTGCCCTGCTGTACGGCTTCTATGATATCTATCATGTCTTCAGCATAAAAATTTTTCGTCAGCAGGTAAAACAAGGGCGTTGCCAATGCCAAAAGGATCGCCACGCAGATAATGAAACGTGTCAGCGATTCATACATAAGGCTTTTCTTTTTCATAGCTCCACCCATTTATAACCTGTACCGTATATGTTCTTTACACAATCCTTGCATCCCGCATCGGCAAGTTTGGCTTTCAGATTTTTGATATGCGTATAAACGAAATCATGGTTATCCATCATATCGGCCATCTCACCGCTGAGATGCTCCGCCATCGCGCTTTTCGATATGACACGGTTTTTGTTCCCGATGAAAAACAACAGAAGATCGTATTCCGATTTAGTAAGCACGATCGGCCTGCCATTCACGGTGACGGACTTTTCCAGTAGATTAATCTTGATGCCGTTATTTTCCAGTACATTGCTTGCGGAAAATGCCTTTCTTCGTATAACCGCGTAAATACGCATGCTCAACTCTGCCAAATGGAACGGTTTTGCCAGATAATCGTCGGCTCCTATCTCCAGCCCTTTTACTTTATCGTCTAACGAATCTTTGGCCGATACGATAATCACACCGGCAGGATTGCTTTTGCTTCGAATATCACTTAAAATATCAAGGCCGTTTCCTCCCGGCAACATCAAGTCGAGCAGAATGCAATCATACTCGTACATATTTACTTTCATCTTGGCATCGGCATACGTGAATGCCTGTTCGCATAAGTATCGTTCGCCATTCAAATAGGCGACGATACTATCCGATAATTTTCTTTCATCCTCTACAATCAATATTTTCATAAAATCCGGTCTATTCCATTAACATGACGATACAACCACCTATTTATCGCAAAATTAGTGATTTGTACGCGAATTATCATTTCTTTTTATAGATTAAAAGCATCATACCCGGTAATACCAACAGAAGTAGGGGTAGGCCGACGGCGAAACCTCCTATTACAGCCACGGCCAACGGTTGTTGCATCTGTGCGCCCAAGCCGATACCGAGTGCGAGTGGCATGAGGGCAAGTACCGCACCGATGGCTGTCATGAGTTTCGGACGGATGCGCAAAGCGATGGCATAATCGACTGCTTCGGAAATATTGCCGCCGCGATTCCGATTCATCCTGTACTGCCAGACTGTAAAGATGGCATTTTCTGCAATAATACCCACCACCATGATAATACCCGTATAACTGCTTACATTGAGCGGTATTCCCGTCAACCATAAAGCCAGCAAGCAACCGCAGATGCCCAAGATGGAAATAAAAAGTATGATAAGTGAGATACGCCATTCTCGGAAAAGAAACATCAACACCGCGAACACGAGCAATATGGCAAGCAGGAGAATCATCGTCAGTTCGCGAAAAGATTGTTGCTGCTCGGAATATGCACCGCCGTAGGAGATATTGTACCCGAAAGGCAGGGTGAGCTTCGTGCTCAATGCTTGTTGCAGGTCGGAAACCGTGGTCCCCAAATCCCTGTCTTCCAAACGTGCGGTTAGTGTAATATCGCTTTTCAGATTTTCGCGGCGTTGCTCGATTTCTCCGGGAACCACGCGGACTTCACAAAAGAAACCGATCGGACGAGTACTGCCGTCCGGCAGGAAAACGGGCTGCTGTTTCAGCAATTCCGGGGAATTCTCCCCGAAGTCCGTGAAGCGCAACAAGATGCGGCGCATCTGTTCTCCCTCTTGCACGGAGCCGATTTGTAGTCCGCCCGTCATGGCAGCTTGTGCGGGATTGGGCTCGATCACGTGGGCGGGTTGGCAGAGTGGGATACCTCCCGTATGGGCTGTAAGTTGTTCTTGAAAATCGGTTAAGCTGATTCCGAACAGCGATAGTTTGTTTTGGTCGGGAATGAACACCAATGACGCCCCCGCGGGTACAAGACCATTGTCTATATCTACAACTCCCGGTACGGATTGCATGATTTTTTCCACTTCTTTTGCCAACTCTTGCAGGGTATTGTAGTCATCGCCGAAAATCTTTACTTCGATAGGCTTGGGCGTACTCATCAGGTCGCCCAGCAAATCGGAAATACGCTGTCCGAAATCGATGGTCATCAGCGGTACGGCAGCAGAAAGCTGGTGGCGCAAGTCGCTGATGACTTCCGGGGTACTTTTCGTCCTGTCTGTTTTCAATTGAATCAGATAATCGCCGAAATTACTGGGGCGCGTCTTGAACGACATGCCTAGAGCTGTCCGGCGCGAATAGGTCTGCACATCGGGATGTGCCATGATGACATGTTCCATTTGTCTGCAAAGCCGATCGGTCTCTTCAATATCCGTTCCGGCGGGAGAATGATAGTCCAGTACGATCGTTCCTTCATCCAAATCAGGCAGGAAACCGGAAGATAAACGGGTAGAAGCGTACCATCCACCTACCCCCAAAGCTAAAACAAACAGAAAAGCGGCTATCGGTTTTCGATAAATTACGGTCAGAAAATGTACCTTTTTTATCGAATTCTCTTCAAGCGACTCGGTATCCGGAGTCTTCGGGCGCAACCGTTCTTTGTAGCCGATGATCAAATGCAGTACAGGTAGCAGCAACCACGTTACCAGGAACGAGGCCACGAGCGTGAGTTGCATCGTGTCGGAAAGCTCCTTGAAAAAACTGCCGGCCAGCCCGCTCATCAACCGGAACGGGAAATGGATGACAATCGTGGAAAGAGAAGAAGCCACCATGGCGGGGAAAAGATTGCGAATGGCATGACGTACTACGGTGAAACGGTCCACGCCAGGTCTTTCTTCATGTTCTCGATAGATTTGTTCGATAATGACGATGGCATCATCGATAATCAACCCCACCGAAGCGGCCATTGCACCAAGCGACATAACATTAATGGTTATGCCGGCCAGATAACAAAGCAGGATACTGAATGCCACGGTGACGGGAATGGTAAGCATTACCACCAGGCTCGACCGCCATGACCGGAGAAACAGCACCATCACGATAATAGCCAGAAACAGCCCCTCGTATATGGTTTTCAACACGCTGTGGATACTGTCACCCACAAAGGCACTCTGGTTATAGTAGGGGTTCAACTCGTACCCGGATGGCAGTTGCTCGCGTATCTCTTCGGCTTTGCGTTCCACGTCGCTCGCGAAATCCAGCAAATTCACACCAGGTTGCTTTACTAAATCCACCAACACGGCATCACGGCCGTCAGCATTGATCTTCAAAAACTCCTGCTGCTCTTGGATTTCGACCTCGGCTATATCGTTCAGGCAGACGATTCGCTTGCCGTCATTGCGAATTATGACGTTGCGAATATCTTCGATGTCATTTAGCCGCGTATCGGTCAGCGTTAGGTAAAGGCGGCTGTAATCCGCCACGTTACCGTTACCAAGCACGAAATTCGTTTCGTTGAACGCTGCTTTTATCTGTGCCGGAGTAATTCCGAGTGCCGTCATCTTCGCCGCGTCCGGTTTTATAACAAACTCCTTCGCCTTGCCCCCGCGCACAACCACATTGCTGATGCCGTCCACTTGCGAGAACATCGGACGGACAATCAGATTACCCACGTCCCGCAGGGCAATGCGGCTGTGAGTATTGCTCTCCAACGTGAAACCATAGACCGGAAAGAGCGACTGGTTCATGACTTCTGTCGAAATAACCGTACCGTCTGGCAGGTAATTCTTTATCTCGCTGATTCGACTTTCCAATTGAGTTTTCAGGGCATAGATATCCATCCCCCAGCGGAAATATACATCGATCACGCAACTGCCCCTACTGGTACTGCTCTTCACGACAGTTACTCCCTGTACCTTCTTCACGGCACTTTCCAGAGGTTTGGTTACAGTGATCATCATGCGGTCGACCGGCTGCTGTCCGGCATCGGCTATCACCGTGACACGAGGAAACAACACTTCCGGGAACAAATTGGTTTGCATCCGGGTGTAACTCCATATTCCGGCAAGCAATAGCAGTAATCCTACAAATAGGATGGGGCGACTGTACAACTTGTGCAGGCATTCTTTCTGTATCCCGTTCATAACGCTTCTTGTTTTATGACTTCTACACTTGCTCCATTCTCCAACCCGTAGCCTCCGGTAAGGATGATATTGTCCCGCGGAGAGAGACTGTCCGATACAATTTCTATCGAGATAGAATTGCGGCCTACCACCTCTACGGGAACTTTCACGACTGTACTGTCGGTGGAAAGTTTCATCACCCAATATTCCGAGAGCGTTTCATCGCTTTGTACGGCACTCTTGGGGAGTATCATGCTTTTCCCGTTAGTTGGTTCGCTTACAGCAAACAAGGCTTTGACATACAACCCCTCGGGAAGAAACGGGGATGGAGCGGATGCAATCACGCGTTCGGACTGTGAAACCGTGTTCATCGTGGCCAACGGCAACTGTACGGTTGCTGGTAAACGAGTCCCCTCGGGAAGTTCCAACGTGAATCTATCTCCACTCCGCACGTGTTGCTGTTGTTCATAAGGGACGTTTATCTCGAAAACGAGACTTTCCGACTCGGCAATCGTGCAAAGAGTTGTCCCTTCCGCCACGTAATCCCCTATCTGTTGTTGTACGTCGAGAATAATACCGTTTCGCATCGCTTTTATAGGGATAACACGGTTCGTACCGCTTTCTCCCATGGCGTGTTGTTCTTTACTTTCAAAATTATAAAGGAGTTGTCCGCCTTTCACTCTACTCCCGCTTTGTACGAACATTTCCGCGATAAAACCGGAAACGGGAGCTGTTATTATGGACTTGTTGCGATACACGGTGGTTGCCGGCAAGATCATCGTCTGTTCGATATGTCCATAAACTCCACGCGTAAGCGTGACTGCGGTTTTGGGTTGTTTCGTGGATATTTTATCTTCGGACGAGCTTTTCATGCCGCAGCCGGCAAGGCACAGCACGAGCGATAAAAAAACAATAAGATATTTCATAATTGCAAATGATTTGATGTTACCAATTCCAATAGTTATAAGCCGCGATGACAAGCTGTCTATTTGTTTGCAGCAATAAATAGTCCCGTTCCGTTTGGATCTTGTTTCGCAGCACGGTGATATAATCCAGCACCGAAACCTGCCCGGCCTGCATCTCTTTTTCGTAGCCCGACAACACGTGTTCATACTCCGAGAGTTGTTTGTTTAGCGATTTTCCCCGTTCGTCGTACCCCGCGAGTTCCGACAGGCACTGGCTTATCCTCATGCCCCGTTGATATTCGGCATGGCTTTTATAGTTCTGTATACTGCTCTGTTGCAGTTGCACTTGACGCTCTTTCCAACGTTTCTGCCTGCCATCGAAGATCGTCCAGGAGAATGTAATTCCGGCACTCCATCCGAAATGCCGGTACCAACCGGCAAAATCACCCGTCTGCATACCGCCATTCACGAACAGATCCAAACGGGGTTTGTATTGCAGGTTGAAGGAATGTAAGGATGCGGCAACATTCAGACTGTCCAATCTGTATTGTTCGGAGAAAAGGCTTCGTTCACCGACGGGATGCGACAATACCGATAAACACTCCTCCGTCAAAGCGACATCGTCCGTGTTGTCGATACCGCAAAGTAAATTCAAATCCATCAGGTGGGTATGATAGGATTGCCGGAAAGCGGTACGCGTTTCAGCATTGGATTGCTGTTCGATCAGAAGCAGACGCACGTCCGACTGCTTGGCCATCCCGTTTTCTGATAATTTTTGAACGGTACGTATCTGTTTTTCGAGCAACGAGGCGACAGAATCGGCAAAGTGGATTTGTATTTTGTCGAGCAGGCAAAGCAGGTAATGTTCTGTAACGAAGCGTTCCAATTGGTGTTTCTCAACGCGGATATGATTATTCGCCAAATCCTCGTTAATCATGGCTTGTTCCCGTGCTGCTTTATAGGAACTTTTGCCCAACAGAGGTTGGGTCCATGTAACTCCGGCATGAAAATAACCGCTGCTTTCACCTAAATCATAACCATAATAATCTGTAGCGTCTTGCGCGTTCCATTTGAAGGCCGTATGCCCACCGTCCTTTGAAATGATAGGTACGAACAGGTAATCACCGTTCAACTCCAAGCGGGAGTGCATGTACATAGCTTTCAACCGTTGGAGTTCTGCTTGTTGCATTAACGTTTGGTTCGCGTAGTCTTTTATCAACGGACTATTTTCTTTGGCAGTTTCTATATAGTAATGCAGAGACCGCTCATGCTTTTCTTGACCGTGTGAATACAGGCAAGTAAAGCCAAATACAAGAGACAATAATAATCGAATCATATTTTAGTTTTTTCACAAAAATGGAATATGATTTTGTGGAAATTTGGAAGATCGTATGCGATGTCCTGTTATACGCGTTTAAAAATATCATTTCCTGGCTTGAAATGCTCGTACTCGGTCTTCCTAATTTTTCGTTTTTTATCACTATCTTTGTGTTTAGATAAAAAATTGTAAAACTCAATACGTGCGAGGGAAACAGAGGCATACGATTCATTTTTCTAGGGGAAAATCTTTCTCTGTGGATGAGTTGTATGACTGTTTTTACGATGAATTGGTTTTGTGGGCTGATACCATATTGAATGATATGGGGGAGGCAGAGGATTTGGTACAGGATTTCTTCGTGCGGTTGTGGGAGAAAAAATTGAACGAGAATCTGGAGGGAGAGCGGGTAAGGTCGTACTTGTATGTTTCCGTGAGAAATATGGCTATCCGGAAAGTAAAAGATCAGAGTCGGCTTCGGAGGATTCCGGATATATCAGTCGTGGAAAGAGTGTGGGAGGACGAAGAGGTAATGCACGATGAAATGATAGATCAAGTGTTGAAAGCCCTTGAGGCGTTGCCTCCCAGAAGCAGGGAGGTGTTGGAATGCGTGCATTTGAAAAACATGAAATATGCCGAAGTGGCAGAATTATTGGGAATTTCGGTGGCTACGGTAAAAACATTGCTGGTGCGTAGTTTGAAGACATTGAGAGGTCTTGTTTCAGATACAGCTTTGTTGTTGTTGCTTGTTTATAGGGAAGACGGCGGTAAGCATTCGAATGTAGGAATGTTCAATAAAAAGTTCATTTGAGTAAATGTTAAGTAGTATGATCAAAATGCTATCATGTTGGTATTATATTCCTATCATGTAGCAAGCCGCTCCCATTCCGCTCCCATTCCGCTCCCATTCCGCTCCCATTCCGCTCCTATTAGAATAGTAAAATATTAGATTATAATAGCAATTATTAGCAATCGGATAGGTATATGATAGGAACTTGCTCGCAGTACAATAGCTCGAAGAGATAGATGTTTGATTAAAATACTTGTTTTACAGGGACAGACTTTTGTTTGCCGAGGTTTCCCGTTGGCATGATGAGATGGATGATAACGATTTTTTTTGTATCCTTAATATGCTCTCTATGAGGAGAGAAATAAATAATTGCGATAAATTTTGAAAATATTTTCATTTTTCAGTCAACCGTTTTGCTTTTTGATGTCTACTATATATGAACATTGAACGAAACAATATGAATCGAGAAGAATGGGATATACGGTTACTTGAATACTGGCAAGGGGAATCACTCTCTCCGGAAGAGATACGAGCCGTGGAGAATTGGCTGGGGGAGAAAGTCGAGAATCACCGGTATTATGAGGATTTACAGCGCTCGTTTTTACGTCAGCGTTGGGTGATGCGGGAAAGATTGGTTAGCCGGAAGGGGGAACGACGTTTCCGGCAGGTGGCAAGGAAGAGGACGATGCTCCGGCGAGCCGTGGCGGTTGCCGCTTGCGTGAGTGTTTTTGTTTTGGCAGGAATCGGGTATTACTGGAGGGGCGAAGAGATGAAGGACGTGCAATTGGTGGAAAACGGGGCGATCCATCACGGTTCTTCCAAGGCTTGCTTGTATCTTTCGACGGGGGATATGGTGGAATTGGGAAAGGAAAGGAAGTCGTTACAAGAGCGGCAGTCCGTTGCTATTAACGTGGAACAGGAGGGGATGGTGGCTTATCGGGATTCGATGACTACGAGAGAGGTAGGGGATATGGTGTATAACAAGCTGGTGGTGAATCGAGGAGGAGAGTACCGGATCGTGTTGGCAGACGGTTCCGAGGTGTGGGTGAATTCCGAGAGCGAGTTAGTCTACCCGGTACGTTTCGCGGGAGAGAAGAGGGTGGTGCAGTTGAAAGGAGAGGCTTATTTTAAGGTGCAGGCAGATGCCGACCATCCGTTTATCGTGGAGGCGAACGGGGTGGACGTGGTCGCTGTCGGGACGGAGTTCAACGTGAATTCCCGGAAAGAGAAAGTGGTGGAGTCCGTGTTGGTGAAAGGGCGAGTGGAGGTGGAAAATGGTATCCGGCAGGTGATGCTAAACCCGAACCAGCTGGCTGTTTGTGACGTGGAGACGAATGGAATCATGGTGAAGGAGGTGGATGTCAGGAAGTACATTGATTGGAAAAACGGGGACTTTGTGTTTAGTGACGATCGCTTGGAGGATGTGATGAATAAGTTGGCTTTATGGTATGATTGTGACGTGGTTTATTCCGATGAAAGCTTGAAAGACATCCGCTTGTCCGGCGACATGAAACGGTATGGCGAGGTGGAGGAGTTCCTGCACTTTTTGGAGATAAGCACGGGAGCACGTTTTAACGTGAAAAATAAAACGATTGTAGTGAGTATAAAATAAAAACGGAAAGATTGGCAGATCCTTCCGTCTTGTAGTGAACGCCAGTTGGCTCTGGCTAATAGTAATTTATGAAAACAAAGTTATGAAAAAAAGTGGAGAATGTAAAGGAAATTTACGCTCGGCTCAAAAAATCTTTAGAGTGATGAAAATGATGTGTTTTCTGATGTTCGTGTTACTGGTTCAGGTTCGAGGTGATGTGATTGCCCAGAATCAAGTGGTCAGCGTGGACATGAAAAATTGTAGTGTGGAAGAATTTCTTCGGGAGATTAAGGAGCAAACGGGTATTCGTTTTATGTACAAGAGTGAGTACGTGAAGGCAATTCCTCGTTTTGATGTACGGGTAGAAGATCGAGGAGTGATGGATTTGTTGGAAGAAGTTTTTGCCGGTAAAGGGATCAAGTGTTTGTATGACAATGGCGTGATCATACTTACGAAACATGAAGCGAATGATGGAAAAGAGGATCGTGTGACGGTTAAAGGTGTCGTGAAGGATTCTCGAGGAGCGGCTTTGCCCGGGGTAACAGTTGTGTTGAAGGGTACGACGACGGGGGTGGCTACTGGAATTGCAGGGGATTTTGTTATAACGCTTCCTAAACGGGATTCTTTGATCTTGGTTTTCTCGTTCGTGGGGATGAGGACAAAGGAAGTGAAATGGAAGGGCGAACCGGAGCTTCGTGTCGTGTTGGAAGAGGATGTGAGCGAGATGGATGAGGTCGTGGTGACCGGTTACCAGGTGATTGACCGCCGAAAGTCTACGAGTGCTATTAACTCGGTGAAAATGGAAGATATTATGATTCCTGGTGTAACGACAATAGATAAGATGCTGGAAGGTCAGATTCCAGATTTGATGGTGATGACGAATTCCGGTGAATCGGGTGTTGCCCCGAAAATTAGGATTCGGGGAACTTCGACGTTGATTGGGAATCGGGAACCATTGTGGGTGGTTGACGGGGTGATTGTTCAAGATCCTGTTCAGATTTCCCCGGACGAGTTGAATGATCCGGATTATATCAATCGTATCGGTAATGCGATTTCGGGTATTAACCCGCAGGATATTGAACGTATTGACGTGTTGAAAGATGCTTCTGCTACGGCTCTTTACGGTACGAAGGCGGCTAATGGTGTGATTGTGATCACCACGAAGCGGGGACATGTTGGGGAACCGCAAATTTCTTACCGGGGAACCGCCACGTTGAAATTAAGACCTCGTTATTCTGACCGGAATATTGATTTGATGAGTGCTAAGGAGCGGTTGGGTGTTTCCAGAGAGTTAGCGGAAGCGGGATATCAGTATTCTTCTGACGTGACGTGGGTGGGATATGAAAAGTTGTTGCGGGATTTGTATAACCGGACGATTACTTATAAGGAGTTTGAGAATCAAGTAGCTTATCTTGGAAAGACAAACACGGATTGGTTTAAGTTATTAACACGGGATGCTTTATCTTCTTCTCATACGTTAAGCGTGACGGGAGGTACGGAGAAAATTCGATATTATTCATCGGTTGGAGTGAATATAGAGGAAGATGTGGTGAAACCCAATCTGGACAGACGATATACGGGTACATTAAATTTGGATATGAATTTTGCGTCTTGGTTGGCGGCCTCATTCAATATGAATGCTAATACTTCGAAACGGAAATATTATCAGGATGAGATTGCGCCAATTAATTATGCCTATAATACCAGTCGTGCGATTCCTGCTTACACGGAGGATGGAGAATATAGTTTTTATCAGGTACCGGGAGGATCGTTTAGTTATTATAACTATAATATATTGAATGAATTGGAGAATAGCAATAAGGAACAGGAGAGTTCTGCCGTGACGTTTCGAGCGAATCTGGATATAAAACCATGGGAATGGTTGAAAATAGGAACGATCTTGTCCTATTCTGTTACAAATACGGATATTGAGGGATATTGGGGGGCTAAAAGTTATTATGCCGCAAATATCCGGTATAGTAATTATGGTGATAAATTGGACGAGAGTACTCTTATGCCTAAAGGGGGAGAGTTGACCGTGCAGAATGTTCGAAATAAAGCCTATATGTTTCGTTTGCAGGTAGATTTAAATAGGTATTGGGGAGTAAGTCAGCAACATAGTATAAATGCCTCGGCCGGGATGGAAGTGAACTCTACGAAATATGATGCTTATCAGAATATCACCCGGGGGTATGATCCGGAGCGGGGAAAGCAATTTGTTACGGTGACTCCGGGAACTTACCCGTCGTATGATGAATGGGTGGCAACAAATGTACCGCAAATAACAGATAATCTGAGTAATATGTTGTCGTGGTACGGTAGCGTATCGTATAGTTATGGGAATTTATTCACGCTGAATGCCAATATGCGTTATGATGGTTCGAATCAATTCGGGGAAAGAAGTAATGATAAGATTTTACCGATTTGGTCGGCTTCGTTTACTTATAATATTGCAGAGCATTTCGCGGGTGATGGCGATTGGTTCGATGATTTGCGTTTGAAGATGTCTTACGGGTATCAAGGGAATATGTTGGATAATCAGTCTCCAGTGATGGTTATTACCAAGAAACCGGAAGATAATCATTACGGGGAGTATGTATCGAACATTAACATTTACCCGAATCCTGCATTGAAATGGGAAAAAACGGGATCGTTGAATCTGGGAGTGGAATTTTCTATGTTTAAACGTCGTTTGATGGTAAGTGCTGCTTACTATCGGAAAAAGACTACTGATGCTTATATGGAAAAGGAAATATCCGAAGTGAACGGGATGGCCTCGTACGTGGTGAACGGTGGTGAGGTCGTAAATAGTGGGTATGATGTTTCATTCACTGTGAGCCCGATAAAAACGGATGATTTGCGTTGGTATATCTCTACTTCATTCTCTCATGCGAATAATGAAGTAAGTACTTTGCCTTCGGCCGATCAGTATGAACGTTCAAACTTTCTGAATGGGACGGCTGTTGTGAAAGGAAAGTCCGTGAGTTCATTCTATTCTTATAAGTTTATTGGACTGGATCCGGAAAATGGTCTTCCCTTGTTTGATGACATGGAAAATGAACGGGAAAAGCTTTACGGGGCGACAAAGTATGAAACGTTCACGCAAGTATTGGAGTCATCCGGACGAAGAGAACCAACCGTATTTGGAGGACTAAATACGACGGTGAATTATAAACGTTGGCGGTTGAATGCGGCATTTACTTACAGTTTGGGGGCTAAAACACGATTATTCAAGTTGTATTCGGATAATTCAGCCCGGATTCGTCCGGAGAGTAATTTGAATAAAGTTTTTTTGAAACGTTGGCAACATGCAGGAGATGAGAATTACACGAATATTCCGGCTTTTATAGCGGATGGAAGTTCGTCTGCTAATTTGTATCACTGGTCGGGTTTCACTTCCGGTCAGGTGCCCGAAATTGCGAGTACTCGGTGGGAAATGTATAACTATAGTAATATCCGGGTGGTCCGTGCCGATTATTTGAAGTGTACAAATTTAGGGTTGACTTACTCGTTTGATGCGGGTTGTTGGGGAATTTCGTTGTTGGAAGTTTCGGCTTCTGTCAGTAACCCGTTTATTTGGACTTCAAGCAAGTTAAAGGGCCAGACACCGGTGCAGAGTGGCTTTACTGAGGTACAACTATCTGAACGAACGACTTTTACTTTTGGATTAAATGTGACGTTTTAAATGTGATGTGTTATGGCAAATAATTTTTTTATATCGATAATTGTTTCTTTGCTTTTTTGTATATCAGCATGTAGTGAACAAGGAAAATATTCTATATCTGGAACATGGAAAGGGGGAAACGGTAAAGTAGTTTACTTGTTAAATAGTTGGGCGGATACGACGGTACGTGATTCTGCCGTGGTTAAAAATGAAAAATTTCACATGGAGAAACCGATTGACCGCATCGAGCGTTGCGTATTGATTGTTGGTGATGGCAAAAGGGAAATTATGTTGGATGAAGTACCTATTGAAATAACCATAGAAGGTTTTTTGGGTGGAGTTTTGGAGGAGTTGATTCCCAGAAAATTAGTCGTAACGGGGAGTCCGGAACAGGATTTGTTGGAAAAAGAATGACTAAAAAAGCAAAAAATAGCAGATTTGAGCTTTTGTTTTGAGTTTCAAGTGGTTGTGGCAGTCGTTGGCTTTTTGTGGCATTCGTGAGGAAATGCGAAAATGGCGGATTTGAGAAGTAGAAACGCTTTCAAGTCATTACCTCAAAGAAACGCTCTAATAAGCATTTTTAACGGCTTCGGTTTTTACTTCTCAATTCTGCACAGGTTGTGAATTTGCCATGCAACTCTCATGATTTAATTTTGCACAGAACAAAAAGCAAGGAATTATGAGAAGTACATTCAAGACAGTCTTCTATGTAAACGGAAGCAAGGAGAGAAACGGAATTGTCCCTATCATGGGACGTGTGACAATCAACGGAACTATCGCACAGTTCAGTTGCAAGCTGAGCGTGACCAAGGCGATATGGGATGCCAAGGGCAACAGAGCCAAAGGCAGAAGCAAGGAAGCCAATGAGGTGAACTTTGCGCTTGATAACATCAAGGCTCAAATCGCTAAGCATTACCAACGGCTTTCCGACCGTGAGGCGTTCGTTACCGCTGAAATGGTGAGAAACGCATATCAAGGCATAGGTACGGAGTATGAGACATTACTCAGAGCTTTTGACAAGGAGAACGCAGCCTTTGCCCAACGCGTGGGAAAAGACCGAGCTGTCCGAACCTACCGCAAGTATCTGACGGTAAGAAAGTACGTTGCCGAGTTCATCAAATTTCAGTACAAGCGCAGCGATATGTCCATGAATGAGCTTACCGAGGAGTTCATCCGTGATTTTTGTCTGTATTTGAAGAATGTCATTGGACTCACGCAATCTACTATTTGGATATACTCCATACCATTGAAGCATATCGTCACGGCAGCACACTACAACGGCAAGATACAGAGAAATCCGTTTGCCATGTACCACGTTGACCCAGACCACAAGGAGCGTGAGTTCTTGACAGAGGAAGAATTGGACATATTTGCAGGAATAGAGTTGGAAAATCCCAACTTTGCTTTTGCGAGAGACTTGTTTATGTTTGGTTGTTGGACAGGTATCTCTTTCGTTGACATCAAGAATCTTACAGAGGACAATGTTGCCATTATAAGTGGGTCTCCATGGATAGTTTCTCAGCGTCAAAAGACAGGCGTACCATTCAAAATTAAACTGATAGATGCAGCCATACAGATAATTGAACGTTACAAGCCATTGAGAAAAGATATGCACTTGTTTAATATTGGCTCACTTGACATGGTAAACAAGCGTATAAAGAAAGTGGCAAAAATGTGTGGCATCAAGAAGCGAATTTCATTTCATGTAAGCCGGCATTCGTTCGCAGTTTTGGCTTTAAACTACGGTATGCCGATAGAGAGTGTAAGCAAGATACTGGGACATACGGACATCGCCACAACACAAATTTACGCAAAGGTGACAAGTACTAAATTGGAGCATGACATATCAGCTTTTGAAAGTCGAATCAAGGGGCATATGCCGACAATGGGGGGAATGGCATGAAAAGGACTGTAATCACCGTGGACGGAAATGGAATGTTATCCATTCCGTCCAACTTGCAAGACTTGTGGATGAGTGAGGGTGAATTGGTTGATATGCTTCATGTCACCGCCATGAAACTCCATGCTGTGATAAGGTCAATATACAAGGATGGTTTATTGACGGTGTCGGAAGTCCAACAGAAACAGGAAACTTCCAATGGCATTTGGCAAACGTTGTATGGCTTTCCGATGATTGTTGCCCTTTGCTTCCGTATAAACTCATACGGGGCAGCTCGGTTTCGTGCCACCATCTTCAAGAGATTGTACGGGGCAAAAGAGAAAAGTAGTGTCATTATCCTACAACTCAATAGAAGAACAACCGCCTTTAGTTGAATGTCCTCTTGTTTGTTGGCTTGGCGCTGTCGTACTGTCGTGAATAAGTACTGAAGCATAAGCATGACATTCTTACTTGTAGGGGGATGAGTTCTGTTCATAAAAATGACGGACAAAACACCCATTATTTTTGTTGAATTGTTGAATATGATGAAAGAAGTATTGAACATCAGGCATTTACGGCTCAACATATTCTCAACAAATCTCTCAACAAAAGAAAGATAATGTTGAAAAGAGAAAACCATGAACACCATTCCTTTCTTTCTTTTTTGCCCAGTAATTTGTTGTGTAGAGCTATTTGTTGAGAGTTTGTTGAGGGTATAAGTGGCTGGTTCTCATAAAGATAACACCTATCTTCAACAATTCAACGTTTTACATGCCCTCACTTGGTACGCTGTAAAATGTGCTTGTGGATTAATTGGCAACCGCTCTATTCTCCGAAATGGTTGCAGCAACGTTCCTTGGAGGCTTTGCGCCTCCAGCCACTTGGGCGAACCTCCGCAGTGTTTTAGCATGGCATTAGATTTATGCAGACTATACCGAGGACACACAGCACACTCGGCATAGTTCACAAAGGAAATCAACAACACACAACTGAAACACTTGGCAAGTTTCACACTGAAAATATCACCTTTTCCTTTGCAAACTCCATGTACAAAGTAGCTTGTGTCTGTGACCTTGTTCTTTCAATGTGGCAGCTTTGATGTTTGGCGTAAATTGAGAGAATTAAGGTCTGCAACCTTGGGCATGGAAAGCCGAAAGGCAAATATCTCGTCTTTTGTTCTTAGAGGAGGGAGCGAGGTTATGTTTTGGGAACCCCAAAACGCCTCGCTCCACCATGAGGGCGAAGAAATTTTGCTCCCAACGGTTGCAGAAAGTGAGTGTACCAACTGTAGGCAGTGCATAGAAATATGTAAATAGATTTGTCAGGTGTAGTTTATTCTTCCTTTATTTGCACAAAAGTATGTTTTGAGTGTTATAAAAAATAAAAAAATGCACTATTACGTTGATACTTTTGTATTTTTGCACTCAGTTATCTTGGACAGCAGAATTTGAAACACTGAAAATCCGTAATCTGTCTATATGTAAAATCTTTAAATTTGGATTATTATGACTAAGAAGTTTTGGTTAATAGCACTCATCGTAGCTTGCACTGTTGTATTTGGCAGTTGCGATAAGTCTGAGGAATTGAGTGTTGAGCAATGTAAGTTGGATATGAATCTATTCAACCAAACCTATACTGTTAATGATGAGGGGTGCTGTGTGCTAAAAGGGAGAAAGCCAATAGCAGCAGAAGAAATACAGAGTAAGGTCAAGGGCTATGGTTGGGAGAGTATTGCCACTTATGAGGTACAGGAAAACGGAAAGTTGAGCAAGGAGGAATTTTGGAAAGACAGATTTGGTGGCAGCCCTACACACTTTTGGTTTGAGACATCACAGCAAGCTTTTAGTTATTTTTATAGTGATGCCTTGCCAGCCTTTTGTTTCAGTCGTGTATCATGGACTTATGACATGGACAAAGGCTTCATACTGTTTGGCAGCAACAAGCAGACAACAGACAGCAGATACATGCAGATTCTTAAGCTTGACGAGTCGAATGGCAAGACCTTAATGTACACCATACAAAAATTGGGAGCGACGAGTGATGGCAGCAATGGTTACAAGTCTATATATGGCATGATTGTATATAAACGCATGACCGAAACCGATTTGGAAATGATGAAGAAAAGTTACACGTATGATACGGATATTGACCGTTCTGTTCCCGACAACTGCAAGTTTAAGATTAAGGCATACTATGCAGAAGACGACAAAGACAACACAGACCCTGTGTTTCAGACCTTCTGCCTTGTAACATTTGAGCTTACCGATGAATATGGTTTCAACTCTTCAGATAATGCCTATTACAACTACTACGATTCAATTACTTGGACGAGTGATTGTCGTGATATGCCAGATAGCTTTGGAATCATGGAACGTAAGACAAACTGTTTGAATACTTCCTATTGGTGGAGCACATACTTCTTCACGCCTCATGACAATACTATTGTCTATGCCAATGGCTATAAAGATGGCCGTATTGTCTATCAAGCCCGAAAGAGGCTCTATTTGGTGAATGATGGATTCTTTGGTTACGATTGGGATAACGTAAGGTATAATTCCAAGAACCCCGAACTAACAGAATATTGCTTGCTGGACAAGAGCCGTGAGTTTATCCTAACTCCACCTACTGCCTACAAAGAAGACATTACAAAACCGTATGCAGAGTTACGTATTGTACTGAAAGGAGCAAAAGACAAAAACGACAAGGAATATATGTTAGGCGTGCTTGAACGTGAAAGAGAAGGTCTGTTGAAGATTATGGACCAGTACTATGAAGCACATAGTACTATAAAAGAAACAGAAAAGGCTTCGCTGTGTAAAACGTTTAAGGCACTACCCGAAGATGCTGATATTAAAGCATATTGGCGTACAAAACATTCTCGCATGGTACTGATACTTAAAACTGACGGGGAAGACCCTATAAACAGTGAATACTATGTGCATGCGGAACCAATTAAATGATAAATAAGTTTAATGTGGACAACAATAGTCATAAGGCGAAGTTAATCTTTGTTTTATGACTATTGTTTTTTTGCACCAACATAGTGTGGTTTCATTTTTATTTTGTATTTTTGCAACTGTAAAGAGTTGTTAGGCAAAGCAAACATATGCATATTGCAGAAGTTGTGACTATTGCCAAATCATTACCTCTATTGAGGTTGAACACTTATAAATCGCTCATTTTAAGCTATTCAGCAGATTATAGAAGAATTTTTCGGAAAAATATTTGAATTTGAATCTTTTGCGTACCCTTGCCATGGGATTTCCCTTGCCGGATGAAGAATGGGAGGCTCATAATGCGGAGATAGATATGCTTGTCGATTCGAATCTGAATAGGATTGCGACAGTCTATTTCCTTGAAAATTTAATTACGATGAACAAATATCCTTCTGCGAAGGTTTTGGAACATTATGATCATTTGACCCAAGATGTGAAAAATTCTTACCCGGGGATGTTGTTGAAAGAAAAGTTTGATATACTTAGGCAAACGAGTGTAGGGGGAATTGCTCCGGATATTGATTTGCCGGACGTGGATGGGAATCACGTGACGTTATATTCTTTGCGAGGGAAGTATGTGCTAGTGGACTTCTGGGCCTCTTGGTGCAGACCCTGTCGGGAAGAGATCCCGAATCTGAAAATGATTTATGAGAAATATAAGAATCAAGGATTTGAGATTTATAGCGTTTCTTTGGATGATAAGCGAGAATCTTGGATTGCGGCGATTACTGAATTGGATTTGCCGTGGATTCACGTGTCTTCATTGAAAGGATGGGATTGTCCCGTGGCAAAGCATTACAATGTAACAGGAGTTCCAAAGATGTTTTTATTGGATCCGGAGGGGAAAGTTGTTGCCATAGATTTACGTGGTGAAGATTTGGAGAAGAAAGTGAATTCTTTTTTTAATATATAATACGATCAGCATGAAAAAAGTTATATATATAGTAGTTTGTGTCTTTGCGTTATTCGGATGTTCGGGATTTCTCGAAGAGTATTCGCAGGATAAGGCTTACATCCGAAGTTATGAGGATTTGGATGAATTGTTATTGGGAAATGCTTATTTCGTGAGATATCAGACGCGCAATAGCTGGCAATTTTCGGGAGTATCCGGGGATCTTTACTATCCATGGATTCACGTGTTGGCTGATGAATTGTGTCAACAAACGGGAGGTTTTTCGTGGGTTGCGGGTGGTGCTTGTGGTTCTATTTATGGCTACTATACCTGGCAGTACCGTGTTTATGAAAACGTGGAAGGGAAACAAGTATGGGATGACGGGGCGGATTTCAGACATCTGTATTCCCATATAAATGCTTGTAATATGATTTTGGAGGAGACGAAAGCATTTGAGGAGATGACGGAGGAGGAAGATGTGCAGAACGTGAACCGGATTAAGGGCGAATGTCATTTTTTAAGAGGGTGTTACTATTTTTTATTGGCTAATTTTTACGGGAAACCTTATGTAGCATCAACGGCAGAGAGTGATCCGGCAGTTCCGATCAAGACATCAAATTATGTGGAGGATAAGTATTACAGTCGAAATTCCGTGGCGGAGGTATATAAACAGATTGTGACGGATTTACTCGATGCGGAGAAGTTTCTGAAAGATGTTCCGAAGAAATCCATGTGGAGAGCGGATATAAATGCCGTGAGATTGATGTTAAGCCGGGTGTATTTGTATATGTGTTTGTATGAAGAGGCAGAGAAGTATGCGGCATTGGTAACAGAAAATGGACCTCAACTAGAAGATTTGAATAGTTTTTCCGGGAAAGAATTTCTAAGTACGAATTTGTCTGAATTGATTTTTTCGACCGGGGCGTCTTCATTACCCGGAAACGTGACATTTTATTCTCGCAATGATGGGACGGAACCGGGTTTTGTTAGCGGTAATGATATGCGAATTTCTAACGAATTGTATGAAGCGTATAATCCTCGAAATCCGATAGATTTGCGTTTGCAATATTTTGTTCTTGACTATGATGGGTCTATTCGTTATCGAAAATTACAAGGAGAGACTTTTCAGACAACAGATTTGTCAGATGTTTTCTTGATGCGAACAGCGGAGGCGTGGTTGAATCTGGCGGAAGCGGCGGCCTGTGCAGGTGATGAACCGACAGCAAGGAAAGCTTTAAATACTTTGCGAGAGAAAAGAATTAAGCGAGAGTTTTTTGATGAATCGGAAGTAAATGGTCTTACTGGAGAGAACCTCGTGCAGTTTATCCGGGAGGAACGTAGACGTGAACTTTGTCTGGAAGGACATCGATGGTTTGATTTAAGGCGTTACCGGGTGGCAGAAAAGTATCCGCAGGAAGTAACTGTGGAGCATGTTTATGTCAATAAAACGTATAATAGTTCGACGTATGAATATGAGACATTATGGATACGAAAATTTGTATTGACAACGGATGATCCCGCATGGGTAATGCCTTTGCCTAAAGCGGAGATCGATAAGAATACAGGAATGCTTGATAATCCTCGGAACGAGAGGGGGTATGAAGATGTAAACAATTAATGATGAATACAATGAAAAAGTATATATTGGGATTTGTAATTGCGGTTTGTTTATGGGCTTGCAGTAAGGAAGACTGGCCAAGTAACGATCAGTTAGAGGTTAATTTTTTTGCCGTGCCAGAAGGTGCGACAGGAGAGGAAGCTGAGTTACGTCGAAAATTTTTTGACAAGACGGGGGTGTATTTGTTGTTTAGTGATACATTGGGATGTCGGAATATTACAACGTTATCGGGGGAAACAATTGTAGAATGGCAAGTGGTTGATTTGATGTGGAATATGAATACAAATAGTTTTGCAGATTCTTTGGGTTTCTTTCCTTATCAGGTTATCGGGAAAAAAGAGGCAGCAGCAAAATTTGTACAAGATGAGTTATTAACGGGTTTGCCGGAATTGTTTTATCCCTATTCAATTTTGTTGACAGAGCGATTGGTGCTTTTTGAAAATTTTTATGGAACGTATGTTCCGGGTGAGGTTGCCGTTTATTCCGGAATGCAGGCAACGGCAATCGCTTTAGGGGATATTGCGACGGCATCGGACGAGGAGAAAGAAACCTTGAAGAACGAGATCATGAAAGCGATGATTGTTAATAACCTTTCTTTGATTAAGGATAGTGATCTTGCCGTTTTTTATAGCTATAGTACAGATTATTATGATATTTCTTCGTGGAATGTGCCTTTCCCTGTGGAAAGTGTTGGATTTTTGCCCACCTATGCTTCTAGCTGGATGGTGACTTTTAATACTAAAAGTTTAGATGTTTTGGCTTATGTGGAGGAGATTTTTAACTTGTCGGAAACGAAATTCCGGGAAACCTATGCCGAGTATTCCGTTGTGATTGAGAAGATGGAAGAGATGGTGAAGGTGTTGCGAAAATATGGAGTAAACGTGTACTAGTTATGAAAAGGTTTATTATAATCAGTTTGTTGTTGTCTTTTGTCGGGCTTGGAGTTTCGGCTCAGGAAAAAGGGTTTGTCATCAAGGGACAAATACCCGGGATGAAAGATGGCATTAAGGTTTCGCTTTTGACGGCAGAGACAGCACCTTCGGAAGTAATTGTTGAAACAACCGTGAAGAACGGTTGTTTCGAACTCAGGGGACAGGTGGAGGGGCCGATGTTGTGTACTTTGATTACGAATAATCTGGCTCTTGTTTCTGATCAGGATGAAACCGAGAAGATTAGATGGACTTATACACCGGTGTTTGTGGATAACGTGGAGATGGCAGTAGAAACGGAGCATTATGATAGTATCCCATTTTCAGACCCGATAACTCCTTGTTTTAAGATTATAGGAGGAGAGGTGCAGGCAGATTTTAATGCATATAATCTTTCAATCGTGAAAGATAAAGATAGTAAAGAGAAACAATGGGAGTTTATTCTTTCACATCCTCATTCCGTGGTATCAGCTTATTTGGGGAATATTATGATGCGGGGTGGTTATGAATTAACCCGAGAAGAGGTGGAGAAGTTAGAACAAACGATTGTTTCTATTCCTGCAGATCCCGTTCGTTTTAAGGAGTTCAAGCAGAACTGTGAGTATGCAAAACAAACGGTGAAGGATAATGTTATCGTGAATTTGGCCTTAAATGACGTGAATGGGAAGGCTTGTGATTTATCGGGGGTAATTCCTCTAGGGAAATATGTGTTGGTTGATTTTTGGGCTACATGGTGTGGACCTTGTATGGCAGCGATTCCACATGTAAAGAAGTTAGTAGAGCGGTTTCCTGATACTTTTACAGTGATCGGAATATCTTGTGATACAAATTTGAAAGCTTGGAAAGTTGCAATTGAAAAAGAGAAAGCCACATGGCCGCAGTATGTGCTCACGAAAGAAGGCTACAAAGATTTTTTGACCAAATATCAAACAAGTGGAGTGCCTTATTTCTTAATTCTGAATGAGGAAGGAAAAGTGATTTGTAATCCGGGATACATTGAGGATGTTGAACGGGAAATAGAACGTTTGTGTAAATAGTATTGGAAGATGCATAGGATTGTTTTAAGTATATCGATTTGTCTGTTAATGATGAACGGATACGCTCAGCATGGCGTGAAGTTTATGGAGGGAAATTTTCAAGAAGCCTTGGAAATCGCAAAACAGCAAAATAAAATGCTTTTCGTGGATGTTTATACTTCTTGGTGCGGACCTTGTCGCTGGATGAGCGAGGAGGTGTTGCAGACGCCGGAGGCTGCCAAGTATTTCGATAAATATTTTGTGTGTTTCAAGATTGATGCGGAAAAAGGGGATGGGATGGCGTTTGCTGAAGAATATGGCGTACGTGCTTATCCTACTTTTTTGATGATATTGCCGGATGGTACGTTGCGGCATAAGATTGTGGGGGCAGATACGTTGCATATTTTTATTTCCCGGGTGGCGCGGGGATTAAAAGAGAAAACTTCGTGGGGGTATTTTATGAAGAAGTACTCGGAAGGAACTTTGCAAAAAAAAGAAATTCCGATGGCGGTGGGTGTGTTCCGGGAAGCCGGGATGAAAGAAGAAGTGAAAAACTTGTCGGATTCTTTGTTTGGACTGTTGTCTTCGAAAGAAAAATTTGCTTCTCGTTATTGGGTGGTTTATGAAGAGTTAAAATATAGTGATCTGTTTGCTCCCCGGTTTAAGTTTTTCGTGGAGAATAGGGGTGAAATAGCAGGCAAAAAATATGAAGAGGTTTCTTTCAAGATTATTTGTACGATGTTGTCTGATCATTTGATTAATAACACGACAGGACGAATTACGAGTAAGGAAAATCCTTGGAATTGTGGGGACGCAAACGAGATGCCTTACATGCGTTCATTGATCAAGATGTCCGATTTGCGTGATAAGGAATTTTTCCTTGTTTGGTGCGATTTGGCTGAGGCTTGTTATTTCGGGCAGGCGGATCAAGTAAAGGAATATATTCGTAAAATGACGATTTTACCTGAGGCAATTGAATTTGGACGTTCTTTTGTTTGGGCATTTCAACAGTATTTCCCGGATGAAAAGGAGGAGTTAATAAAATTGAGAGAATTGTGGAATTTGGACGAGGATAATTGCAGAAAGTGATAGGAATTAAAAATATGTTTGATGGCCGCATCTTTTTTGATGCGGCTATTCTATGAAGGAGTTTGGCGAAGTTGGGAGGAAGTTGGTTTTACATATCTTCTATTGACAAACAAATGATTTCAATTTGATAATTGGGCAATAGTTTATTTTTAAGATGTTCTACATTGGTAGCTAATAATTCGGGTTTGAAATTTTTCTTTTGTCATTTTACTTCAGTAACGATAGTTTGATTTTTCTCCAATTTCAAGGTGAAATGAAATCCTGTACAATTAGATCCATTTTGAATTTTTTTGCAATAGGTATTTCAAATGTTTGATATGTTGCAGTATATCAATTTATAGACGTTATGTTCTATTGTAAAATTTTATGCTCTTAACTTTGTGATGCTCGTAATTGTTACGGTCGTAACAAAGGTAGTCTAAAATTTAAATATAAAGATTGATTATGGCGAACTATTGATTTATTGATATATTTTTTATTTTTGGAGGAAGATTTTTGAAAACTGCTTTCATGGATATAATTGAAGGGATAAACGGGAAAAATAATCGGGTGTTCAAGGTTTTTTTTGAAGAGAATTTCTCTTCCATCGTGATGTTTGCCGATAAATACTTGGACGATATGGAGGCGGCGGCAGATGTTGCTCAGGAGTGTTTTATCCGTTTGTGGCATGGAAATCAGACTTTTGAGTCGGAGGATAAAGTGAAAGGTTTTTTATACACGACCGCAAGGAATTTGGCCTTGAATGAATTGAAGCATGATGCGCTTGTCTCCCGGTATGTACAAAAGGGAATGTTGGAATCGGAGGAATATTTGCGGGATAACGTGGTTGAAGAAGAGGTGTACGCGATAATTTATAAGGCGATAGATGAGTTGGCACCACAGTCTCGAAAGGTTATTCTGTTGTCGCTTCAAGACCTTTCAAATGGAGAAATTGCCGAGAAGTTGGGAATTTCGGTTAATTCGGTGCGAACATTGAAACAGAATGCTTATAAGAGGCTAAAGGGATTGTTGAAAGAGTATTTTTATTTTCTTTTCTTGTTGGATTTTACGAGCTGGTCTTAGTTTTTATATTTCTGATATTCACGTGTTTTTAGTGCTTGCTTTCGAAAAGTGATGAATAAAAAATAATTTTTTTTGTAAGGGGATTCATCGTTTTTGTTTTTTCAGTTGTTATATGTATGTAATCAAAATAAAAATATGGATGTGATTTCACGAAATAAGAGGATTTGTCAGTTAATTGCTAAACAACTTTGGGAGGGATTGGGTGATGATGAAAAACAAGAGTTGCAGGAGTGGATTCAAGCGTCCCCAGAGAACAAATTGCTTTATGATGAGCTTGTAAAACGGGAACGGGTGAAGCAATATGTGAAGAAACGGGAATCTATTGATGTCGGTCGATACGTGACGATGTATAAACGGGAGCTAGGAATAAAGAGCAAGTGGAGAGTAATTAATCGGTGTTGGAGATATGCGGCAGCTATTCTAGTGTTGTGCGTCGTGGGTGTTTGTATTTGGATGAATAAACAAGAAAAGGTTGGAATTAGTGAAATTGCCCAAGCCGTGATAGAGCCGGGGAAGGCGAAGGCTTTGTTGGTTTTGGATGATGGTCGGGAGATTGAGCTGGGGGACCAGAAAGCAAGTAAGGATTTAGAGGAGAGTGGAATTGTGATCGTAAGTGATTCTTCCCGGATAAAGTATAATCAAGAAGAGAAGGCGGAAGAGAAAGAGGTTATGAATAAAATCATTGTTCCCACGGGTGGGGAGTATAATTTGATTTTAAGCGATGGAACATGGGTATACTTGAATGCCGAGAGTGTGATTACATTTCCAAAAAAATTTGTAGGAGAAAGACGGGAAGTTATTTTGGAGGGAGAGGCATACTTTCACGTGACGGCTTCTAAGGAGCATCCCTTTATTGTAAAAACGAGAGATATGGATGTACTTGTGACTGGGACTGAATTTAACGTGAAGGCCTATCCCGATGAATCGAATGTGCAGACCACGTTGTTGCAAGGGAAAGTGGTCGTTTTTGTCGGAGAGGATAAAAAAGAAAAAGTGGAGATTCGGCCTAGTCAACAGGCGGAATGGGATCGGGGTAGAGTGAAGTTGCAAGTGCGAGAGGTTGATCCGGATTTGTTCGTGGCATGGAAAAACGGGCATTTTATTTTCCGGCAGGATCGTTTGGAAGATATCATGAGGGCATTAGCACGGTGGTATGACATGGAAGTAATTTATTTGGATGCATCAATAAAAGATATGGCTTTTGCCGGTAAGCTAGATCGTAGTGAAGATATTACACCGATATTAAACGTGTTGCGAGCTACAGATAAGTTAACGGTGAAGGTGAATGGAAAACGAATTATTCTGGGAGTGAAATAAAAACAGGTGATACTGCGAATATCACCCGTTAAGACTTTCACTTTGTATATAAAGTGTTTTAATTAAATCTGTACTACAAAATTATGAAAAAAAAGTGGAAAGGATACTTTCCCCACGGGGAAATGTATGTAAAAATTTTTAGAATGATGAAATTGTGTACGTGTCTGCTATTATGTTCCGTCATGTCAATATCGGCAAATGTGCGGGGACAACATGCCAAAATGAGTTTAGACCTAAAGAGCGTGACGTTGGAAGAGGTGATCTGGGCTTTGGAGAAAAAGAGTGATATAACATTCTTTTATAATGTTACGGATATGGAGGGGATTGACAAGATGAATGCCGTGTTTAAAGATGTACCTTTAGAGAATATTTTGAATGAGGTACTGAAAGGTACAGGACTTTATTACGAGATTCAGGGAAAGGTGGTTGTGATCAAACGGAATTTGTCGTCGTTTGTCGCAGATAGTTTGAAATCTATAACGATTAAAGGAATCGTTACGGACAATAGGGGAGAGGCTTTACCCGGAGTGAGCATAATTTTGAAAGGGATGCAGACGGGAGTTGCGACTGGGATAAAAGGAGACTTTTCATTGAACATATCTAAAAGGGATTCAGTCGTGTTGGTTTTTTCTTTCGTGGGGATGAAAACGAAAGAGGTAAAATGGACAGGACAAGCTTTATTGAAGGTTGCTTTGGAAGAGGATATTAACGAGATTGGGGAAATTGTGATTACGGGTTATCAGCAGCTAGATCGTAGAAAATCAACCAGTGCAACCAATTCATTTGGTATAGAAGAAATCAAAATCCCGGGAGTGACGAATTTGACTCAAATGTTGGAAGGTAAGATTCCAGATATGGTTGTTTTATCGAATAGTGGTGAAATAAATGCTACTCCTCGTTTACGAATTCGGGGAACTTCCACGATTATTGGTAATCGAGAACCGCTTTGGGTTGTAGATGGTATTATTGTTAGCGATCCGGTGAATCTGTCTCCTGACGTGTTGAATGACCCGGATTATGTGAATCGTATCGGTAATGCAATTTCAGGGTTGAATCCACAGGATATAGAACGTTTAGATGTTTTGAAAGATGCTGCCGCCACGGCTCTTTACGGTACACGTGCTGCTAATGGTGTTATTGTAATTACGACGAAGAAAGGGAGAACGGGTAAGCCCATTGTTTCTTATTCAGCAACAGCAACTTTACGTCAACGTCCACGTTATACGGATCGTAAGATTAATTTGATGAATTCGAAGGAAAGAATCCAATTTTCTCAGGATTTAGTTGCTAATCATTACGTGTATCAACAAAATATGCCTTTGGTTGGATATGAGAATGCATTGAGTAAATATTATGATGGAACCTACACGAAGGAACAGTTTCAAACGGAAGTTGCCAGGTTGCAGACTGTTAACACGGATTGGTTTGATTTGTTGACACATGATTCTTTTTCTCATGATCATAGTATAAATGTATCTGGTGGTTCCGAGGCGGTTCGTTATTATGCATCACTTGGGTATACGAATGAAGATGATGTGATACAATCAACTACAAATCATCGTTATACGGCAACGGCCAAATTAGATATGACGCTCTCTCCCAAAATACAGTTGTCATTTAATTTGAATGGTTATTTGAATGATAGAGAATACAATCAAGGTGAAGTGAATCCGATTGATTATGCCTATCATACAAGTCGTGCAATTCCGGCATTTAATGAAGATGGTACGTATGCTTATTATCAAAAATATGTATATTTTGTAGGTTTTTTGAATTATAACATACTGAATGAGTTAGAAAATAGTTTCCAAAAACAAAGTGTGAGTGGTTTTACTGTCACGGCCAATTTACGTTACAATATAACAGATTGGTTGAACGTGAATGCTATCCTTTCCGGTACTACTTCTGCCGCAGAGATTGAAGGCTATTGGGGAGAAAAGACGTTTCATGTTGCGAATTTACGCCGTTCGGAGTATGGCGAGAAAGCTCCGGAGAATAGTATGTTACCTTATGGGGGAGAGTTGACAACTAATACGACGAAGACTAAAAGCTACACGGCTCGTTTACAAGCTAATTTGAGTAAATATTGGGGAAAAAACCAAGAACATTATTTGAATGTGGCGATTGGTGCGGAAGTGAATGCAACAAATTATAACGCTTTTTCTTACACACAGAGGGGATATTATGCAGACCGGGGAAAGTCGTTTGTAACAGATATTGATCCGGGGTATTATGCTACCTATTATGCAAGTTGGGTAAAAAGTAATGTTCCGGTCATCACAGATAGTCGTACTAATTTGTTGGCTGTTTACGGAACGGTTTCTTATAGTTATAAAGATTATTTCACATTAAATGCTAATACTCGGTATGATGGGTCAAATAAATTTGGTTCTCGTAGTAACGAGAAAATATTACCGGTGTGGTCCGTTTCCGGTATGGTCGATTTGAAGACGGTAACAAGGATTAATGCTACTTGGCTTAATTCTTTTACGATGAAGGCTTCCTATGGGGAGCAGGGGAATATGCTGGATGGACAGACTCCAGTTTTAGTACTTAAGAAAGGTAGCTATAGTGATTATTACGATAAAATGACTTCTACTGTGGCTAACGGAGGTTTTGCTAATCCTGATTTGAAATGGGAGAAGACGCATTCTTCTAATTTTGGTCTTGAAGCCTCATTCTTTAAAAGCCGTTTGATGGTAGGTGTCGAGTATTATTATAAGAAAACTACGGATGCTTTTATGAGTAAGCAAATTTCGGATATTAATGGGTTTACTTCTTATACAGTTAATTCTGGAACAGTTATCAATAAAGGGTATAATTTGAATCTAACAATAACTCCTGTTAAATTGGAAGATTTTAATTGGATTTTTTCCGGCTCATTGTCAAAAATAAAGAACGAGATGAATACTGCTCCCGGCCAAAATACCTATGAATTGAATGATTTCTTAAATGGTACGGCTGTCGTGAAAGGGAAAGCTATAGGTACGTTTTATTCTTATAAGTATGTCGGATTGAGTCCTGTGGATGGAGGACCATTGTTTGATGATTGGGAAGAGCGTCGTGTAGAATTAGTGGGACTTGATAAGTATAATACTTATACCCGTGTGTTAAAAGCTTCCGGCCAGAGAGATCCGGATGTAACAGGTGGTATTTCGAATACATTTACGTATAAGCAATGGAGACTGGGGATTCAGATGAATTATAGCTTGGGAGCAGAGACTCGCTTGTTCCGAATGATGGAAGATTTTGTGAATGGTTATTCGGCGGAATCGAATGTTAACAGGGATTTACTTAAAGCTTGGAAAAAGCCTGGAGACGAATTATATACAGATGTACCGGCTATTATGGGGCGGGGGTCAAACGGATTCGGTTATTATAGTTATCATTGGAGTGCCAGTACTTCTGCCGATGTGGTGAAAATTGCAAATAATGCATGGACAATGTACGATTATTCAGATTTGAGGGTTGTAAGTGCCGATTATCTCAAGATTTCCAGTATCTCTTTGACGTATGAGATTCCCAAGAAAATATTGGAACGTTGGCGATTGAACCGCTTGGCATTGACTTTAGGAGCTACAAACTTATATACTTTTTGTAATAGTAAGTTGAAAGGACAAACCCCAACGCAAGGAGGTTTTTCTGAAATTCAGTTGTCTGATACACCTACTTATACGATAGGATTAAACCTTCAGTTCTAGTATGATTATTTAATAAAAGAGAAAAGATATGAGATATTTAGTATATATAGGAACGGTAACAATCTTTGTCTTGTTGGCGAGTTGTTCGGATTTCTTGAAAGAATATTCCCAAGATACCTATTATGTCACATCGTATGAGGATTTAGACGAGTTATTGGTCGGGGATTGTTATTTGCCAGTTCAAAATTCAGGATCTTCTTCTAATTATGGTTTTTTTATCCATTTTTTGGCAGACGAATTGGAAGAGCAGAATAGTTATTGTATGGCATGGGGTGGAAGTGGTGTCGGTAGTCTTAAAGGTGACGTGTTTGGCTACTACACGTGGCAGCAAAGAGTCGGACAGAATGATGCTTATTCCGGGTTCTTGGCAGAAAATGCGACATGGACAGAGACTTATCGATTGATTAATGTGGCTAATAATATTATTGCTAGCGTTAAAGATGTCCCACAAAATTCTGATGAAGAGAAAATAGGAGCCTTGCGTGTGAATGGAGAAGCTCATTTTTTACGTGCAACTTATTATTTTTGGCTAGCTAATTTGTATGGTAAATCGTATGATCCTTTAACAGCGGCGACCGATCCGGCAGTCCCGATAAAAACAGAGGAAAAGGTGAATGACATAAAATATTCTCGTAATACAGTGCAAGAGGTGTACGAGCAGGTTCTGGGCGATTTGAAGATAGCTGAAGAATGTTTATCGCAAACAACGCATCAGAGTATATATCAGGCTGATATAAATGCTGTGAATTTGTTATTAAGTCGAGTTTATCTTTATATGCAAAATTGGAAGTTAGCGTCTGATTATGCAGATAAAGTGTTGAAAGCAAATGGTTATTTGATTGATTTAAATAGTCGGAAGTCTTATGATGGTTTCCTGTCAAAAAACTCTAAAGAAGTTCTTTTTTCTATGGGAGGGAATGATGTGCCTTGTTTCTTGAAATATGATTACCAAAATTTCCGGGTGGCACATGAGTTATATGATGTGTATGCGGAAAATGATTTACGAAAAAGTCAGTGGTGGTGGAAGCGCAACACGTTTATCGGGTATACCAAGATCTCTTTCGGGCCGGGGGTTACAGGCTATCTTGATCCGGAAACAGATGCTAATTATTATAATGTAGAGTATAATACCGGTTGGTTTAATCAACAATGTGAGGTTTCTGATAAGTTCCTTTTCCGTACGGCAGAGGCGTATTTAAATAAAGCGGAGGCAGCTGTTTATTTGGATGACGAGGATGAGGCGAGGAAGCAATTGAATGCATTGCGTGAAAAACGTTATCTTGATGGTAGTAATTATGAAGTTACTGAGGCTGGGAGAGACTTGGTTGAAGTAGTTCGAGAGGAACGTCGTAAAGAACTAGCGTTGGAGGGACATCGTTGGTTTGATTTGAGGCGTTATGGTGTGTGTGAGAAGTATCCGGATTCGAAATTATTGACACATAATTACACGTATTATGATAATGGCGCCTCAACACAGATGTTAGAAACTCATGTATTTACGTTGGAGCCTAATGATGCGGCTTATATTTTACCTATTCCTCAGGAAGTTCTTGATTTCAATACCGGTATGGTAAATAATGAACGTCCTTGGAGAGCGTATACAGTAACAACCCCTAAAGATTAAAGTAAAATTATGAGATATTGTTTTATATATATAAGTGTATTGCTCCTGTTAGGAGTGGTTGCTTGTGGTGATGAAGATGCATTGACTCCTGAGGTAGACACGATAACGGATTGTTTTGCACCAGATCCGAATGCAACGGATGAGGAATCTGTTTTGCGTCGAGAGTTTTATACAACAGAGAAAAGTTATTTACTTTTTAATGATACTCTTCGTCATGAAGAGTTAGGCATTGATTATAACGGTGATATGCAGTATAAAACTGAACTATTGGATATCGGATATACGTTAGGTAGCGGCATGGTTGGTGGCTCTATTGATTACAAGTATGGCTATTTACAATCCATTGAGGATAAAAGGGCTGCAGTAACTTTCTTGAAAGAGTATGTTTTGCCGCATTTGTCAACATCGTTAAAACCTTTCTCTTGGTTTGTTCCTGCTTCTATTTCTTATATGTCCGGTAATACTATGGTTACTTTAACGGCTGTTGCGGGACAACGGAGTGTCGTAATTGCAGTAGGGAGTGACATCACGAGTAAAACAGATGTACAGAAGAAAAGTTTGGCTTCTTCTATTTTTGCGAGTTATTTAGGTAATCAGTTTATTAATAATGAAGCGGCGTTAGAGGAGTTTTATGCTGTATGTGATGGATTGCATGGGGGAAAATTTAGCACAAAAGATAACCCGACTCAGAGCGAGGAGATTAACATGAAGCATCAGTATGAAGCAGGATTCGTGACGCAACATTATATTCGGTTCGGTTCTTTTGAGATGCGAACAGTGGGCCTCTATCCGACAAAGGATGAAGATATTACCTCTTTCACGGAATTTATTTTCACGTATACAATGGAAGAGATTAAAGCGAAATTTGCAGATTACCCTAAAGTAATCAAGCGGGCTCGGATGTTAAGTGATTTAATAGTTGATTTAGGTTACATATATTAAAAGATATAGCGATGAATTTATACAAGATTGCCGTATATATGCTACTAGCTCTATTGGGGCTTGGCTGTAGTGATGATGATAATTTTACATTGCCTGCTATTACACCGGAGGCATCCGGAACCTTTACAGACGAACGGGATGGTTTTGAATATCATTGGGTACGTATTGGTGGAAAGGATTGGATGATGGAAAATTCTCATTATAAAATAGATGATCAGACCAAGTGTCGTTTTTATGTAGATTATGCACATAGTGGAGAGGGGAATCCTGAAGATAAATTTTCTGAAAAATATGGGTTTCTTTATACTCGTCAAGGTGCTTTAGAAGCTGTGCCGGAAGGATGGCGTTTGCCTTCGGATGAAGATTGGAAAGGATTGGAACAAGCATTAGGAATGTCAAGAGCGGAAGCGGATGAGTTGGACTGGAGAGGTGATGTGAGCGGAGCATTGATGAAACAAACTGACGAAGGTGCCATGCTAGGTTTTCAAATGGCAGGTTATTATACTCCTTACATGATCATGGCAACTCCGGGATACCGATTTATTGGGACTTATGGTTTCTATTGGACCTCGACGAGAGATGATTCTAAAGAGGGAGAATATTATTATTATAGAAAATTGTATTATGATTCTTCGCAAGTTTATCGTCAAAGTATGGAAGCAGAGGCAGAAATGTTGAGTGTTCGTTTTGTACGTGATGTAAAATAATAAATATGGAAATGATGAAAATATTCTCTTTATTTATAGTTTCCCTTTTTGGGTGTATGTCCTTATTTGCACAAGAAAAAGGTTTTGTGATTAAGGGACGTATTCCCGGGATGCCGGATGGCGTGGAAGTATCGCTTTTGGCAGCAGAGAAAGATTTGTTGGGAGGTGAAAGTTCTACATTGGTTGAGACTACGGTGAAAAATGGTTATTTCGAATTACGTGGTAAACTTGACGCTCCTCTCTTGTGTACGTTAATAACGAATAATCAGATGCTGCATTTGAAAGATACTTCATGCCAGATAAAATGGACATATACTCCATTATTTGTAGAAAATGTAGAAATTGCGATAAAAGCTGATGATTATGATAGCGTTACTTCTGAAACCCCTTTCATTGTAGAGGGGGGAGAAGCACAGCGGGATTATGCCGAGTATCAGCGTTTGAAAGAAGAGCGACGAAGAGGCGAAAGTGCTGAATGGGAATTTATTCTATCACATCCTCGTTCTGTTGTTTCTGTTATGTTTGCTAATCAAATGCTATTAAGAGGGTATAACCTGACTGGAGAGCAAGTGAAAACATTGGAAAAGTCTATTCTTTCAGTACCTACAGATACTGCACGTTTTGCGCTTTTCCAAGAACGGATCGCACATGCTAAATTGACGGTTATCGGGGCTCCATTAATGAATTTAGAAATGAATGATCTTGACGGAAAATTAATAAATCTAGTGGATGTTGTCCATGAAGGTAAATTTATGTTGGTTGACTTTTGGGCAAGTTGGTGCGGAATGTGTATTCATGCTATGCCCAAAGTGAAAGCTTTACAGGATGAATTCAAGGATCGTTTGTTAGTGATCGCTGTTTCATGTGATAAAAATTTGAAGGCATGGCATAAAGCAATGGAAAGGATAAATGTTCCTTTCCCGCATTACGTGTTGACGAAACAAGGGTATAATGACTTTTACGTGAATAAATATCAAGTACGTAACGGGGTTCCCTATTATATATTGATTGACCCGGATGGGAACGTGGTAAAAGCACCAAGAGGGGCAGAAGAAGTACGTGAGATATTAAAACAGAATAAATAGGACGTGACATGAAGAAATTTGTAATTGTTAGCATGATAATTTTGTCCGCTTTATCTCTTTTTGGACAAAAGCATGATAAAATTTATTTTAGTGGTAGCGTGAAAGGGTTTGTCAATACTCCTTGTGTGGTTTGTGATTTTTCAATGGAGGGAGTAGAGCCTGATACGTTGAAAGTGGCTGCAAATGGAACGTTTTCTAAAGAATATATGTTATCACGGGCCAAGGAGGTCTTTTTGAAGATAGGTGAAGGGAAGCAAACAAAGTTTTATGTGGCATATTTTGTCCCGGGAAAATCTTTACATGTTGATTTTGTTGCTGAGGGTGAAAGTGTTATTCCCCATTATAGCGGAGATACGGGAAAAGAAACGGCCTATCTTAATTTGCATCGGGAGCTAATCACGCTTTCCCCGATGTTTTCAGCACAAGCATGGCAAGTGGTGCCTGATTTTAAAGCTTGCGTCCGTTATGTTGATGAAAAGCTTGTTCCGATAAAGGAAGCGCTGGATAAAGTGGATGATAAGGTCTTTGTGGAAAAAGAAAAGAAAGGTTTGAAGAATGAACTTGCCAGTCATTATTTCAGTTATGCAGATGCTAAACAAAAGATAGGTGTGGACATGGAGAAGGATGTGGACTTCATGAAGTATGTAAAAGGGATTGATTTTAATGATACTTTACAAGAGAGAGCTTTAATGTATTATTTGAATTGGTATGTGGGGGCACACCCGAATTTATACCCAAAGGGAATGCCTGTAAATGCAGTGAAATTGCGTTGTTTGAAAACGTTCGTGTCAAATCAAGATATGCGAAATAAGGTTGCACGGACACTTCTTACGGCACATTTGTTCATGCAGATGTTGGGTGCTAATATTTCGGAAACACTTCCCTGTGTTTATCGAGAATATTTAGATGTTTCTACGGATGCGCAAACTTGTGAATATGCACGTGCTCAGTTAAAAATAATTGATAACACTGCCGTGGGTACAGATGCTGCAGATTTGAAAATGGTAGATATTAATGGAAAATCTTTTTCTTTAAAAGATGTCGTGGGGAAAGGTAAATATACTTATATCGATTTCTGGGCGACTTGGTGTGGACCTTGTTGTAAAGAAATTCCATTTATTGAAAAATTAGTAGCGAAATATAAAGATCATTCGGTTATTCGTTTTGTTAGTATTTCAATAGATACAGATATTGCTGCATGGAAAAAGAAATTGATTACGGATAAGCCAACTTGGGAGCAATATCTTATCCCGGAGGCGAACCAAAAAACTTGTGCAGAAATTTATGGTATTACAAATATTCCTCGTTTCATGATATTTGATAAAGAAGGAAAAATGATGGATGCTTCAGCTCCTCGTCCATCAGAAACTAAAACTGACGAGCTATTGAATGGGTTAAAATAAAGAGATAAAAAGATGAAAAAATTAATCATATTAGGATTGTTTATTTGTATTGTGTGTGTTGCTGAAGCTAGTAAGCCTTATCAAGTTAGTGGAAAATTGAAAGTGCCGAGCGATACACTTCTAGTTATATCTGTGAATACAAGTACTGGTGTTGCTTCTAAACTGGATACGCTTGCATTACAGGATGGAACGTTTGCTTTTAATATGCCGGATACGACTGTAGTTTATTCTGTCGGTTTGATTTGTAAACCCTTGGCTGGTGATGTGAATGGCTTGATTGCTGCTATGTTCAACCCGATTCGTTTGATTGTTGTCCCCGGAGAGAGGGCCGTTGTAACAGGGGAGGCCGGAAATTATCAGATTATGGGGAGCGAATTTTATCAAAATTTGCGAAGTGTCGAAAATCAATTAAAGAGTTATCAACAGGAATCAAATAGATTAAGTTCTCGAGTTGCAGAGATGGAGGGACGAGGGGATCATGTTGATCTTATCAACCTTGTGCGGGATTCTTTAAAAATGGTTCAGAATGAAATTTCAGAAACCGTGATCACATATATAAAGAATAATCCGGTGAAAAAAGTTTCTGCTGCTTTAATCAGTTATGTAGTAGATGAAAAGAAACGGACAGCTTTTGACATGTTGGACAGTAGTATAAAAGGTGGGGTGATGGCTACTTATGCTTTGACGCTTATCAAAATGGCTGAGAAACAAATGGCACAAAAGAAAGCTGCAGCTAAAATTCAACCAGGAATGCCTGCTCCACAATTCACCTTGAAAGATCTGCATGGAAAAGATGTTCATCTTGCTGATTTTCGGGGTAAATATGTTGTACTTGACTTCTGGGGTAGTTGGTGTGGATGGTGTATTAAAGGGATTCCCGATATGAAAGTTAGCTATGCAAAGCATAAGGATAAAGTGGAATTTATCGGAATTGCATGTAATGATACAGAAAAGAAATGGAAAGCAGCTGTTGAAGAGCATGGATTACCATGGGTGCAATTGATTAATGATGAAAACGTGAATGTATCTTTGATGTATGCCGTATCGGGGTATCCTTCTAAATGTATTATTGATCCGGAGGGGAATATTGTGAAGATGATTTCTGGTGAAGATCCTAAATTTTATACGTTTTTGGATAATTTGTTAAAGTAAGAATCTGTTTTGAAATGAAAGTTGCGTTGGCGAGTTGAATCTGCGGATATATAAATAATTGGTTATCATTTGACTACTTGAAATTGCTTTCATAGCTTAATGGTGTCCAATTATTTATATCATGGGAAACAGTTATTTTAACATGATATAGGAATGATTGGAATATGGTAGAATCGGAAAATAGAAAAGAGAAGTACACGATTCCTTTACGGGAGTTTTTTGACAAGGGAACGACAAGGGATGTTGCTTGCAGGATAGAACGTTTAAAAGCGTTGAGACGGGCTATTATCGGACAAATGAAAGAGATAAATGCGGCCTTGTGGAGTGATTTGAGAAAATCAGAGGGTGAGGCTTACCTGACGGAGATTGGTATGGTGCTGGGAGAGATTAACTATCATGTGAAACATTTGAGACAGTGGGCGAAGTCTCGACGACAGGCAACCCCACTGGCTGTTTGGCCCTCGAAAAGCTGGATCATGTACGAGCCGTATGGTGTTGTGTTGATTATTGCCCCTTGGAATTACCCGTTTCAATTATTGTTGGAACCTTTAATTGGTGCCATCTCTGCCGGAAATTGTGTCGTGTTGAAACCGTCTCCTTTTGCCCCGGCAACGGCAGAAGTTATAAAAAAGATTGTAGCAGCAGTTTTTGAACCTGGTTATGTTTCTGTGTTTGATGGAGAAGGGAATGTGGCAGAGCTATTGTTGAGTGAGCGTTTTGATTATATTTTTTTCACAGGAGGTTCCCATTTCGGACAACATGTTATGGAAATGGCGGCGAAACATTTAACCCCAGTAACTTTAGAGTTGGGAGGGAAAAGTCCTTGTATCGTGGGACGTGGTGCGAACGTGGAGATTGCGGCTCGTCGTACGGCTTGGGGAAAATTTATTAATGCCGGGCAGACATGTGTTGCCCCCGATTACGTGTTTGTGCATGAAAATCAAAGAGCAGAATTTGTTGAGGCTGTAAGATTGACCGTGAAACGATTTTATGGGGATCGCCCGTGTGATAGTCCCGATTATCCGCGGATTGTTCACCGGGAGGGAACAGAACGGTTAGCGAACTTAATACATGCTTCAGGACAAGTGGTTTTTGGAGGGGAAGTGAACGTGGAGGAAAGGTATATTGCACCTACGGTACTGATAGACGTGGAGGCTGATAGTCTGATCATGCGGGAAGAGATATTTGGTCCCATTCTGCCTGTGCTGACTTATAGGGAGATAGATGATGTGATTCGTTTTGTGAATAAACGGGATAAACCCTTGGCGCTGTATTATTTCGGACCTAAGCGAGAGGCTCGTGAAGTTTTAAGTCGGACTTCTTCAGGTGGGGCTTGTGTGAACGACACGATTGTGCATCTGGCAAATCCCCGTTTGCCTTTCGGAGGTGTGGGGATGAGTGGAGTTGGAAAGTATCACGGGAAAGCGAGTTTTGAACTTTTCAGTAATTTACGTTCCGTGGTAAAATCTTTCACATTTTTTGATAACCCTTTTCGTTATGCCCCGTATAAATGCTTAAATTTATTGAAAAGATTCATGTAATAAAAGTTCGTTAAAAGTTTGTCAAACTTAAGTGGCTTTGGCTATAAATAGGATGAGTTCTTTGAAAAGTTTGTAATAACTTGTGGAGCTGGGTTAATACCAGACACGCAAATAAATCGTTCAAGCATATCGGTTCAGATCCCAATTGGTAAAGTCTGCCTTTCCGTCATATTATTGTCGTTTTTTTGCTGACAAGATAATGGTTGTACTAATCAACTAGGTCCTTGGCCATGTTTTTCAAGATCTAACAATCCGGTGTTCGGATGTGATCTAAAGTCATGCATTTATGGTTATCGATGTCAATAACTCCGATGCCCGACAGGCACTCGGATTGATATTACTTATGTTTATAAACTACAGCTGCATGTGTAAAATAGGATATTCTTTCCCTTCACCGTCCAGGTTTGACCTTTTGTATATGTTAAAGCCTATATGTTTATAAAAACCGACAGCTTGAATATTTTGCTCATTCACATCGACTTTCGTTACTTGTAAATTATCTATGGCATAAGTAATTAATTTTTTCCCTATTCCTGTACCTCGATAATTATTGTCAATAAATAGCATTTCAAGGTTCCCTTCTGCAATCCCCATAAATCCGATTAAGATTCCCTCTTGTTCAAATCCGAATAGAGTGACATGCTGGAAATATATAGGAAGTTGTTCTTTGTAATATAAAAAGTCTTCCTCTTTAAGAAAATCATGTGTACTCGATACTGCACTTTCCCAAATTTCCATTAAACGAGGATAATCCGTAACTTTTATTTTTCTAATCATAATTGTAATTTATGTTATAAAGTTAGTAATTTATGGCTCACGTGAGCCTGAAAAGTAGGTAAATAAAAAAGAGGTCCTTTTTGAACCTCTTTCGTGGGCGCTGAGGGATTCGAACCCCCGACCCTCTGGGTGTAAACCAGATGCTCTGAACCAGCTGAGCTAAGCGCCCTTGTTACTTGATTGTGAAGCTCTACTGGCTTTCAACTTCTTGGCTCCTCAGGTAGGACTTGAACCTACGACCTACGGATTAACAGTCCGCCGCTCTAACCAACTGAGCTACTAAGGAATTTTTCTCAAAAGCGATGCAAATATAGAGGTTTTCAGGGAAACTGCAAAATATTTTCAAGAAAATTTCAAGAAAAATGTGGATGGAAACTATTAATTCGTGAAAATGGAAGAACAACATGCTGAAAAATTGTAGTTTTGTGCATCAATTAAAAAAATGGCAGCTATGGATTACATGAAAGAATTGAACGTGGCCATCACGGTGTGCGATAAAGAGGGAAAGATCCTTCAAATGAACGATAAGTCACAGAAAACAAATCACGGTGATCTCGTTGGTCAGAATGTGTTAGATTGTCATCCGGAACCAGCCCGCACTAAATTGGTGCAGTTGATGACAGAACATGCTACGAATGCTTACACGATCGAGAAAAACGGCGTGAAAAAATTGATTTACCAAACCCCATGGTACGAGAATGGCGAATTTATGGGATTGGTGGAATTTTCTTTGGAGATTCCTTTTGAGATGCCGCATTACATCCGCAAACCGAAAACGGAGTAAAATTTCGATTCGTTTGTAAAACTTTTTAATGATTAATAAGGTATAATCGGTATACATGATAACGAATATACCTATTAACCATGGAAAGAAAACAAAAACTAACCACCGAAGCCGGGACTCCGGTTGGTGATAATCAAAACATTCAGACTGCAGGGCCTCATGGACCAGCTCTCTTACAGAACGTTTGGCTAATCGAAAAATTGGCTCATTTTAACCGGGAGCGAATTCCAGAACGTGTCGTACATGCCAAGGGGAGCGGAGCATTTGGTACGTTCACGGTGACAAATGACATTACCCGTTACACCAAAGCGAGTATTTTTGCACGGGTTGGCAAGAAAACCGACGTGTTCATGCGTTTCTCCACGGTAGCGGGAGAGCGGGGTGCAGCCGATACGGAACGGGATGTTCGGGGATTTGCCATGAAATTCTATACCGACGAGGGAAACTGGGATCTGGTCGGGAATAACACGCCTGTTTTCTTTATCCGGGATCCGTTGAAGTTTCCCGATTTTATTCACACGCAAAAGCGGGATCCGAAGACAAACCTGAGAAGTAACACGGCGATGTGGGACTTCTGGAGTTTGTCACCAGAAACTTTGCACCAGGTCATGATCTTGATGAGTGACCGGGGGATTCCTCAGGATTTTCGCCACATGCACGGTTTCGGAAGTCATACGTTCAGTTTTTATAACGAATATAACGAACGTTGTTGGGTGAAATTCCATTTGCGTTGTATGCAAGGAATCGCCAATTTCACGAACGAAGAGGCGGAAAAGATCGTGGCGAAAGATCGTGAACATTCCCAGCGGGATTTGTTTGAGAGTATTGAGAAGGGAGATTTTCCCAAATGGAAAATGTGCGTGCAGATCATGCCGGAGAAGGATGCGGAAACCTATCGTTTCAATCCTTTCGACTTGACAAAGGTTTGGAGTCATAAGGATTACCCGTTGATTGAGGTGGGTGTGATCGAATTGAACCGAAATCCGGAGAATTATTTTGCCGACGTGGAACAGTCTGCTTTCAACCCGGCCAACGTGGTCCCGGGAATCAGTTTTTCACCGGACAAGATGTTGCAGGGACGTCTGTTCGCTTACGGTGATGCACATCGTTACCGTTTGGGGATTAATGCGGATTCCATTCCTGTAAACGCACCTCGCTGTCCAATGCACAATTATCACCGGGACGGTGCCATGCGAGTGGATGCTAACGGTGGCGGTGCCGTGAATTACGAGCCGAACAGTTTTGGTGGCCCGGTAGATAATCACGCTTATAATCAACCGCCTTTTGAAATTCAAGGAATGGCTAGTCATTATCAACAAGATAAAGATTATTACACGCAACCGGGTGATTTGTATCGTTTGGTTCCGGAAGATGAAAAAATGCGGATCCATACGAATGTTGCTGCGGCGATGGAGGGCGTTCCCATGGATATAAAAGTGAGGGTTGCTGCTCGTTTCTATCAGGCAGATGAACGTTGTGGTAAGGGAATTGCCGAGGCGGCAGGTTTGAATATGAAAGATGTGCTTGCTGAGGTGAAACGTCAGCAGCAAGAAGATTAATAATAATTTTTACAGACTGACGGTTGGGGAATACGTTGTGTGTTCAAAAATAAGTTAATGTAAAAATCTCCCCAACTGTTAGTCTTTGTTTATTCGGTTAGATGCAGTTAGCGAGAATTCTGGAAAGTTTTCTTTTATAAAACGTTGTGGGAATTTCTTTACGACTTCCCGGAATGAATGTTCGATAAGCTCTCCAATGAATTTGTCGGGAAGTGTGCCGTGCATATCAATTCCATTCCAGTATTTTTTATTGAAGTGAAATGCAGGGGTTATTTCCGGATATTTTTCACGTAACTCAAGGGCCCAGCTCGGATCACATTTTACAGCAATCCATTCGAATGGCATGATGTCCGTGCAACAAAACATTTTGTTGAAAACTTTGAAAACTAACGTGGTTTCGTCAAAAGGAAATTCTTCTGTCGTGTGCGGAAAAGATAGACAATATTCTCTTAATTCCAAGATATCCATAATTGTGACGTGCTAAAATGATAGAGAATGAACTTTGAAAATGATATAAAATTAGAAGCACCGATAAACAGTGACTTCTAATTTGAGGTGGAGTAGCAGGGAATCGAACCCTGGTCCAAACACGGAATCAATATGCTTTCTACATGCTTATCTTTTTGTTGGTTTTCGAGTATAGCCCGGAAAAAAGCACCCAAACTGTACCTTAGCTTCTGTTATTTCATCAACGTCACGAAGCAAAACGTTGACTAACCTCGTATTGCCTGCACCCCGAATGCTGGTTGGCACAAGGTGGGACCGCCAGCGGGATGTCTTGTCTCCACTACCTTGAGCGGAGATTAAGCCTCAATCTACTATTATTCGATTAGGCAGCAAGAGCGTAATTTCTTTCGCCAATTAAAATTTTGCGTCCGGGATTAACGGGCCGGCTTCACTACGCCCGACATGCTTACATACCTATTCTTCATGCTGTCAAATCCACGTCTACCCCCTAGATATGTGAGTGCAAAGATAAGAAATATAATTGAAAATGGAAAATTATTCCATCAAATGCTCGATGAGTATTTTGACTCCGATCGCGATGAGGATGATTCCACCGAATAATTCGACGTTGATACCTTTGATTTTTCCGAAACGGTAACCACCGATAACACCGATCAGGGAGAGGGCGAATGTCACGAAACCGATGATGAAGGCGGGGAAATAAATGCTCGTTTTGAGGAAGGCCATACTGACTCCCACGGCAAGGGCATCTATACTGGTGGCTACTCCTAACGTGAGAAGAGTTTTGGTGGAAAAAGATGAGATCGTGGTTTCTTCTTCCTCGAAAGACTCGTAGATCATCTTACCGCCTAGAAAACCGAGAAGGATGAAGGCAATCCAATGGTCAAAGGTGGTAATGTATGAACTGAAACTGACTCCCATGAGCCAGCCGAGTAAAGTCATCCCCCCTTGAAAACCACCCATTGTAAGGGCCAGACGTAAAGATTGTCGCATACAGAAAGGGCGCATGACGATCCCACCGCTGATACTTACGGCAAGACTATCCATGGCTAATCCGACTGCAATCAATAATATGGTGATAATTCCCATGCGCGAAATTTTTGACAAAAGTATAAAAATGATGAAGGAAATGAGCGTAAAAAATGTAACTTTGTATAGATAGAGTGATTATTTATAATAAATATAGATATGAATTTGCAAACGAAGATCACGATTGTTGCTCCAGATTTTTCAATAGATTATAATTCCAAGCTGATGATGTTGGGATCGTGTTTCGCGGAAAACATAGGGAGTAAGTTTTCCTATTATAAATTTGACGTAGATGTAAATCCTTGTGGGATAATTTATAACCCGTTATCCGTGGCCAATGTATTACGTTTAATCATGGAAGGAAAACGATTTGAAAAAAACGATTTGAGAAAGGTAGGGGAGAAATGGGTGAGCCTGTATCACCATGGGGCATTCTCGTCAACCGATCCGGACGAGTGTCTGAGCCGGATAAATGGACGTTTGGAGAAAGCTGCGGAAGAACTTTGTTCTTTAGATTTGTTGGTAATTACTTGGGGAACAGCTTGGGTGTACAAGCACGTGCGGGAAAATATGATCGTGTCGAATTGTCACAAGATCCCTGCGCAAGAGTTTGAGCGTAGTCGTTTGAGCGTGGAAAATATTGTGGAGGAATACGTGGAGTTAATCGAGCGTCTGCGAGAGATAAATCCTGGACTTCGCATATTATTCACGGTAAGCCCGATCCGGCATTGGAAGGATGGCGCTCATGGTAATCAGTTGAGTAAGGCTACATTATTGTTGGCTATCGATCAATTGCGGGAAAAACTGGAGTACGTGTATTATTTCCCGGCTTACGAAATCGTGTTGGATGAATTGCGGGACTATCGTTTTTACGCGGATGATATGTTACACGTGTCTGGCTTCACGGTAGATTACATTTGGGAACGTTTCCTGTATAGCTTTATCACTCCCGATGTGTTGGGGTTAATGAATCAGATCGGGCGAATCAATAAAGGAATGGCACATCGACCTTTCGATTCGAAGTCCGAGGATTATCAACGTCTGGTAAAGAAAATGTTGGCTGAGATGGCTATGATTTCCCATTCCTACCCGATGATTGATTTTTCGGCAGAAGAGGAAAAACTAAGGAATTTAAAGTTTAGAATTTAAAATTTAGAATTGCACAGGAGGCACCGCAACCGTATCTTGCTCCACGACGGGATTCAATTCTTGTAGGTAAATAGTTGTTTTTACCGGGTATGCACCTGAATATTTTTTACGGATTCGTTTCAAGGCGGGGATGGCTTCTATGCGGGTGCGGAAATTACCTACCCGGATTTTGAAATCGGGATCAGTGTATTGCAGGTATGCAGGTATGTCCGGAAACTCTTCTTCAAATCGTTTGGTATAGTTTTTCAACGAGTCGATATTCGTGTCGTATGAACTACGGGATAGGATTTGGATGCGATACCCTTGAAAGAGCTGTTCTTTCCGGCTCACGGAAATGCTCAGTTTTAATAGTTGTTCGATTTTCGGATCGGCATGAATGATCACTTTACCACCGGTAATGGAATCTGTTTCCGAGAGTTGTTTCACGAAATCGCTCTCTTTTTTGACCGGGGCAATAGAATCTGTTTGCGCCCAAGCGAAGGACGTGATGAAAAGTGATAATATGACGAGTGTTAATTTCATGGGTAAATATCTATCGTGTGTTCAACTAATTCGACTTCAGTAGGCAAAGATAGTATAATTTGTCTTTTTGTGATAGAAAAATAGATAAATAACACTATTTTTGTAATCGCAAAATTTAGCGTTCTACATGAAAAGAAGAATAAGATGAATCAAGTAACAGATCAACAAATCATTGAAATATTGAGAAAAGAGGCCGTTCCGGCCTTGGGGTGTACCGAGCCGGTAGCCTGTGCTTTAGCGTGTGCAAAGTGTAAAGAAGTATTAGGAGACGTGCCCGAGCATTTGGACGTACTGGTTAGTGGTAATATTTACAAAAATGGTATGGGTGTTGGTATCCCGGGAACAGGAATGGTCGGGCTGCCTATCGCCGCGGCTTTAGGAGCTGTTTGTGGAAAATCCGAATACGGCTTGGAAGTGCTGAAAGAGGTGAACGTGGGGGATAACTTGCAGCGGGCAAAAGATATGTTAGGTCAAGTGAAGGTTTCTTTGAAAGAGGATGCACCGGATAAATTGTACGCCGAGGCTTTGGCCACGAAAGGAAATGATACGGTAAAAGTGATTATCGTTCACACGCACACCAATATCGTTTTGGTGGAAAAGAACGGAAAAGAGATTTTCAAAAGAGAATTTCGTCTGGATACCTCAAAACCGGAAGATAAAGGACCGGAGTTGAGCGTGAAGCGGATTTGGGACTTCGTGCATCAGGTAGACGTGAAAGATATCGAATTCGTGTTGCAGGGAGCCGAGATGAACAAAGCGATTTCGGCCGAAGGATTGAAATCGGAATATGGATTGCAGATTGGAAAAACGTTAAAAGAAAATATAGATAAAGGATTGTTGGAAGATGACTTGCTGAATCGTACGTTAATTCGTGCCACTGCAGCATCGGATGCGCGTATGGACGGGTGCCCGAAGCCGGTGATGACAAATTCCGGTAGTGGTAATCAAGGAATCACGGTATATTTGCCGGTAGTGGTGGCTGCCGAGCAATTCGGGGCTTCCCGCGAGCAATTGGCTCGTGCCTTGGCATTGAGTAACCTGATTGCCGTGCATATTCACTATTATATGGGACACCTTTCAGCCCTTTGCGGTATTCTGATTGCCGGGACAGGGGCTGCCTCTGCAATCACCTATCTGATGGGAGGAACTTACGAGAACATGGTGAACACGATCAAAACAATGTGTTCAAACTTGACGGGTATGATGTGTGACGGGGCAAAACAGGGATGTGCCTTGAAGGTATATTCCGGGGTATCGGCTGCCGTACAAGCTGCCTTGTTGTCAATGAGAGGGATCAAGACGAACAATGACGGGATCGTGGAGGAAGATATCGAGCGTACCATCCGTAACGTGGGATTGATCGGTACAAAAGGAATGGAGGAAACGGACAAGACGATCTTGAATATCATGTGCAATAAAAAATAGCAGAAGGAATTGAATCCGTACGTGAATATACACACGCATCATGTTGGCGAAGGAATTAACATTCTGGATGTTGGTGAAGGAAAGGCGTGGGTGGAAAAAGAAGAAAAACGGGAATGGATAGAGGGGCAGAACGTGTTTTACTCCGTGGGTATTCATCCCATGAAGTTAAACGAATCGGGAGAGAACCTTTTTGCGGGAATAGAAGATACGGCACGGATGGAAAAAGTAATAGCGATAGGAGAGTGCGGTCTGGACCGTCGCTCTCCTATTGGCATGAAAACGCAGGAAGAGATACTGGCAGTTCAAGTCGGTTTGGCAGAAGCACTGCGTAAACCGTTGATTATTCATTGCGTGAAGGCGTATTCGGAATTGATTGCCATGAAGAGGCGAACGGGATCCTCCGTACCTTGGATTGTTCACGGGTATAATAATAACGAGCAGATATTAAGGCAATTGTTGAACCACGGGTTGTATATTTCCGTGGGAGCGGCTTTGCTGGATTCGCGCTCAAATGCTTTTCGATTATTGCGGATGATCCCGGCAGAGAGATTGTTTTTGGAGAATGATGACAAAGAGGTGGAGATTTCAGTCATTTACGAGGCTGCCTCTGCCATCTTTGAGGTCGACGTGGAGGTGTTAAAGGAAATAACGAGGAATAATTATAATAAAGTTTTTGGAAAATAGTATGGATTGGCTGAGTAGAACGGAGTTGCTTCTAGGAAAAGAACGGTTGGGTTTGTTGAAGAAAGCTCACGTGTTGGTGGCAGGATTAGGAGGAGTCGGGGCGTATGCCGCCGAACAGTTATGTCGGGCGGGGATCGGAGAGATGACGATTATTGACGGGGATCGCGTGGAGGTGACGAATAAAAACCGTCAACTTCCGGCGTTGGATAGTAACATCGGTAAAGCGAAAGCCGAGGTGATGGCAGCCCGTTTCCGGGATATAAACCCGGATATCCAATTACACGTCATCAATGATTTTATCAAAGACGATCGCATGATTGATATTTTGGAAATGGCGAAATATGATTACGTGGTGGATGCCATTGATACATTAGCCCCCAAGATATTCTTAATATACCATAGCTTGCAAAAGGGGTACCGGGTCGTGAGTTCCATGGGTGCCGGAGGGAAAATGGATCCTGAACAAATCCGGATAGCCGATATTTCGAAATCGTATAATTGTAATTTGGCTCGCATGTTGCGAAAAAGGCTACATAAGTTGGGCGTCTACAAGGGGGTGAAAGTCGTATTTTCTCCCGAAGAAGTCGATCCGGAAGCGGTTGTTTTAAGCGAGAGCGAGAATAAAAAGTCGAATGTCGGGACTATTTCTTATATGCCGCCCTTGTTCGGGTGTTTCTGCGCCTCTGTGGTTATCCGGGATATTACCAATCCGATTTGACAATATTCGTCTCGCACAAATTATTTCAAAAAACACTCCCGTCATTTCGTGCCAAGTGACGGGAGTGTTTTTTGAAATAAAACGACGTTTAATATCCTTTCCCCTTCTTTAAGCTCGTAACTTTTGTGCTGTCAGCCGGTCTATCTTTGACTCGGCGTATTCTTTGGTGATCGTGATCGATTCGCAATTTTGAGAGGGGATCTCGAACATCAAGTCTGTCATAATCGCCTCGCAAATGGAACGTAGTCCGCGGGCTCCCAGTTTAAATTCAACAGCTTTGTCCACGATATATTCAAAGACCTCTTCGTTGAAATTCAGCGTGATGTTATCCAGCTCGAATAATTTCACGTACTGGCGGATAATGGCATTCTTGGGTTCCGTGAGAATGTTGCGCAGGGCTTGACGATCCAGCGGTTCCAAGTAGGTCAGTACCGGAAGACGACCGATGATCTCGGGAATCAACCCGAAGGATTTCAAGTCTTGCGGTGCGATGTATTGCAACATATTATCCCTGTCCAGAACGGCAGTTTCTTTGCTTGCCGTGAATCCGACAACCTGCGTGTTCAGGCGTTGGGCGATTTTCTTCTCGATCCCGTCGAAAGCTCCCCCGCAGATGAACAGAATATTTTTCGTGTTCACGGGGATCATCTTTTGGTCAGGATGTTTACGTCCGCCTTGTGGGGGAACGTTCACGATAGAACCTTCCAGTAATTTCAACAACCCTTGTTGAACCCCTTCGCCGCTCACGTCGCGTGTGATGGACGGGTTGTCTCCTTTACGGGCAATCTTATCAATCTCGTCAATGAACACGATGCCTTTCTCGGCAGCATCCACGTCATAATCGGCAGCTTGTAGCAGGCGGGTCAGGATCGATTCGATATCTTCGCCCACGTAGCCGGCTTCCGTCAACACGGTTGCATCGACAATGGTGAACGGCACGTGTAGCATTTTGGCAATTGTGCGGGCCAACAGCGTTTTCCCGGTACCCGTGCGTCCGACCATGATGATATTTGACTTTTCGATCTCCACGTCATCATTGGAATGTTTCTGTGTCAACCGTTTATAATGATTGTAAACAGCCACGGCGAGATGCTTTTTCGCCTCGTCTTGCCCGATGACGTATTGATCCATGAATTGTTTGATCTCGATCGGTTTTTTGATCTCGATGTGATCCATATCAAGAGGGGTAGAGTGACCTCGTTGTTCTTCCTGCACGATGTCATACGCTTGTTGCGCGCACATATCACAGATAAAACCGTCTACCCCGGAAATCAGAAGATCGACCTCACTGCGCGATCTTCCGCAAAATGAACATTTGTCTTGCATTACTTGTGCTCCCGAATTAATACTGTGTCAATCATCCCGTATTCTTTGGCTTCTGTTGCCGTCATCCAGTAATCGCGGTCAGAGTCTTTTTCTACTTTCTTGATCGGGTTTCCGGAATGATCGGCGATGATTTGGTAAAGTTCTTTTTTCAATTTCATAATCTCGCGAGCCGTGATCTCGATGTCGGAAGCTTGTCCTTGAGCTCCCCCCATCGGTTGATGGATCATGATGCGCGAGTGCTGCAATGCCGAACGTTTCCCTTTTGTCCCGGCCGTCATCAGTACGGCACCCATGGATGCGGCCATCCCGGTACAGATGGTTGCCACGTCACATTGAATGTATTGCATCGTGTCGTAAATACCTAATCCGGCGTAAACCGAGCCACCCGGGGTGTTGAAATAAATTTGAATATCCTTGCTCGGATCTGCCGATTCCAGGAATAGCAATTGTGCCATAATAATATTGGCAACGTCGTCATCAATAGGCACTCCGAGGAAAATGATGCGGTCCATCATTAACCGGGAAAACACGTCCATGCTTGCCACGTTCAGCTGGCGTTCCTCGATGATGGTCGGATTTATATAGCTAGAGACGGCAGACTCGAACCGGTGAAGGTTCAAGCTGCTAATCCCTTTATGCTTGGTGGCATATTTTTTAAATTCATCTTGTGAAAACATAATCTATGTATTTTAGTTATACGGGTGCTAAGTTACGAAAAAAAGGAAGGAAAAAAGAGACTTTTGTCTATATTTGGGTTTAAAATTTGTGTTGTTGTGTTTAATCTAATAATGTATTGCTATGCGGAAACAGAAAATTTGGTTATTTATCATGTTTTTCCTCCCGGCAATTTCGGTTTGCGGTGATGGGGTTTACAAGAAAAGCGGGAAGGGATTTCGGGATTTGAACAAGAACGGCAAGCTGGACCCTTACGAGAATCCGGCAGAGAGCATGGAGGTGCGTCTGCAGGATTTGCTCCGACAAATGACGTTGGAGGAAAAAGTAGGGCAATTGGCTCATACCTTGGGATGGAATTATTACGAGAAAGATGAACGTGGTCAGGTCCGGTTGACCGACTTGTTTCGGTCTGACCTGAAAAATCGTCATATCGGGTGCTTTTGGGCGACGCTACGGGCTGACCCGTGGACGCGAAAAACGTTAAAAACAGGTCTATCTCCGGAAGAAGCCGCGGAAATGACGAATCTCATGCAACGTTATGCTCAAGATAGTACCCGCTTGGGTATTCCCTTGTTTCTGGCGGAAGAGTGTCCGCACGGGCACATGGCCATCGGGACCACGGTGTTCCCCACGGCTATCGGGAGGGCGAGCACGTGGAACCCGGAGCTGGAGAAACGGGCGGCCGGGATCGTGGCTTTGGAGGCCCGTTTGCAAGGGGGACATATCGGTTACGGGCCCGTGCTGGATGTTGCCCGGGAATTACGTTGGTCCCGGGTAGAAGAAGGGTATGGGGAAGATCCTTTCTTGAGCGGGAGCATGGGAAGTGCTTATGTCCGAGGGTTACAAGGAGAAGACGTGGGGAGTGGCGAAAATGTTATCGCCACGTTGAAACATTTCACGGCTTACGGGGTACCTGAAGGCGGACATAATGCCGGAATGGCACACGTGGGGGTGCGGGAATTATTGACGGAATTGTCCTACCCTTTTGAAATGGCCGTGAAAGCGGGAGCTTTGTCGCTGATGACGGCCTATAACGAGGTGGATGGAATTCCTTGTACGGCAAACCCTTTCTTGACAAATCAACTGTTACGGGGGCAGTGGGGATTCTCGGGATTCGTGGTTTCAGACCTCTATTCGATCGACGGGCTGGTATCGCAGCGAGTGGCTGCCAATCGGGAAGAGGCCGGGATGCTAGCCTTACGTTCGGGAGTGGATTCCGATTTGGGGGGAAATTGTTTCGCTGCCGGATTGGTGAAAGCTTGCCGGGAGGGACGATTGGCAGAAGCTGACATTGATCGGGCCGCGTGTCGCGTTTTGCGATTAAAATTTGAAATGGGATTGTTCGATAATCCGTACGTGGAGGTGAAGAAGGCGGGAAAGCAGATTGGCACGCCAGAACATCGGGAAGTGGCGAGAGAGGTGGCTCGTCAATCTGTCGTGTTGTTGAAAAATGAAAATAAATTATTGCCATTGTCAAAGGAAGTGAAGCGGGTAGCGATTGTCGGTCCGAATGCCGATAATGTTTATAACCAACTGGGGGACTATACGGCACCGCAGGCTCCCGGTTCGGTGATTACCGTGTTCGAAGGTATCCGGCAAAAGTTGCCCGGGGCCGAAATCCGTTACGTGAAAGGGTGTGCCGTGCGCGACACGTTGAACACGTCGATCGAGGAGGCTTGCGAGGTGGCAAAGAATTCCGACGTCGTGGTGGTTGTTTTGGGTGGTTCCAGTGCACGGGATTTTGAAACAGACTTCTTGGAGACTGGTGCCGCCATCACGAATGCGCGAAGAGTGAGCGATATGGAGTCGGGAGAGGGATTTGACCGGACGGGGTTGTCGTTAATGGGCAAACAGCTGGAATTATTGAAAGCGTTGTATGCCACGGGTAAACCGATCGTGTTGGTCATGATCCAGGGACGTCCTTTGGAATTAAACTGGGCGGCGGAGCATATTCTGGCCATATTGACGGCTTGGTATCCGGGCAGTGAAGGTGGTCGGGCGATAGCGGACGTGTTGTTTGGGGATTATAATCCAGCCGGGCGACTCCCGTTGTCTTATCCTCGTCACGTGGGGCAATTGCCCGTGTATTATAATCATAAATCTGCCGGGCGGCAGGATTACGTGGAAGGAACTGCTGCTCCGTTATACCCTTTCGGGTACGGGTTGAGCTACACGACATTTGCTTACGATGGGGTGAAAATGCGTGTAGAGGGAGATTCGGTGCGGGTTTCGGTAGATGTGAGAAATTCGGGGGATCGTGTCGGAGATGAGGTGGTCCAATTATATTTGCGAGATGAACAGGCGTCGGTAGTTACTCCTTTCATGCAGCTCAAGGCTTTCCGCCGGGTGTCGCTTGCCGCGGGAGAGAGCCGGACGGTTGAGTTCGTCCTAACCCGAGAACACCTGAAAATTCTCGATTTGTCGCTGAATTGGGTGGTTGAACCGGGCTTTTTCACGGTTTTAATAGGCTCATCCTCGTCGGATATTCGGTTGACGACGAGATTCCGAATAAATTAATCGCGTTTTTATGGCGAAATCATAAGGAAATAAGCTGCCACGAAGAAAAAACAATCGTGTAATTGGCAATACAAATTCGTTTCATCATTCGACTATGAAACGTGGGGGACACGTTTGTGATCTGTTTGTGGCAGCTTATTTCCCTATTAACCTGGAATTATTTCCAAGTGATCTCTAACACGTGATCGATATCTGTGGGAACTTGTCCTAATTGCAATAAAATTCCTTCTTTCGTTTTCGTGTATTTCACCGGAGTTTTGTCTTTGAAATGCACGATGGCTTTCACTTTTTTATTCGTGATCGGGAGTAAAAGTTGGTCTTTGTTCAAGTTTAGGATGTGGACGTAGAGTTTATTCCCTTTTTGGGTCGTGACACCCCACTCTTGATGAGGAATGATTCCGGCACGGGTGCCTTGGACGGTTTCGCCGTAGACGCGCATCCATTCACCGATTTCTTTCAAGTGGATTACTGATCCTTCGGGGAAATCTCCTCCCGGACGGGGACCCACGTTTAATAGTAAATTTGCGTTGTTTCCGGCAGCCCCCACCAGCGTGTGGATGAGTTGTTTCGTGGATTTGAAGTTCCGGTCGTTGATGTTATATCCCCACGTGTTGTTCATCGTTTCACAACTCTCTAACGGCAAGGCGCTGATTTCTGCATCGGCGGAGTAGCCGGCTTTGTTTTGTCCCGGTAGATCCCGTTCGAACATCTGAAAATCTTCCCCGTCAAAAGGTGCTTTGTGGTGATTATTCCCGATCAGACATCCCGGTTGAAGACGGTGAATTAAGGTGTATTGTCTTTCCAGTTGCCAATCCGCGTTGGGTTTGTCCCACCAGCCGTCGAACCAGATACCGCCGATCGGGCCGTAGTTGGTGAGCAATTCGGTCAACTGGGCATCCATGAATTTCAAATAATCTTCCCACGTGCCGGAAGGGGTACGTCCCGTGTTCCGTCCCGTGCGTCCCCACGGGTAGTAATCCGGGCGATGCCAGTCGATGTGGGAATAATAAAGGAATAGTTTGAGCCCGTGTTTTTGGCAAGCCTCGGCAAGTTCTTTGATCACATCCCGTTTGAAAGGAGTGGCTTTAACAATGTTGTAATCCGATTGTTTCGTGTCGAACATTGAAAAGCCGTCGTGATGGCGGGAGGTGAAACAAATGTATTTCATCCCGGCATTTTTGGCGATACGAACCCATTCGTCAGCGTTAAATTTCGATGGGTAAAATCCGTCGGCCAGTTTTTGGTACTCCTCTTCATTCAAGCTTTTGTTGGTCAGCACCCATTCGCCATCTGCCAGCATACTGTATATTCCCCAGTGGATAAACATCCCGAATTTGGCATCCCTGAACCATTCCCGGTTTTCGAGGTTTTCCTTGGAGGGGATGTACTTGTTCTGGGCAGAACAGATTGAGGATGAAAGTAATAATAGTGTAATGATGAATAATGTATTTTTCATAGCAAGGTTTTGATTAAATTTTCACGAAATTAATGAATGTGAGCTAATATTGAAAGATGATATTGTTTATATTTTTTTACACAAAAAGACTAGTAATTCCAAATGCTTTGAGAAATGAGAACGTAGATGCTTGATCCCGTTGCGAAGTAGAGTCTTAACCGTGTTGATAGAGATGTGCAATTTGTTGGCAACTTCTTGATATTTCATGTTTTGCATGAAAATAAGAGTAATGATTTTTTGTGTCTGTTCTGGCATTTGGGCAAGTTCATTCTTGATTTCTTGAAGGATTTTTTCATCAAAAGTGCTTGTTTCTTCATCAACAACTTCTTGTTTGATCATGTCAATGTGGTAACACATGATGTCTTTTTTTTCAATTTTGTCAAGACAAGCGTTTCTGACGGAATTGAAAAGATAAGTTTTAATCACTTTTTCGCCTGATGATAGAATTTCTTTTTTTTCCCAACAACGCATGAAAACGTCTTGCACGATATCTTCAGCATCGGCGTCTGTTTTTAGGTAATTGAGAGCATAAAGACACAAATTTTTTGCGTGCTTGTCGAAAATGTCTTTAATGCTTAGATTAAAAGAGTTCAGAGTTTCCATTCCATACGATATAATTTTACAAATTTAAATGATTATTTTTAATCAAACAATAAAGAAGGAATTGTTCGTAAAAGAATTACCAGATTTAAAAAAAAGATTACAATTCGAGTCACCCGTTTTTTGATTTTTCCGTCTTTGCTAACGAAATGAAATAATGGGTAAGTATTTATGGATAGAATCAACGATCATATTATTGAGCAAATAATTGCTTTTTATCTCGGAGAAATTTCCGATAAGGATAAAAAAGAGTTGGAAGCTTGGGTCAATGAATTCAAAGAGAATGAAGATGATTTTAAACAGATTTTGAGAAAATGTCAACATTTGCGATTGGGTTTGCTTGAAGAGAGAGCGATCGTGATGAAAGCTAGAATTATGGAAGAGTGGCGTAAACGTGAGCGATTGAAGTATCGGTATCGGGTGTTGCGGCTGGTTTCTTGTGTGGCGATACTGGTTTTGGGAATTGTAATGGGATGTGTGTATTACGAGAGCCGGAATTTTGAAAGTAAAAAACTTGAGCAAGAGATAAGTTTGTTGGATGCCAAACAAGGGGAGAGAGTGGCAGTATTGCAATTAGCTTCGGGCGAGAAATGGATTTTGAAAGAGCGGGATGAACGGGAATTGGAAATTGGAGATGGGGTTGTGCTAAAAAAAGATTCGATACAGGGAATACGAAATTTTGTGAGTCCTGAAGATACGATTACTGAAAACACCTATAATACCGTAATGGTTCCGAGAGGAGGAGAGTATAATTTGACATTGGCAGACGGGACAAATGTTTGGTTAAATTCTGATTCCGAATTGAAATTTCCGGTTCGTTTTCATGGAAATTTTCGAGAGGTTTATTTGAAGGGAGAAGCTTTTTTTGAAGTGAAATCTAACCCGGAACAACCTTTTGTCGTGAGGATGGGAGAGGCTGACATAAGGGTTTTAGGAACATCATTTAATGTGATGAATTATGAAGATGAAAATCGGGTAGAGGTGGCCTTGCAGACCGGTAAAGTAAACTTTACGGTTAATAAGACAAAGCAGGTTTATTCGTTGAGTCCAGGGAATGTGGTTCGGATGGATAAGAAAAATCTGGACGTTCAACTGGCAGAAGAGGATGTGAGCATGATTAGTGCTTGGAGAACGGGATATTTTTATTTTGAGAACATGCCAATGGAGGAATTAGTTGTTAAGTTGGAACGTTGGTATCAAGTAAAATTTGTTTTTGCTAATGATGAGGTGAAACGGATGCGTTTTTCAGGAGCTGTAAGGAAGTATCGTGAATTAAAGTACGTGCTGAAGATTATAGAGAAAACGAAAGATATTTCTTTCGTGGATTTTGGAGATCGGATAAAAGTGTATCAAAAATAAAATTCCCACAATGTGGTTGCAACACATTGCGGGAGAGTCGTAATATTTTTTAATATTAACTAATTCGATAACAAAAGTATGAATAAAAAACGAAAGATTAAGCTTGTTGGGTACAACAAGCTGACAAAAATTTGTCTGATTATGAGATTGAGCGTTTTTTTTATGTTTGCGTTTATCATGAATATAACGGCAAACACAGTAGCTCAGAAAACGATGACACTAACTGCTAGGCAGATGACGTTCAAAGAAATTTTTCTTGAGCTTAAAAAGCAAACAGGTTATACCGTAGTGTATAATAACCAACGATTGAATGTTGATCGGCAATTGAATGTTGAATTTAAGGATGCTAGTGTGAAGGATGTGTTGGATAAGATTTTGGTGGGGTCCGGTTTAACTTACGAGATGATGGATGATTTTATTATATTGTCTTCTATTGCCCAGCGTCAAAAGGTCGGTGTTCGGATTGTGGGGAAAGTAACTGACGAGAAAAATTACCCGCTCCCCGGAGTGACAATTATTGTGAAGGGACTAACTCTCGGGACAGTGACAGACAAGGATGGGAAATATGCGTTAACATTGATGAAAACGGAAAAGTTGTCGTTGCTTTTTTCTTTTATCGGGATGGAAACTCAAGAAGTGAAGTACGTGGGAAAAGATACGATAAATGTTACGATGAAAGAAAGTGCAGAACAATTGGAGGAGGTTATAGTTAACACAGGTTATCAACGAATTGATGCAAGAACGACGACAAGTGCAATTACATCCATTAAGGCTGATGATATCAGAGTGCCTGGTATTACAACAATTGACAAGATGCTGGAAGGGCATGTGCCGGGAATGATATTTATGCAGAATTCAGGACAGGTCGGTGCGACTCCGCGATTGCGTATTCGAGGAACGTCGACCGTGTTGGGAAATCAAGAACCCTTGTGGGTTGTAGATGGAATTGTGCAACAAGATCCCGTGAACGTGGATCCTCAGCAGTTGAATGATTTGGATTTTGTGAATTTGCTAGGAAATGCTATTTCTGGTTTGAATCCGGAAGATATCGAACAGATTGACGTGCTAAAAGATGCGTCTGCAACAGCCATTTATGGTGCAAGGGCTGCCAATGGAGTTATCGTGATAACTACAAAAAAAGGGAAACAGGGGCCTCCGTCCGTGTCTTATTCTTTCGCGGGGACTTATGCTCGTCGTCCTCGCTATTCTGATAGAAGCGTGGATATGATGAATTCACAGGAGCGTGTGGAGTTGTCTCGGGAATTGATTGAGCGAGGAATGACATACCCGAATATTTCTTCATGGGTGGGGTATGAAAAGGCCATTCGGGATTATTATAATCGAGAAATTTCTTTTAGCGAGATGAAAAAAGAGATTAATCGTTATGAAACAGTTAATACCGATTGGTTTGATTTATTGACGAGGGATGCACTTACCCACCAGCATACGTTGAATCTGTCGGGAGGATCTTCTCAGTTAAATTATTATGTTTCTGTTGGTTATACAAATGCTCAGGGGAATATAAACGGTGAGTTGAATCGGAATTACACGACGTCTGCAAATATATCAGCAAGTTATGACCGATTCTCCGTGCACTTTAAATTGAATGGAAGCGTGGAGAAGCGTAAATATAAACCATCGGATATTGCTCCTATGACTTATGCTTATCAAACTAGTCGAGCGGTGCCGGTTTACTCGGAAGATGGAAATTTATGGTATTATTATCGTACGGGATATGAAAATGATCAAATCACGTTTAATATTTTAGAAGAAATTGCCAGTTCTTTTTATGATATAAATACGAATAGGATGAGTTTTTCAACTTCGGTTGACTATCGTGTGACAAGTAATTTGAGCCTTTCGACTACGTTGGCTTATAATTTTTCGAATAATTATCAAGATACGTATTATAATGAGAAGTCTTATCGTGTAAGAGCATTAAGGAAGGATTATATATTAACTAGCATAAACGGGGGAGAGAGTGCTTGGAAACAAGCGACAGGAATACCTTTTGGTGGCGAATTGACAGACGAGTATCAACGAAACAATAGTTACACCGTTCGTTTGCAAGCTAATTATAATAAGTCATTGGATCAAGATGACAAGCACGTGATTTCAGCTGCAGTTGGTGGAGAATTGTCCTCTTCAAGATATGTGGGAAAGAAACAGATGTATAGAGGTTATTTGCCGGAACGTGGCAAACAAATGGCGCAAGTGGATCTTGCAGAATATCAGACATTAAAGAATTGGTATCGTGATGACCCATTGGCTGCTGGGGTGAATACAGATAATCTGACAAATATGATTTCGGGTTATGCGACGGCATCCTATACCTATAACAGGAATTATACTTTTAATGCGAATATGCGGATGGATGCTTCTAATGCGTTCGGAGATAAGAGTAATGATAAGATTTTACCCATTTGGTCTGTGTCCGGTTATTGGAATATTAAAAATAGTGTGTTCTCTAATCAAAAATTCCTAACAGAATTGTCATTACGCTCTTCTTTTGGTTATCAAGGAAATATGCTTAGTAGTGAGAGTCCGGAAATGATTCTGAAACGTGGAGCTTTGAATCCTCAATTTGATGAATATACGTCGTCAATCGTGTCTTTTGCTAATCCTTTTTTAAAATGGGAGAAAACACAATCAGTAAATTTCAGTTTGGATTTTGGATTTTTAAAAAATAGGATAAACGGATCTGTTTCTTATTTTTATAAAAAAACTCGAAATGCATTCTTGAGCAAGACTGTGTCAGAAATTAATGGGGTAGATTCTTACACGGTAAATCAAGGTACGATAACTAATCAAGGTGTAGAACTCTCATTGAGAGTAACTCCCGTGAGTTCTGTTTCAAAAGGGAATCCGGATGGTTTCCGCTGGACATTTGATCCTCAATTGGGAAGAATTGTTAATACGTTGATTGATAAAGCATTGAAGCGTAAAGATAAGACTCTACACGACGAATATACGTATAATGATTATTTGAAAGGAAATGTACAAGTTCCAGGACGTTCGTTGAATTCGTTCTGGTCCTATCGATTCAAAGGTTTGGATGAAACGGATGGAAGGCCTATGTTTTATGGGGCAGAGGAAACTTGTTTGGTTGATGGGGAAGATAAGAAGACACTTGACGTTTATAATGCAATGTCTAAAGATGATGTATTTCTTGCGGTAATGGATTATTCTGGTCGCCGGGTTCCCACCTTACAAGGCGGACTTAATAATACGTTTTCTTTTAAACGTATGGTCTTAAGTTTGAATTTGGCCTATAGTTTGGGTTCGAAAATCCGTTTATTGAATTTGTATAATGATGTTGCCCGTCGTAATGCATCTATTGCTCCTCAACCTTTGGCAAATGTACGACGAGAGTTTCTGAAACGTTGGCAATACCCCGGAGATGAAAATTATACAAATATCCCGGGTATTATATCTGGACAAGAGTTCACTGCAACATTGAATCCATGGTGGAAAGGGAAGCCGTGTGAATTTGCCGAGAATATTTGGCAGATGTATAATGATGCGGACATACGTGTTGTGAGTGGTAATTATTTGAAGTTGCAGCATTTGTCGTTTCGTTATAGTTTGCCGGAGAAGTTTTGTGAGAAATTGTATTTGAAGTCCGCTTATTTTGGTTTTGCAGTAACAAATTTATTTACGATATGTAACAAAAAACTGAAAGGACAGGCACCAACGCAATTCGGAGGTTCTTCTTCGAATATCAATATGTCAGAACGACCAACATTTTCGATGAATTTTAGTGTTTCTTTTTAATGAATAGGATATGAAAAAATTTATCTATATTATTATCAGTTTTTTCCTAGCCGGATGTTCCGAATTTTTGGAAGAAAGGTCACAGGATAAATATCACCCTTCTTCGCTTGAGGATTTGAATGAATTATTGGCCGGTAGTGGGTATTGGGACAAGAGCGTTGCTTTTCAAGGTATTCACGTGATGGACGATGACGCTAGGGAAAAAAATGGGCAACGATTTTCGTCAACAATACCTGACGGATTAGGCTTTTTTAAGTGGGAGGCGAATCCTTATTATGAGGATGATGATCCGATATGGAAAATGATGTATAAGCATATCGCTGTGGCTAATGCTATTCTTGTTAATGCAGATCAATTCAAGGATGATGAGTTGTATAATAAAATAAAAGGTGAGGCTTATTTTATTCGGGCTGTAAATTATTTTGAATTAGTCAATCTGTATGCTTTGCCTTATGTGAAAGCTACGGCAACTACAACATTAGGGATTCCATTGAAATTGACTAATTATGTTGAAGATAGGTATTTTTCTCGATCTCCAATTGATAGTGTATATCATGTTATCGTACATGATTTGCAGATGGCGGCATCTTTATTGAAAGGAGTTGAACAGCCGAGTGTTTTTAGAGCTAATGCAACAGCAGCTAATGCTTTGTTGAGCCGGGTATATCTTTATATGGGTGAATACGAAAAAGCAGTACAGGCTTGTGATAGTGTGCTAGAGGATTCGAGATATGTTTTATTTAATATGAATGGACAGGAGCCAACAGCTAGTTTTACGAAATTAGCTACTTCTGAAATTATATTTTCTCAAGGAGGATATACGACACCTCAACAATCCGCTTATTTTTTGAAGACCTATTTTTTTGGTTGTTCTTCCGTGTTACGAGATTTATATGTAGATAAAGATCTGCGTAAAAAAATATTTTTTAAAGAAAGTTCATCGGGGAGAGCTATAACTTATTCTAATAAAATAGGTGTGAATGATGTAAAGCCTGTGTCTGATTGGGGGATGATTCGTTTGGCGGAAGTATTTTTAAATAAAGCGGAGGCTCAAGCATTATTGGGGAATGAATCCGATGCAATCAATACTTTGCAAGATTTGCAAAAAATGCGTTATTCTGAAATACCGGAGTTCGTTGGGAGTGGGTTGGAGTTGATAGAGTTCATTCGAACGGAAAGACGTTTGGAGTTATGTTTTGAGGGACACCGTTGGTTTGATTTGCGTCGGTATTCTGTTTGTCCGAAATACCCGAGTACGCAAGAAATTATTCACGTGGTTCATGAATATACCACGAAAGAGGTGCCGACGGAGATTTATAAATTAGCTGCTTATAACGTTGATAATCGAGGATGGGTGTTACCGATTCCAGGGTATACAATCACTTTTAATGGCGTGATAATGATACAGAACGAGAGAGAGGAAAGTAAAAAATATGAATATATAGCATCTGAACATGAAAAATATGATTAAAATGTATTATTGGGGACTGATCTGTTGTTTTTTGAGCTTCTGTTGGGCATGCACGGACGATAGTGAGGATGTGAATTCGACGGATTTGGATATAGATTGGTTTGTTGTAGAAGATAGTGAAAATCCTATAGATCATTTGATTTATACGGTGTATGAAAAGTATGGTGTTCCTATTTATTATGATGATACGATTGGCAAGCGTGATCGTGGGGAATATAATATGTCGGGAGAGAAAATTATTTTTTACAAGGTGTTACAGCCGGAGTACACGATTTCTTCTCACACATCCACTTTGACAATAAAGAAAGTGGATAAGGCGAATAAAGAGACGTTGAAAGACATCGTGGAGATCTTGAGGGATGAGGTGTTGCTTCTGTTGCCGGAGAAATTTTTTCCATTGTCTTTTTATGTTGTGGATGAGTTGAAAGAGTCTGGGACAGAGAGTAGTTTTTATAAAGGTTTAGAGACAACAATTTTAGGAAATGTTGTGTCATTGGCCTCAATGTCAGAAGAGGAAAGAGTAAAATATTCGACAGATGTTCTGGCACGACTTTGGGCTGCCGGATTGATGAAGTTTCATGAGAGAGAGATAAATGAATTTTTTCGTATCACGAATGAAATTTTCGGGGCGAATATATACGACAAAGATTTAACGACAACAACTATTCCTCATAAGGAGTCCAATCCGGAAGATGCAGGAATGCTTTATTATCATACCACATATTTGGAAGATTGGGATTGGTGGACAGTAAAAACTCCGACACAAGAGGAGGATTTACGTTCTTTTTTGATTGAAATTATTAATGGTGATCAAGAGGTGTTCTTGGATAAGTATAAGGATTGCCGATACGTGCTTGCAAAATATAATTATTTGAGAGAGTTGATGAATAAAATATTAATTGGTAACAAATTTTAGAGATGAGAGGTTTATTATTAATTGTTTGTTTTTTAGGGATTGCAATACAAGGAATTTCACAGGGCATTGTGTTTCGAAATGGGAGTTTTCAAGATATATTGAGAATGTCCATGAGAGAAGGAAAGCCAATTTTTATCCATATCAGTAAAGCTGGGGATAAAGAAGGAGATTTAATGGAGAAGAATGTGATATATAATAAGAAGGTCGGAGATTTTTTTAATGCTAATTTTATATCTTTTCACGTGGATGCGGATAAACAAGAAGTTCTGCCGTATAAACAGGCACCGGAAGGTGTGCATTATTGGTTTTTGAACGAATGGGTTGAATGGATTGATAGAGCGGAAGGTTACAAAGATGTAAAAGATTTTATCGCTTTAGGAAAGGCTATTTTAGACAAATGCCAGAAAAGAGAACTTCTAGGAATTCAGTTTCAAAATAAAAATTTGGAGGAAGTACTTAAAGTTGCACGCAAGGAGAAGAAGCCAGTGTTTATAGATGTCTATAAAATTGATGATGGGATGTGTAGAACAATGGAGAAGAGGGTGATTAGGGATGAAAAAGTAGGCGAATTTTTTAATGCTCATTTTTTATCGATAAGAGTGGATGTGGACAAGGAAGAGAATGTTGCCGTATTGAAAAAATATGGAGTATCGAAGGGTATGTATTATTTATTTTTGAATGAAGATGGTGAATTGATCCATAAAACTTTTGGAATTATGGATACTGGAGATTTGATTTTTGAGGGGAAGAAAGCATTGGAAAAATATGGTAAATTATAGGTCGTAAAAGATGAGGAAATTGTTATTAGTATGTTTTTTCCTTGGGTATTCCTTGTGTGGGAGTACCCAAGGAATAGAATTCAAGGAAACAAATTTTGATAAAGTACTTGAAATAGCAAAGAAAGAGGGAAAGATGATTTTTTTGGATGTTTACACTGTTTGGTGCGGACCGTGTAAGATGATGGCCAAAGACATCTTCCCTCTTCAAGAAGTTGGGGAATTTTATAATACCCATTTTATTTCCATGAAAGTGGATGCTGAAAAAAAGAGAATATATTCATTAAAAAGTATAATGTTAATTCCTTCCCGACATATTTGTTTTTGGATGAGAATGGTGAATTGATTTATCGTGCTTTAGGGCATATGGAAGCGAAGGATTTTATAAATGTGGGACAATGTGCTTTAACAGAAATGAAATGTAAGGATAATTACTCCTATCTGTTGGAGCAATATAGTATTGAATGGCGGAAACCTCACTTTTTAAGGAATTTTTTGCAAGTTTCTTTGGATCGTGGATTTTATTTGGCAGATCTGATGAAAAGATATTGGACGTCTCAGAAAATAGGCGTGATCAATTCTTGTGGTGTGGGTGAAATATTGAAAGAAGGTAAGACAATATCTATGGACGTTGACAGCTTTATGGCTGATGTAAATGCTCGAAATAGAAAAGCGGAAGAGAATGTTCCTGAATTTTTTAAGAAATATCCGGCAGAACCGATTACTAGTAAAACTGATTTTTGCGTGGGGATAAGTAATATGGTTGCTGAAGGTTTGCTGAAAGAAATGAGCGAGCAAATTATTTTTCAAGTAAAAGAGTATGCATTACAAATGAAAAGTCGTGAATTATTTGATTATGCGTTAAAATTATGGGAACAATTGTCAGGTGCTCAACAAATGGATGAACGTGATGTCATGGAACTTGAATTTTTGCAAGCAACGGATAATCGTAAAGATTATTTGAAAAGGGCAAATCAATTTTTAGATCGTATCATGGGAACATTGTCACGCGAGAGATTGTTGGAAAAAGGGAACGAGGAAATAGCTGTTTTTGAAAAATATGGTATCGTAGATGATTGGAAGGAGCGCATCCGAGAGATGTATTGCGATCAGTATTTCAATTATGTGGAAAGTATCGGACGGCAATGTATGCAATTTTCTAAAAATAAAAAAAAGCTGTATTCTGAATTAATTCGTTGGGCGGAATATGCTATGCAATTGAAGCCGAATGGCGAGCGTGCTAAGAATTTTCAGAAAGATATACAAATTTGGGGAGGCAAGAAGTAATGTGAATTTGCCGAAAGTAAGATTGTAAACTTTCGGCGATTTGGTAGTGTAAAATAAACTGTGTTAGCAAAGTTAATACTTTATTCCTTGCTGACACAGTTTAATTTACATCCTTGCGATTTTTTTATTATATAATGAGAGTTCGATATAATTCAAAATGGAATAATATTTTTTTAATAGCAATATTATTGATGTACAAAAGAATAGCTTGGTTTTTATATCAAGTTTACGTTAATATACCAATTTATTTTTGAAAATAATTCCGTAATATACTTGCAAGTCCGAAATATAACCTTACCTTTGTTCCAGATTGAGTTGAATTATTTGTATTTAAATCACTTTCCTATCAATGTATTTGTATCGTTAAGTAGACTTTTTTCCAATGAGACCATTCTCAATCCTTATTTATTAATTAATCAAAAATTGTACTTGATGAACATTTACATTTCAAATTTAAGTTATGGCGTTGATGACGCAGATTTAAACACGTTGTTTGCAGAATATGGAGAAGTTACTTCTGCAAAAGTTATTATGGATCGGGAAACTGGTAGATCAAGAGGATTCGGTTTTGTTGAAATTGCTGATGAGGCAATGGGACAAAAAGCAATCGATGAATTGAACGGTGCCGAATATGATGGTAAAGTAATTACCGTGAACGTGGCTAAACCGAGAGAAGAAAGATCAAACGGTGGAGGTCGCGGAGGATATAACAGAGGTGGCGGAAGTCGCGGAGGTTATAATTCAAACAGAAGATATTAGGATATTTATATTTATTCTGAAGGAAAGAGGCTTGGAAACGGGCCTCTTTTTTTATTTTTAAAGATGTAACAACCAGAATAACAAGCCTGCAGGAAGGTAGTCGGACAGTTCTTGCCGGAGTTTTTTCAAGGCAACTTCGATGTGTTTTTCTACCGTGCGGGGCGAGATTTCCAATTCTTCGGCGATTTGGGCAATGCTTTTGTCGTTGAAACGATTCATGATAAAAATTTTCCGGCATTGGGGTGGAAGTTGGTTGATCGCTTTTTCAATATGTTCTTGAAGTTCTGACTCCACGTAATATTCCCAGGTGAGTAATCCGGTAATGTCTCCTTTTTGTAAAATTTGTTCTTGATATTTGTTGCGAACGTTTAATTGTTCCAGGTAATTCAGGCAACGGTTGTGAACGGATGAGAAAAGATAAGCTTTCGCGGATTCCATGAAGAGGGAATCTTTTTTCTCCCAGAGAGCGATAAAGACATCGTGCACGATGTCTTCCGAGATCTCGATCTGGTTCGTGAAACGATTGGCATACACGATTAATCCCGAATAGTACAGGTTAAATAAGGATTCGAACGTCTTTTTCTCTATCTTTATCATACATCTGGTTTCCTACATCAAAACAAATTTAGGATTAATATTTTAGATATTGATAAAATAAAAATGCATTTTTTTCAGAAAATGACTACGTGTATTTTTTTCTTGGCCTGTCTTGGTTATAAAAAGAGAAAAAAATGATGAATGCGAAAGAGCAGATCGAGAAGAATACCACGGAGTATGATGAAGCCCGCTTGGAGGAGGCGTTGGATATTTTGATGCAAATGCGGGCGGTGGATAAAACGAAAGGTTATCGTCGGATCATGGCCTCCGTGAATCGTGGCACTTGTCGCCGCCGATTCATTTTATGGAGTCGATATGCCGCGATTGTTGTCGTGATCGTGGTAGTGGGGGTGATTTGGGGCGTGAGAGGGAGAGTTGATCGTGTTGTTCCGGTCATGCAGGTGCAAGAGATTGTTCCCGGGGGGATGAAGGCCAGGCTTATTTTAGCGACGGGGGAAAATGTGGTTTTGGACACGTTGACATTGGAAACTGCAAGTATCTGGGAGGCTGGCGCCACGATCCGGAAAAACGGGGGAGTTCTGACTTACGAGAACGCGAGAAAGGAGGAGGTTCGTCCGATGGAAGTGATGTATAACACGTTGGAAGTTCCCCGGGGAGGGGAGTATGACTTGGTGTTGGAAGATGGGACGCGCGTGTGGCTGAACGCGGATTCCCGGTTGAAGTATCCGGTTGTTTTCCCCGGTAGTGAGCGTCGCGTGATGCTGGAGGGAGAGGCTTATTTTGAAGTGGCTAGAGACACGAATCGGCCGTTTCTGGTGGAAACGGGGGTGCAATCGTTGCGGGTGTTGGGAACGGCGTTCAACGTGTGTGCTTATCCGGACGAACCGGATATTTACACGACATTGGTGCATGGGAGCGTGGCGTTATCGACTGGCGGGCAAGGACACGAGTGCGTGCTTGTACCCGGAGAACAGGCTGTTTGTCACGTGCATAACGGAAGTTTTACAGTCGGGAAGGTGGACGTGAGTCAGGTGGCGGCTTGGAAAAAGGGACTTTTCGTGTTCGAGAATCAGAATCTGGAACAAATCATGTTGAAATTGGCTCGCTGGTATAACGTGACGGTGTTTTTCCGGAATGAAGCCGCCAAAACGATCGAGTTTAGAGGAAATTTACCCAAGTATAGTAATTTTAGATCGGTGTTGCAAGTGATAGAAAAGAGTAGTTATGTGAAGTTCGATGTGAAAGGAAAAACGGTTACCGTGAGTATATAAAAAAATCGGGGGAATTTGACAGCTTCCCCCAAGATTTGAAAACATCTGTTGACAGCAGATGTAATGTTAAACAAAATCATAAGCAAAGTTATGAAAAAAAAGATCAGATGTGAACATTTTCCGGAAGGGAAGTGGCAAAAAATTTTGTTGATTATGAAGTTGAAGCTTTTTATTTTGTTGTGTTGTATTCACACGTTGGGTGCCACGACTTATTCTCAGAATCAAAAGCTGGATGTGAAGTTCGAGAATGAATTAATTGTTTCGGTGCTTGATTATTTGAAGATGCAAACGGGGTATCAGTTCTTTTTCCAGAAGGGGGTCGTGCCTGAAACGGAGAAGATTACGGTGAACCTAAAAAATGCCACGTTGATAGAGGTGTTGGATAACGTGCTAAAAGACCACGGGTATTCGTACGAGGTTTTGGAGGGGGTGATTATCGTGCGGTGCGTAGAGGAACAAAAGCAAGTCAAGAAAATGGTTGTCGGTATTGTCACGGATCAGAGGAAAATCCCGATGCCGGGAGTTACCGTGAAGATTTTTGGTACGAACATCGGGACGGCGACGAATGCCAAAGGACAGTTTTCGTTGATCTTGCCTATGGAGAAAGGGGCGTTGGAATTTTCTTTTGTCGGGTATAAATCTCAGAAAGTGAATTTTACCGGAGTAACAAAGGATTCTCTTCGCGTGGTGATGGAGGAGGATATTCAGGCGTTGGATGAGGCTGTCGTGGTGGCCTATGGAACGACGAATAAAAGAGAGATGACGGGGGCCGTGTCGGTTGTGAAAGCTGAGGAGTTACAAGGCATACCGTCCTCGGATATTGCCTCTCTTTTACAGGGGCGGGTGGCCGGTTTGGATATCACGAATATGTCCGGGGCTCCGGGAGGTGGTGGAACGGCAATCACTATTCGGGGATATAATTCTTTGAATGTAGAGCAGGGAAGGCGTTTTTCTGATCCTTTGTGGGTGGTTGACGGGGTTCCGTTAAATTCTTTTTCTTCACCGATTACCGGTACTAATTTGTTGGCAGATATCAATCCGGATATGATTGAGTCGGTCCAGATATTGAAAGATGCTTCTTCGGCTTCTATTTATGGTTCTCGTGCTGCTAACGGGGTGATTATCGTGACAACTAAAAAAGGGAGGAAGAATCAAAAAGCGACGTTCTCTGTAAATGCTTCTCAATCTTGGGGTGTTGTTGCTGAATTTCCAACGGTGGTTATCGGGAAAGGAGAGCGGGATTTACGTCTTAAGACACTTGAAGGAACACAAAAGGCTTATCTGGATAAGACAACCAAGCGATATAAATATCCCGTGTCCAATGAGGAAGTCTTTTGGAATGATCAAAGTGCGTCGTATGATTATTTCTTTTCTGCCCGGCCAGGTTACCCCGCTACCTTGATTTATCAAGATAGTTTGAACGCTTTTTATAATAATGCGACGAATTTTTTCCCGGCGTATTTTCGTACGGGAAAGGTGACGAATGCCAATATCCAGACTTATGGTGGAGGGGAGAGAATGACTTACGGGATCGGTTTGGGATATTACAATGAAACAGGGGTGTTTGTCGGGACCGGGTATAATCGGATGGATTTGAATTCATCGTTGAACGTTGTGCCAGTCAACCGGGTAAACGTGGATTTACGTTTTAACGCGACGTTAACGAATCGCGACAGGGGAGAAAAGGTTGAAGGTTTTGGTACGGCACCCATGGTTGAGGGTGTGCCGGGTGATCCTTTTTGGCAAAGTACGTTGTTACCGGGGAAAGGGACTGAAGCCTGGGAGGCCACGATTGATAAATTGAAAGGGACAAAGGAGAAGAATCGTTCCGTCCGTTTGCGTACTAATTTTAAGATCGGGTACGAGATTATTGACGGATTAAGTGTCTCAACTTCTTTGGCAGCAGATTATTCCATCCATCGTAGGAATTATTTCCAACCCTCTTATCTGAGCGGTAAGGGGTATTCGATGAGTCTGGGTGAGACGGGAATAAATTTGATGGTGCTGAACGAGAATTTGTTATCCTATCGAAAAACGATAGGTGAAGATCATATTTTTGATTTTCTGGCGGGTTTTTCTTATCAATACGATCAAATGGAGTATAACGGGGGAACGGCTGAAAATTCTCCGAGTGATAAGATTTATTATGCACCAAGTGGATTACCGGATTTGGGACAGGAAGTAAATGAATGGTCAGGAGAAACGGTCCCGGTGGCGTTTCAACATTATCAGTCAAATATGGAGGAACAAAAGTTATATTCTTATTTTGGACGTTTGGAGTATAATTACCGCTTGAAGTATTTGTTGTCTCTAAGTTTTCGTCGAGATGGGAGTTCCGTGTTCGGGCGGAATAATAAATGGGGAACTTTCCCCTCGGTGGCTGCCGGATGGAGTTTTTCAGAGGAGCCTTTTATTAAAGATAATTTGGGGTGGCTCTCGTTCGGAAAGTTTCGGGCTAGTTGGGGACGTTCCGGGAAGATGTTTGAATCCCCTTATTTAGCCTACGGTTTGATGGGTCCCGGAGATTATTCGCATTTAGGAAATCCTACATTGAAGCCAGTATATGGCGGGGGACTTTATAATGAAGATCTTTCTTGGGAAGAAACCGATCAGTATGATTTCGGTTTGGATGTCGATCTTTTTGAGTATCGATTGGGTGTTGTTCTTGATTATTATTACCGGTACACGGATAAGTTATTGTATCGGGTTCCTCTTCCCGGAGATTATAATGGTTTTGGGATGCAATGGGCGAACGCGGCCGCTTTGTCGAATGAAGGGCTTGAGTTGTTGATTAAATATGAAATATTCCGTCGTCCCGATTTGTATTGGAAAATTTCTGTAAATGGGGCTAGAAATTGGAACCGGATTGAAAAATCGTACAATGGCAAAGATTTGGCATTTGGTATTACGGGTAAGCCTCTGAATCGTATTTATGGATACAAAACGAATGGATATGTGCAAAAACAGGAGGATCTTCCTCTGTATTTCACAACACAAGGAGAAAGCTATTATCTCTATCCTCTGGCAGGTTCTTACACTTCTTTTTATCGTCCGGGTGATTATCATTACGTGGATGTAAATAGTGACAGTTATATTTTTAATGATCAAGTATTTTTGGGAAGTGCCTTACCTATTATAAGTGGGGGAATTGTAAATGAATTCCGGTGGAAGAATTTTGATTTGAATTTTTCGATGCATTATTCCATCGGGCGGCACATGGTGAATCAGTTACCTTCTATATCCTTGGTTTTTTCGACTAACCCGACCGAGAAATTTTACAAGCATCCCGTGTTCGTGGATATAAATAAAACGACTTTCTGGCAACAAGAAGGGGATGATTCGGATTATGCTAAATTACGTATCGGGAGTGAAGGGGAGGTTTTAGACAGGCAAGTGGAGAAGGTGAATTATTTGAAATTGAAGACATTGACGGTCGGTTATAATCTACCCAAATCGTTGATTTCTAAATGGGGAATGGAGCAATTACGGGTGTTTGTGAGTGGTGAGAATCTTTTGACTTTTTCCAATTATTCAGGGGTAGATCCTGAAGCGGTGAGTATTGTGAGCGGGGTGGATTATGGAACGAATTATCCATTAGCCCGGAAGTTTACTTTAGGTCTAACAGTAAAATTCTAGTTATGTGTAAAATACGATATTTTGTGATAGCGCTATTCGGTTTATACTTGTTGTGTGGGTGTGAGGATGCGTTGACCGTGAAACCGGAAAATTCACTTACCTATGAAAATGGTTTGAGTACCCCGAAAGATTTTGAATCTTTCATCAATGGGATTGATAAAGCACTAAAAACAGTGACTTATATGAATGAACCCAATCTGCAAATAAAAAAAGGGGTGTACGTGGATGAGTATTACGATGATTCAGAGATGGAATGGGCGCAAACATTAAGTTACCCTTCCTCTGAGCTTTCCTATTGGAATACCTGGAGTTGGCAGATGTATTATGAGCCGATAGCTAGTGCTAACGTCGTGTTAACTTACGCGGATGCGGCAGATTTGTCTTCAGAAAGGCGTGATTTGTACAAAGGACAGGCATGGTTTTACAAGGCTTTATTGTATTTGGAGATTATCCATCAATGGGGGGATTGTATGTTGATTCGCGATCAGGTGGAGCTGTTGCCGACGGCAAAGACGGCTTGGGACGAGGTGGCTGATTACGCGATTGATATGGCAACGAAGGCGGCCGAGGCATTACCCGAGTTTGATAAAATCAGAATGGCAAACGGGAATGTGGCAACATATAAATCTATTCCTTGTAAAGGAAGTGCAAATGCTCTATTGGCACATCTCTGTGCTTGGAAAGCGGGAGGGAAATATTTTGCTCATCATGATGCTTATGATGAAATGGAATTGTGGAAAAAGGCAGAGGAGGCATGTACTCAGGTTATTACTTCCGGTCAGTATGATTTGGCAGCCAATCCTGAAGAGGTGTGCACGAGCGTGTTATTGGGTGGTAGTAGGGAGAGTATTTATGAAACGATCACGCGTAATTTTTGGAACGAGGATATATTAGCGCCTGTAGGACCTAAACATATTGTAGAGGAATATGCCGGATGGCCAGTATTTCCAACAAGCCAACCTTCATTTGTTGCATACAATACTTGCCGTATAAAAGCTTCTTCCATGAAGGAGATGTATCCTCAAAATGATTTGCGTCGGGAATCTTATTTTTATAAATTGGATTCTATGAGTCATGATACGTTATTGCCGGTGACCGGAGGATACGCTTATATGTACAAATATCGTAAATTTTACACGGAAAGGACGGATGACGGGTATATCATGCTCTATGGTTTGGATCAGAATAAGATTTGGTGGCGCTTGGCGGATATTTATTTGTTGCGCGCAGAATGTCGTGCCCGTTTAGGAGGTAGTTATGTGGAGGGGGCTATTGATGACTTGAATAAAATCCGGAAGCGTGCAGGTGCTAAGCTTTACGATGCCTCGGAGTATGGGGGAGACCTGAGATATGCCATTTTTAAAGAACGGGAGAAGGAGTTGTTGCTGGAGGGGCAACGCTATTATGATATTATCCGGAATGATTATGTCCGGACAGAGTTGAGAGGGAATTTCCGGACGGTAACTAATCAGGATTTGAAAGATGGTGCTTTGTTTTTGATGATCGGCTCCGGAGCTTTCAACCGGAATCCCTTGCTTCGGCAAAATGCGTATTGGCATCGACGTTTGTAAATGAATTTGTTGAATCATGAAAAATAAGTTTGGTTTATGAAAAAGATATGGCTATTATGGGGAATTATTACTCTTGTCTGGGCTTGTGATACGGAGCAAAAGGTGATTGACACGGGTGTTTCTAATCCTTATTTTGATGGGACAATTATGGATTATTTGCGTTCAAATAATAAAAATTGGGATTTGACGGTGGAGATGATTGAACATGCCGGTCTGACGGATTTGTTCGAGGGGCAGGTGGATACTTGTCCGGCAATCACGTTTTGGGCACCGCCGGCGTATTCTATTTTACGGTTTATGCTGGAGTCTCAGAAAGCTGCTGTCCCCGGTGAAGTTTATACACAAGTTACGGATATTCCTAAAGAATTATGCCGGACCTTCTTGTTGAAACATGTGGTGAACAAGAAATATTTGAAGTCGGATATTGCCTACATTAATAAAGATTATTTTATCAATGAAGAGAAGCAAGATGGGGGAACGGATATGACTTGTATCGGGGGCAACAAGCTTCGAGCTTATTTACGAGGGTCTTCGTGGGCCGGAGTGGCAGATGTCGGGGCCGTGACACTTAATCTTTATTCTATGGAGCACGGGGATATTCCTGTGGCTTCACCGGATATACAACCCAAAAATGGTGTTGTGCATGCATTAAATTACAGTTATAATTTTGGGAAAATATAAAAGTCTGGAAGATGAGAACGATAATAATACTTTTTATGCTGGCTATTCCATTCTCGATTATTAATATCGGATGCCAGGATGTTGAAGTCGGATATTTGAGCACGGAGTATGCCGGGTATAGTCTGGATTCCTTAGTGATAAATTACGAATTGGATGCGACTCCACCGGAAGAGGTGCCGAATCCTGAATACCAGATGTATTTGGATATGGGATTTAGTCCGGAAGAGATCGCGATGTTCTTTCAAATTTACCCGACAATGTTAGTCGGAGGTGGAGCAGACTGGTTGCGGGTGACGTATGGTATGCCTTGGACTAGTACTCCAATTGAAGGTATTGAAGGAAGTAATCCGATTTGGTGTCAAGTGAAATCAATTACTTCGGAAGGCGGAGATGCTGATAAATTAGCCGCTTGTATTTCTGTTCGAGGGAATGGCGTTCTTTCTGTTCCGGTGGAAAATGACATTCCTCGGGGCAGGTATAGTATATCTTTAAATTTTTGGAATGAAGGGTGGTCAAAAGATGTGAATGACTGTTTTACGATTATCGTGAAATAATAATTGCACGGGGTGTGTCAAAACTCCATATTCAAACTCCCTCTTCCTTCGGAGTATTCTCTCTATAAACAGGGGGAGAGTTAAAATGAGTTTTTGGCACACCTTCGTTTTTTATTTTATAGACTTTTCTTGGCTTTATGTATTTCCGGTATTTAGTTTCTCTTCAGTAAAAGTTCAATTTAATTTTTCCCATGAGGGAATTTTTGAGGAGATTATTTTACTTTTGCTGTAGAATTAAACACATAAAAATAGAGAAGAAATGACAGCAAATTGGTTTGAAGCGAAGGTAAAATACGTGAAAGTGGGTGAGGATGGAAAAGAGAAAAAGATGTCCGAGTTGTATTTGTTAGATGCAATGTCCTACACGGAGGCCGAGAGCCGGATTACGGAAAATCTGCGGGAGATGATCCAAGGTGATTTTTATATCGTGGGGTTGAAAAAATCGAATATCACGGAGTTGGTGGAGTCGAATGATGGGAATGATGATAAGTGGTTTAAGGCGAAAGTGGCGATCATAGATGCGGACCAGATTAGTGGTAAAGAGAAAAAATCCCATCAGTATTATCTGGTAGCAGGAGCGGATATTGAAAGGGCATTGGTTAATTTGCAGAAGAGTTTGTCGACTTACGTGGTGCCTTTCGAGATCAGTTCCCTGACCGATACAAATATCATGGACGTGTTCCCTTATTTCTCGGATGATGCGGAGCAACCGCTTCCATCTAACTTGAAGCCTTTAGATGGCATGGATGCAGATGTGGAAGAATTTAATTAAGAAATATTTTTTCAGACGAAAACGTTTGTGAAAAAAGCCTTTTCCCGAGCTTTATTTTGTTGAAATGTTTTGTATTGTATTGATTTACAAAAATATAACATGGATAAAATAAGGCTCTATTTTTTTCTTCAAAATTAGTATTCTACTTTTAACTTTTTTACCTTTGCCGGATTAATTTTCTTCAGGTCGTTTGTTATGGACAAGAGACATGTTGTTATTGTTATTAACGATCGGATGAAACTTGAAAGAGATTCAAACGTATTTGGAAATAATTAATCTATAAAGTTATGAAGACAAGAATAGAACATGATTTACTCGGCAATAAAGAAGTGCCAATGGATGCGTATTATGGCGTTCAAACTTTGAGAGCTATCGAAAATTTTGCTGGTATCAGCGGGTATACAATCGGTATGTTCCCGAATTACGTGAAGGCTTTGGCTATGGTAAAGTGGGCTGCTGCGAAGGCAAACTTTGAATTAGGTTTGATTCCTGCTGATATTACAAATGCGATTACCGCAGCTTGCGAAGAGATTATCGATGGTAAGTTGGCAGATCAATTCCCGGTAGATATGGTTCAAGGTGGTGCCGGAACTTCCACGAACATGAATATCAACGAGGTTGTTGCCAATCGTGCTTTGGAATTGTTGGGACACCAGAAAGGTGAATACCAATATTGCCATCCGAATAATCATGTAAATCTTTCTCAATCAACAAATGATGCTTATCCTACTTCATTCCATTTGGCAATCATTTTAACCAATAAAGAAGTAGTTGCTGAAATTAAGTTGTTGGTTGATTCTTTCAGAAGAAAAGCAAAAGAATTTGAACACGTGTTGAAAATGGGACGTACCCAACTTCAAGATGCAGTGCCGATGACTTTAGGACAAGAGTTTGAAGCTTATGCTGTAACTTTGGAAGAGAATATCGAGCGTTTGAACGAGGCTGCCAAATTGTTCTTGGTAGAGAACATGGGAGCGACGGCTATCGGTACGGGTATTAACTCAGAACCGGAGTACGCGGAAATTTGCGCTCGTGAACTTCGTATTATCAGTGGTGAAGAGTTTGTTCTGGCTCCGAACTTGATTGCTGCAACCCCGGATACCGGTGCTTGCGTGTCTTACTCTTCAGAATTGAAACGTTTTTGCGTTCAGTTATCTAAGGTATGCAATGACTTGCGTTTGTTGTCCAGTGGTCCGAGATGCGGTTTGAACGAGATCAACCTGCCTCCTATGCAACCGGGATCTTCTATCATGCCGGGTAAAGTGAATCCGGTTATTCCGGAAGTGGTTAATCAGGTTTGTTTCCGCGTGATTGGTAATGATACGACCGTAATGATGGCTGCTGAAGCTGGTCAGTTGGAATTGAACGTGATGGAGCCGGTAATCGTTTACGCTTTGTTCAACTCTATGCAGATGTTGACCAAGGTGATGGATCGTTTGAGAATTTTGTGTATCGATGGTATTACAGCTAATGCTGACCGTTGTAAGGATATGGTGATGAACAGTATTGGTATCGTTACTGCTTTGAATCCAACTTTGGGATATGAAAATTCATCACGTATTGCCAAGAGAGCTTTGACGGAGAACAGAAGCGTGTACGACTTGGTATTGGAAGAAAAATTGTTGACGAAGGAGGAGCTGGATAATCTGCTTCGCCCCGAATTAATGATTGCTCCGAAAAAATTCTATAAGAAAAAATGATTAGAAGTGTTTTTTGTAACAAAAAATAAATACTTTTGTGAAAATTAATTTAAAGCATGAGTTATGAAAAAGAATTTTAATCAAATGATTGCAGTTGCGATGATTGCCGTATCATCAATCGCTTTCACCGGATGTTATGGTTCATTCTCTTTGACTTCCAAGTTGTATAATTGGAACGGACAAGTTTCTAACCAGAAATTTGTGAATGAGTTAGTATTTTTGGGATTGTGCATTCTTCCTGCATACGAATTGTGTACTTTGGGTGATGCATTGATTTTTAACTCTATTGAATTCTGGGGTGGTCAGAATCCGATAACAATGAAAGCCGGAGATGTTGAAGAGGGACAGGTTATGTATGCCGGACATCCTTATCACGTAACAAAATCTTTGAATAAAGTTGTTGTCGCTAGTGAAGAGACTGCTGCTGTTGCTGAATTCCAATATTTCCCGGAAGAAGAATCTTGGTATTTAATGGATGGTCAGAACAAGGCTAAGGTGATGAAAAATACGAAAAAGATGATGAAAGCTGTTGCAGCTATCGACTAATTTTTTTCGGTTCAGATAATGAAAGGACGTCTTCGGGCGTCCTTTTTTTATGGAGTTTAACTGATATATCGCCAGTTGATTTTAGTTTTGAAAAGACGTTTGACTTGGGTGGCAAAGGTTTGATTCACTTCCTTTTGCAGGAGGGGATCGTCTTCCAGAATAATCGTGGCCGCTTGAGCTGCCTCGTTCAGGATACGCCCGTCCTTACCGAGATTGGCAACTCTCAAGTTGCACGTTAACCCGCTTTGTTGCGTGCCTTCGATGTCTCCAGGGCCACGTAGTTTTAAATCGACTTCGGCAATCTCAAAGCCATCATTCGTGGAGGTCATGGTTTCGATTCTTTTACGGGACTCGTTAGACAGTTTGTAGGAGGTCATCAGAATACAGTACGATTGTTCGGCTCCCCGTCCGACACGCCCGCGTAGCTGGTGCAATTGGGATAGTCCGAAACGTTCGGCACTTTCAATGACCATGATGGAGGCGTTGGGAACATTCACCCCGACTTCGATCACGGTGGTTGCCACGAGAATACGGGTTTCTCCCGATACGAAACGCCTCATGTGTTCCTCTTTCTCTGCCGGTTTGAGTTTCCCGTGAACGATGTCCGCCGTATATCCCAAGGGAGCGAAATAACTCATCACGTGTTCATAGCCTTCTTCCAGGTTTCGGTAATCCATCTTTTCCGATTCGGAGATCATGGGGTACACGATGTAGGCCTGCCTGCCGAGCTCCAGTTCTTTCTGGATGAATTTGTAGACTTGCAGGCGTCTGGTTTCAAAGGCGTGGTGCGTGGTGATGGGTTTCCTGCCGGGAGGAAGTTGGTCGATCACCGATACATCCAGGTCTCCGTAGAGGGTCATGGCGAGCGTCCGGGGAATGGGAGTTGCTGTCATGACCAGTATGTGTGGAGGGATCGTGTTCTTTTGCCACAGTTTAGCTCGTTGGGCAACACCGAAACGATGTTGCTCGTCGATAACAACAAGTCCCACGTTTTTAAAATTCACCACGTCTTCCAGTAGGGCGTGTGTTCCGATCAGGATTTGCAGACGTCCGTCGGACAGGGCCTCGTGAATGATTTCCCTTTCTTTTTTCTTGGTGGAACCTGTTAGTAGGCCGACGCTGATCGGGGTGTCCTTCAGAAGCCCGGATATGGTTTCGTAATGTTGGGTGGCGAGAATCTCCGTCGGGGCCATGATGGCGGCTTGGTAACCGTTGTCGAGGGCGATCAGCATACACATCACGGCAACAAGGGTTTTGCCGCTACCCACGTCCCCTTGTAACAAGCGGTTCATTTGTTTGCCGGAGCCGCAATCGGAGCGGATTTCTTTAATAACCCGTTTCTGTGCATCGGTTAGGGGAAAGGGTAGGTGATTGTGGTAGAAATCGTTGAAATAATCCCCGACTGTGGTAAAGAGATGACCTTGGAAGGCTGCCTTGCGGTTGAATTTCAGTTTTAGTATGTTGAGTTGAATGTAGAACAACTCTTCAAATTTAAGCCGGTATTGGGCCTTGCGGAGCATGTCCGGGTTTTCCGGGAAATGGATGTTGTACAAGGCCTCGTGCAGGTAGATCAAGTTGTGTTTTTTGATGAACCATGCCGGGAGGGTTTCTTGAATCCTGCCGTTGATAGCTTTGAAAATATTCGCTTGTATCTTGTTGATCAGCCGGGAGGTCAGGTAACTTTTTTTCATCTTCTCCGTGGTGGGGTAGATGGCTTGGAAGCCCACGAGTTGCTTGGCACTCGTTTCATACAGGTCCATTTCCGGGTGGACGATATTCATCTTGTGGTTGAAGATGGTGGGCTTGCCGAAAATCAGGTACTCCTTATCGGGGTTGATCTGGCTGGCGAGGTATTTGTGACCCGTGAACCAAACGAGTTCCAGTTCCCCGGTTCCGTCGTAAGCCGTGGCGACCATGCGCATCTGTTTGCCTGCTCCGACGGACGTGAGGTTCATGATTTTGGCTTTTACTTGAATATAAGGAAGGTCTGAGGTGAGCTCCCGAATCGTGTAGATGCGGGTTCGGTCGATGTATTTATAGGGAATGTAATAGAGCATGTCCTCGTAACTTTGGATGCCCATTTCCTGCTCCAGCAACGAGGCTCTTTTCTCCCCAACACCCGGTATGAATTTTATGTTCAGTCCTGCCAGTTCCAAAATGCAAATTTTCGGTGGTTCATTTCTCGAACGAAAGTAAAAAAAATAGATGACTTTAGTTGAGCATATCGGGAATAAATTTTAATTTCGTGGTATAAATAATCAGACAGACAGTTTACCGGGAGATGTATAATTATTTAAAACAACGATTTAAACATGCCATTCGTTTCCGACATAAAAGAGGGTACGGGGTGCATTCTCCGTTTGTTTTTGATTTGATCACGAATGTGATAAAGGAAAAAGCGGTTTATTACGATTTCGAACGGATCGAGGCGATGGGGAACATTCGGGAGAAAGAGCGGAAATTGTATCGTTTACTTTTTCGGTTGGCAGAATATTTTTCTTACCGGAACGTACTGTGTGTTGGGGAACGGTCGCCATGGGCCTCCATGTATTTGGCGGCGGTTTCGAAGCAGATGGTATTGTTGAACGGGGGATGTGCATGTTCGGGGGCCGAGTACACGGAACAGGTAAAACCGGGAGATTTGAAAGGTCGCGAGATCGATATGATTTTCTTGGGAAGAGCGTTCGAGGAAGACTGGGATGAAGCTTGGGAAGAGGTTTTGCGAGCGCGAAGACGAGGTCCTTTATGTATCGTGGTTAAAGATATTTATAAGGGGCGTTTTAATTCGTTGGTATGGCGCCAGTTGAGGCAGGAGGGAACTGTTTCGATCGATATGATGTGGTACGGGATTGTATTCTTTGACACGAGGTTACAGAAGGGAAGGTATAATATGATAATTTAAAATTTAGAATGTAGAATTTAGAATTTAGAATGAGGAGGGTGGGGGTGTGTGCGGTTGAAATCTAAAATCTGAAATTTAAAATCTAAAATAAGCATGAAGGTATATACAAAAACAGGAGATAAGGGGACGACGGCTTTGATCGGGGGAACCCGGGTCGCGAAAAATAACGTAAGACTAGAGGCTTACGGGGGTGTTGACGAATTGAATAGTCATTTGGGAATGATTCGGTCGTACCCGATTGCCGCGGAGCATGTGGAGCAGTTGATAGAGATTCAAAACGTGTTGTTCGTGGTTGGGGCCAACTTGGCGACGGACACGACGGTGAGTAATATGCAGAAGAAGTTGCCTTGTACGGACGAGGACGTGGCTTTTTTGGAGAGGGCAATAGACAAGATGGACGAGGAGTTGCCACCATTGCAATATTTCGTGTTACCGGGGGGGCGACCGGAGGTGTCGGCTTGTCATATAGCCCGCACGGTTTGTCGTCGGGTGGAACGCCGGATTATTGATATGAGTGAGGAAATTGAGGTGGAGGATGCTATCGTGCGGTATGTGAATCGTCTTTCCGATTACTTGTTCGTGCTAGGACGTAAGTTGGCAAAGGATTGCGGATTGGAGGAGGTGAAATGGGTGCCGAGGAGTTGAAAATTAATCCATTTACGATGTATGAATTACGATTGACGAAAAGCGTTGATTCGTAGGAGGGAATCTAAAATTAATAAGGGATTGAAAATGAAGAAAATTGTAGATAGTGGCCGGCAAGGTGGTAACTTTTCAATGGCGGAAGTGTTTCGCTTTTTGAAAGAGTTGAGGGAGAATAATAATCGGGAGTGGTTTCATGCACATAAAGAGTGGTATTTGACCGTGAAAGCGGGACATGAGGATTTCATCAACCGGGTAATTCCTGCATTAGCGGTGAGAGAGCCGGAAGTGGACGGATTGATGGCAAAAGATTGTATTTTTAGGATTTACCGGGATATCCGGTTTTCGCCAAACAAAGAGCCTTACAAGACGCATATCGGGGCGTACATGGTGAAGGGTGGTAAGCAAAGTCCTCGGGCGGGGTATTATGTGCATATCGAGCCGGGAAATTGTATGATCGGGGGCGGAATCTGGTGTCCGGAGCCGTCGTTGCTAAAGGCTTTGCGGAAAGACGTGTATGACAATATAGATGAGTTTACGGGGATTATCAGGGACACTGAATTTCAGAAGTATTATGTGTTGGAGGGGGAGAAACTGAAAAAGGTTCCAGCTCCTTTCCCAAGTGATTTTCCCGAGGGAGAGTTGTTGAAATACAAATCTTACACGGTGTCGAATTATGTTCCTGATTCATTTTTCGAAGGGGAGGATGTGGTCGAACGGTGTGTGGAACGACTTTTATTGATGCAACCTTTTAATCGCTTTTTGAATTACACGGTGGAGGAAACGTGGAGGTGATTGCTTGTGGCAGTTGGTTGGTTAAAAGGGGGAAATTTGTGGCAGAATTGCTTTGATAATAAGGAGGAAAGTAGTATATTTGTAATATGGAAAAAATAAAAGAAAAGATGCCGCAGCTTCTGAAAAACGCCACGCAGAGGGAAGAGATTTTACAAGGAATGATAGCTTCATTTCAATTGGAAGGGATAAAAATTTCCCAAGAAACGGCTTATACTATTTTGGAACGGGTGGATTTGAAACTTAAAATGTGTAAGCAATGATCTGCTCCATTCTGGAGTAGTCTTTTCGTGCGACTTGCTGAACAGCGATAATATATTCATTGAAATCAATCTTTTTAAAATTTAAGCCGGGGTACCCTTGTTTTCGAGCCATGAGGTTGGCGAGGATGCGGAAGGTTCTGCCGTTGCCTTCCCGGAAGGGGTGGATGAAAAGTAATTCACCGTGAACCTTGGCGATGTCTTTTATCAAATCCTGCTGGCTGGTATAGCGGTCGGGAAGCTGGGAAAGAATTTCTTCTTCGAAGATGCGCATGCTATCCGGAATGAATCTTCCGGCGGGGAAGACGAAACCACCTTTAGAGATATTTACAGAACGGAAATGCCCGGCAAAAGAGTAGAGTTCTTTTAGTGCCATACGGTGGATGTCGCAGATATATTTGACGGAAAATTTTGTCTTGGGGGTTAGCTTTTCCGTGAACAGGATTTCTGCCATCAAGAATCCTTCGAACTCTGCATTGTGAAGCGTCTCCTCGTCCGTGATCCCGAGTAAATTCGGGAGAATCTCTCCCTCTTCGCCATTGGTGGTGTATCTGTTCATGGCATTGATTTTTAACAAAGTTATAGAAATCTGTCAATTACTCCAAATTTATTTGTGATTTATGATTTATGATTTATGCTAAAGCCTTATCTTTGTACATTCGGCAAGGCCGAGTTACAAGTTGACAGGTTGTAAGTTACAAGTTCTTGGGAATAGTGGCTCACCTGCCGATGGACGTGTCGGGATTCAACTTGTAACCTGTAACTTGTAAATTTGTAACTAAAAAAGGATGAAAGTATTATTATTGGGTAGCGGTGGACGCGAACATGCGTTGGCGTGGAAAATAAATCAGAGTGAAAGATTAACAAAGTTATATGTTGCCCCGGGAAATGCCGGAACGGCAGAGATAGCTGAGAATGTAAATATTAAGGTAACGGATTTCGATGCGTTGGCGACTTTCGTGGAAAATAATGCGATCGATATGTTGGTTGTCGGACCGGAAGACCCGCTGGTGGAGGGGGTTCGAGATTATTTTGAGGCAGATGCTCGTTTTGCTCACCTGATGATTGTGGGACCGGGAAAAGCGGGTGCTATTCTGGAAGGTAGCAAGGATTTTGCGAAGGAATTTATGTTCCGTCACCATATTCCGACGGCCGGTTACTTGACGGTGACGAAGGACAATCTGGAGAAAGGTTTTACCTTTTTAGAAACATTGAAACCGCCGTATGTACTGAAAGCAGACGGTTTGGCTGCCGGGAAAGGAGTGCTTATATTGGAGAATCTGGAAGAGGCGAAGAGGGAGTTGGAGTTGATGTTGGGAGGAAAGTTCGGGAAGGCCGGGAATCAGGTGGTGATCGAGGAATATTTGAAAGGAATAGAGCTTTCCGTGTTCGCGTTGACAGACGGAAAAAGTTATAAGATATTGGGATCTGCCAAGGATTACAAGCGTATTGGAGAGGGCGATGTCGGTTTGAATACGGGGGGAATGGGCGCCGTTTCTCCTGTACCGTTTGCTAATGACGAGTTCAATCGGAAGGTGGAAGAGCGGATAGTACGCCCTACGATTGAGGGATTGCAGAAGGACGGTATCGACTATAAAGGGTTTGTCTTTTTCGGATTAATGAATGTCGGGGGTGATCCTTACGTGATCGAGTACAACGTGCGTATGGGAGATCCGGAAACAGAGGTGGTGATGCCTAGATTGAAAACGGATATTTTAGCTCTTTTCAAGGCAATGGCCGAAGGTGAATTGGAGCAGGCGGCATTCGAATTGGATGATCGTTTTTGTACGACCGTAATGCTCGTTTCGCAAGGGTATCCCGGAGATTACGAGAAAGGAAAAGAAATCACGGGAGTGTCGGACGTGAAAGGAAGTATCGTTTTCCATGCGGGGACGAAGTTGGCCGAGGGAAAGGTTGTGACGAACGGGGGACGCGTGATTGCTGTTAGCTCGTTCGGAAAGACGATGCGGGAAGCATTGGCTCAGTCTTACGAAAATGTAGCTAAGATTCATTTCGAGGGGATGAATTTCAGAAGGGATATAGGTTTTGATTTATAAAGGGTCGGATGATGGGATTTAACGCCATTTTAAAAACCAAGAGGGTTTATATGCTGTATTTGCTGCCATTTATTTTGGCAGCAATCGCTTTTCTACGTTTTACTTTCGGGTCTGATGATTTTTCCGTTTGTTCGGATTTGGGCGTTATTTCTATTCCGGCTTTTCAAGAACAGGGCGGTTTGGGGTGGAAGGGAATCGGAGTGTTGGCTTTGCTGTGCTTGTCATTTCTAGTATTTTTTGTTGCGGACAGGTATAAGTTTTTATCCCAAATTACGGTTCTCCCGGCGGTAGTTTATGCTTTGCTATGTATAGGTGTGATCTGTCGTTACGGGGTGAGTAATTATTTGGTGGCGGCCCTGTGTGTCGTGTTGGCGGTGGATCGTTTGCAGTCGGCCATCGTGAACACGCAATCTAATGCTCCTGTGTTTGGCTTCGGACTTTTTTCTGCGCTAGCGGTTTTGCTTTGTCCGAAATTGATCATGTTAATTGTATGGGCGATTATCGTCCTCCCTTTTTCGGGAAGGGCGGCGTTGAAGGATTTGGTGGCATTGTTTATTGGTATATTTTCTGCACTATTCTTTACGGGGTGCTATTATTTTCTGACCGATCGGTTGGCGACGTTACCGAATGTGTTCGTGCAGGCATTGATGGGCGGGCAAGTATTTTGGAAAATCATGCCAGAGAAAATGGTCGCCTTTGTGGTGATCGGTGTGCTGATCATTGTGTCCTTGTATAATGTCGTGGTAAATTATCCGATGGCGATTGTGGCGCAGCGGCGCGGGATGTTGTCTATGTTATCGATGCTGCTATTCGTGGGGAGTTCGTTGTTTTTCATCCCGTTTAATTGTCACGGGATCACCTTGATTACAGCGATCCCGTTATCTTATATGTTTACCCAATATTTTATTTCACACCGGACCCGTTGGTTGGGGAACGTGTTGTTTTTGTTATTTATCGCGGCTTGTGTGCTTTTTATTTTGTAGGTTAATAGAATGTCAGCATTTCCCCGCGCACATGGTCATTGATCTTTCCATGATCGTACACGATTTGCCCGTTCACGAGTGTCATGCTTACCTGATAGGTAAAGGACATTTCTTCGAGGGGAGACCAACCGCATTTGTAGAGTAAATTTTCTTTCTTTACCCTCCACGGGTGTTTTTCGAAGATGGCAATGTCTGCTTTGTAACCTTCCCGTAGATAGCCTCTTTCTTCGACATGGAAAATGTCGGCGGGTGCATGACACATTTTGTCCACGATATTTTCAAGCGTGATCTGACCTTTCTCCATGAGTTCCAGCATGACAACCAGCGAGTGTTGCACCATCGGGCCTCCGCTGGCTGATTGGGTGTACACTCCGGCTTTTTCTGCCGGAAGATGGGGGGCGTGATCTGTGGCGATGATGTCCAGACGATTGTCATTCAAGGCTTGCAACAGGGCTTGACGATCTTCTTCGGTTTTGATGGCAGGATTCCACTTGACGAGGTTCCCTTTGGTGTGGTAGGCCTGATCGTTGAACCAAAGATGATGAACGCATACTTCTCCGGTGATATGTTTTTGAGTGCGGGGCCCTTGATCCAGTAATTCCAGTTCTTCTTTTGTGCTTAAGTGAAGAATGTGCAGGCGGCTACCGTACTTGCGTGCCAGCTCGGCAGCCAGCGAAGAGCTGGTGTAGCAACACTCTCGACTACGGATTAAGGGGTGGCAGAACGGAGGAATGTCTTCCCCGTACTGTTGCTTGTAGAGTTCCAGGTTCCAGTTTATCGTGGGCGAATCCTCACAATGGGTTGCGATAAGAATGGGGGATTCTGCGAATATTTTTTCCAAGGCTTCCCGATTGTCCACTAGCATGTTTCCCGTGGAAGAACCCATAAATACTTTGATTCCGCAGGTTGTGTGTGGGTCTACCTTTTTAATTTCCTCGATATTATCAACAGTGGCACCGAGGTAAAATGAATAGTTGACAGCCGCATTCTCCTTGGCTATCTGTTGCTTTTCCCGGAGTAACGCGTTGGTTACGGTGGGAGGTTTCACGTTAGGCATATCCATGAAAGAGGTCACACCTCCTGCAGCTGCCGCCCGACTACCTTCCCGGATATCTCCTTTGTGTGTGAGTCCGGGTTCGCGGAAATGTACTTGATCGTCGATCACTCCCGGTATGATATATTTTCCCGTGGCATCAATAATTTTGATGTCTCCGGGGACTGCATCTAGCTTACCTTCTATGATTTTTTCGATACGATCGTTGTGAATCAAGAGGTCTCCCTTGAAGGCTCTCCCTTCATTTACGATGGTTCCACCTTGAAATAATAAACGCATATTGATTTTAGATTTTAGATTTTAAATTTTAGATTCCGGCCGCATGGGGCTGACGCTTTAACTACCCCCTCTGGCTCCCCCTTGCACAGGGGGAGGACTGAAATGCTCACCGTCTTTGGCATAGCTACCAGTTCCTCCTTAATTTTTAATTTTCTTACGTTTTCCCAGGCTCCGGAGTTTCATCGTGATAACTCCCCAAAAGGCTTCGTTGAAGATGCCACCACTCATTTTGGATGTACCGAGGGTACGGTCGGTGAAGATGATAGGAACTTCTTTCAGCTTGAATCCCATGGTCCATGCCGTGAATTTCATTTCGATCTGGAAGGCATAGCCTTTAAAACGGATGTTGTCGAGATCAATGGCTTCCAAAACTTTCCGGGTGTAGCAAACGAATCCGGCTGTGGCGTCATGTATTTTCATGCCCGTGATAAATCTCACGTACTTGGAGGCGAAATAGGACATGAGTACTCGTCCCATAGGCCAGTTCACGACGTTAACACCTGTGACGTAACGGGAGCCGATTGCCATATCGCCTTCCCCACTTTTGCAGGCGTGATACAGTTTAATCAGATCATCGGGATTATGGGAAAAATCGGCATCCATTTCGAAGATGTAATTGTACCCGTGTTCCAATGACCATTTGAATCCGGTGATATAGGCCGTGCCGAGTCCCAGCTTTCCTTTACGTTCGATCATGTGAAGTTGCGGGAATTCGGATTGAAGACGTTTGACAATTTGAGCCGTGCCGTCGGGAGAGTTGTCCTCTATAACGAGCACATCAAACTTTGGTTCCAATTTAAAAACATAACGAAGAATATTTTCGATATTCTCTTTCTCGTTATAAGTCGGTATGATGACAACTCTGTCGTTCATGGTCTATTGTTTTATAAATATTCTGTAATCCTTTCCAATTTGTTTCCCCTCGAACCTTTTATCAGAATAAAAGCATGGCGGATCTCGTGCACTTTGAGATACTCGATCAGCGTGTCCGTGTCGGGAAAGTAACGCGTAAAGGTATAGTTATTTGCAATGGTTTCAAAACTCGGTCCCACGAGGAATACTTGGGGAAAATGGTTTTTCTTCATGAGCTCCACGATGTTTTTGTGGGATTCCTCGGAGATGGCTCCCAGTTCACGCATCTCCCCGATAATTAGTAATTTGTTGTCTGCCTTCATTTCTGCAAAATTGGAGATGGCGACTTGCATACTACTTGGGTTGGCGTTGTAAGCATCCAAGATGATCGTGTTGCGATTTGTTTTCAGTAGTTGCGAGCGAAGGTTAGAGGGGGTATAAGCCTCGATGGCGGCTTGTATTTGCAAAGGATCGATATTGAAATACATTCCTACCGTGGTAGCAGCCATGGCGTTATCAAAGTTATATCCCCCGATGAGCTTCGTCCGGATATATAGTTGTCCGTGGTGGGTCTTCAGTGCATACACGAGGTAAGGGGTGGTCTGAACGATTTCCCCGTTCGTGAAATGACCATCTATGCCGTAGGTGTATCTTTTCTGATTTTCTGATAATTGGCATAGTAATTTGTCTTCTCCATTTACGAATAAAATTCCCGATTTTTCCTTCACGACTTCGTAAAGGGCGCTTTTGGTTCGGATGATATTTTCGTAACTTCCGAACCCTTCCAAGTGGGCATATCCGATGTTCGTGATGATACCGTAATCCGGTTCAACGATCTTGCATAGTTCTTTTATTTCCCCCGGATGATTGGCCCCCATCTCCACGATGCCGAATTCCGTGGAGGCATCCATGCTTAACAACGTGAGGGGTACTCCGATGTGGTTGTTTAAATTGCCTTTTGTGGCAATGGTGTTATATTTTTGAGAAAGAACGGCGTGACACAATTCTTTGGTAGTCGTTTTTCCATTTGTGCCAGTGATTCCCAAGATAGGAATATTTAATTTCCGGCGGTGATGGTTCGCCAATTGTTGCAGGAATTGCAGGGTGTCGGGAACGAGTACGCATTGGGGTGCCGTGTTGTAGGCAACTTCGTCAATGACGACGTGTTTCGCTCCTTGGGCCACCGCCTTCGCTGCAAAAGTGTTACCGTTATGATTTTCACCCTTCAAGGCGATAAATATATCTCCATCCTTTACCTCTCTAGAGTCTGTTGTAATCCGGCTACCCGCCAGAAAAGAGTTATATATTAGTTCGAGCTCTTTCATTTTTTCATAATATCCGATCAGAGTGACAAATTTATAAAAATAAATGAACCCTGAAACGATTTTGGAGGTATTGATTTTAGATTTTAGGCTTCAGGGGTATGACCGAGCGGTTTTTTCATTAATATTGCAGAAGATTAATACAATTACGATGAAAATAAAAACAGGTATAGGGATTGATATCCACCGCTTAGAGCCGGGATTGGACTTTTGGCTAGGAGGAATTAAACTGGAACATGAAAAAGGGTGTGTAGCCCATTCGGACGGGGATGTGTTGATTCATGCGATATGTGATGCACTTCTGGGTGCTGCCGGATTGGATGACATCGGGGTATATTTCCCGGATACGGACCCCGCTTACAAGGGAATTGATAGTAAAATTCTGTTGAAGAAAGTGATCGACATGATCGAGGACAAAGGGTTTGCTATCGGTAATATTGATTGCGTGGTATGCCTGCAAAGGCCCAAAATCAAAATGCGTACCTTGGAGATGCGGGAATGTTTGTCTGAAATCATGGGGATTGATGTAGATGAGATTACCATCAAGGCTACCACGACGGAGAAGTTGGGATTTGAGGGGAGAGAAGAAGGGGTTTCGGCTTACGTGACGGTGTTGATTATTAAGTTATAAAAAAGGGACTCATTGCGAGTCCCTTTTTTATAACTACTTCTTTGCATGCAGTTTCAATACTTTCCCGTCAGGAAGGGTTAGTTCCGCCTCTTCCCCTTTTCCAATCAAGCTTACTTGATCCTTTTTGTACATGAAACCGGAAGCCATGCGTTGTTGCGATAATTCGTATGTTTGGTCGTCAAGTTTCACAACCGCCAGTTCTTCCGCGGGATAGAAGGTGATTTCTACTTGGTATAACATTTTGGTTTTGCCATCACCACCTTGGAATATCATGTTGACCACGCTTTCTGGGGTTTCGGTGTATAATGTTTCTCCGCGTTGTTCGATGATCCATTGTCCGTTTACTTGTCTTACGTTATAGGTATCATCGTCCTCCACGTTCCAAGCATAACCGCCTCCCGGTAGTTCGCGTCTGTTCAGTAACGGGAGGTTTTCCATGTCGGGAATGAATATTTCTGCCAACGTGGAGTCGGTTGAGAACACGATGAACGTGGAAAGCGTGGCTTGCGGGTCGTTGATCGGGTTCATGCGAATGCCAGATTCAAACAAACGGATACAGTCTTTTCTAGCTTCAGACCAAGTGTAGCCTGCAGCACCGTTACATCCGTGAGCGTCGTTTGCGACACCGATGATTTCTTCTTCTGTTTTAGGCACGAAAACGAGAGTTTGTTTCCGGTCTTTGTCCGTTAATTTCAATTCTTTGTTTTCAATGCTGTACGAGGTCATAGTGGCCAACGTCTGCATGTACTCGCCCTCGAACTGGAGATCCGGACAAGCCATCATGGTGCTTCCGCCCGGTTCAAACTTGATGGTATTCCCTTTCGTGGAATATTTCCCAAAAAATCGGTTACATCCGGAGAAGCCGTACATCGTGTTGGTGTCGGTCAACATAAGGGTGGGAACTCGTTGCGGAAGAGCGGTTTTCCCCTTTGTGGTTGTCATCTCTTTCAATTGCCATTCATTGGCCGTCAGTTGCGCTTTGTCACCGTTATTGCTTTTACAGCCGGAGAAACCAAGCGTCACGGCGATCATCATTAAAATAGTTGTTTTTCTCATATGTGTGTGAATTTGCTTTATCTGTGAAAAATTTATTATTTGAATCTTATCATGAATTCATTTTTAGTAATTCGTCAATATGCGTACGGTCGTTCCATAGCTGCGGTACTTTATTCTGTCCACCGAGTTTCCCTTTTTCTTTCAGCCAGTCGGTGAAGAGGTTGGGTCGTGCTGCATGAAGAATCAAGCGCTGAAGAGACATATCTTTATAACGTTTGGCCTCGTAGTCTGAGTTTACTTTCTTTAGTTCGGAATCGAGAATATCGGCAAAATTTTCCAAGTCCGCGGGTGGAGTACCGTATTCGATAATCCATTCGTGGGCTCCTTTTTTACCATTATCCATGAAGACCGGGGCTGCCGTGAATGCCGTGACCGTAGCTCCGGTTTTCTCACAAGTCTGTTTTAAAGCCTCGATGGCGTTATCAATGATCAGTTCTTCCCCGAAAGCGTTGATAAATAACTTTGTCCTTCCCGTGATTTTGAATTTGTAGGGGCGGGTAGAGGTGAACATAATCGTGTCTCCGATCATGTAGCGCCAAAGTCCTCCGTTGGTGGAGATGACAAGCGCATAGTTCACACCGGTTTCCACTTCTTCCAGAAGAAGTGCGCGGGGATGCGGTTTGGCCAGTTCGCTGATCGGCACAAATTCATAGTAAACACCATAGTCCAGCATCAGGAGCATGGACGAGTCGTTGGGGTCATCTTGTAACCCGAAAAAGCCTTCCGATGCATTGTAGGTCTCCATGTATTTCATTTTCGGATCGGGCAACAAGCGTTTGTATTGCTCCCGGTAGGGGGTGAAGTTTATGCCCCCGTGGATAAACAGTTCCAGGTTGGGCCATACTTCGTGAAGGTTGCTTTTGCCCGTGCGCTCCAAAATCCGGTTGATGAGCGTGAGAAACCAAGAGGGTACTCCCGCGAGACTGCGTACATCTTCTTTGATGGTGGTGTCGCATATCTTTTCGATCTTCTCTTCCCATTCACTCATGAGCATGATCGATTGGTCGGGAGTCTTCATCATGTTGGCCCAAAACGGGGTATTGGAAATCAGTATGGCAGACAAGTCTCCGTAGCGACAATTGTTGTTCGTCTTGGATATTTCGCTACTTCCCCCTAGGGCTAAGGTCTTTCCGTTGAATACTTGTGCCTCCGGGTAAAGTTTGTTGAATATGGAGATTACATCTTTACCACCCCGGAAATGGCAGTTTTCCAAAGATTCTTTACTGACCGGGATAAACTTGCTTTTCGCAGCAGTTGTTCCTGACGATTTGGCAAACCACGTGATGGGTTCCGGCCATAGAAGGTTTTGCTCGCCGTTCATTAATCGTTCGGAATAGGGCGCCAGCTCTTCATAATGAATGATGGGAAGGCGCTCCCGATATTGTTCGGCCGTCAGAATAGAATTAAAATCGTATTTTAGTCCGTATTCCGTTTCGGCAGCTCTGCGAAGTAATTCAACCAACGTGTCTCGTTGCACTTGAATCGGATTTTCTTTGAAGAAATCGATTTGTGCTAATCTTTTGCTCGAGAACATGGATATGATGGAATTGATTACGGGCATAGAATTAAGTTAAAAGTTATAAGTTAAAAACTAAAAGTTGATCCACACTACAAAGTGTAACAACTATTGTACCATTTGTTATTTTTAATGATCGAAATCCAGTTTTAATTGCGGGTCGAGCAACGTGAAACTTTGTCGATGGTAAGGGGTGATACCATGGAGTAAAATGCCTGCCCGATGTTTTTTAGTCGGGTAGCCTTTGTTGCTGATCCAATCGTAAACGGGATACTTGTCATGCAATTTTTTCATGTATTCGTCCCGGTGTGTTTTGGCCAAAATGGAGGCTGCCGCGATGGCCATGTATTTCCCGTCCCCTTTTACGATACAATGGTGTTCGATATTCCGGTAGGGTTTGAATCGGTTGCCATCAATCAGAATGTGTTCCGGAGTGATTCTTAATTGCGCCAGAGCCCGGTGCATCCCTTCGATGGAGGCATTGAGGATGTTGATCTTGTCGATCTCGTTGTTGTCCACGCTGGCTACGGCCCATGCCAAGGATTCCCGTTCAATGATCGTGCGCAACTCCTCCCGTTTCTTTTCGGAGAGTTGTTTCGAGTCATTGAGCATTTCGTTGGAAAAGTCTTCAGGGAGGATTACCGCGGCCGCGAAAACCGGTCCTGCCAGACATCCTCTACCGGCTTCATCGCATCCGGCCTCGATTTTATCTTGATAGTATTTTAATGTCAGCATACTTCAATGGATTCATAAAATCAAACTAGCAATGTTATCATTAAGACAAATATAGAAAGAACTTGTGAAATAATGGCGGGATTTGGATAAATAAATAAATTTTAGGGGTAACATATTGCAGGAATTATTGCTGGGATGTAATTTTGTATAATTATTGTAATACTTGAAAGGATGAAAAAAATATTGATTGTATGGATGGGTATTTGTGCCTTTTTCTTTTACTCTTTTATTCCGGCACAAACTGAATTTAGCACAACGAAAGAGGTGGAGGATATAGATTCGACTCTAGCTGTGATTGCCTATTTTAATAAACACGATACACTTGTTTACTGGATTAGTGAGGCGGAATGGAGTGTGAATGGCGAGGACACGGTGAGGACATCCGGCGTGTGGACAAAAGTTATGGTTACGGTTACGGATTCGACAAAGAAGGGATACGCGATGGAATACCGTTTCTTGGCATTTGAAGGCGACTCGACAGTCTCTTCTGAAATAGGTGATTTCCAAAATCAGCTTGTTCGTAAGTTGAGTGAAAAGCTGGTTGGCACAACCATTCGTTTCCGCACGGATGAGTGTGGGCAGATTTTGCGATACGATAATTTGAAAGGGATAAAGAAACAAGCAAAGGCCCTTTTCAAGGAGGCATGTGATGAATTGATGCAGTTGCCACTCATGGATAGTTTGCGAATGATCGGTTTGGATATGACTTCTTATTTGAAATACGTGGATATGGATGAATTGGTGAAGGGATATGTGGAGGAGTTGGAATTACTGTTTCAATGCCATGGTTATTCCTATGAATTGGGACAGACACAAACGAGTGAGGAGGCCACGGAAGATCAATATGCATCGGATTCTTATACATCGGTCGAATATGATGCCGAGACGGGCGATTATGAATTGGTGTTTGATGTAAATAATAACATTCCACGGGAAGAGGTTAAAGATTTGCTTCGGGCGCTGATGCAAGGCGTGAAGGGAAATGATGAGTTAACTTCTAATTTTGAGCAGGAATTTGACAAGCAGGTGAAAGATGAGGCGGTTTTGAATACTTATTTTCGAATAAAATATTTTCCAGAGGGATGGCCTTCCGAGGTGGTAAGTCAAACGAACTGGATGATCGGAAATAGAGGAAAGTTAAAACAGACCTATATTAGATGGGATTATATTTCTACTTGTAATTAAGATGTAAAGCATTTCCCGTTGATTGACGTGAATGATGTTTTTTAATATGAACGTTTAAATTGTAAGGAGTGTTCACGAAAGAAGAGGCAAAAGAGATGCGAGTAAAGTTCTGGGATGGTTTCAAGCGTTATTGCAAACGGAAACATATTTACCGGAAATGGGTGCTGACGGGGGTAAAAATACGATCTACGCAATTGAAGTTTTACGTGGATCGGGAGAAAGCTCTCGTGTTGTTTCAGATAGATCATAAGAACGAATTGCGTCGATTTGAGGTGTATGAGTGTATGCTCTCTTACCAGACATTATTTCGGGCAGAGTGTGGTGACGATTTGAAATGGGAAGAGGAGTATTGGGGTGTTGAAGGACAGGAGATCAGTGCTATTTATTTTGAATTGCCGGGAGTGAATCTTTACCGGGTGGAAGATCATGAGCGGATATACGCGTTCTTTGCCGAGAAAATGCCTTTGCTTGAAGATCTTTATTACGAGTATAAAGATTTGATAAATGAACGATTAAAACAAGATAATAATTAAAACGCTGGATTGCGATGAAAATAAATAAGAGTGGGGCCGCTCTTTCCCGTATCGTGCAAATCGGGGAGACGCTGAAAGAACTTTCCCGGAAGAATGGGAAAGAGTATTTGCCGTTGAATAGGGGTGTGAACCAAGTGGTAAATATCGACTTGACAGAAGTCGTGAAATCGATCGACTTTAATTCTCCGGAGATTCAAGTCTACCCGCATGGGGCCGGACGTCCGGACTTACGGGTGGCGATTAACGAGGAGTTCTTTGCCGGGAAGTCTTCACCGGATAATATACTGATCACGGCAGGAGGGATGCATGCCCTTGATCTCGTGGCACAGACCGTGAATATCGGAAAGTTATTCTTGCCCTCGTACTATTGGGGATGTTATTTCAAGATGCTCAAGATTCGTTCCGTGGAGAGCGAAGGATATGACAGTCAGTCGGATTTACTCTCTATGATCGATCGTCTACGGGGAAATGCCGTGCTGATCAGCGATCCGAGTAACCCGTTGGGAGACAAGCACGATGACGAAGAACAGTTGAACATCATTCGGGTGTTGAATGATGCCGGAGTGGTGATTTTTTATGATTGTCCTTATCGTCGGTTGTTTATGGATGCTTCGGACGATTATTATACGCATCTGATGAACTTGGATAACGTGATTATTACCGAGAGCTTTAGTAAGTCGGTCGGTTTAAGCGGACAACGACTTGGATTTATCCACACGTGTAACAAGGAATTGCATGATGAATTGGAGGTGAGAGTAATGTATAACACGAATGGAATTAACGGTTTCGCACAGGAACTTGTATTGCGTTTACTGACAACGCCGGAGGGGAAAAAGGCCGTGACTGAATTTAAAGAACGTACCACCCGGGATATAGCTTTAAATATCGAGTATTTGCGGGGAAGAGGTTTGTTGGCTGAAGAGTTTTATCATGGAACCACACCGCGGGGTATCTTCGTGATCGTGAATCGTAGTGAGGAAGAGCTACTGAAACATTATATCGGTGCGGTATCACTCTCTTTCTTCACGAAAACCCGACAAGAGTACGCGAAAGATTATTCCCGTATCTGTGTCTCCGTACCTCACGACAAGTTGATGAAATACTTTGAAACGGTTTGATAAAGTCTTACAGATTCCTCCTCTTTGAGGATTTGTAAACTTTATGAACTTTGTAACTAAGTTTTTCGTAACTTTGTCTAAATAAAAGCAAACAGAACGGTTATGAATCAAGCATTATCCTTTCCTCGTAAGATGCCTATTGGCATACAGAGTTTCGAATACATTCGTCAAAACGATTTCATGTATGTAGACAAAACAGAGTTTGTCTATCGTCTTGCGACTATGGGTAAGCCCTATTTTCTCAGCCGTCCCCGGCGCTTTGGTAAGAGTCTGTTGCTTTCAACGATGGAGGCTTATTTTCTAGGCAAACGGGAACTTTTCAAGGGACTTGCCATTGAAAAGTTGGAAACGGAGTGGAACGTTCATGCCGTGCTGCATCTCGACCTGAATGCCGAAAAATACGATTCTCCCGACCGATTACACGATATGTTGGAACGGCAGTTGCTTCACTGGGAAGAGATTTATGAAACCGGAGGCAAGGGGATTACTCACTCCGGTCGTTTCATGGAAGTCATTCGAAAAGCGTACGAGAAAACCGGACGGGGGGTTGTTGTCTTGATTGACGAGTATGATAAACCTTTGCTCAACAGTTTTCATGATGAGACTTTGCAAAAAGCCTTCCGTGATACGCTGACCGCTTTCTACTCCGTGTTGAAAAGTGCTGACCCGTGGTTACGCCTTGTTTTCATTACCGGGGTAACCAAGTTTGCACAGATGGGAATATTCAGTAATCTCAATCAACTTAAAGATATTAGTCTCGATCCCCGGTACGCCACGCTTTGCGGCCTTACCAGTGAAGAGATTCGAGCAAACTTTACCCCGGAGTTAAAGTCTCTGGCCGAGGCAAACAACCTTGACGGGGAGGCTTGCATGGAACGTCTCACCCGTATGTACGACGGGTATCATTTTAACTACCGAGATTGGGTAGGTGTCTATAATCCGTTTAGTATACTTAATGTGTTTGACACGACCATGTTCGATAACTTCTGGTTTGCTAGCGGGACTCCCACTTTTCTTGTTGAAATCTTGAAAAAGACAGATTTCGATTTACGTGAACTCGATGGTATAGAGGTTTCTGCCGCATCCCTTACTGATGACCGGACTGACATCAACAATCCAATTCCCATGATTTACCAAAGTGGTTATTTGACTATTAAGAAATACGATGAACGTTTCCAGATATACACTCTCGGTTTTCCCAATGAGGAAGTAAAGTATGGGTTTCTCAACTTTGTTACTCCATTTTATACTCCAGTCAAGGAAACAGACACGAGTTTCTATATTGGTAAATTTATCCATGAGTTGGAATCGGGTGATCCCAATGCCTTCCTCGCTCGCCTGCGAGCTTTTTTTGCCGGAATCTCTTATGAGTTGAACGATCGTACTGAACGTTATTACCAGACCATCTTTTATCTCGTTTTCAAGCTCATGGGACAATTCTCCGAGGCTGAAATACGAAGTGCCAAAGGACGGGCTGATGCTGTTGTGAAAACTGCCGACTACATTTATGTCTTCGAGTTCAAGCTAGACGGCAGTGCAGAACAAGCCCTTGCACAGATAGACGATCGGGGTTATCTCATCCCCTATACTGTCGATGGTCGGAAACTTGTGAAAATCGGAGTCAATTTCGATCCGAAAGAAAGAAATATCGGGGAATGGAAAACGAATTAATTTAGCCTCAATCATCTACTGTCAAGCTAAATTCCTTGTCGGCAAATAACTCTGCTAGGCCGGAGATTTGCTTTAAACGGAGCAACTCGTCCTTATCCATCCCGATGTTGCGCATGATCCAACTGTCGGACATTCCGGCTTTGGTCAGCTCGGCCACGATTTCCGTCATCAATTCGATACTGTGTGTTCCTCTTGCCCGGTTGTGCCGGATAGTAGAGGCCATACGGTTGGAAATATCTTTATTGATGACAACGACCGGGAGTAACCCTTTTTCCCGTTCGAAGATACGTTGGGAGGTCTTCATGACTTTATAGCGGTGAAAACCATCCACGAGTTCATAAATATCCTTTTCCGGAATGTAGTAACAGACACAGGGCATCGTGTAACCGTCTTCCCAGATGGATAGTTCCAATAGCTTCATTTCCGGGGGAGCGACGACATTCGGGTTGTAGGTATTGGCCACCACCTTGTCAACCGGGACGGCAATAACGTTGTACACGGGACTTTTATATTCTTCCATAAGACTCTATGATAGATTTATATTTTTGCATAACCTTAGCCCGGCGTTCTCGTTCGGCTTTCAAGGGGGAAAATCCCATGTATTTGCAGGCGTGATCGTTTTTCAAGATGCAAATACAGATACGCTTGAACGTGGGGAGTTCTTTAAACTCCGGGATATGTATATCATCTTGATAATCCATGCGCACGGGCTTTTTATCTGTCTTGTAATTTGTCGATTCACTAACCGTGATGGGGATTCCCATTTGTCGGAGCTTGGCGATGGTCTCTTCTGCCAGGCAACCACCTTTGTTTCGCCAGAATTCCATGCTCACGGAGAGCTTGTGCAAGTAGTTTTCCCTTGCCTCTTCCGGTAGGGTGCAAAGGAGAAATTTGAAGTAATCCGACCAAGTCATGTTCTTCGGTAGGGTGATGGCTTGCCAGCCCATGGCGGATGTTCCCCCGTATAACCCGGTAAAATTAACCCCGTTGACCCGGCTGATCATCTTACCCCACGTATCCGGGTCGATGGCCCGGTAGAGCTTCAAGCTGGAAAGGGCCTGCGAGATAAACGGACTAGCCACTCGCTGCCTTTCAAGAGGCACCCCGGCTTGGTAGTAAAGATCGTACAAGTGGTTGTAGTCCCATTGAAATTTTCCGTTGGCCGTCCAGACATCCGTGGTGAGCCAGTCGTATATGGGGTAAGCGTTGAAGATGTTTCTCGTTACCTTGCGTGTCCATTTCAGGTGCTTGTAACTGTGGTAATTCCTATCCCGGTGGATGGCTTGCCAGCGGTGGTAACTTTCCTGCGTGCGAATCCCGATGAGGCAACAAGTGCGCCGGGCATTTTTCTTCCGGTGATACCATTCCGCGAACCCGACTTGAAAATCGTAGTCCCACATCTGTTCGGTGTAAAAATCAAAATCTTCTTTGCGATAGCATGTTTGGGGCATATCCCTAACCCATAGTTCTCGTAGATTGTCGTCCCACGGGCGCCAGAAACGCTGGTACATGGAGGTACAGGTGGAGACTTTGAACGGGATACATACCCGGTAAACTTCCAGCAAGTCCGCGTTGTCTGCGAGCGTGCGGTCCACGTACCGGATCGTCTCGTTGTACTGCACCTCGTAGTCCATGTGGAAAACGCCCAGTTTTCGATTGAGCTTATGCTGACGGATATAGTCAATACAAAGGTTCAGTAAAACCCCGCTGTCTTTGCCACCGGAGAAAGACACGTACACGTTATCGAAATCGGAAAAGATTCGTTCCAGTCGGTTTTGCACGACATTATACACGCTTTTTTTTATTTTCATAAGCTGGCGGATATACCATTTTTATATACAATTTCCACTCTTTTGAAACGATAAAACCGTTTGTCTTGAAGGTTTCTGCATCTCGAGTGTGGGAAACGGCAAAAAGAGGTTGTTCCCCTGCAAATTCTTTTTTCGCGAAGTCAATCAAGGCAGATAGTAACGAGGGAGTGCTTCCCGACACGTAATAATTATCAATACAAGCGCCCGTGCTCTTCATGTCAATAGGCATGAAACCTTGCACCACCCCCTTGTCTGTAGCCACAAGCCATTTGTGGTGAGCGGAGGTCTTAAACGGATAGTTGTTATTGTACCGGAGTACGGGAATACTCATTACCAACGGTGCCACGAGTTGGTATAACCGAGGGTCCGTACCGTGTAATTTTTCTATGTCCATTACCGATCGCTTTTTGCAAAACTAATAAAATTAAGCAATGATTCAAAATAATAATAAATAAACCTTTTATCGTGGGCTTGGGCTAGCTAGTATCCAAGGTGTTTCTATGATCTTGTTTTTGTTGTTTTAGGCATGGGGACTATAACCTAATGTCTTGTTCTGACGTTTATAGGGTGAATATTTTTATTCTAACTAAACTAAATTTGGTCTATGGCAGGTACAACAGTAACAGTCCCCGGTAAAGGGGAGAAGAGGAAAATCGTATTCTTGATTGTTTTTATTGTTGCGGCAATCGTGGTTGCAGTCCTATGGTGGCTGGATTATAGGAAATATATCCGCACGGACGATGCAAATCTTGACTCGTTTCGAGTGAGTGTTTCGGCCCCGGTGGCGGGACAGGTCGTTCGCCTGTACGTGATGGAAGGGGACACCGTGAAACGGGGTGACACGCTGTTGATGCTTGACCATAGTGCCTGCACGGTGATGGCTCCTGTAGATGGCATTATCGGGAAACGTTGGATACTACCGGGTGACCGGATTGAAGCGGGACAAACGGCATTGACCTTGAACCGGGCGACAGATATTTGGGTGGCAGTTTATTTGGAGGAAACGAAGTTCAAGGAGATCTATCTCGGGCAGAAGGCTCAATTCACGTTGGACGCGTACGATAAACTGACTTTCGAGGGACGGGTGTATTACATCGGGGACAACACGGCCTCGGAGTTCGCTCTTGTCCCGCCGAACAATGCCTCCGGTAATTTCACGAAAGTAACCCAACGCATACCGTTGAAAATATCTATCGATAAAGTGGAAGGTGACGACGAGCAGAAGGCCCGGGTAAAGCTGGTTTCGGGTATGTCTGCGACGGTTAAAATCAAAAAGGAGCGACCATGAACGCTATTGCCGCTACGCCGTTAGGAAACGGGAGTTACAAGTGGTTCGTGTTGTTTAACGTCATGTTGACAACGTTCATGGCCGTGCTTGATTCCACGGTCGTCAACACGGGTTTACCCGTGATTATGGGAACACTTGGTGCCTCCATGAATAGTGCCGAATGGATATTAACCGGTTACATGCTTTCCATGGCAACCATTCTTCCGGCCGCCGGGTGGTTATCCGATCGTTTCGGTTACAAGCGAATCTTTATTTTCTCGCTGACGGTATTTACCATCGGTTCGTTCATGTGCGGCAATTCCACGGCAATCGGGGAACTGGTATTCTGGCGTATATTCCAAGGAATCGGGGGTGGTTTGCTGATGCCCGTGGGGATGGCTGTGGTCACCACTGTTTTCCCGGTGGAACAACGGGGTATGGCACTCGGATTCTGGGCGATCGCCTCGGCAGCCTCTGTCTCCTTCGGACCGCTTATCGGGGGGTATCTCGTGGATAACCTGAATTGGAATTATATCTTTTTCGTGAATATCCCGATAGGAATATTCAGCATTATATACACGATGATCGTGCAGCGGGAATACAAGTTGGGGACGAGGCAAAAATTTGACATACCGGGTTTTATCACGTCTGCCATATTTTTGCCCGTATTCCTATACGGGTTGTCCGAGGTGACATCAAGCACGAACACGAAAGGATGGTCCAGCCCGTTGGTGTTGGGATGTATGTGGGTGGCGGTAGTTAGTTTCGTGTTATTCCTTTACACGGAATTGACGGTAAAACATCCCATGATTAATCTCAAGATCTTCAAGGATCATAATTTCTCACTGGCAAACCTGATCGTGTTTATATTCGGGATCGGGATGTTCGGGAGCACCTTCCTAATCCCTTTGTACATGCAGGATTCACTGGGGTATTCGGCCTATCAGACGGGATTGTTCTTCCTGCCCGTGGGATTTTTGCAGGCAGTGGCATCCCCGTTGGCGGGCAATGCTTCCCGGTGGGTGAACCCGAAAGTGGTGATCGTGCTGGGATTATTCCTGTTGTGTGCCAGCTTTTACATGAACTACTCCTTCTCCTTTCTCACGGATAAGTGGTACATTATGGTTAGTCTCTATTTGCGGGGAGTCGGGTTAGGAATCCTTTACCCGCCTTTGCTTAACGTGTCGTTGCGGCAAATCGACAACCGGCAAATGGCACAGGCATCAAGCGTGACGAACATCGTGCGGCAAATCGGGGGAAGCTTCGGGGTAGCCATGTTCAGCCATTTGTTGAGCCAGCGCCAGACATACCACACGGAGCGTTATCACGAAACGATTGCCTACACGGGAGAAACTTATTCGAACATGGTGGACGGGTTAAGTCGCTTTTTTAGGTCGAATGGTGGATTGGGACACGCGGAATCCGTGTCTTATGCGAAACAATATATACTCGAACACGTGGATATGGAAGCCTATATCAGTGGTATTAACGATGTATTTTTCGTGGCTTTCATAACCGCGTTGATGGCCGTGATTCCCATGTTTTTCTTGAAAACCAAACGAAAATAGATCTGTCAGCTTACCCCTCGATTTCCTCCCCGTAGTCTTCTTCCGCGCTGAAACAGTTAAACGAGTAGATCGTTTTGTGGCGATACCGTTCGCCCGGATTCAAACGGGTGGAAGGAAAATGAGGATGGTGAGGACTGTCTGGAAGCATTTGCGCCTCCAGGGCAATTCCCGAATAAGGACCGTAGTGCTTTCCGCCTTTTCCGTTGGCCACGTTAATCTCTTGGCCCGTGTAAACTTGCAAGCCCGGGTAATCCGACAGAATGGTAACCGTGATCCCGTTTTTCGGGTGGGACAATTCGGCCATGAGTTGGGGTTCTATCGGGTTCTCGAACGTGTAGCAATCATCCAACCCCTCTTCCTGCAAGGTGAGGAAAAGCGGTTTGTTGAAATTGAAAGCGTGTTTTTTATCCGCCGATAACACCGTCCCCGTTGGGATTAAATCGGGCGTTATTTCCAAGTATTGCGAGGTATAAAGCCGTAGTTCGTGATTCCCGATATTTTCGTCGGTCGGTCTTAAATTGAAATAGGGGTGTTGCGTGAGGTTCACGTGTGTCGGTTGATCGCAACTGGCTTCGTAAACCACCCGGAACACGTTGTTTTCAATGGAATAGTACACCGTCGCGTCCAGCGTGCCGGGAAAGCCGTTTTCCCCGTCCGGGCTTGTGTAACGCAGGATGAGGTGTTCGTCGTCCGGTTGTTCCACGTCCCACAGGCGTTGGTCGAAACCGGGCGTTCCCCCGTGGAGGGTATTCCCTTTTTCATTCTTGTTCAACGTGTAAGTCGTGTTGTCAATCGTAATCTCCCCGCCTTTGATACGGTTGCCGTAGCGCCCGATGAGCGCGCCGAAATAAGGATAATTCTTCCGGTACTCCGGGTCAATATATTGTTCAAGGGTATCAAATCCTAAAACCACGTCTACGAGCTTCCATCTGCAATCGCGTACAAATATGTTTTTAATAATTCCACCCAGATTACATACGTGAATTTCAAGGCATTCATTCTTGAGAATATATTCTTTCAGTTCCATAATCTATGATTTTAATCGCCTCATAAAAATAGATAATAGAACGTAATTTTCATTCATGTCGGATATAAAATTTAAAAGAAAATACGTTAACTTTGTAGACATGTGGCATTAGCCCCCATTTTAAATTCTAAATTTTAAATTCTAAATTACTTAAAATGGATACAGGCGTGTTGGAAAAAAGATTTGAAGAAATTTACGGGACAACAGTAGAACACCTGTACTTTGCTCCCGGGCGGGTAAATTTGATCGGGGAACATATTGATTATAACGGGGGACGGGTTTTCCCGTGTGCGTTGAGTTTCGGGACTTATCTGGCCGTGACTCCTCGGGACGATCAGAAAATAGCTTTCGCCAGTATGAACCAAACTTTCCGGCTGGAATGTGATCCGACTATTTTCGAGCATAAACCCGCGGAATGGGTAAAATATCCATTGGGCGTGGTGAAAGAATTCGCGGATCGAGGATTTAACCCGTGGGGTTTTGACATCTTGTACTTCGGGGATATTCCGAACGGGGCCGGCTTGTCTTCGTCTGCCTCGATCGAGGTGGTGACGGCGTTTATGCTGAACGATCTGTTGCATGCCGGACTGGACGTGGTGGAGTTGGTGAAAATGTCTCAACGGGCAGAGAATCTCTTCGTGGGGATGAATTGCGGGATCATGGACCAGTTCGCCGTGGGCATGGGAAAGAAGGAACACGCGATCGCGCTGGATTGCGGTACGTTGGATTACGATTTGATTCCGCTACATCTCAATGGATATAAATTGGTGATCACCAATTCAAATAAAAATCATGATCTGGTCACTTCCGAGTATAACGTGCGACGAAGCCAGTGTGAACAAGCGTTGCTCGATATAAATCAAGCATTGAACGTGAAACACCTGTGTGATTTGAGCGAGGAAGAGCTAGAACGAGCGCGACATCTGATTTCCGATGAAACCGTTTATCGTCGGGCTCGTCATGCCGTCACGGAGAACGCCAGGGTGAACGAGGCCATTGATGTGTTGCAAAGGGGAGATTTGGTGCGTTTCGGGGAGTTGATGAACGAATCGCATCGATCCTTGAAAGAGGATTACGAGGTTACCGGTGTCGAGATGGATACACTGGCCGAGGAGGGGCAAAAGTTACCGGGCGTGCTGGGTTCCCGGATCACGGGCGGAGGCTTCGGCGGGTGTACGGTGAGCCTCGTGAAGGAGGACAACGTGCAGGAATTCATCGAGAAACTGGCTTCCGTGTATCACGATAAAGTCGGGTTGAATGCAGAGTTTTACGTGGCGGATATTGGTGACGGGGTAAGAAAGATATACTAAGTATAAACCATAACAATAGGAAAAATGTTGAACACGAGTTTTGAGTTCTGGGATTATTTCATTTTCGGGGCGTATGCCTTAATGATAATCTCCATGGGATTATGGGTATCAAGAGGCAAGAAAGGCGTGCAAAAGACAACGGAGGATTATTTCCTCGCCAGTAAATCGTTACCGTGGTGGGCCATTGGAGCCTCGTTGATAGCGGCCAATATCTCTGCCGAACAATTTATCGGGATGTCCGGATCGGGATTTGCCGTGGGCTTGGCCATCGCTTCCTACGAATTCATGTCAGCCTTGACCTTAATCATCGTGGGTAAATTCTTTTTACCTATATTTATCAAGCAGGGACTTTACACGATTCCCGAGTTCGTGGAAAAACGTTTTTCCACGAACCTGAAGACCATCCTTGCCATTTTCTGGATCGCCTTGTTTATTTTCGTGAACTTGACTTCCGTGCTTTTCTTGGGGGCAAAAGCCATTGATACGATTATCGGTACGGGTAACGGGGAGTTATTTATTCCAGCCATCGTCGGGCTGGCCTTTGTCGCGGCGGCATACTCCATTTACGGGGGATTGTCGGCAGTGGCTTGGACGGATGTGATTCAGGTGGCCTTGCTGATCGTCGGGGGTGTTATCACCACGCTGATCGCTTTGGATAACGTGTTGCCCGGTGGCGGCGTCGTGGAGGGATTTAACCACGTTGTAGACACGGCGGAAGATAAGTTCCACATGATTATCTCGAAAGATAATCCAGAATTCAAGAACTTACCGGGTATTGCCGTGCTTATCGGTGGCTTGTGGGTGGCAAATCTCTATTACTGGGGATTCAATCAATATATAATCCAGCGGACGTTGGCGGCCAAGTCGTTGAAAGAGGCTCAACGAGGTATTGCTTTCGCTGCGTTTCTGAAATTGATCGTGCCTTTAATCGTGGTTATTCCGGGAATCGTGGCTTTCGTGATGTACACCGAATCCAAAGACCCATCCGTGACAGCCATGTTCGAGATGACGGGAGGAAATGATAAAGCCTACCCGTGGCTGATCGGGACGTTTGTCCCCACGGGATTGAAAGGTTTGGTGTTGGCAGCGTTGGCGGCAGCTATTGTTTCTTCACTGGCTTCCATGCTCAATTCGACTTCCACTATTTTCACGATGGATATTTATAAGCCTTACATCGATCGGGATGCCTCTCACAAAAAATTGGTGAGCGTGGGCCGAATCACGGCAGCCGCGGCCTTGGTTATCGCGGGTTTGATTGCCCCCATGATGGCTAATTTCGATCAGATGTTCGTGTATATTCAAGAATACACGGGATTAGTGAGCCCCGGTATTCTGGCCGTCTTCCTGATGGGTTTATTCTGGAAGAAGACAACGAACCGGGGAGCAATAACCGGAGTGCTGATCTCTATTCCCGTGGCGTTGTTGTTGAAGTTCCTGCCCATCGAAATGCCATTCCTCGATCAAATGATGTACACGTTCCTGTTGACGATGGTAACGATTGGTATGGTCAGCTTGGCCACCTGCAAGACGGATGACGACCCGAAGGCCCTCGTGTTGACATCTGAAATGTTCAAGACGGATAAGGCATTTAATATTTGTGCCTACGTGATCTGTATTTTGTTGGCCGTGATTTATACAACTTGTTGGTAAGTCCTATGGTATCAGTCTATCTCCCCTAGCACTCCTTACATGGTAAGGAAAACTGCTTGCTTATAGCGTATAAAACGCTGAGTTTGTTATTTTTCTTGCCAAACGGAGAGCGATTGCCAGTATTGGGGGAATCCCATATCTTTAAGGTCAAGCAGTCGATAATCGGATTTGAGCAATTCTTTGATATTTCTTTTAAAGTCGCTTCCGGGACTGATAATATCAAGAATCCAACTTTAAGGATTGGAACAAGCGGCTCAATGTGGCAAACGATACTACTTCGAGTGCCATCCAACTTGGCGGCATAGGAGGATTATCGTATTTTGATTTGTAGTGCTTGATAAAATCTTCGTTGCTGCGGTTTACATCTGTTTCGATATGCTTTATTAGGTCGTCATAGCCGAAACGATATAAACTTTCATCATCGTACCAATGGCTACCACCTGTGCTTTCGGCGTATACCTGTACGATTTTTGTACGCGCTGCCACTTCTATTTTTTCAATAGCATTGAAAATAAGAGAACGCAGTCTGCGGTCAAAACAATAAAGGTCTATTATGTCTTTGAAGTGAATATCTTTGCGAGTAAAGTTGTGTCCAGAATCTTCGCCATTTTCTTGAAACGGATAAGTGTATGCACGAAGTCGGTAGTAGCTGATATTAAACAAATAAGCAGATAAACGTGTATTATCTAGGAAAAGTTTACTTTATATTTCGTTGTAAAGTGGTGTATAAGTACTAACATTATTTATCGCGGTATTGGCCGTTGTTGTCATTTATTTGCCTCAACCTGTAAATGGCGACAGAATCCTCTTGCGGAGGAGCATATGGGATATTGTTGAGATGTTACTCAAATATAACCCAAATAAAGAAGTAAAGTTACCCAAATAATCCCACTTATTCGTTGCTCAACCGTTGCACATCCGTTGTTCAACCGTTCCCCAATGGTTAAGCTTCGAGTAAGCTTCGGGACATCATCGAAAAAGGGGTATTATTTCCCTAGTATTTCAGTAGGATTTCCCTTGGTTTTCATTAAGAAGTCCTTTCATTCTATCGGCATCTAGTACAGACAATGGAGCCGGACGTTTCACGGTTTTGTTATTAAAAATGTCAAGACGTTTGTATCTGGGAAAAAAATACTAATTTTGAATCCATATAAAGTAAGTATTTTTTTATAATTATTACGAATAGTCTTGATAAAATCAGAGGATGTTTTCATAAAGAAGTTTCGAGCGGGAAACGGTAGTGTTTTCAAGGAGATTTTTGACAATTATTATCTCCCCGTGAAATCATATGGTTTCCAGTATGTCGAAAATGACGAGATGGTGGAAGATTTTGTTCAAGATGCTTTCCTGAAGGTGTGGGAGAAGCGGGAAGACTTTTATTTTGTTGCGGCAATCAAGAGTTTCTTGTATATGAGTGTAAGAAATGCTTGTTTGGATTACCTGCGTCACCAAAAAGTGCAACGTCGTAATGAGCCGGAATTAATCCTGTGGCTCACGGAGGAAGGAGAGGAAGAATTTGTTCTTGAGGAGGAAGTGCATGCGATGGTGTACGATGCAATAAAAGATTTGTCGGAACGTTCTCGCCGAGTCGTGATCATGACGATGGAAGGTCTTTCCAATCCTGAAATTGCAAAAGAACTGGGGATTTCCGTGAATACGGTGAAGACGATAAAATTGCGTGCTTACAGAATGTTACGGGAGCGATTGAAAGGTGTCCAGTGGTTGTTGTTACTTCTTTTGGGGCTTTAAACTTTAAAGAATTTTTTTTAAGAGGGTGTCACCCTGTGGGGAGGTATTCACGTTTTAGGGGAAATTTTTGAAAAAATGGAGAAAATTGATCCTAGGATAGAGTTTGTTATTTATCGTTTTTTGCATGGGAAACTCTCCACATCTGAACGAGAAATGCTCGAATCTTGGTTGCGTGAAGGAAAGCATAGGGAATTGCTCGAGAAAATTTGCAACAAGGAGAATATGCTGGAAAAGTCGTTCTATTTTGATCGACTGAATAGAGGAAGGGAGAAAACTTGGTTGCGTTTGGAACGGGCCACCGGGTTACGTCGTCGTGTCGTATTACGTCGTTGGACGATTGCGGCTTCATTGATTGTTCCTCTTTTGATCGGGGCGTTATATCTAAACGAGCGTCAGATTACCTCGAAAGTACCTGGACGACAGTTGGAACGGATTGTCCCGGGAATCTCTACGGCACAACTTTACCTGCCTGACGGTAATGTGGTTGACCTTGGTAAGGATAGTGTGTGTAATTTACTGTTGTTGAAAGGTGGACGTTTTGTGAACGAGCGGGGTACGTTGACTTACAAGGGGGATAGTTCGGGGGTGAAAGTTGCGCAATACAGTGAAGTTCGGATACCGAGAGGGGGAGAATACAAGGTTGTGTTGCCGGACGGTACAATCGTGTGGTTGAATGCCGAGTCGTCACTTCGTTTCCCAACCTTATTCACGGGAAAGGAGAGAAAGGTGTACGCGAAAGGTGAATTGTATTTTGATGTGAAACACGACGAGACCAAACCTTTTATCGTGGAAGTGGAGAAAGATTATGCGGTTCGGGTACTCGGGACAGAATTTAATCTCCGGGCATATAGCGGGTCTCCCATTGCAACAACCTTGGTGGAAGGACGTGTACAAGTGAAGGGAATGGATAATATAGTATTGTTATCTTCGGGACAGCAGGCTCTCGAAGTGCCCGGAACTCATGACATAGAAGTGTTTGATGTCGATGTGGCACCTTATGTGGCGTGGCACGAGGGAAAGTTCCATTTTGTTCATGCCCCGTTGAAGGATATAATGGAAGAGTTGGCACGTTGGTATGATGTTGAGGTCGTGTTTGAGAATCCGGCAGTGAGAGATGAATGTTTCACGATCGAGATGCAGCGGTTTGATGATTTTAACAAGGTATTGAGATTAATAGAACGAACAGATATAGTGACCATTTCGGTAGATGGCCATATCGTAACAGTGAAATGATAAAAACGAGAGATCTAGTCCATCTCCCGTTTTTAAGTAAGGTGCCTGAGGCACAATGTGAAATTTTAATTCTACAAATTTATGAAAAAAAACAGAACGAGTGGGTTCTTTAGGCGAACTTATGGGAATTTTTTGTTGATGATGAGATTGACAATGTTGTTCCTGCTGATGACGTTTGTCTCGTTGACGGCTACAGCCTTGGGCCAACGAATGACAATCAAGTTGAACAATGTTGATTTGCAAGTTGCTTTTAACGAAATTAAACAGAAAATGGGGTACACGTTTGTGTACAATGATCAAGTGGTGAAGAATGTGGGGAAGGTTTCTATTAATGTTACATCTTCGGATATAAAGTATATCTTGGCTAGATGTTTAGAAGGGACATCTCTCGATTTTTACATTGAAGATAATATCGTGGTGATTAAATCAAAAGTAGTCCAGACTCAGGAAACAGAGAAAAAGCCAGTAACCGTGAAGGGGAAGGTAGTTGATGAGAAAAAACAACCTTTACCTGGTGTTACTGTTTTGCTAAAGGGTACTACCTTGGGAGTAACAACCGGGGGAGAGGGGGATTTTTCGATTATGATTACTGACACAACCAAGGCTGAACTTGTATTTTCATTTATCGGTATGGAGTCTCGAACAATCCCTTATAAAAGTATTCCTAAAGGGGAGTGGACGATCATTTTAAAAGATGATGTACAAGAGATGGATGAAGTTGTTGTTACAGGTATTTATTCTCGTAAAAAAGAGAGTTTTACCGGGTCGTCGACAACTTATACGGCAAAGGAGTTGAAAACTATCGGTAACCAAAACGTGCTTCAAAGTCTGAAAACGATGGACCCTTCATTTGCTATCATGGAAAATAACCAGTTTGGATCGGACCCCAATCGTTTGCCGGATATTAATGTACGGGGTAAAACTAGCGTGATAGGTTTAACACAGGAGTATGATATTGATCCGAATCAACCCCTGTTTATTTTAGACGGGTTCGAAACGACTTTAAAGACTATCAGTGATTTGAGCATGGATCGCGTGCAAAGTATCACGGTGCTGAAAGATGCGGCGGCCACGGCAATTTATGGTTCGAAAGCGGCGAATGGTGTTGTTGTGGTGGAGACGAAGGCTCCCGCTCCCGGTACATTGAGGTTAACGTATAATGGAAATTTGAATCTTTCTTTTGCCGATTTGTCAGATTACAATTTGATGAATTCTGCTGAAAAATTGGAGTTTGAACGTTTAGCTGGGTATTATGGAGATTTGGATGTTAATGGAGAGATTGTGTCGGAGGGTTATCAGCAATTGTACTATCAGCGTTTGGCTGAAGTGAAACGAGGGGTGGATACCTACTGGATGAGTGAGCCGTTACGGTTTGCAACTTCTCATAGCCACAACCTTTTTGCTGAAGGGGGGGATGACAGAATGCGTTACGGATTGGGATTCAGTTATAACAAGACTCAAGGTGTGATGAAAGGATCTGATCGGGACGTGATTAATGGTAACGTGCAATTATTGTATCGCTACAAGTCGTTGTCATTCAAAAATTATTTGAACTTGGATTACTCGATGTCTTCACGCGAGAAGGTGGCGTTTTCGAAGTTTTCACAGGCAAACCCGTATCACAGGAAAAAGAATGAAAATGGTGTGGTAGAGCAGGTGTTAGAAATTTACTCTGATTCAGATGCAAATTCATCCACTTATCTTCAAGAATTGAAAACGTACAATCCTCTATATGATATGCGTTTAGGTTCTTCCGATGAAACCACGTCTTTCGGTTTTACTAATAATTTTGAGATCGATTGGCAGGTGTTTGATGGTTTGAGGGCAAAAGGTCGTTTTAGTATTTCAAAATCAACGGACCGGGGAGAAGTTTTTAAATCTCCCAATGCTTCAGATTATGTCGAAACCGCTTCAACTGAACGCGGATCGTACCGGGAAACAAGAAATGAAAATTTGAGTTATGACGGGGATCTTAACGTGACCTATGCTAAATTGTTTAACGAGGTACACATGGTGAATGCCGTAGGGGGAATTCGTTTGGCATCAAGTAAATCACAATCTAGTGGTTACGAGACTATTGGGTTTATTGATGACCGTTATTCGAATCCTTCTTTTTCTTCTGGGTATCCTACTGGAAGTAAGCCGTCTTATTTTACTAGCGAGAAACGTTCGGCGAGTTATTACCTGAATGCTGGTTATGCTTATGATGATCGTTACTTGCTAGACGTGAATCTTCGTTCAGATGGTTCTTCCGTGTTCGGCTTATCTCAACAATTCACGACAACTTGGGCCATCGGGTTAGCGTGGAATATGCACAAGGAGGACTTTTTTCAGAACCAAAACTGGTTGAATCTTTTGAAATTGCGTTTTTCTATAGGTAATCCTGGGAATCAAAATTTTGATGCTTATATTTCCATGAACGTGTACAAGTATGCGACTAGTTACCCAAATCCTTTTGGGGTAAGCGCTATTGTTTCTACTTGGGGAAATGACAATTTAGATTGGCAAAAAACAATCGATCAGAATTACGGTATTGATTTGGCTTTTTTAAATAATCGTTTGAAAGTTACAGTTGATTATTTTTATAAAAATACGGATCCTTTACTAGTTTATGTCCAGACGCCAACTTCTACCGGGACGTCGACAGTTCCTATGAATCTGGGTAAACAGGTTTCTCAGGGATTGACGTCGACATTGAATTACATGATCCTGCAGCGAGAGAACATGAGTTGGAATTTTAATTTTAACGCTCGCCATATTACTTACGAGTATCGGAATATCGGGAACGCTTTGGATAAGTTTAATCAGGAGAACAGGAGTTCGAATTTGGTGAGATATTACGATGGTGGAAGTCCTTCTGATTTGTGGGCCGTGCGTTCTGCGGGAATTGATCCGGCTTCCGGGCGAGAGATATTCATTAAAAAAGATGGTACGCAGACATTCGAGCACGACTATGCGGACAAGGTCGTTGTCGGGAACTCTGATCCGAAGGTGGAAGGGGTAATCGGTACTTCTTTCTATTACAAGGGATTTTCTGCTTCTATTAACTTGCGGTATCGTTTGGGAGGGCAAATATTTCTATCAACGTTATACGACAAGGTGGAGAATATCTCGAAAAACGCCTTGCAATACAACCAAGATAAGCGGGCATTGTACGATCGCTGGCAAAAACCGGGAGACGTGAGCAAGTATAAAGCAATTTCATTGACAGATGTGACCCCGATGTCATCTCGTTTTATCGCAGACGAGAAGACCTTGAGCGGGGAGTCTATTTCTTTTGGATACGAAACTCAAGCCAAGTGGTTGCATCGTATCGGGGCATCTTCGATGACTATCCGGGGATACATGAATGATATTTTCCGGGTTTCTACGGTAAAGAATGAACGAGGGTTAGATTATCCTTTTGCGCGTGCCGTGGCTTTTTCTCTTGGATTAACGTTTTAATGAATTAAAAAGTTTGTTTATGAATTTAGTAAGAAATATAAAATCGGGTTTGATTGTCGGCGTGATGTTGTTGCTCGTGTCGTGCAATTCATGGTTGGAGGTTGATCCTGACGATAGAATAATGGATAATTCTTTGTTTAAAGATAGAGAAGGTTTTCTTGCGGCTTTGAATGGCGTGTACTCGGAAATGAATGATCCGAAATTGTACGGAGCTAATTTAACAATGGGGATGCTTGATGTTATGGCACAATATTATAATTGCAACTTTACAGATCATGATTATTCTGTTTATGCGAATTATTCATACACGCAAAAGGGATTTAAAAGTACGCTGGATAATATTTGGTCCGGGTTATATTCAATGATTGCAAATTGTAATGCGATACTCGCTCATTGCGGGGATGGGAATCCGGTTTTATCTGATACTTATTATCGCCTTGTGAAAGGTGAGGCCCTAGGTTTGCGGGCAATGATGCACCTTGATCTTGTACGTATGTTTGGGCCTGTTTATTCGGAAGAGAACAAAGAAATTAAATGTATTCCATACATGACTAAAGCGGACCGGGGCGTGCAACCATTGTTGTCTGCCGATAGCGTGATATATTACGTTATCAAGGATTTGGAAATAGCGTCGAGTCTACTTTCAACAGTTGATCCCGTTATCACGGAAGGGGCTAGGAATCATGATTCGGAAAAAGGTACGAATGATTTGTATTATAGACAATATCGTATGAATTATTTTGCCGTGAATGCTTTGATGGCTAGGGCTTATTTGTGGATAGGGAACACGCAAAAAGCAGGGGAATGTGCACGGACTGTGATAGCAAAAGTGAGTAACGAGGATAAGCCTTTATTCCCGTTGGTGAATGTTGACTATATGACAAAGAATTCGCCAGATGGGGTGTTTTATCCCGAGGTATTGTTTTCTCTTTATAATACTTCTCGCGAGAGTAAAGTGTATAAGACTTTTTTTGATCCCTCTTTATCAGTAGTTAAAATGTTGACTATGAGTGGAAATCTTTCAACGGGACGAGTAAATGGCACGTATGATGATAAGGATGATTATCGTTATAGAATGTGGGCTTCTACAATATCCAATAGCAAGGAGGTGACCTATTTAAATAAGTATAAAGATGAAACAGAGGCGGATTCCGCGTATCATTATCGTTATATGATTCCTTTAGTTCGTGTTAGTGAGTTATATTTGATCGCAGCCGAGTGTGAAACGGATGTTCCGACGGCTCTTGAAAAGTATTTTAACAAGTTACGTTTTGCTAGGAATTGCGTAAATCAGAATGCATCATCCGTGGAGGAATTAAAGGGTTTAATTCGTTCTGAATACGTGAGGGAGTTTATAGGAGAAGGACAATTATTTTTCTATTACAAGCGGAACGGTTTGCAGACTATTCCTGATGGTGCGACGACTAGCGGCACGATGAATATGCAATTGGAAAACTACGTGTTCCCTTTGCCAGATAGCGAGACGAGCCAACGAGCAGGGTCTCAAGATAATGTTTCACAAGAATAAGTAATGGTTATGAAAAAAATATTATATATTCTCGCTCTTGCATGGCTTGTTTGCTGCGTGGCGGGTTGTGAAAAGGAAGTTAAGAATTACGATGGACGGGAAGGGGTTTATTTCTACGTTCAGTACGGGGCAGAATGGGGGGATACTACGATTTGGGCGAACCAGTCTTTTACCCCGGTAGAGTTTGTTAAAAGTACAGGTGATTATCACGATGTGAAATTGCGGGTAATGACAACCGGTAGAATTAAGGAATATGACAGGACTTTCCGGGTTGTTGTTGACAAGGACTCGACTACTGCTGTCGAGGGGGTGAATTATGATCCTTTCGACGAGTTTCAAGTGGTTAAAGCTGGGAGTCATTATGCAGATTTGGTGATTCGTTTAAAGCGAGATGAGAGTATTCAAATCGAAGAACGGGTTTTAACATTGAAGTTAGAACCGACGGATGATTTCGAAATTGGAATTAACTGGTGGGGAGAGGTTCCCGGGTTATGGTCTAGTACTGGAGGTAATGATTTTGACGTTTCTATGCACAAAATTACCATGAATGATTTTCTTGTTCGACCAACCCGTTGGATACCTGCAATTGATTATGCACCAGGACAAACAGAGGGGGGACTTTGGGGGGCTTTTACGAGAAAGAAATATGACTTGATTTGTGAAAAGTTTAATCTGACGTATGATGATTTTGCCTCGGAAGTGACAATGCCAAATGCCAAACGAACAATGATCGCAAATTATTTTGTGGATTACTTGCAAGAACTTTATGACAAGGGTACCCCGGTATTGGAAGAAGATGGCCGTGCCATGTGGTTCATGGGAGTATCGTGGAAATCAATCGTGGGACAACCCTGGATTCCGGCAGAATAATGGTTGAACAATGTAAATCTGAAAATTATGAAACGAGTTATATTATTTTTTTTAACGAGCGTGTTCATTTGTTTGGCCGTGGCTTGTTATGACGACAAGGGTTCTTACAATTACAAGGACGTGAACGAGATTGAAGTGGATAGCCTAGGAAAATCACATAGCGTGATTTTTAAGAAAGACACATTAAAAATAACCCCCTTGCTGAAATTTACGGAAGATAGTTTATCCCTTGATCGTTACGTTTATGAGTGGCTGGTAGTCCCGTCTACCGAGGAACTAACCCGGAAAGTGATCGGTACGGAACGTGATTTGAACTATTTCGTGGAGTTGGAACCGGGGGCTTATACTCTTTACTTGAAGGTGAGAGATAAGTCTACTGGTTTGTTGTGGATGAATTATACTTCGCTTGTGGTCAGAACTGCGACAAGTTTGGGATGGCTGGTTATCGGGGAAGATGTCGAAGGGTTCGTGAACTTGGATATGGTTGCTATGGCGGGTGATACAATGGTGTTATATAATCAATTGTCTAATAATGGTTTGCCACGATTGAAAGATCCCAAGAGAGTTGTGTACACGGGACGTGTGAGAATGTCTTCTTACGCACCTCACGAGAGATTATGGATAGCAACCGGGGAACGTTCGTATCACGTGAATCCATCAACCTTTGAAGGTGATCTGGCAAGCACGTTTGAACCGTTGGTTTACTCGTATTTTGAGCTGCCGCAACAATTGAATCCCGTGTACATGATTACTAAAGCGGCGGGTAATGGCGTAATGAATAGTTCTAGGACGGTTGTTTGTGAAGAAGGACACGTGTTCCATTTATCTAGTTTTTTGTCAAGTAGTGAATATGCAGATCCGATCAATCGGACAACGGATTCTCCTAACGTATTGTTTAAAGCGTACCCCTATATTTTTGCTTCTTTGGGATACGCTTCCGGTGGGATACTTTATAATACTGATAAGAATCAATTTGTGAGATATACAAGTTATTCCACAACTTGTTCATCTTTATCTGATAAGGCTGATGATGCTTTCCCGTGGGTGCAACCCGAGGGGCGTACGCTCGTGTATGGAGAGAATACCATGGATACCGAGGGTGGGGGAAATGGTAATTCATTCGCCTTGATGAAAGATGCCGGGACGAACGGGTATTATATCTATAAATTTAAAGCTTCTGGTCAGAAGGTGGCTGGATATGAGGTAAATAAGTCGCTTGCGACGGATATTGACAAGGCTGAGTTATTCGCTTTTGCCTCCAATCGTTCCATTTTATTGTACGTGGTGGGTAAAACCTTACATGCTTATGATTACAAGAGAGACTACGAGAAGAAATATTCGATAGAAATGGAAGATGAGATTACGATGGTTAAATTTGATGTTTTCTCGGGATATGGAGATTATAACGATTTATATGTAGCAACTTATAATAGTATAATGGGAGGAACTTTACAAAAGTATGTGTTGGGAACCGATCAAAACACGTTTGAGTTGAAACCGGACGAGAAATGTAAATGGAGCGGGCTGGTAAAGGTGAAAGATATCGATTGGAAAAATGGTAATCAGTAATATGAAGATAAAATTAGTTTTTTGTTGGATGATAGCGGTAATTTTGCCGCTGTCATCTTTTGCCCAAGGGGTAGATTTTAAGGAGTTGACAATGCAGGAGGCTTTGGCTCTTGCGGGGAAAGAGAAAAAGATGATATTTATTGACTTCTACACGACGTGGTGCGGACCGTGTAAGATGATGTCTTCCGAGGTGTTTACACAAGAGCAGGTGGGGACCTATTTTAACCGGGTGTTCGTGAATATGAAAGTGGATGCAGAGAAAGGGGAAGGAGTGGAGTTGGCAAAGAAATATCAGGTGAGGGCTTACCCGACGTTTGTGGTTTTGAGAGCGGATGGGACGGAGGTTTATCGAACATCCGGGGCTCGTCCGGCGGAGGAATTTGTTGATAAGATTCGTAAAGGGATTGATCCCAAGTGGTCACCTGAAGGGTTGAACCGTCGTTATAAAAAAGGAGAACGGACCCCGGAACTGGTGAACGAGTATGCCTTGTTGCAGATGGAAACAGGGAATATTGAGCTGGGAAATCAAGTGATACGGGAGTATTTTGATAAGTTGTCTGCCAAGAAAAGGGTGAAGCCGGAGAATTTTTTCCTTTATACTCGTTATACCTTGAATTACGGGGATCCGAAAGCGGATTACATGTTTGCCCATAAAGATCGTTTTGTAAAGGAGAATGGACGGGAGAAAGTGGAGAGTTTGTTGTATAACTGGTTACGGCAGCAGATTATGCTTTTTGTTTCGGCTCGGGTAGTTTCAAACACGGAAGTAAACGAGGAGAAATGGATACGGTTGAAAGAGAAGATTCATGATGCGGCTTTGGCGAACGGGGAGGTGCTGACAGCACTGGAAGGGATTGCCGAGGTACGGTTGAAAAATAGCATGAAAGATTATTTGGATATCTGTCGGGAGAAGTTTCCACAACTGGAAGACCGGGATCGTTTCTCGATACTGGTCGGGTTTGGTGTTTTGAAGGAGCAGAATGAAGAAATTCGACAGGCTGCGGCGGATTTGTTAAGGGATAATCTAAACGTGGCGGAAGGATTCAATAAACGGGTTCTTTACTCGATCATGCTGGATTTGGAGGGAAAGAAGGAGTTCCGTTTACGAGCCGCGATTGATGCCGCGGAAAAGGGGAAAGTGATTGTCACCTATTCTTCTAAGGGGAAATTTATGCAGGAAGAGCACGAGTTTGATAACTATATGCTGGATATCAGTATGGCGGGAAAAGATACTGTATCCGCGGGGATAAGATTTTTGTGTGATGAGTTGGCGATGCCGACTGCTGAGGGAACCAAGCAGAATCCGCATTTTAGTTTTATGATTGTGCCGGGAGAATTTGCCGTGTTAAAACTTGATTTGGAAAAGGGAAAAGTGCCCGTGGTGAAGTGGGAGAAGGGAGGACCTGTTTCCCGTGATTTCGTGCGGCTAAATTACGATTTGCTGACCCCGGAGGAAAAGGCCTATAACCAGTTAATGATTGATAATGTCATTCAAGGGGGAGATATTCGGAATTATCCCGAGGAGTTTCAGCGGTCATTTGATGCAAATAAGCGTAAAACGATGGAGTTTATACGGAATAATCCGGATAGTTATATCGCGGTTATGAAGTTAGCCGAACATTATATTTGGTTTGATGAGAATGAAACAGAGGATATTTACAGTCGTTTCCCCGCGAATTTGAAGGGAAATTCTTATGGCCGTATTATTGCACAACGTTTGAAAAGAAGTCAGGATTTTAGGATAGGTATGCCTGCCAAGAATTTCGAGAAGAAAGATATGAACGGGGAAACGGTGTCTCTTGAGAAGCTACGTGGAAAATACGTGTTGTTGGATTTTTGGGGAAGCTGGTGCGCTCCTTGTCGGGCATCGCATCCTCATTTGAAGGAGTTGTATGAAAAGTACAAGAAACAAGTTGTTTTTATTAACGTGGCCCAAGAGAACGTGAAAGATCAGAACGAAGCCCGGAAGCTTTGGAAAACGGCAGTGAAAGAAGACGGGTTGACATGGACTCAAATATTGAATAACGAGGGACGGGAAACGTGCGATATGATCCGTCTGTTTAATATTTATTCTTTCCCGACCAAGGTGTTGATTGATCCGAACGGGATTGTGGTTGCAAGGATGGTGGGAGGATTGGTTGATGCGGGGGAGGTGTTAGAGAAATTGATTGACTAACTGTATTTTAATACTTAGATTATGTATGTCCTGTTAATTTTGATCATTGTTGATATTTTAGGTCTATTTTCAGTTTTAAAAAGAAATGATTTAGACCCGATGTATAAAATTGTTTTCACGTTATGTATCATTTTGTTACCCATTGTAGGTATCATCATTTATTATTTATTTTCATCAAGAAGGAAGAGAAAGAAATTTGATATTTCGAAACGTTGGGGGAGGAGTTCTAAAAGGTGATGTGATAGAGCGTAAAGAGGGGAATATTCGTAAAATAGCTGTAAGACTTTTTAGTGTTACAGCTATTTTTAGGAATTTACTGAATATCTTTTTAGACAACTTCTTTTCATTTATTAATGTGTTGCTTTCAAATATTGTAGGTCTCCATACCAGTAACTTGCAGTTGTTCCTCCATCAATGAGGATGTCTGCACCAGAAATGAATCGTCCCCGACTTGACATTAAGAATTCTGCCAAATCACCCACTTCATCGGGAGTTCCGGCTCGTCCGGCTGGTGAAGCTTGAATCATCTTCAGATAGCCCTCTTTGCGAGGTCCTTGTAATTCGGCATTTGCTAGTGGCGTGATGATGATGCCGGGTGATATGGAATTGACAGTAGCTCCACGTTTACCCCATCGAGTGGCTTCGTATGCCACCTTCAATACATTGCATCGTTTGGAATATTGGTAAGCCTTAAGTGTATCGGTGATTGCTGTTACGAAGTCTAGATTTAAAAGGTCTTCCGGTTTACTCATTGCTAAGGCATCATTTTGTTCTTGTGGAAGAGCCGGCAGACGATGGCCACTTTGTGAAGAGATGATTACGGCACTACCTCCTTCCGCGATCACTTTGCCAAATTCTTCCAAAAGGACACTTGTCCCGTACATATCCACGCGAAGTATTTCGTGTACAGGTGCTTGCGAAGGACTAACTCCTGCAGCATTAACGACATACTTTACTTCCCCCCATTTTACTGCTTCTGCGACTACAGCCAATATGTCTTCCTTGCTACCTAAGTCAGCCTTGATGATGCTACTCTCGAAGCCTGCATCACTTAGCATTTGGGATGCAATTTCAGCATTTTTTAAGTTATAATCAGCTAAAATGATATGTTTACCTGCAGATACACGGCGAATAATTGCAAGTCCAATACTTCCTGTCCCGAAAAGTACGACTACTTCTTTTTTGTTTGTCATAATGTCTCTATTTTGTTTTAATAAAGCAAAATTACAACAAGCCTTGGCAATTTATCTAATACAAATAACGGAAATGCTTACCAATATTACGGAAAGTAAAGGTGTATAAACAAATAACCCCGCCGAAAGGCGGGGTTATTTGTTTTATAGTTGGTTAACAACTTCAACGCTGTTCATACCGGTTTGGATGGCCTCGATGTTCATCGGGATCATCTTGTGGTGACGAGGGGGTAAAGATTTTTGCAAACCTTTTTCCACGTTGTCAAGTTTTACGATCGGTTTTACCTTCAAGAATCCACCAAGAACGATCATGTTGAATACTTTCGGGTTTCCTTGCTCTGCGGCAATGGCTGTTCCTTCGATCTTGTAGATATTGATATCTCTTCTCGTCGGTTCGTGAGTGATACCGTTCGGGTCATAGATCAAGGTACCTCCCGGTTTTACCATGCTTTCGAACTTATCCATGGATTGTTGGTTCAGAACGATAGCGGTATCGTATTTCGTTAAGATCGGGGAGCTGATGCGCTCGTCGCTCAAGATAACGGTCACGTTGGCGGTACCACCGCGCATTTCAGGACCGTAAGAAGGCATCCAAGCAACTTCCTGATCTTGCATAATTCCGGAGTAAGCAAGAATCTTTCCCATGGAAAGAACTCCTTGTCCACCGAATCCTGCTATAATGATTTCTTCTGTCATAATCTTTAATTTACGATTTATGATTTGGGATTTACGATTCAGATAATCTAAAATCGTAAATCTAAAATCTCAAATTATTAAATGTCTTTGATGTCTCCTAACGGGTATTTCGGGAACATGTTTTCCACCATCCATTTGTTGGCTTCTACCGGGGTTACTTTCCAACCGGAGTTACATGTACTAACGATTTCCACGAAAGAAGTACCCTTGTCTTTCCGGGTGTTCTCGAATGCCTTGCGGATAGCGGCTTTTGCTTTACGCACGTTAGCCGGGGTGTGAACTGACTGACGGGTTACGTAGCAAGTTCCATCCAGTTGGGCAAGTAATTCGGTTAATTTCATCGGGAATCCGTTCAATTTGGCGTCACGTCCGTAAGGAGTGGTAGCGGTTACCTGTCCCAAAAGGGTGGTGGGTGCCATCTGTCCTCCGGTCATACCGTAGATCGCGTTGTTGATAAAGATTACCACGATGTTTTCACCACGGTTACAAGCGTGCATGATTTCCCCGCATCCGATAGATGCCAAGTCACCATCACCTTGATAAGTGAACACGTAACGATCGGGGTGAACACGGCTGATACCGGTTGCAACGGCCGGGGCACGTCCGTGTGCTGCTTCTGCCCAATCAATATCCAAATAGTTGTAGGCAAGTACAGAACATCCTACCGGAGATACACCGATGGTTTTGTCCTGGATACCCATTTCTTCAATCACTTCCGCGATAATTTTGTGAACCACGCCATGGGAACATCCCGGACAGTAGTGCATCACGTTATCGGTAAGCACGGGAGTTTTCTTGTAAACAATATTCTCCTCTTTTATTATATCTTTTAATTCTACTGACATAGCTTATGCTCCTATAATTTGTTTTTCAAGTGCTTCAACGATCTCTTCCGGTGTCGGGATTACTCCTCCGAAACGTCCGTAGTGTTCTACCGGGATGTTATTGGCCACGTTCAAACGAACGTCTTCTACCATTTGACCGGCGCTCATTTCTACAGTTAAGATTCCCTTCACTTGTTTAGACAAGCGTGCGATTTCTTTTTTCGGGAAAGGATAAAGGGTAATCGGACGAAGGATACCTACTTTAATTCCTTTTTCACGGCATAATTGTACTGCTTTTTGGCAAATACGAGATGCTGATCCATAAGCCACGAATATGTATTCCGCGTCGTCACATTGGATTTCTTCAAAAAGAACATCGTTTTCTTCCATCATTTTGTACTTCTCTTGAAGTTTGTGGTTGAATACCTCTTGTTTGTAAGAGTCCAATTCCAAGGAAGTGATCGTGTTGTGAGAACGATGTGCTTTCTTACCGGTTAAAGCCCAATTGTCAGACATCTTGTCGATATCTTCTTGAGTCCAACGGGGTTTGTATTCGCTCAATTGAACTTTTTCCATCATCTGTCCGATAACACCATCGGCAAGGATCATGGCCGGGTTACGATATTTGAATGCCAAGTCAAAACCAAGTCCTACGAAATCGTTCATTTCTTGAACGGAAGCGGGAGCGAGGACGATCAAGTGATAGTCTCCGTGACCACCACCTTTGGTTGCCTGAAAATAGTCACTTTGTGCCGGTTGGATGGTTCCCAGTCCTGGGCCTCCACGTACAACATCAATCACCAAGCAGGGAAGTTCTGCTCCTGCCAAGTAGGTTAAACCTTCTTGCATCAACGAGATACCGGGGCTGGATGATGATGTCATTGCCTTTTTACCGCAAGCAGCGGCACCGTATACCATGTTGATAGAGGCCAATTCACTTTCGGCCTGCAATACGACCATTCCTGTTTCCTCCCACGGTTTGCGTAACATGAGAGTCTCCATGACTTCGGATTGCGGGGTAATAGGGTAACCATAATAAGCATCACATCCACAACGGATAGCAGCTTCGGCTAATACCTCGTTCCCTTTCATTAATTTTACTTCTGCCATTTTCGGTAGTTTTTATTCTTATTGTACATTCATTTTGTAAACGGTGATTACCGAGTCTGGGCATACCAACGCGCAGCTGGCACATCCAATACATGCTTCCGGGTTTACCATCTCGGAGTAGTGGTATCCTTTGCCATTCACTTCTTTCGCTAAGTCAAGAGTTTTGGTAGGACACGCGACCACGCAAAGGTTACATCCTTTGCATTTTTCTTTGTCAACGACGACAGCGCCTCTAAATTTTGCCATAATTGAATTGATTATGATTTATAAATAAATTCTCTTTTTGCCTTATATTTTGTAACACATCTACGGGATAAAATTACAAACTTAAATTGAATCGTGAAATAGTTTTCCTGTATTTTAACATTGTTTTACTTTCATGTTAAGGCTGTTGAGCCGGAATTTGTTTCGATTTAATTTCAGTAAATTGAAAACTTGAAGTTGAAAATTGAAAATGAGATTTTTGTAAGACATTTTCAATTTTCAATTCTCCATGTTCAATTATTTCGTGTGATCTGCCGCGAAGCGTTTCAAGCGTTCTTCCAGTTCCGGCATTCGGTTGAGTCCGGTTTGAGAAACACAAGCACGAAGACCTTGTTTCTTGGAACCCGTGTCGCGTAACGGGATGGCTGATATACCGTAATATAGAATCTCTTTCGTGAGGTCTCCTCCGGTGAAGCCCGGGTAGATAATCGTGAAATAGAATCCGTCGGCGATAGGTTCTTCCAGATCCCGGTCGTACACGATCTCGAAACCATACTTGGTGAACAGCTCTTTCATGGCGTGAGCCCGCTCTGCATATTCCCGTACCCCGTCGAGGATGTTGATGCGTCCCTCGTTGGCTGCTTTCAAGATGGCGGCCATGGCGTACTGGCAGGAGTGAGTTGTCCCGGATGATAGCGTGTATATGATCCGGTTCACGATGGTATAACCCAAGGTGCCCATTCCCCCGAAACGATCGTGCAAGTTATCATATTTCCGGTTGTATAAAGCGTCAGAAATACACATGATTCCCAGACGTTGTCCGGCGTAACTGAATAGTTTGGAACCGGAGATCATGACAATGTAATTGTCCGTGTATTTACCGACTGACGGTTGGAACGGAGCTTTACCCGGTACGGAAAGGTCCCGGCGGAAGTCCATGGCGAAATAGGCTAGGTCTTCCAGTACGATCACGTCATATTTGGTGGCCAGCTCTCCGATAATCTTCAGTTCCTTGTCGGTGAGACATATCCAAGCCGGGTTGTTCGGGTTGCTGTACAGGATGGCGGCGATGTTTCCCTTGGAAAGGTATTCTTCCAGTTTTTCCCGTAATTTTTCACCCCTGTAATTGTAAACGTCAAATGATTCAAACGGTTTGCCGATTACTTGCATTTGTGTTTTTTGTACGGGGAATCCCGGGTCAATGAAAAGGACGGTGTCTTTTCCTTTTTTGCATTCCGTTACAGCCATGAATGCGGCGAAACAGGCTTGCATGGAACCCACCGTCGGGATGATGCCTTCCGGTTTGATGTTGATGTCCACGAAGTTCTTCACGAACTTGGAGCCTTCTTCCTTGAACTCCTTGTGTCCTTCGAGCATCGGGTAGAATTGAGCGCAGCCGGCACGTAGCGCCTCGATCTCGGCATCGATACCGATTTTAGAGGGGGCAAGTCCGGGAACACCCATTTCCATGCGGATGAATTTCTCCCCGCTTTCGGCTTCCACCATGTTTACCACTTTCACGATGTCGCGTATCGTGGCATCTTCCATGTCACGGATTCCGCAAGCTTCTAGCTTCTGGTCAACGATTTTTTTGTCAATTAGATTATTTTGCATGACTATTTTATATGATTTATTCTATTTTTCTCAGCATGTACGCGAGTTTAATAAAAAAATGTCATTATATATTCCGGAATCGTTTTAAATTTGAAGTGGAGTGTCTAATTTAGTTTGATTCTGAAATTGATTATTAAATACGGTACTTGTATACCACTTTACAACGAAATATTAAAGTAAACTTTTCCCGGGTAATACACGTGGCATATTCGATGTTCTTAGGGATTAAAGACGTATCAAAGACGAATCAAAGACGTTACAAAGGCGTTCGTGAACGTCCCTGACACGTCTTCGTGGCGAAATGAATTGGCGCTTGTCTTGGAAGCTAATCCCTTATCCATTTGATTATGAATGGTAAATATGCCTTCTTGTATGCAGGAGTTAACCTCTCACAACGAAATCGAGTATAATTACCTTAAATACATTCTTGTACATACCCTTTCGAATCTGTTTTTGTTTTCGTAGTTTTGCACGATGATAATAGCAAGGTTGAGATGTTGATATGACATCACATTTTCAATTTTCAATTTTCAATTATTATGAATCTGGAATGGTACATTGCGCGTAGATTGTTGAAAGGAGACGGCACGAAATCCGTGTCGGTGCCGATCGTGAGAATTGCGATTGTTGGGATTGCTTTGGGGTTGTGCGTGATGTTATTGTCGTTGTTTATTATCACGGGTTTTAAGTATGAGATTACTGAAAAGTTGTCGGGTTTCACGGCTCACTTGAGTGTGGTGCCTTTTGTCCCCGGCTCGGTGGGTGAGGGAGGAGTGGTCCGAGAAGCGGAGAGTCTGATGCAAGGCTTGAAAGACGTGAAAGGTGTGAAGAACGTGTACGGGTATATTGAGAAACCTGCTATTTTCAAGAGTAAGGAGGAGATTCACGGGGTTGTGTTGAAAGGGGTGGATGTGGGGTATGATGTTGCTTTTTTCAGGGAGAATTTGAAAGAGGGGGAGATCCCTGACTTTAAAACAGAAAAGGCATCGAATGAGGTGTTGATCTCCGCGTCGGTGGCGGATATGTTGAAAATCGGTGTCGGTGGAAAAGTTACTGCCCATTTCGTGCAGGACCCGCCGAGGGCAAGAGTGTTTACCGTTGCCGGAATTTACGACACGGGGTTCAAGGAGTATGATGACGTGATGGTGTTGGTTGACAAACGGCATTTGGCAAAATTGAATGATTGGGAACCGGGGGAGGTTTCCGGGATTGCCATCGAACTGGAGGACGTGGAACGATTAGATGAGGTGATCGTGGGGGTGGAGAATGTCGTGTATGATGCAAATGGAAATTACGAGGTGCAGACGCTTGCCGATGTGGCTCCGCAGATTTTTGACTGGTTGGCCTTGCTGAACATGAACGTGTGGGTGATTCTGATTTTGATTGTCACGGTGGCCGGTTTTAATATGGTGTCGGGGTTATTGATCTTGATTTTGGATAAGACCTCGTTGATTGGAATATTGAAAGCGTTGGGTTATAAGAATGTTTCCTTGCGAAAATTGTTCTTGTATATATCGGCGGGATTGATTATTAAGGGGATGTTGTGGGGGAATGTGCTGGCCTTTGTTTTGGCAGGAATTCAGGCGATGTTCCGCGTGATTCATCTTGATCCTGTGACGTATTATATGGATACGGTTCCGATTAATTTTGGTTTGGGGTACGTGGTATTATTAAATGTAGGGGTGATTGTGGTAACCGTTTTAATGCTGATTGTACCGACAATGCTGATCTCCAAGATCAGCCCGGTGAAGGCGATTAAATTCGAGTAAAGTTATGAACGTGAAGAATGATTACGTTGGTAGAGATTGTCTCTTGGCTTGGTTGAAGGAACACCGTCATGGCGTGATGGGAACGGTGATTTTTCATCTCGTGCTGGCTATCTTTTTAGTTTGTGTCGGAATTTCACGCTTGGATTCGCAACAGCGGATAGAGATCGAGATTGATATGCCGGAGCCGGAAATTGTGCAGCAAAAACAAGAGGAACAAGAAAGAAAAGAGCAGATCCTTCGACAAAGTGCAGACGAGGAGGTAGACGAACTATTGCGTTCGCTGGCGGTGAACGAGGATGTAGTGAAGAAAAACGCGGAGACCCAACCTCATGAACGGGTAAAAGAATATATCGAACAAATTCAGGAAGAGATTGATAGTGATTACGGAGGGCGTTATCGGGCGAATAAAAACAAGCATTACAAGGAGGATAGTATTCGTGCCCAGCGCGACAAGAAGGAACGGATGCTGGATTCACTTCAATCCACGGTATACGTGGGGAAGAGTAGCGTGTCATATAATATAAAGGGGCGTTACAAGACTTATTTGCCGATTCCGGTGTATAAATGCGAGTTTGGTGGAAAGGTCGTGGTGGCGGTAGTCGTGAATCGACAGGGACGGGTTATTAAAGCCGAGATCGTGGATGCAGAGTCAAATAAAGATGATACTTTGCGAGAGGTGGCAGCGGATGCCGCTTTGAAATCGGAGTTTAATGCTGACGAGAAAGCCCCGGAGCGACAGTCGGGAACGATCACGTATAATTTTGTCAAACAATGACATGGCTTTCTTCTTCCTTTTTTTCCAATTTTTTCAGGTTATTGTATCCTCGGGCGTGTGTAGTGTGTGGTGACGTTCTGGTTGATGGAGAACCTTTTTTGTGTTCTGTTTGTTTGAGCGGATTGCCTTTAAATGACGGAATTGACGAGGAGGCGGATGAGGTGCTTGCGAATGATTTGGGGATCGGACATTTGTATTGGTTGTTCCGCTATGATCGGGCAAGTGATTTTCATAAACTGGTGTATGCTATCAAGTATCGTTTCAACAAGGAGTTAGGTGTATGGGCGGGGAAGATGCTGGGAGAACGGATGAAAGATATCAGCGGAATTGACTGTATTATTCCCGTGCCGTTGCATCCCAAACGGGAAAAGGAACGAGGTTTTAACCAGGCTTTTATGATTGGCACGGGGATTGCAAGTGTCTTAAGTGTTCGGGTGGCGTCGGGTGTGTTGAAGCGAGTGGTAAATACTCCTTCGCAAACAGGTTTGGAGCGGGGACAGCGGGCTGATAACGTGGCAGAGGCTTTCGAGTTGGGAGATACGGCTTGTGTGGAGGATTGTCATGTGTTGCTGGTGGATGATGTTGTGACAAGCGGGGCGACTATTCGGGCATGTATGATGGAATTGAGTAAAATCAAGGGAATACGGGTGAGTGTTGCTTGCTTGGGAAAGTCCGGCAGCATCTAAAAAAACTTGAATCTTACATCTAAAATTGAAAGGATTTTAGCTTTTTTTCCCTAGTTTTGTAAAGTTAATATTTTTGAGGACTATGAATAAATTTTTTTGGAACGGATTCTGTTTTGTCGCTATTATCGTGGCGTTGATTATATATGCCTGTGCAAACAGGGGTTACCCGCAGGGAGGAGAAAAGGACGAAACACCACCACAGGTTGTCAAGGAGGTCCCGGAGTCTTTTTCAACGAATTTCAAGGGTAAACAGATCGATATTTATTTTGACGAATATGTTCAGCTAAAGGATATTAACAAGAAATTCGTGATGTCTCCCCCGATGAAGAAAAAAGCCCGGGTGAGTTTGCGAGGAAAATACGTGCGGGTGACGTTTCAGGATTCTTTGAAACCGAATACAACTTACACGTTGGATTTTGCTGATGCGATCGTGGATAATAACGAGGGAAACCCGCTTGGTTTTTACCGGTACGTGTTTTCCACCGGGCCTCAATTGGATTCGATGGAATTAGGGGGACAGGTGATCGATATGGAAACGCAGTTGCCCGTGCTGGGGGCCACGGTGATGTTTTACCAGAATACGGCGGATTCTGTCCCGTTGACAGACTTGCCGAGTTACGTGGCTAAAACGGATAGTGCCGGAATGTTTCGGGTGACCAATATCAAGAATGATACTTATCGGGTTCTGGCGATAGATGATGCCAGAGGTAATTATCTGTTTGTGCCTTCGGAAACAAAAGTGGGTTTCGTCGATTCTTTGGTTCAAACCATATCATTCCCCACGACGGTTTATGATACAATTCATCCGGACACGACGGTGATTGAGGGGCGGAGAACGAAGAAGGGCGTGGAATTCAAAGTATTATCAAAAGATACGGTTATTCGACGTGATTTCACGATGTTCGGGCCGACAAACTTATTTATCCCCATGTTTGATGAGGAAAAGACGCTATTATACCTGGTTGATGAGGCTCGTAAGGAACGGGAGCGATTGGATTTTACTTTCAGTGTTCCTGCTGAACATCAGTTAAAGGTGCGATTGCTTGGACTACATTTGTTGGATAAGGTTGATCAGGATGATTGGTATATCGAGGAGCGTTCTGCCGGAAGGGACACGGTCCAGTTGTGGATAAAGGATTCTTTGGTGTACAAGGTTGATTCGCTTGTGGCTGAAGCTAGTTATTTGCGAACGGATTCACTCGGTAAGCGTGTGTTGCTTGCGGATACGATTAAATTCTACTACAAAGATAAACCGGACCCCAAGGGAAAACGTAAGAAGGAACAGGATTCCATCCCGGCGATCAAGTTTATGGAGATTAGCGCGGGTGTCGGTAGTACGATGGATTTGAACAAGAGCATAACGTTGGAGTTTGACCGCCCGATCGTGGAGGACGGGTTGAAGAATATTCAGTTGTTTGAAATGGTGGATTCTGTTTTGACCCCGGTTGACTTTAAATTGAAACATGACAGCCTGAAAATCCGTAGGTATTATTTAGAGAAGGAATGGAAACCGGAAACGGAGTACCAGTTGTCGATTGATTCGATGGGGATATATAGTATTTACGGGTTGTATAACAACAAACTCGAGAAGAGTTTTAAAACGAAAGCGATCGAGGATTACGGGAGTATTATCGTGAACGTGAAAGAGGCAACAACCCCGATCATTTTACAACTTTACCAGGGTGATAAGGAGATCAAGGTGCTGGAAGAACGAACGATCAAGGGAAATGGTAAAGTGGTCTTTGATTACCTGGGAGAGGGAACTTACATGATCCGGGCTATTATTGATCGGAACGGGAATGGGAAATGGGATACGGGTAATTACCTGAAACATTTGCAACCGGAAGAGGTGAAATATTTGCCTACGGAGATAAAATTGAAAAAGAATTTCGATGTTGAGCAAGACTTTGACATGAGTAAAACGTATAAGAGGGAAGATCCGAGTAAAAAGAAGAATACAGAAGGAGATAAAAAAAGAAATAGAACTAATCGATGAGAACGATTATACTGATAATTACATTGTTTGTGAGCCTTCCTGCCATATCGCAGAAGAAGTTGCCTAACGTGATAGAGAAACTGACTTACAGGGGCTATTACAATTGGAGCTTCATTTGGATTAACGCGGGTTCGGTGGAAATGACCGTACAGCCTTCCGGCAAGTACCCGAATGCCCAGCGCATATTTGCCGTGGGGTATTCCAATCCTTCGTGGGATTGGGTGTTCAAACTGAGAGATACGTTGATTTCGTATCATGACAGCTTGACCTATAAGCCTTACGAGTTTTCAAGGAAAGCACACGAGGGGAATTACCATAAAACTTTCGATTACGTGTGGGATTATGATAACGGTGTGGTTCATGCCGATATACAACGGATCGGGAAGTATCAGCGCAAGGACACGATTAAGTTATTGCCCGACACGTACGATATGTTGTCCGTGGCATGGTATGCCCGGGAGTTGGACTTTGACAGTTATAAAAAGGGAGACCAGATCCCGATACGTATTTTACTGGACAATAAAGTATACGATTTGTACGTTCGCTACTTGGGAAAAGAGAAAGTGAAAACGGATAGCGGGCGGCGGATGTGTCACGTGTTTTCTCCCTTGCTCGTGGCCGGAGACGTGTTTAAAGGGGGAGAGAATATGAAGGTCTGGGTAAGTGATGACGAGTATCGTATTCCCGTGATGGTTGAAGCCAAGATTATCGTGGGATCGGTGAAAGGCATCTTGGATGAGGCCAATAGTAAGTTTTAGCAATTGAAAATATTGATTACTATGAAAAATATTGTATTTGTTTTCGTGATGGTTTTAATGTTAGCTTCTTGTAAGGAGGCTACGAAGAATCTGATGTCTTCCGTGACAGGGAAAATCAATCAAGTATTGGTTATTGCCGAGAAGAACACGTGGGATGGTCCTGTGGGGGACACGATACGGGAATTTTTTGGACAGGATCAAGATGGATTACCACAGTCGGAGCCGATTTTTGATGTGCTTAACTTGCCGGAGAAGTATTTCGATAAAAATATGAAGGGGCATCGCAATGTATTGCAGGTCGTGATTTCTTCTGCTATTGATTCTGCTTACGTGCAATACGTGGATAGCCCGTGGGCCAAAACACAGAAGTTTATAAAAATTGCGGCACCGGATCGAAAAACGTTTTTCAAGTTGTTTGACGAGAATAAGTTGAAAATTCTCGGTATATATGCCAAGGCCGAGCGTGATCGATTAATATCAATTTACAAGCGGACGGCGGATACCCGGATCTTTAACTTGTTCAAGAAAAAGTATGATATCTTGTTGTATTGTCCTACAGGTTATTACGTGAATAAAGACACGACGGATTTCGTGTGGATGTCGAGTGAAACAACCAAGAATAGTAAAGGTATTATATTCTTTACTGAAAAGTATGAACATGAAAGTCAGTTTAATTACGCGATTATTTTTGATCGGGTGAACGAGGAGTTGAAGAAACATATCCCTGGTCCGCGTGAGGGTTCGTATATGGCATTGGATTTGGAGGTGCCTTACACTGCCGTGCAATACAAGTATAACGGGCATTACGCCGTGTTGTTCCGCGGTTTGTGGATGGTCGTGAATGATTTTATGGCGGGACCGTACGAGTTGAACGTGGTGCTGGATGAAGAGCATCAGCGGGTGATTTATATGATGGGGTACGTGTATTACCCGAATGAGGAGAAACGGGATATGATGAAACAAGTGGATGCTATTCTGAATACCATGGTGATTGATTATAAAGATAAGGAAGAGAAGACGAAGTAATCGATGAGATATTTGATATTATTTTTGGTGATAGCATCCGCATGTACGGATGCTATTTCCGTGAATGTACAGGACGGGATTGAACGGTTTGAGGTTTATCGGAATCTGGTGGAAGGTAAACGGGTTGGTATCGTGGCCAATCATACGTCACGTGTAGATACTATGCATAGTGTAGATTTTTTGTTGGGTAGAGGCATTAACGTGGTACGGATTTTTTGTCCGGAACATGGATTTCGGGGAACGGCTGATGCCGGGGAGGCTGTGGGGGATTATATCGATGCTGGGAGTGGTTTGAAAGTGGTATCCCTGTATGGAAAGAAAAAGAAGCCGCTGCCGGAGGATCTGTCGGGAATTGACGTGATGATTTTTGATATGCAGGATGTGGGCGTGCGTTTCTACACGTATCTGTCCACGTTGCATTACGTGATGGAAGCCTGTGCAGAGCAAGGTATTCCATTGATCGTGATGGATCGTCCGAATCCGAATGCTTTCTATGTGGATGGTCCGGTCCTGCAGAAAGAGTTTAAGTCTTTTGTCGGGATGCACCCGGTTCCGGTCGTGTACGGGATGACGATAGGTGAGTATGCCGGAATGATTAATGGGGAAGGTTGGTTGAAAGATAGCGTGCTTTGTGACCTGACCGTGATTCCTTGCGAGGGATGGAGCCGGGAACAACCCGTGGCATTACCTTATGCCCCGTCTCCGAATTTACCGGATTCTGTTTCTATTATGCTTTACCCGTCAACTTGTTTTTTCGAGGGAACGGTAATTAACGAGGGACGTGGAACATTACGTCCGTTTCAAGTGTTCGGGCATCCGAGCTTACAAGGTATGCCTTATGCTTACGTGCCTCGTCCGATCAAGGGTATGAGTATGCAGCCAAAGTGCAAGGGACAAATTTGTTACGGTATGGATTTACACGGGGAATATGACACTATTTTAAAAATGAAACGTCTGAATCTGGCTTGGTTGTTACTAGCTTATAAAGAGTATAAAGGCAAGGAACCCTTCTTTAATGCTTTATTCAATAAGTTGGTAGGAAATGATAAAGTGCAGCAACAATTGAAAGATGGTGCGACGGAAGAAGAGATTCGAGCCGGATGGCAGGATGAAGTTGCAGAGTTTATGAAGATGCGAGAGAAGTATTTGATTTACGATTGAAAAGACGTTGGTTGGTGGGGGAGGAAGCTGTGTTGTCGTTTTTTGAATAGAGATTTTAAAAAAGAAATTTATTCATATACATTTGTAGAAAGAATTCCTTGTCGAATATTTGAATGGGGAAAAGGTTTTGGATTATGGAAAAGGATGAACGGGATATTGTTGATCGTTTGAATGCCGGGGATAACAAGGCATTCGAATATGTTTTTGTCCAATTCTATCAATCATTATGCTATTTTGCTGATAAATATATTAACGATAAAGAGGCAGCTCAAGATATTGTTCAAGAGATTTTTATTTGGTTTTACGAGAAACGAAAGACATTTGACAGTTTGTTGACAGTCAAGTCTTATCTTTACGGATGTGTATATAATAAGGCGATAAATTTCTTGAAAATGAACCGGAATCAAGCTCGGATTCGAGAACAGATGAAAGGGCTTCTTGTTGAAGAGGATGAGAGTTATGAAGAGTTTCAAGTGGAGACGGAAGTGTTTGAGGAAATATTTAGGGCAATAGAAGAACTTCCGGTTGAATGCAGGCGTATTTTTAAAATGAGTTATATAGAAGGGCAAAGTATAAAATCAATTATGGAAGTGTTGAACGTGGCAGAGTCTACAATTAAAACTCAAAGACAAAGGGCAAAAAAAGTACTGAAAGACAGATTGCAACATCTTTATCCATTAGCAATGATAATTTTTTCTATAAATTGATTTACTTTTTTGTCATCCTTTTTCTTTTTCACTTGCTTTACTAAAAAAAGGAATAATGAAATTAGTAGAGCGAAAGAGAATAGCACATTTAATATTTCTTTCTCTTTTTGATTTGACAAATAGGGAGCAGCAGTTTGAGTTGAATGAATGGATTGAAAAACGGAAAGAGAATCAAGAGCTTTTAAAACGTTTAGAGAATTCTACGTATCAGTCTCAGCGTTATTCGGCATATTCCGAATTTGATGCGCTTGAAGGGTGGAAGAAAGTAGAACCTCGTTTAAGAAAAAGGAGTAAAAGATTGTTTTATCGTTTTATTCCTTATGCGGCAGTTCTACTTGCAACTATAGGTATCGTGACATTTTTGTATACCGGATCATTTGTTCACAGGGAGATCGATAACAGGCATGGAGTTACCACATTACCTTCGGGGGTACGGTTAGTGTTGGAAGATGGGAGAACATTGGAGTTGAATACGAGCCGGAGTGTTGGGAATGATTCTGTTGCTGGGATTTTAGAAAATGATGGACAACGACTTGTTTACAAACATTCCAAGTATGCTGTTATCCCTCAACGGCATTTGTTGCAGATTCCACGGGGAGCAGAGTATATGTTGGTGTTATCGGATGGTACGAAAGTATGGTTAAATGCTGAAACAGAATTGAGTTATCCTAGTTTTTTTTCAGGAGAAAGTCGTAAGGTTCATTTAAAAGGAGAAGCTTATTTTGAGGTGACATCCGATGCTTCAATGCCTTTTATTGTAGAAACGGATCGTATGCAGGTAAATGTTTTGGGCACGTCTTTTAATGTTTCGGCTTATCCGGGGGAAGTACAGCATACCACACTGGTGGAAGGAAAAGTTCGAGCTCTGTCAGATGGGACGAGTGTGGAGTTAATGCCTGGGGAACAAGCACTGCTTACGGATAGTGGGATAACCGTGCAGACTGTGGATGTCAATAATTATGTGGGATGGAAGGAGAAAAGGTTTGTATTCAAAAATAGACCGATAGAAGAGGTCGTACGAGAGTTAGAACGCTGGTATGATGTTCATTTTGTAATTTCTCGGGAAGTGCAAGGAATTCGTTTAACGGCTAATTTACCAAAGTATGAAGATGTTGATAAAATATTGGATATTATCGAGGACATAGCTCAAGTAAAATACGAAATAAATGGAGGTGAAATTATTATAAAATCAGAACAAAGAAAAACAGGAAAGTATTAGCACTACTTCCCTGTAATTGATCAATTAAAGTACCCTATTGGCGTAGGGCATAATATTAATTCAAAGACAAAGTTATGAAAAAGAATCAAGAATTTGACGTTGGAAGAAATTCTTATGTCGTTAAAAAGATTTGTTTGATGATGAAACTACTCGTGTGTTTATTGACATTGGGGTTTTCAACGGTACTGGGAAATACCCATGCACAAGTGAAATTGAGTTTGTCCATGACAAACGCTACGTTACCGGAGGTGTTTGAAGAAATAACCCGGCAGACCGGTTATCATTTTGCCTATAGTGATAATCTGTTGGAAAAGCAGAAAAAGGTAACGGTGTCTTTTAGTAAAACTGATTTAGAAGTTGTATTGAAAGAGTGTCTGAAGGAGACAGGATTGGGGTATCGTGTAGAAGATAGGATTGTGATGATTTCTTCAAAGTTCTTGCCCGTTGAAGAAGAGCCCGTTAAACGGGAACTTCGCGGAGTGGTTCGGGACAAGGAAGGATTGCCTTTACCGGGAGTTACTGTCATGATAAAAGGGACTACTCAAGGCGTGGCTACCTATCATGATGGAACGTTCGGCCTCATGATTACTAAAGGGGAAAAGATTACTTTGGTTTTCTCATTTGTGGGAATGCAAACCAAGGAAGTTGTAGTGAGTGATGCGGATAAAATGTTAGAAGTTATACTTGAAGCTGTTGTTGAGGATTTACAAGAGGTGGTTGTTACGGGATACTCTGTTTTACCTAAAGAACGATCTACGGGATCGATTAACGTGATTTCCAAGCAACAATTGGATAAACCGGCAACTAATTTCGCTTCACGATTGATAGGTACTACGGCAGGACTTGCTTCAACTCTTGATGCTGAAGGAAATCCGACATTTGAAATTCGGGGACAAACCTCCTTGTATGCTAATGCACAACCTTTACTTGTGGTTGATGGATTTCCTGTGGAAGGAGGTTTTAATAGTATTAATCCGAATGATGTTGCCAGTGTGACGATCTTGAAAGATGCTGCCGCTGCTTCTATCTGGGGAGCACGGGCTGCTAATGGTGTGATCGTCGTGACAACAAAAAAAGCCGAAGCTGGGAATCGTTTGAAAATAGAGTTGAGTGCTTTTGTGAAAGTCAGTCCCAAACTGGATCTTGATTATATCAATCCCTTGGCTAGTTCGTTGGAAACGATTGATTACGAGGTGAAAGGTTTTGATCGTTGGGGGACAATTCAAAATAACGGTAACTTGCAACAGGATTATTATCGGGCCTATTCTCAAGGATTGACTGCATTGAATGAGCATCGCCTTGGGAATATATCTGAGAAGGATCGGGATGATATTTTAAATTCTTTAAGAAAGAATGATAACCGAGACCAGATTCGGCGTTATATGTTGGCAGTGCCTTTTAGCCAGCAATACAATCTTACGATTTCCAGTGCTTCACAACGTAGCAATAATGTATTATCATTGATGTTCTCGGACCATCAATCTCGGTTTAAAAATACGGATTCTCAAGAATACATGTTGAATTATCGTAATATGGCAGAGGTTACGAAGTGGATGGATTTTAGTCTTTCTGGTATGTTGCATTATAGTAAGGATAATAATAACGGTTGTTCTTTAACGGATATTCAGAATCTTTCCCCTTATGATATGCTAAAAGATGAGGCAGGGAATTATACGAATGTGATTCGTGATTATTATCAACCAATTATTGATAATCAAGTTCCTGTCGATAGATTCCCTTATTCGGATTGGAGTTATAACCCGTTAGTAGAAATGAATAATCGAGATCTTACGACTCAACTCCTGAACGTCCGATTGCAGGCTGGGGTGACGCTAAAGCTTATGAAGGGGTTTACTTATGATGCTAAATTTCAATATGAATTACTACAAAATGAAACGCGTAATTTATATAAAGAAGGCTCTTTCTATGTTCGGAATATGGTGAATACGTCATCTACCTGGAATAAGGCGAGCAATACGATCACTCCGAATCTGATGAACGGGGAAATACTCGATGAAAGACAAGTACGAACAACGGGATATAATTTACGTAATCAGTTAAATTTTAGCCGGAGATTTGATAAGCATGAGATTGATGCTATCGTGGGAACAGAGATTAGTAATTCCATCACTAAAGGTACAATTTCTCCAACAGTTTACGGTTACAATGATGACCGTTTAACCGTAGGGGCGTTCCTTAACGGGACAACAGTGACAGATTGGATGGGATATAGTAAATCGTTTGCGTACACACCGACTTACTCTTACCTTACGAGCCGTTATTTTTCTTTGTATGGAAATTTAGCTTATACTTTCGATGGCAAATATACTTTATCGGGTAGTGTCCGTACGGATGCTTCAAATTTAATCACGGATGATCCGTCGTATCGTTACTCTCCTTTCTGGTCGGTAGGTATGCGTTGGCAATTATATCGGGAGAAATTCATGGATAATATCGAATGGTTGGATCGTTTGACCTTGCGTGTCACTTACGGGTACAATGGAAATGTAGACAGCAGTACATCCTTTAAACCTCTTATTTCATTACAATCTACCCCGGATTTGTACACGGATGATGTGGTGGCGACGATTGCCAGTTTCGGAAATCCAACTCTCCGTTGGGAAAAGGTGGGTACACTTAATGTTGGATTTGATTATTCTCTGTTTGAAGGTAAGTTGTTCGGAAAATTGGATTTATACCAGAAAAAAGGAAAAGATTTGTTGGCGACAATATCCATCCCTTCTATTAATGGTACCACAAGTCAAAAGTTTAATAATGCAGCTATGCAGAATCATGGAATCGAACTGGAAGTTGGAACAACTATTCCAATCACGGAAAATATCACTTGGTTTGGAAATTTGAACTTTGCATGGAATCGTAATAAGATTACAAAACTTTTCCGCCAGAATTATCTTTCTTCCGATTTGGCTTATGGAGATGCAACCAGTGCTTACGTGGAGGGGAAAAATTCACAAACTCTTTGGGCATACAAGTATGCAGGCGTTTATAATGTAGGAACTGACGATTCTCCGAATTGGCAGCCTATGATACAGGGACCGGATGCAGAAACTCGTTTTGCCCTTTCAGACGGATGGCCAATCGGGGATGCAACTACTTATATGTTGGATATGGGAACTAAAGTAGCACCTTACACGCTGGGTTTTACCAATCAGTTTAGAATTTATGATTTTGATTTTTCTTTTATTATTACCGGAAAATTCGGTCATGTCTTTAATCATCATTCGTTCAATTATCCAAATGTTACCTCCAAATCTTTACCTAATGCGAGGTATTCTGAGGTGTTGAATTGTGATCCGATGAAGATGTTACCTTTGCCTCAGAATGATGTAGAAAGAACATACAGTAATTGGTTTACCATGTACAAGAGTATGGATTATTTGGCAGATAATGCCAATCATGTTCGTTTGCAGGAAATTAACCTAAGCTATAATGTTCCGTCCCGTTTGTTGAGTAAGATTGGTCTTTCAGCTTTGCGTGTTTATGCACAGGCTAACAATCTGTTTGTGATTACGAATAACAAATATAATGAAGATCCTGAAAACCCGTTGGGGACTTATCGCTTACAAGCTCAGTATACCTTTGGATTTAAGTTGGATTTCTAAAACATGAGGCCATGAAAAAAGTAACTGAATTATTAAAAAAAGTAACGTTAATCGTTTGTGGAATCCTGTTGTTTACAGCGTGTGATGATTATTTGGATGAATTACCTTCCAAGAGTTCTCGTCTTCCTGTTACTAAAATAGAGCAATTGGATGCGATTTTAGCTAAATATCAGGATTTTTGTATAGAAGCTAATAAAGCGGCTTTTTGTGGGCATGATGATTTTGGTTTTCCGATAGCACTATATGATGCACAGCCTATGTTTTTCCCCGGACCCAACCAGATTCTGCAAAGTTATTTATGGGATTTTGAAAATTTGGAGAAGGCAGGAAGTGATGTATTCTGGGGAGGAAACGGGTACAATCAAGCGGGAGAATATAGTAAAATATTCCGTGCGAATATGGTGCTTGCTGGGTTAGATAATGTTGAAGGAAGTCGTGAGGATAAAGCCCGGTTAAAAGCGGAAGCTCATTTTATAAGGGCTTACAGTCATTGGAATTTGGTTAACACGTATTGTTTACCTTACACGGAGGCGACAAAAGCAGAACCCGGTTTGCCTTTGAAAAAGTTCACGAGTTTTGAAGAATCAGCCGCTCGAGCTACGCTTGAAGATACGTATAAATTCATCGAGTCTGATTTGCAGGAGGCGTTAAAATGTCAGACGGCTTTGGTGCAAGCCGGAAAGCCTAAACATTGGCGGGCAAATACGGCAGGCATTAATGGTTTTGCTGCTCGGTACTACTTGAACCGGAATGATTATGTGAATGCGTTGAAATATGCCGATAATGTGTTGTCAGAGTATAACACATTGGTGGATTACAATACGGAAATGGGGGAAGAAGATGCGATGGGATTCGGGATTTATTTTCCAACAACTTTTGATTGGGATACGGATGTTTATACCAAACGGATCGAATGGAAAGAGACACTATACATGAGATATCTTTATGCATCAAGTGTGGATGGTCTCTATTTCCCCAGTCAGGATTTGCAAGATCTGTATGATAAGGAACATGATCTTCGTTATAAATATCATTTCGTGGAAGGTGTTATGGATATGTATCGTTGTGACTATTCTTATCCGGTGTATGTTTTTTTCTCGATGACTCATATGCCTAGTGGACCGAGTACTGCCGAAATGTATCTTATTAAAGCAGAATGTCTGGCTCGCCAAGGTGATTACATGTTGGCGATGGAAACGTTAAATACGTTGAGAGCTAAACGTATGCTTCCGGGAGAATGGGTGAAATTGCAGGCAAATAATCCGGCAGAAGCCATTCGGCACATTTTAGAAGAAAGACGTCGGGAAATGCCTTTTGCCCAACGTTGGTTTGATTTGCGACGGTTAAATAATAACGAAGATCCCAATGATGATGTAGAGGCTGTTTCCCGTACTTTCTATCGGGTCAGTTCGACAGCTATTTATAGTAAGGAGGCTCCGGTTACTTATACTTTGGAAAAGAATTCCCGTAAGTATGCTTTCCCTATTAATCAGAATGAAATAGAGGTATCAAATGGTGAGATGAAACAAAACACGTATTAAAATGAAAAACTTGGTATTATATTCTTTTTATACAATAATCATTGCTTGGTGTTGTGCTAGTTGTGCAAAAAACGTTACAACTGTAGAAGGCAATATCGGATCGGAATGGAGTGGTAAAACTATTTATTTACAATTGATTAATGAGGAAAAAATGATTCCGGAGATCATTGATTCTACAACGATTCATGAAGGCCACTTCTTTTTTGAACAACAGGCTCGTGAGCCACAAACTGCTTTATTGAGTATTGTTGATCAACATAAAGCGGTATGGACTTCCCAGTTTATTTTAGAAAAGGGAGATATTAAGATTATTGGAAATGAGCAAGGAGGTGTGCGAATTTCTGGTACTCCGAATAATGAGTTATTGCAAGAGTATTTGAATCATTGGTATGTCCCATTCAATAAAATGAAGCAAATATCCAACGAAGTATCTCGTCTGGAAAAAGTAGGGCAGTTAACGTCAGCCGTGTATGATTCGTTAGATAGAATCAGTAGTGGTTATATGCGGGAGATGCGTTTGCTTGCATTGGAGTTTGTTAAAGAAAATATCAATACCCCTGCAGGTAGGAGTCAGGTCATGGAGATAGTGGGACTTCCAGAACGTTTGCTGGTAGAGATCCCGGAGAAGGCAGATTCTGTTAGTTTACGTCATCCGTTAGTACGACAGATCGTGAAACGGGTTAATACTTACAATGCTGTTGCTGTAGGGAAAACCTATCAAGATGCAATAGTTCTTGATGTTCAAAATCAAGAAGCTCATTTGTCTGATTATATGGGGCAAGGTAAGTATGTCCTGATTGATTTTTGGGCTTCATGGTGTAAGCCTTGTTGTGCCGAAATGCCTGAGTTAAAACGATTGTACGATCAATATAAACAACAAGGATTTGAAATTATCGGGATCTCTTTGGAGCAAGATAAAGATTCATGGAAAGCAAAAATAGAAGAATTACAGATGGATTGGCCACAACTACTTGATGTGAAAGAAGAAGCCGCTCGTAAATATGTTGTTGGTGCTATACCCCATACCGTGTTGATCGATCCTTCCGGGGTTATTATCGCTAAAAATTTGAGAGGAAAAGAACTAGAAGAAAAAATAGCACAAAGTATAAAAAGCAATGATTAGAATGAAAAAGTATATTGTCTTATTTTTATTGTTTGGTGGAATCGTAAGTACAACCAACGCCCAAATTAAAATACAGGGGACCGTTAAACATTACAAAGGAGAATGTTTGACTCTATCGTATTACGAGGGAAAGCATGAATTGATAGACACGCTTCAAGTAGGGAAAAGCGGTAAGTTTGTCTATCAGCATGATCAACATCTTCCGGCTTCGTTATCTGTAATGGAGCAGAAAACCCCTCTTTACTTGGAACCGGGTGATCAGTTTAGTGTCGTGATTGATTTGAAAAAAGAAGGTAGCGAGCGTGTTATTTTTAAAGGAGATCGGTCGGCTGAGAATAATTACCAATATGCGATGTCTCAATTAGCTTCTTTACAGGAAGAACTGGTGTCTGGGGAATATGTTGCTTTTAAAGATTACCAAAAAAAGTTAGATGAGAAAGCCCGTATTGCTCAAGAACGGTTGGAGAAGGTTGCAGATGAGCAGATTCGGGAAAAATGGACTCGTTTGCAAAATGTAATACCATTGTATATGGGATTGGATTATTATGGAATCGTGCATCGGGTTAATCCGGATAAAGTCGTTGTAGATCCGGACTTTACCACTTTTGTACAAAGTATTGATTTGAATGATCGTAACCGGGTGGATTACAATGTGATTTTTGGAGTTATTAATTGGTATTTGGATAAAGCTGATAAAACAGATACCCGTGATCGGTCTATTCGTTATCTTGAGAGGGTGGAAAAGATGATCACTGATCGGCAAATTAGGAACGAACATGCCACTGCTTATATGAATTGGAGATTAAAAGGGAAGAAAGTAACTAATATGCAGGAAGTTTTTGATAAATATAAAACAGTTTGTACCGATACAGCTTCGATTGCGGCTTGTCAGGAAAAACTGAATGTATATCTGAACTATTTTAAGATTCGCAATGGGATAGAGGCTCCCGACTTTGAAATGGTGGATGTAAACGGACAAAAATATCGTTTGTCTGACTTTCGGGGAAAGATGGTATATATTGATGTTTGGGCTACATGGTGTGCTCCCTGTAAAGCGGAAATCCCTCATGTGGCAGCGTTACACGAGGAATTCAAAAATGATGACCGGATTGTGTTTATAAGCATCTCGGTTGACACTAGAGCTAAGGTTTGGAAAAAGATGGTTGAGGAGAAGAACTTGGCTTGGCAACAATTTATAGTGGAAGGAGGAACGAATTCTTTTTTCTATAAGCAATATGCGATTGAATTTATTCCTCGTTTTATGTTGATTGATAAAAATGGGATAATTGTTGAAGTCGATTATATGAAGCCTTCTGTCCTCGGATGCGCTAATCATATAAAATCTATATTGGACAAGTAAAACAAAGGCGGGGTGATCCTCGCCTTTGTTGAATATATATAAATTTAATTGAAGAAACCCACGGTTCAGTATATGAACTTCCCGAGTTCGCTGATAATCGTGAGCTTATTACCTTTCCCCTCCTCGTTGTCGTAACAACGGCCAACGATTTGGGCATCAATATTAAAGCTTTTGGAGATGGCGATAATGTCATCGGCAATCTCTTCGTCCACGTAGATCTCCATGCGGTGGCCCATGTTGAACACCTTGTACATCTCTTCCCACGGGGTCCCCGATTGTTCTTGAATCAACTTGAACAAGGGAGGAACGGGGAACATATTATCCTTCACGATGTGCATGTTCTCTACGAAATTCATGACCTTGGTTTGGGCTCCACCTGAACAGTGAACCATGCCGTGGATTTGTTTCCGGTACTTGTCAAGCACCTGCTTGATTACCGGGATATATGTACGGGTCGGGGATAGCACCAGTTTCCCGGCATCAATTCCTAAGCCTGCGATTTCGTCTGTCAGTTTGCATTTTCCGGAATAAACGAGCTCTTCCGGTACGGAGTTATCATAGCTTTCTGGGTACTTTTCGGCCAAGTACTTGGCAAATACGTCGTGTCGGGCAGAGGTCAGGCCATTGGAACCCATTCCACCATTGTATTCTGTCTCGTAGGAGGCTTGCCCGTATGATGAAAGTCCAACGATTACATCTCCCGCTTTGATCCGGTCGTTTGAGATCACATCTGAGCGTTTCATCCGGCAAGTTACAGTAGAATCCACGATAATAGTTCTTACAAGGTCTCCTACATCTGCGGTTTCTCCCCCGGTAGAATAGATATTGACACCTAATTTCCGGTATTCCTCGATCAGCTCTTCCGTCCCATTGATAATGGCGGCAATTACTTCTCCGGGAATTAATTTTTTATTTCTTCCAATGGTAGAAGAGAGTAAGATATTATCCACTGCTCCCACGCACAGTAAATCATCGATATTCATAATCAAGGCATCCTGTGCGATCCCTTTCCACACGGATAGATCTCCGGTTTCTTTCCAATACATGTAGGCAAGTGAAGATTTTGTCCCGGCCCCGTCGGCGTGCATGATGTTACAGTAGCTTTTCTGTCCTCCGAGGTAATCGGGGATGATCTTACAGAAAGCTTTCGGGAAAATACCTTTGTCGATGTTCTTTATGGCATTATGCACATCTTCTTTGGATGCAGACACTCCTCGTTGGTTATATCTTTCGTCTTTTCTCATAACAATTGAAAATTGAAAATTGAAAATTGAAAATGAATGCTTTTTGTGCATATTCAAATTCAATCGTTCAAATTATCTTGATGTTAGCACTGACTTATTATCTCTGCGCAAAGGTAGATATAATTTTCAATTTTCAATTTTCAATTTTCAATTAATTGCTCGTTTATCCAGTAATTCCATGAAACGTTCCTTGTAAGAATCAGAAATAGGGATATAGAGTTTTCCGAACACGATGCGATTACGTTCGATGGTTTTAATTTTATTGATATTGACGATATAGGAACGGTGTACCCGGATGAATATATCCCCGGGAAGATGATCCTCGATACTCTTCATGCTCATCAGCGTGAGGATGCCGCCCTCCTTATCTTCGGTTTGGATGCGAATGTAATCCTTCAAACCTTCGATGTAGAGAATGTCTTTCAACTGGATTTGAATCAGTTTGTAGTCGCTTTTCACGAAAATAGAATCCGGCACATTAGCGGAAACGTTCTCTGCCCGGCTCATCTCGATCCACCGTAAGGCCTTCGTGGCTGCCCGGAGAAATTCCGTGTAGTTGAATGGTTTCAGCAGATAGTCTAGCGCATCAACCCGAAAGCCTTCCAGTGCGTACTGTTCGAAAGCGGTGGTGAATATGATTTTCACTTTGTTGCCCACGAGCCGGGACAGTTCTAACCCGTTGAGTTCGGGCATCTGGATATCTAGAAAAACCAGATCTATCGGCTCTTCCTCTATGACGGAAAGCGCTTTCACGGCACTATCGCATTGTGCGACCAAATGTAGGAACGGAGTTCGGCTCACGTAACTCTCTAACAAATCCAAGGCTAACGGTTCATCATCCACGATGAGGCAATTCAGAGTCATATCCTTTCGTTTTAAAGTTGAATAAGTAGTTCCGTGATAAATCGGTCGTTAAGGGTTTCTGCTTTAAAAATATATTTTCCCGGGTAGAGTAATTCCAGACGGCGTTTTAAGTTCGTTAACCCGATACCGGAACCACTCCGGTCATTATCTTTTTTCGGATAGTTACTGTTCTCCACGAGACAGTTAAGCCGGTTATTTCCCTGTAATTCGAATTTGATGTTGATAAATGATTCTTGCGTGCTGCTAACCCCATGTTTAAATGCGTTTTCGATCAGAGGGATAAACAAGAGCGGGGCAATCATGGCCCCGTTGCCTCTTTCCGGGATGGAAACTTCCAGTCGTGTACTCTTGGGCAAGCGGAGGCTCATTAGCTCGATATAGCTTTTCATGAACTCGAATTCTTTATCTACCAACACGAAATGCTGGTTGTTCTCGTATAAGACGTGACGCAGCATACGGCTGAGATCATGGACGGCATACTGGGCCTTGTCTTGGTTGATAGCGATAAGCGAGTAGATATTATTTAACGTGTTGAATAAAAAGTGCGGATTCAGTTGGCTCTTTAAGTTTTGAAGTTCTGCCTCGGCCTGTGCCTTCTTTAGTTCTTGCTTCTCGTTCTCTGTTTCATACCATCCTCCGGTCATTTTGATCGCCACGCTAAGGGCGACAGTCAGTGCCATGAGCATCATGTCCCGGGCGATAAACACGTATCGGGGAGGTTTCGGTAAGGAAGCCTGTAATTCTTTCATGGTTTCTGGAACGGGTTCTGACAAATGTTTCCGGTGAAAGTCCTGCCAGAAATGAAGGCTGACTCCCAAAAGCATCACGAGAACGATATTACTTAAAATGAATGTTGATACTTTTCGGCGGAAAAGTTGTCGTTCGATCAGCCAGAGGAAATTAGTGTAAAATATAATAAGGCAACTTAACGGGACAAAACAATACCCCAAATATCTATTCAAGGTAATCGAAACACCTTCTCCGCGATAGAAGAAAAAGGGAAGAGCAAAGAATATACCCCATCCAAGCACATGGATAGCTCCCGTTAATATCTTCTTGTTTCTAGTCTTTTGCATTATATCATCTTTCTCCACTTGCAAAGGTAATAAAAAGTTACAAGTTATAGGCTTGCAAGTTACAAGTTTATGGAAGAAGTTCTGTCGAACCGGTAACTTGTAAACTTGCAGCCTATAACTGCCGGATTTCCCGGCAATCTATTCGTATCGTATTGCATCAATCGGGTTTAGCTGGGATGCCTTTTGTGCCGGATACCAGCCAAAGAATATTCCGGTAACTGTGCAGACCAGGAAGGAAAGCACGACAGAATACATCTGAATGTATACGGGCCATCCGATAACGTATTTAATAATAAGTGATGAACCGATTCCAAGGAATACCCCGATAATACCTCCCGTGACGCTGATAATGACCGCCTCGATAAGGAATTGGAATAGAATATGTCGTCCTTTTGCCCCGATAGACATACGGAGACCGATCTCCCGGGTTCGTTCGGTGACAGACACGTACATGATGTTCATGATTCCGATACCACCGACAAGCAATGATATACCGGCAATACAGGCTAACAGCACGGTCATCAAGTCGGTTGTCGTGCTCATCATGGAGCTGAGTTCTTCTTGCGAGCGCACGTGAAAATCGTCTTCATCCCCCGCGGCTATTTTGTGATTCTGACGTAGGATAGCAGATATTTCCTCGATAGCCTCTTCCGAATCGTCCTCCGTGACGGCCGAAGCGAATATTCCTTGAATATAGGTGATGGCCAACAGGCGTTTCTGGATCGTGGTATAGGGTGCGATAATCATATCATCCTGATCTTGTCCCATGGAGTTATATCCTTTGGGGGTTAAGACCCCGATAATTCGGAAAGGAGTTTTGTTGAACCGGATGGTCTTTCCCAGCGGTTCTTCTCCTTTCGTGAATAGGTTATCGACAACGGTTTGTCCCACGATACATACTTTTGCCGAAGTTTTGATGTCGTGATCCGTGAACATTTCGCCTTCTCCCACGCTGAACTTCCGGATGTCAAGATAATCTTGATTTACTCCATAGATAGTTGTCGGGGCATTATTGGCTCCGTATATCACCTGACCGCTTGAATTGACGGAAGGGGTACATTTGTCTATCAAGTCCACGTCACGAACGATCGCCTCGTAATCCTCCAGTTTCAGTGTCTGCATACTGCTGGCACTTTGACGGACGCCCCCGAACTTCCCGTTCCCGGGATGGATCATGATCATGTTGGACCCCATCTCCGATATTTGGTCACGAATGCTACGTTTTGAACCTTGCCCGATAGCCAGCATGGAAATCACGGATCCAACCCCGATAATGATTCCCAACATGGTCAGAAATCCCCGAAACTTGTTGTTAGCCAAGGCTCGTAAAGCTATTCGTATTAAATTTGCGTAGTTCATGTGTTAATTTTAGATTTATGATGTTAGATTTTAGATTGAACCACCTCTCACTTTCAGGTAACAATTCATACTAAATTCTAAATTTTAAATTCTACATTTTAATCATTCTCCTTCGGTAGCGAATCCAGTACTTTTTTGGCCGAGGCCACGTTTGGGTTAACCGTGTCTTCCGTGATGTGACCATCCCGCAGAACGATATTTCGACTACTGAACTGGGCAATTTCGGGATTATGGGTTACGAATATAATGGTTCTTCCTTCTGCGTGAAGGCGTTGAAAGAGCGTGAGAATTTCAAAGGAAGTACGGGAGTCCAAGTTTCCCGTAGCCTCGTCGGCAAGCAGGATCACCGGGTCGTTTACGATCGCCCGGGCGATGGCAACACGTTGTTGCTGTCCTCCGGACATCTGATTGGAACGATGATTGATCCGGTCGCTTAGACCCACGGCTTTTAAAGCTTCCATCGCTTTTTCCCGACGCTCCCGGGATGAAACGGCTGGGTTGTAAAGTAACGGTAATTCCACATTTTCCAAGGCTGTCGTTTTGGGTAACAGATTGTATGATTGGAACACGAATCCGATCTTGCGATTTCTCAGTGTGGCCCTGTCATTTTTCCCCATATCCCGGACTGCAATCCCATCGAGATAATAGTCCCCCGAGGTGGGTGTGTCGAGACATCCGAGGATATTGAGCAAGGTGGATTTCCCGGAACCACTCGTACCCATTATCGTCACGAACTCTCCGGCACGGATCGAGAATGATATACCGCGCAAAGCATGAACGGTTTCAGATCCGACCTTAAAATCCCTCCTCAGGTTTTCTATTTTTATAATATCATTTGCCATGATTTCAAACTTATACGATGATTATTTTTTCTTTTGTCCCGGACGCGGTGGCATGAACGGATTGGATTCCTCGCTACCTCCTTGAGGGGCTATCTTTTTACCGCGTTCAATACCCACGATTAGGCGGGAACCTTCCTGTATCCCCTCTTTCACTTCCGTGTATATTCCGTCGCTGACCCCCACTTTGATCACTTTGGGAACAATGCCTTCTGCCGTTTGCAACCAAACCACTTTTTCTCCTCTTCCTGCTTGTGGAACTTGTGGGGTTTGCGGATTTGCTGGGTCAGTTTCCGGGGTAAAGCGGAAAGCTTTTAACGGGGCTAGCAGAATGTCGTTTTTCTCCATCGTGTAAACCGTGATATTTGCGGTCAGTCCCGGTTTCAGTTTTAATTCGGGATTCGGGGCATCAATAACTACCTCATAAGTTACCACGTTAGACTCTGTGGTCGGATTCAATCGTACCTGAGTCACGTCTCCCTCGAACGTGTCATCCGGGAAAGCGTCAACCGTGAACGTTACGCGTTGCCCTTCGAGCACCTGACCGATGTCGGCCTCGTCCACGTTAGCGATTACTTGCATCTTACGCAAATCGTTAGCAATCGTGAACATGGTCGGGGTTTCGAAACTGGCGGCAACCGTTTGTCCCTCTTCCACTTCTCTGGATAAAACTACGCCATCGATTGGCGAGTAAATTGTGGCATATTCAAGATTTGATTGTGCTTTTACCAGCGTGGCTTGTGCTTTTTCGTAAGCTTGTTGTGCTTTCTCGTACAAGTATAATGCTTCTTCGTATTCTGTTTCGCTAATTAAATTTTTTTCATGTAACTGGCGCAGGCGTTTGAAGTTTTTATCCTGGTATTCGAATTCACTTTTGCTTGATTTTAGATTCGCCATTTCGGATCTCAGTTCGGCTTCCAGTAGTTTCCTGTCTAGTTCGGCGAGTAATTGTCCTTTTTTCACGACAGAATTGTAATCCGCGTAAATGTGTGAAATCGTTCCGGAAACTTGAGTACCCACGTCTACTTTGGTGATTGGCTCTATCGTTCCCGTGGCAGTCACCGTGTTATTGATGGAGCCTTTTTTCAGTTCGACAGTCTCGTACGCTATCACTTTTTTATCTCCCGAACGGAAGAAGAAAAAGGCCCCGACAATAACGGCTATGATGATGATTATGGTAACAATCTTTTTCATGTTGTTCTATAATTAATATTTTACATTAGATTTCGATAGGTTGATTGCGGTAGAAATTGAGTAGCTTGAGTGAAAGAATCGCCTCGAACTTTGCTTGAATCTGTTCCTGCAAAGCCGAAAGATAATTGTTCTTCTCCGTGAGCAGTTCCACCGTATTTTTCATGCCGGCATTGAATTGTTCTTGAACGAGGTTATAACTCATCGAGGCCGATTTCACGCTGTTCGTGGCTGCCACATATCTGCTTTGCGCTGAGATTACATTCTGGTGGAGAGTCTCTACCGTTTTCCACAATTCCTTGCGGGTATTCAATTCTTCCAGACGGGCTGTTTCCGTTTGTAATTTTGCTTTTTCAACAGCTGATTTAACCTGGCGATTTTTAGAAATGGGGATACTGATATTGATCCCCACATTCTCGTTTAGTCGATTATTTAGTTGCTTTGAAAAAGAGTGGTCTGATTTCGAGTCATGATTCGTCCCCACGGATGCGCTAAGTGAAATGTTGGGTAAACGATCACCTGCCGCAATCTTTTCTTCCAACTGGGATGATTCCACGTTTAACTGGCTATTCTTCATCTCCGGCATAGTTTCTAGGGCTACCTGATAAACTTCCATGAGGGAGGGCGCCGGGGTGAGTACCTGGGTATCCTCCAGTTCCGGGAAATAGACTTCAAAACTATCCGTTGGTTCCAATTCCAATAATTGTTTTAGTTGTAATTTATTTAAAGTGAGAGTATTCTCTGCCATTGTCACGTTGTACTGATCGTTGCTGTATTGTGCTTCAATTTGGGCGTAATCGCTGGCAGCAATTGAACCGGCAGCCAGTAATTCTTTGGAACGTGCCAACTGGGCGGCAGAGGTTTCCAACGTTTGCCGGTTGGTTTTTAGCGATTCATTCGCGTAAAGTATTTGCAGGTAGGCCTCTGTGACGGCAATTTCAATGTCGTTCTCAGCCATGTTTACCTGATACTCCTGTGCCGTGTTCGTGATTTGTTGTTGACGGATGGAGCGGGTTAATTTGCCTCCGTTGTAAATCGTCAGTCCCCCGTTTAGGGTGTAACTACCCGTGTAGGCGCTCTGTGATTTAAATGTACCATTTGTTTGTTCTGTTTTTTGGTGTCCCCAACCTTGAGAACTACTGAATGTCAACGAGGGAAAAAGTTGTGCTTTCGCCTGTAACAAATCCACGTTAGCGCTTTGTTGCGTTACTTTTGCCGATTGCACCTGGATGTTATTTTTCCGGGCATAATCGATACAATCCTTCAAATTCCAGGAAGAAGTGGGCTTTTCCTGTGAAAAGCCCACTAAGGACGGAATGATTATAAAAAGGATGGTTGCAATGTTCGTTTGTATATTCATCTTGTTTTCTTTTTTTGCTTTTTACAAAGATATAAGGTGTTGAAAGCGAATACAATTAATTTAGATGTTGAGATTTTTTTTCTCGATGAATAAGTGTTTTTTCTCGACGAGAGGGTATTATTTTGGGGGGAGAGCTTCGTAAACTTTGGGCTATGTCATCGTTATACTTTCGTTTACCTTGATTTTTATGAATTTATTCATTACTTTAGGACGGAATTATGAGAAAGTTGTGTTTTGTGTAAAATTCTAATCTAACAAATTTATGAAAAAAGTGACTCTTGTATTTGTCGCGGTTGCTGTTTTATGCGGGATGATTTGTTTCTGTACGAATGGTGTATCTGAAAAAGAGACAAAAAAAAGTTTAATGATTGAGGTACCTGTTCCCGAACGTCCCGCGGGACAAAAGGATGTAGTGAATTTAGTAACGCCGAAACTGGATACCGTGCGGGTTGGGTTTATCGGTTTGGGAATGCGGGGACCCGGTGCCGTGGAGCGGTTTTTACATATTCCCGGAACGAAGGTGGTTGCCTTGTCTGATATTCGTCCGGAACAAGTGGAGAAATGTCAGGGTATTTTGAGGAAAGCGGGAGCTCCGGAGGCTGCCGGTTATTCCGGGAGTGAGGATGCTTGGAAGCAACTTTGCGAACGGGATGATATTGATTTAGTGTATATTGTAACCGATTGGCTACATCATACCCCGATGGCTTTGTATGCCATGGAGCACGGGAAACACGTGGCGATTGAGGTGCCTGCCGCCATGAATATGGAGGAGATTTGGGCATTGATTAATATGGCAGAGAAGAAACAGTTACATTGCATGATGTTAGAGAATTGCGTGTATGATTTCTTTGAGTTGACGACGTTGAATATGGCACAACAAGGGGTATTTGGCGAAATCCTGCATGTGGAAGGAGCTTATATCCATAATTTGGAGGAATTCTGGCCTTATTACTGGAACAATTGGCGTATGGATTATAACCGGAAACACAGGGGAGATGTTTATGCTACTCACGGTATGGGACCGGCTTGCCAGTTGCTGGATATTCACCGGGGTGACAAGATGAATTACTTGGTATGTATGGACACGAAGGCCGTTTCTGCCCCCGAGTATTTGAAGAACAAGACCGGGGAAGAGGTGAAAGACTTCAAGAACGGGGATCACACGATCACCTTGATCCGTACGGAAAACGGGAAAACCATCCAGATTCAGCATGACGTGGTCTCTCCTCGTCCGTATAGCCGGATGTACCAGTTGACGGGAACAAAAGGATTCGCCAACAAGTATCCGGTTTCGGGATACGCTTTGAAACCGACACAAGTTTCATCGGATGTGGCTCCCGATCATGAGAATTTGAATTCACACGGGTTTGTTCCGGAGAATGTGAAGAAGGCTTTGATGGAAAAATATAAACACCCGATTCAGATCGAATTGGAAGAGCAAGCCAAGAAAGTCGGGGGACATGGTGGAATGGATTTTATCATGGATTACCGTTTGGTATATTGTTTACGGAACGGACTACCGTTGGATATGGACGTGTACGATTTAGCAGAATGGTGTTGTTTGGGTGAGCTGACAGCTCTTTCGCTAGAGAATAACAGTGCTCCCGTGGCGATTCCTGATTTCACCCGCGGAGGTTGGAACAAGACGAAAGGGTATCGTCACGCGATGGTGAAATAGATTTTTTTAATGACTACCTCCCCCAACCCCTCCTTACACAGGAGGGGAAACCGCTTGGTAATCAACCCTCCCCCTGTGTAAGGGGAGTTGGAGGGGGTAGTTTGTTAATTCGGAATAAGACTTATTCGACAGAGCCTTTATTTCTGTAGCATATTTTATTTTTCCAATGCTTTCTTGATCTGTCGTTTTGCCAATGTCAGCGGGGCCAACGAACAAGGTCCGTTCACACAACCTCCGTCACAAGCCATCACTTCAACAAACTGAGCTTCCGGTTTCTTCACCATAGTTTTCAGTAAAGTTTGGTTCTTCTTATCAAGTCCCTCGATAGCGAGAGTCGTGTAACCATTTCCAACAGCTTCTACAATGGCATTGCGAACACCTCCGGCTTGGGCATATCCGCGGGAGAATTTCGTTACTTCCGGATTCAAGGGTAATTCTTCACAATTTTCCGGATTGATATCATAAGCTACCATGAATGCACCCAACTCTTCGAAGCTCATCACGTAGTCCACTTCCGGAACATACATTTCAGCCTCGTAACGTTTAGCCAGACACGGGCCGATGAATACGACTTCGGCATCCGGATGTTGTTCTTTTACCCGGCGGGCGGCGTACACCATCGGGCTACGGGTGTCGGAAACGAACGGTTTTACCATGGGGGCGTGTTTGTCCACCCAACCCACGTATGCCGGGCAGCAAGAAGTAGTCATGAAAGGTTTTCCTTCTTCCATGCGTTCCAAGAACTCGGCAGCCTCGTTACGCGAGGTATCTTCTGCTCCTAAGGCAACTTCTACCACGTCATCGAAACCGATGGCCTTGATGGCGGAAAGAATCTGTCCCGGAGTCGCGTTGAACTGTCCGTAGATAGCCGGAGCCGGTATAGCGATGATTTTCTTGTCCGGAGCGGTAATACCCTTGTACACGTCGATCACTTTGGAACGTTCCATGATGGCCCCGTAGGGACAAGTTTGCATACATTTCCCGCAATAGATACATTTATCTTTATCGATGTGCTCGGTGCCGTCTTCCCCTTTGGTAATTGCCTTTACCGGGCAAACATCCTCGCAAGGTACGGGCGTGTACACGATCGCGTGGTAAGGACAAACTTTAGAGCATAGTCCGCAACCCACGCAGTCTTCTTGCGTGATGCAAGCTTTACCCCCCTTGAAAGAGATGGCTGCTTTCGGGCAGTTCATCAAGCAGGGACGCCCTTCGCAACCGCGACACATGTTGGTCACGAAATACTGGGATTGCATACAAGCACTACAAGCCTCGTGAACCACGGAAAGAATATTCTCTTTCGTGTTCTTGTTGTCAAGTGCTTTCTGTGCGAATTCAGACAAGGGGATCAGGTCAATTTCCTCGTCCGTGATCTCGAAGCCCAAGATGGAAATAATCTTATGCTTCAAGATGTAGCGATCTTTATGCACGCAACACTTGATCGGTCTTTTATTTTTGGGGCGCATTTCTACTGGAATGTACTTCACCCCATCTACTAGATTTTCTTCCTTTAAAAGTTTTACAATTCTAATCAGTAACTCACGTTTCGTGAGCATAGCAAAATTGTCATATAACATTTCTTACTTCCTCTTTAACGATTTGTATTAAACTATTTTTACTAACGCCAGCAATACGTTTTCCATTTACTTCAATAAACGGTGGGGCTTGTTCACTTTCGCCACACTCTAAACAGGGAGAATAGCTTATATTAAGATGTTCGAGGATATTTTGGGGAAGAGATTCAATCACATCTCTCAACTCTGCGCCACCCATGACATAACACATGGTGCCCACGCATATTTTTACATTTACTTTTTTCATCATGTTGTGAGTTGGTTTTGTTTTTGATTTCATTCCCTAAATATACATAATCTCTACATCTTTCAAATACTTTGTCTCCAATAAAAATTTTATTTTTTTGACCACGTTCCTCCGGATCTCCAACTCCACGGGGAGATTGGGATCTTGGTGTGCCGTGTTGATACGGGTTCCCACGAGTAACGTGATCTTATCACTATTCAACAACATTCTCACCATCATTTCTGCCGGTCCGGCTTCCCGACGGTGGTCAATATCTCCTTCCGTCAGGATGCGTTCCACCTTACCTAGCGTCAGGATTCCTTCGGTGACAAGATCAACGCCATCCATCTTGGAGATGGGAGGGAGCTCTTTGTCCACGATGTTCATGTCGACTTCCATTTTCGTTCCCAGTTCACGGGAGATAATGGTTGCCGTGGTTCCCCCGCACAGGATCTTTTTCCCTTGAAATTCCCGAACCCGGTTAGCCAGGTATTTATCGTTCTTTTCGTCGTAGGGAGGACCCGTACACACAAGCAAGTTACGGGGTTTTCGCATATAGATAACACAACAACTCGTGTCGTCCTTCAACGAGTAACCGTCGTTCTTTTCCGCTTGATTCACTATTTTATGTGCCAATTCCTTGGCCGATATATCATTGTATTGATTTACCAAGTTTGCAATATACTCCTTTGCCCCGTCTTCCCAGCCAAAGGGCATTTTAGCCGTGCCCATTCCGGATTGGCTCACCCCGTCACTGAAGAAGATAATCCGGTCTTCTTTTTCCAGCGTGAACTCGGAAATCCACAGGAACGTGTTCTCAAGGTCTTCCCGTTCCACCGGGATTTTTTCCTTGGATATGCTGACGAAACGCCCATTCCGGTACAAATAGTAGGAGGGAGTTTCATACTCTATAATTTTCACGTTACCGAAACAATCGATGTCACAGATGCAAAAGGTCGAATAACTGATCTTTCTCACCATGTCTTTCGGTAAGGTATTCATGATCGAGGTGGAGGTGCGCAGGATGCTCTCGTTCATGGCGGTAAAATTCATGGCCATGGTTGCCGTCATCGTGGATAGGACACAGGCTTTGATCCCGCTTCCCAAACCATCTGACAGCACGCTGATAACACGCCCTTCGCCTTTTAATTTTTGAGACATGAAGCAATCCCCGCAGACCACGTTGCCCGCTTTATTCTTCTGGAAGAAGTCAACCTCGATGAAATTACCGTTGTTTCTCAAGACAAATGAAATTAGAGTGGTTTCTTTTGATCATTTTTCTTGTAAGCCTCCATCACGGTGCGTAACGTGGCATCCGTGAACGCGGCATTTTCCCCGAGCAAACAAGCTACTTGCTGGACGGTTTCCATGTGTTTCTTGATTACCTCCTGGGTCTTTTCAAGCATCCATTCCTTACGGACGTAAGGTTCGCGTAAATCTTGCAATAACCCGAAAACCAACCGGTGAGGTTGTATATTGTAGATGGATATAATCCATGTCCGGTCTTCTTCCCGAACCTGCCGTTCGATAATTTCCTTTCCGGTTGTCAACACGGCACGGAACAAGTCCTCGTAGGAACAGATGTTTTTCAGTGCCACCCCGTTTAATCCGGGATCGACCTCGTAAATGGAGGCAATGTCCTCTCCCATGAGCGTGGCGCAGGATTGATTCATGTCCACTACTTTCAATTCCGAGTTGACGAGTAACACTCCGGCCGAAATCTTCTGGAGAAGTACAGTGGCCTTGTCATGTGCAATTTTTCTCATGTAAGATACACACATGTTCTCTTCAGCCCGTCCTTCCAGCATGGCAATGGCGAAGTCGCGACAAGTGTCGTAGCCGCAACCACTACAATTTAATTCATCCTCCGGTCCGGTTTTACCCACGACGGCCATGGCCTGTTTGATCTCCTCTTCCGTGTAGGAATGATCTTGCACGTGGGGGTCTTTACAGAACAGAATCTGCAAATCGATATTTTTGAAATCATCCTTGGGATTCCCCAATTCCGATTGATGAATAATCTCGTATCTTTTCAAGGCGGGGGATATATGGCTTAATTTGGCAGGCCCGTTGATACATCCGCCCTTACAAGCCAGTAATTCCAAGAAAATGGAATCGTTCTCCCGGTGCGCATCCAACTCTTTCAACACGTCTTTCACCGTAGAAAGCTCCGAGAAAGCCATGTGATGTATTTGTTTTTTGCCTTCGTGCATTCCTTTTAGCATCCCTCCTTCAATGGGGTAGTAAGCGCCCATGCCGGAACGGTAAGGAACAAAACAGGCTTCCGGCTGATGCGGTGCGATATTTTTCAAGTTGATGTCGGATTGCTCAAACCATTTTTTCAAGTCTTTGAACGTGATCACCACGTCAATGAGGTTGTTAAAATAGTCGGCTTCCAGTTTTTTGCAGATACAAGGACCTGCAAACACGATTTTCACGTCCTCCCCGTACAATTGTTTCAAAATCTTGGCGTGAGCCAGCATGGGAGAAATAATCGGGGTAATAAAACGCACGTGTTCCGGGGAATATTTCCGGATGTATTCAACGACAACCGGACAAGCCGAGGAGATGTACACGCCACTCTCGGCTTCTTCCAAGAATTTTTCAGTCCTATCCGTGACAATTTCAGCTCCTAACGCGGTTTCCGATACACTTGTGAACCCCAACCGCTTGATGGCAGCAATCAACACGCTGGAATGAATCCCTTCGAATTCACTCACGTACGAGGGGGCCAGTGATAGAATGACTTTCGGGTTTTGCGTCAAGGTCAATTTCGCACGGGTTAACCCGTCACGAATTTTTTTAGCCCCTGTCGGGCATACTTGCGTGCAATGCCCGCAGTAGATGCAACGGTCTTCAATGATGGATGCCTGGTTGTTTTCCATCCGGATTGCCTTCACGGGGCATTCCCGGATACATTTGTAGCAATCCTGACAATTGTCCGGTTCTGTATAGATGGGTCTTAGTTGCATGGGAACTCTTCTTGTAAGATTTTGTACAAACGCGATAGATTTACTTCTTCATACACTTTGTCATCGATCCGGATAATAGGCCCCTTGCTACACAATTCTTCACACAAGTGCCCGCAGAAATCGATATCTGCTTCCAAGTTGTTTTCACTCAGATATTTCTTGATTGCACCGAGGTTGGTATTGTTCCCCCGGGAAAAACAAGAACTTCCTAAACAGATTCTGATCTGACGCTTTGGCATACTTGTAATTGTTCGATTATCCTATTGCTGCTTTTTATGCTGCAAAAGTAGAATATTTATTGTTATAAACCCAATTATATTGCAACTTTAATATTGATATCTCATTTTTACTTTCAAATTGTAACTTTTTTATGCTATTGAAGGGAAATCGCGTGTACATTGCAATACCTGTAAGCGTATCTTTTATCTAGCGCACAAAAAAAATAGCTCCTTTTTACGGGAGCTATTTTTGTATGAACTTGAAATATGTTTATTTCTTCTCTTCTGCTTTCTTCTTGAATCTTCTAGCCAAGTCGAAAGAAATAGGAGTTGCGATGAACAGTGATGAATATGTACCGACAATGATACCTACTAACAAGGCGAAAATGAATCCCTTGATAGATGCACCACCGAAAATGAATATCGCTAACAACACGACGATGGTTGACAATGAAGTACTGAACGTACGACGTAGCGTGGAGTTCAACGCATCATTTACTACTTGTTCATCGTCCCGTTTCGGGTATAGTCTGCGGTACTCACGGATACGGTCGAATACAACCACGGTATCGTTGATGGTGTAACCCACAACCGTCAATACGGCAGCGATAAAGGATTGGTCAACCTCCAAAGAGAACGGCAACAGGCCAGCAAACAAGGAGAAGGCTCCGATTACGATGATCGTGTTGTGAGCCAAGCCGACAACAGCTCCGGCACCATATTGCCATTTTGAGAATCGTACCATGATGTAGATAAAGATACCGACCAAGGCAAACAATACCGACCAAACGGCAGCTCTTGTCATGTCTTCTGCCACGGCAGGTCCGATTTTTTGGGTCTGTTGTAAGTTCACGCTACGGAATGTTTCGTAATCCGTTCCGGCAGGAAGCATCTCCTGTAACCCGACATATAATAATGAGTCAACATTTGCATCAACATCAGCTCCGGTTTCAGCAATCCGGTATTTCGTGGTGATCTTCACGTTGTTTGCAGTTCCCACGGTCTTCACCTCGGGAGCACTTCCGTAAACACCTGCCAGTTTCTCGGCAACATCACCCACATGTACATCTTGTGCGAAAGTTACGGTATAAGTTCTACCTCCCACGAAGTCGATACCTTTATCCAAACCTCTGGTGAACAGGGATATGAAACAAAGTAGGATTACGATACCTGAAAGCGTGTAACTGATTTTCCGTTTTTGCAAGAACGGGAATTTAGTATTTCTCAACCAATCTGCAGTAAACGAGGTTGTGAAGGTAACATTGTCACTCTTGGATGCAGCTCTTTCAAGGATCAGACGAGTGATGAAGATAGCTGTGAACAGTGAAGAAAGGATACCGATAATCAATGTGGTTGCGAAACCTTTGATCGGGCCTTCTCCGAAGTAGTACAGGATAAATCCGGTTAATAACGTCGTCAACTGACCGTCGATAATAGCCGAGTATGCATTACTGTAACCTTCCTTGATAGCAAGTTTCAAGCCTTTTCCGGCTCTGATTTCCTCTTGAATACGTTCGTAAATCAACACGTTGGCGTCGACAGCCATACCCATGGTCAACACGATACCGGCGATACCGGGTAAGGTCAGCACGGCTCCGATGGATGCAAGAATACCAAACAAGAAGAACAAGTTGGCAAGCAACGCGATGTCAGCGGCCAAACCGGCACTCTTGCTATAGAAGAATAACATGTAGGCCAATACCAACACGAACGCGATGATGAATGACCACATACCGGATTGAATAGCTTCTTGTCCCAATGATGCTCCTACCACCTCGTCCGCGATGATACGTGCGGGTGCAGGTAATTTACCGGATTTCAAGATATTTGCAAGGTCACCTGCTTCTTTCACGTCAAAACGTCCGGAAATTTGAGAGCTACCTCCCTTGATTTCATCGTTTACGTTAGGAGAAGATGCAACCATACCGTCAAGCACGATAGCGATGCAACGTCCGATATTATCTTTCGTTAAGCGAGCCCATGTTTTGGTCCCCTCGCCGTTCATTTGCATGGAAACCACCGGACGACCTTGTTGATCGTAGTCTTGTCTTGCATCGATTACAGCATCTCCTTCAAGCGGAGCTTTGCCGTTACGAGTGGTAATCTTGATAGCATGTAAAGGAACCATACCGTTTACAGCTTTCATTTCCCACAATAAGCGTGCGTTTCTGGGGAAAGCTGATCTTACTTGCGGTAATCTTAAATAGGCGTTGATTTTAGCCGTATCTTTTATGTTGGCATATCCGATGGTTGAACCTCCAACGGGTTGTCCTTGCTGGGTCATGTTGGGCGACAATACGGCAAAAAGCGGGTGCTCTTTCTGGTATTCGGCCATGCTGCTTACCGTTTTCAAAGAATCGGATTCGCCTTTGATCGCGTCCAGAATAGCAGATTCCTTATCTTGTTCTTGTGCCGTTTCGCTTACTTGTGTGGTTGTTTCTTCATTTACTACATTGGAAACTTGTGCGTCAAGAACCTCTTTTAGTTTTTGATCTGCAGCAGCCAAATAGTTGATGAATGCATCTTCTCCGGCATCTTGTCCTTTCGCGTTGTCGAATGTTTCATAGAATTCCAATGCAGCAGTTCCTTGCAACAACTCTCTCACACGTTGCGGTTCTTTGATACCCGGCAACTCGATAACGATTCTTCCGGAGATGTCGGCTTTACGGATATTGGGTTGAGCGACACCAAAACGGTCGATACGAGTACGAAGAATGTTGAACGTGTTGTCGATTGCTCCGTCAGCTTCTTTGCGGATCACGTCAAGAACTTCCTTGTTGGTGGCTCCAACCTTGATCTTTTCTTTCATTTCGTGCGTACCGAAAATAGCCGGGGATGCCAGTTGCGCTCCCGGGGCAATCTTTTCGAAAGCCTCACCGAAAAGAGTCACGAAGTCTTTCGGACTGGAAACTCTCATCTTCACGGCTTCCTCTATCGCCTGATTGAAAGCGGGATCCGTGCTGTGGTTTGCCAGACTTTTTACCACGTCTACCACGTCAACTTCCATGGTTACGTTCATACCTCCCTTCAAGTCCAAACCGAGGTTAAGTTCCAGTTCCTTACATTCCTTGTAAGTGAATTTGGCTAAACCGAGGAAATTGTAGACGGGTTGGTTCGCAACCGAATCTAAATACTCTTTCTCTTTAATAGGGTTACCGTTGGCGAACTCCTTCGCCGCGTTCTCTACCTGGTTGGTTTTATAAGTAAAAAACAACTGATAAAGACTCACCAATGCCAAAGCAACAGCGAGTAGTGTAATCGCTCCTTTATTCTGCATCTGTTTAATGAATTTATAATTACTTAAGCTTCAATTCTTCTTTTAACACATATTTAGTGCGCAAAAGTATAACAATTTTTTCAAAATTACTATACAATTAGGCAGATACTTTTAATGTTAACGCCTTATTTCCATAATCAATGACCGCCTCGTGCCTGACAAGAAAGTCGCTTCCCAACAATCCGGCAATCCTGCGCTGCAGGTGTTTGTCGTATAGAGAGTTCACGTACTGCAAGTCGATGACCGCCGCGTGTACGTTCTCTATCGTGTGGTTGCCAATTTGTAAAGCCGTGATATTCACAAGCTGAACCTCATTGATTTCTCCGCACACCCCCCCGGAGTTAATCTCGGAAACATCATCCAGCGGCTCGTAAGTAAACGGCGTAAGTTTATCTATGACCGTCACGGATGCTCCCGTGTCTATAATAAAATCACCCTCAATGCTACCGATTTGCAGAGAGACGATGATGTGAAAACTGTTATCTTCCAGCTCAACGATCTCTATCGGAATTTTTATCTCCATATTTTAAAGTTTGCACAAACATACGCATTTTCGCCGAAATCCAAAAAAGTGGAATGTTAATTTCGAGAAGAAATCGAGGAAAAAGTGGTTATTGGTTATTGTACCAGTTTATTTTTTGAGAGTAATACATGATGATCGCCAAAATAACGAAGGTAGTTATATCCGATTTTGTCGTGAGATGCTAACTCTTACATGCAAGAAGGAATATTTACCATTCGTAATCCAATGGACAAGGAATTCATTTCTAAGACAAGCGCCAATTCATTTCGCCACGGAGGTGTATCAGGGACGCTCGTGAACGTCTTTGTAACGTCTTTGATTGGTCTTTGATACGTCTTTGATCCCTAAGAACATCGAATATGCCACGGAAGATATGCGTGTATTACCCTGAAAAAGGTTACTTTGAATTTCGTTGTAAAGTGGTATAGAAGTACCTAAATTTAAACGGTGTGGAATATTGGTGTTTGATATGTGTAAAAATTCTACGCTTTCCTATTGCCTCGTGATGAAACCTGAAAACCTTTTTTGCAGGAAATCAATTCGATATATTTTTTCCCTGTGTTTTGGTGTATTTGTTGTGTTGGAAAAATTGCGAGAATGTTTGATTGAAAATTAATATATGTGATATAAAAATGAAGAATCTAGATTTTTTTCAGAAAAGCGTTAGTAAAATCGGCATGATGTTATTGCTTGGTGGCCTGTGTATGGTGGGAACAATTTCTCGAAGTGTTGCGGGCGAAGTCGATTCGACGCGAGTGACAAAGTGGAAAATATTTGGTCGAGTGATTGATGAACAAGGAGAACCAATTATCGGGGCCGCCATCTTGGAACAAGGAACAACCAATGGATGCGTGACCGATACGTTGGGCAATTACAAGTTAACGGTAAAGGCCGGAGCCGTACTTCGGGTTTCTTTTGTCGGGTATGTTACCCGGGAAATCGTGTTAAAAAAGGAAGGGATGCGAAATGTCCGGCTGCGGGTGGATCATGAAGAGTTGGATGAGGTGGTTGTCGTGGGATATGGTTCCGTGGCCCGGAAGAATTTTACGGGGTCCGTGAGCGTGATTAACACCGCCGAATCTCCTTTGGCTTTGTTGCCGAATACGAACTCGATGGATGCGTTGCGGGGAACGGTAACGGGTATTACCGTGTCGCAACAACAAGGAGCGGGACAGGCGCCTTCTTTACAAGTACGAGGGCAAAAATCGATCGGGAGATCGACATCCAACCCGTTGATCGTGATGGATGGGGTGATTTTCATGGGGAGTTTGCGGGATATAGACCCCAATATTATCGAAAGCATGAGCGTGTTGAAAGACGCGACGTCTTTGGCTGCTTATGGATCACAGGCTGCCAACGGGGTGGTGATGATCACGACGAAACAGGGGAAATTGGGAAAACCCGTGCTGAATTTTAATGCATCGTGGACGTTGTCGGAGATGGCGAATCGTCCGGAGGTGTTGAGTCCGGAGAATTATATTAAAAAAATTAATGCGACCCAGCATCTGGCGGAGGACGCCGATCCGTCAGCTTGGATGAGTGGATTCGAGCTAGAGAATTATAAAAACGGCAAGACTACGGATTGGTTGGATTACGTGAGCCGGGCGGGACTGATGCAGAGTTATTCGGCATCCGTATCCGGAGCGACGGAAAAATTGAATTATTTCCTATCCGCTTCTCACGTTGATCAGGAGGGGGTGATTGTTGGCGATGATTATAAACGGGAGGCTTTGTCGCTCCGTTTGCAAAGTGACGTGGCTTCTTGGTTGCAAGTCGGGACACAGATGGGATATACCTTTAATGATTACTCCGGTCCCACGACTTACAATCTGGTACAGGCCTTGCGTTTGACCCCTTACGGCCGTGTGACTCGTCCGAACGGTGAACTGGAGAAGTTCCCGAGAGAATTGGGGGCCGGGTTGACAAATCCCTTGTGGCTCGTGAATAGCGGTATGGTGGATGATCATGATACTTATGCCACGACTTTAATCAAGGGGCATGTGCTTGTGAAATGTCCTTGGTTGGAAGGACTGACTTACCGGGTAAATGCCGCTTATTCCTGGGAGAACGTGGAACGGGATTATTTCGAGCATGAGGGGTATTTTGTGGCAGAGGGAACTTCTGAAGATCGGTATTCAGCCTCGGCATTATCCGGTTTCTTGAGTAAGGCGAACGGGTATAGCGCCCGCACGAAGAACACGTACTGGGTAATGGACCATATCGTGAATTTTAATCGTCAGTTCGGGAAACATTTTATTGATGCGACCTACGTTTACACGAGGGATTCCAAACGGTATGACTACCGGAAGATGACCGGAAGTGATTTCTCGGATCAAGGGAATACCGTCTTGGGAGCCGATGGACTGGTATATGCCAAAACACAGAAAATCACGAATATCGATAAGACAAAGCATAATAATATCGGGTATCTGGGGCGAATCAGCTATAATTATAACGACACGTATCATGTAAGTGTTTCCGTGCGTCGGGACGGATCGTCCGTGTTCGGGAAGAATTCGAAATGGGGAGTTTTCCCGGCAGTCGGGGTGGCATGGACGGTTTCAAATGAACGTTTTATGAAACGGGTGTCGTTCATCGATTATTTAAAGTTGAAGGGATCGTGGGGTAAGAATGGTAATCAATCTCTGGATCCGTACATGACATTGTCTCGGATAAAGTTAGGACAACAAGGCGGCATCGGTTATCCTTTCGGCAATGAATCGACGATTAGCTGGGGCCAACGCTATGATAAACTGGGAAATGCCGATCTGGGTTGGGAGACAACAGAGGCATTTAACTATGGGTTTGACCTCGGTTTGTTGGGTAGCCGGATTTATTTGGAATTTGACGGTTATTTCTCGAAGACGACCGACCAGATTTTTGATCGATTGTTGCCCGTGATGAATAACGGGTTGACAAGTATGAAAGCCACGATGGGGCAGATTGATAACTGGGGGATAGAGGCCACGTTGACCACGCGGAATGTCTGGACGAAAGACTGGAATTGGAGTACGGCCGTGACGTTCTATCTGAACCGGAATAAATTGAAAGATTTATACGGTGACGGGAAAGATGATATCTCCAATAGTCTGTTTATCGGGAAATCCTTGGGAGCCATTTACGGTTATAAGTCAATAGGAATTGTACAGGAAGAAGATATTGAATACATCGAGGCAAATAACGCGGCACCCGGTGACGTGAAGTTTGCTAATTTGGACGGGAGCGAGGATGGTAAGATTACGGCAAACGATCGTACCATCCTGGGATATAACAAGGAAAACTTCCGGATGAGTTTGAGTAGCACGCTTAAATACAAGAATCTGGAGTTGTATTTCTTGTTCGCTGGCGTGTTCGGGGGAAATGGTTACGGGCTGAGCCAGAACACGTATGCTTACCAAACGGCAACGGGAACCGTGTGGGATAATAACCTGAATCATGGTTGGTGGACCCCGGAAAATAGGAGCAACAAGTATCCTCGTGTGGATTATGCCGACAATCGTTTTACCCCGCTGCAAAGTTATGGATTCGTGCGTTTGCAGGATTTAAGCCTTTCCTACACGTTCCACCAGGATTGGTTGAGTCGTTTGCAAATAACGGGTTTGAAGGTGTTTTTTGCAGCCAAGAACTTGTTCACGATCACGAATTGGGATGGTGGTGATCCGGAGATAAAGCAAACCTTGGGCGGTAGTTACGGTTATCCGTTAGCAGCCATGTATTCATTTGGAGTTAATTTGACATTTTAAATTTGGAGCGTGATGATGAAAACTAGAAAATATATTGCGGTTATTTTTGCCGTTATGGTAATGGGAATTTCCGGATGTAACGATGATCTTTTTTTGGAAGAACATCCCGACACGTTTTACACGGCTGAAGATGCTTTCAAGACCGTGGATCAGGTAAAGGCTTGCGTGACGAATATGTATGCCCACGCTCGTTATTGGTTACAGAATGACGTGTTTTTAAAGGGGGCAGGTACCGATATGTTTGATACCCCGATGTGGCGGTCAAGCGGTAACGGGATGTCTAATTTCTCTTCGTGGTCCACGGATAAAAGTGAAGTGAAGAATATTTACGAGGCTTATTATCAGTTAGTGAGTTATGCCAACCAGACGTTGGAAGGGACAGAAGTGAAAACCTTGAACTGGGATAGCGAGGATGACCGGGCGCGGGTACGGGCACAGGCTAATTTCTTCCGGGGATTTGCTTACCTCACTTTGGGTGAGTTGTTCGGGGGAGTTCCCGAGGTGACGAAATTCTACCAGGAGCCCCGCTATGATTTTACCCGGATGACCCGGGAGGAGACGTATCGGTTCGCCATTCAAGATTTGAAGCATGCGGCGGATACTTTGCCTGATTATCCGGGAGAGGCGGGAGACGTGGCGAAAGGTGCGGCCTATCATTATTTGGCAGAGGCTTATCTGGCCTTGGCTACCGAGCTGGGGGATGATCGGGAATTGTTGCAGCAATCCATTCTTTACGCGACCAAGGTTACCGAGTTACACGCTTTGATGACCGAGCGGTTCGGTTCCCGGGCAAAGCCGGGGTCCGGTGAGGCCATGAATGGAGTCGAGGCTTATTACCCGGACGGGGATGTCTTTTTCGATCTTTTTCAACGGGGGAACTTGGATTATGCCGAGGGAAATACCGAGGCTTTGTGGACGTTGCAAAATGATGTGACGGTTTGGCATAACTTCGGGGGAAGTCATTTTTTGCCTTACGCCGGAAGTTTTTCTCCCGTGTTGAGGGAGATGCGTTGGAAAAGCGAATATTCGGAATCGAATGCCGGGTATGGCCCGTGGAACACGAATATTGACGAATCTGTCTATCCCGGGGGAAATCTCTGTGCCTACGTCGGTGGCCGGGGGGTGTCTTTTAATGCCCCGACAAACTACATGATCAATGATATTTGGGCGGGTGATTTTGCCACGGATATTCGGAATTCAAAGGCGAATATCCGTCGGGAATTCGTGTGTATCGATACGAAACACAGTAAGTACGGTCAGATCGTGACGGCCGATATGCTGGACGAATCAAACATGGATCACTATTACCCGGTATGGACCAAATTCGCTCCCGTGGATGATTGGGGATACGAGGATTTGGTATACGGGGGAAATCGTACGAATACTTTCCGGGACGAGTATGCCTGTCGTTTAGCCGAAACTTATTTGTTACGGGCGGAGGCTTATTTCCGTATGGGGGATGCCGGTAGTGCCGCGAATGACATAAACCAGTTGCGCGGTCGGGCGCAATGTAGCCGCATGGCAACAGCGGGAGATATTTCTTTCGCTTTTATCTTGGACGAGAGAGCAAGGGAGTTGTTTATGGAGGAAAGAAGATGGTGTACGTTGTTGCGTATGCAAGGCTCTGTCATGGAGGATCAACTGCGGGCTCACGCGTATTACATTGCTGATTACCCGACTTACACGGGAACCATCGAGTGGAAATTATTCCCGATCCCGCAGAAAGCGATTGACGCGAATATTGATGCCAAGTTGGAACAGAATCCGGGTTGGAACTAGAAAACTGAATTCTGACATAGGTTTACCTTGGTTTACAGTAGCTTTTTTAGGATAATACATCCTTGAACCTACTGTAATCCTACTGAAAAGCTATGGAAATAATCCTGCTTATTCGTTGCTCAGCCGTTGCGCGTACGTTGCTCAGCCGTCCCGTAATGGCTGAGCAACGGGTAAACTTCGGGTAATCGCCGGGTATGTGGGATTATTTGGGTATGTTTACTACCTGATTTGGGTTGGATTTGGGTAAGATTGCGGGGATAAATTTCTTTACTTTGCAGTTCGCTGCCCTTTAAAAGAATAGGGAGGGTATATTGGAAATAAAAACCGTCCCGGCGCCCCAGAACGGTTTTTTAAAGAATGATCGTGAAGTACTATTGTTAGTTAAAATAATTTCATGTTGTCAAGTACATCCATTACTGATCTAACAGCTTTAGCTGATTGAGCTAATAATTCTTGTTCATCTTTATCAAGTTTTACCTCGATGATTTTTTCGATACCGTTCTTGCCCAAGACTACCGGAACTCCTAGATAGATGTTGTTCATTCCGTATTCACCGTTTAACAAGGCGCAAACCGGGAATATTCTTCTGTGGTTGCATACGATAGCTTCAACCATTTGGGCTGCTGCTGCACCGGGAGCGTACCATGCTGAGGTTCCCATCAATTTAACCAACTCTCCACCGCCAACTTTCGTTCTTTCGATGATGGCGTTCAACGTGTCATGGTCAATCAAGTCCGTTACCGGAATACCTGAAACCGTGGTGTATCTTGGGAGCGGAACCATCGTGTCCCCGTGTCCGCCTAATAACAAGGCTTGAATATCTTTCGGGGAAACATTCAATGCTTCAGCCAGGAATGCTCTGTAACGAGCCGTATCCAGAATACCGGCCATACCGAACACGCGGCTTGAGTCAATCTTGGCCGTCAAGTAAGCGCAGTAGCACATTACGTCAAGCGGGTTGGACACGATAATGATCTTGGCATTCGGGGAGTGCTTGATAATATTTTCAGTAACTGATTTTACAATACCGGCGTTTGTTGCGATTAAGTCATCCCGGCTCATTCCCGGTTTACGGGGAAGACCTGAAGTGATTACCACAACTTCTGAATTATTGGTAGCCTCGTAATCGTTCGTTACACCTTTGATACGGGTGTCATAAAGATTGATCGGGGCGGTTTGCCACATATCCAATGATTTACCCTCAGCAACGCCTTCTTTAATGTCCAAAAGAACAACTTCATTGACAATGTCCTTTTCTGCGATGCAGTTCGCGCAAGTTGCACCAACGTTTCCTGCTCCTACAACTGTTACTTTCATTTCTGTAATTTTTTATTGTTATACGTTTCTTAAATGGCTATTTGTTGCTTTTTTAACGCCGTCAAATGTAAGCCTTATTTTTTACATCAACAATCTTTATGCCGAAAAATTACAGAATTTTTTCTGTAATAATTTCGTGACATAAAGGCACGAAAAGAACGAGATTCTTATTGAATACCGGTTTATGCTTACAATTTTCAATTAAATTGCTGCCAAAGGCGACTTGCCACGGCGTGCATTTTCCCCAGAATTCCGGCGGGTTTATATTGCCCGTTTTCCAGACGTTTCTGAAAAGATTGGTACCAGATGGCCAGCACGATGCCCTTCATGACGCTGGAGAGGGATATGCTCCACCAGATACCGTCTAACCCGAGTGAAGGGAAGGTAACCAGGTAATAGGCCAGCGGGATGCGGGCTCCGGTAAGGATGATGCCCACGATGGCGGGCGGGGTGGTTCGTCCACATCCGTTGAAAGCCCCGGCAGTGACCTGTTCTATGGCCGAGAATATCTGCGAAATAGCGAGAATTTTCAGGTACGCGCTTCCTGCAATCAGGGTCTGTGGTTCGTTGATAAACACGCTGAATATTTCTTTACTGAAGAACAGGAAGGCGAGGCAGGCAATTAGGGCGATTCCCCCGGCTAGCTTCAACGTGTAATGGTATCCCAAGCGTATGCGGTCCAAGTTGCGGGCCCCGAAGTTTTGTCCCGTGAAGGCAGCCAGGGCCGTAGAAAAGCCTGCGGCTGTCATCCACGTGATGGCCTCGATCTGCGCGCCCACGCTCTGCACGGCAACCCCGATATGGCCCCATTGGGCTGCCACGGTGGCCAGTGTCAGGGAGAACATGGCGAATAAAGCGCTTTGCATGCTTACGGGTAAGCCGAGAGAAACGATACGTTTCACGAACCGGGCTCGCAGTCGGGTGATAAAATAGAGTTTCCCGATGGATGAATTACGGAAATAAAGGTTCCAAATGAAGATGGAAAATACGACTAGCTGGGAGAATGTGGTGGCGATGGCCGCACCTGCTGTTCCCAGTGCCGGAACGAAACCGTACCCGTATATTAACAGGGGGTCGAGGACGATGTTGAATATTAATCCGGTGGCGACGATTTTCAACGGGGTTTTACTGTCCCCTTGCCCGTTGTACAGTCCGCTATACGTGTTGTTGTTGAACGTGAAGAATAGGCCGGGCGTGACCAGGCGCATGTATATGATGGCCAATTCCGAGATGTTTGCTTCCAGATGGAACAATCCGACCAACATGGGGGCCGCGATGTAAATCATGCAGGCGTATCCCAAGGCAATGATGGATGACAGCATGGCCGATTGGTTGGCATATGCCCGGGCTCTTTTGCTTGCCCGTGCCCCTAGGGATTGGGAAATCGTGACTTCTGCCCCGACTTTACTGATAAATGATAAAGCGTTACATATCCACGTGAAAAATCCGGCCACGCCGACGGCTGCCACGCTCTCGCTACCCAAATGTCCCAGCCAGATCATGTCGGTCATGTTGTATGCCATTTGAACGAAAGAGGCCGTGATAAGGGGAATCGCCATGCTCCAGATTCCCTTGCTGATGCTCCCTTGTGTCAAGTCGTTTGTCTTTGTCATTTCCTTGTGTTATTGAGGCTTGCAAAAATATAAACTTTTTATCATCTCCTATTCTCTTTTTTGTATTTTTGTCACGTTATAAAAGATGAATTCAAAATGAAAAATATTGCCATTATCGCCGGAGGAAATTCCTCAGAGTATGAGGTTTCCATAAAATCCGGGAAGAATATATACGCCGAGGTGGATGAAACCAAGTACAACAAATATCTCGTTATTCTGAGAGGACGGGATTGGCACGTGGAGATCGGGGAGGAAAAGTACCCCGTGGACAGGAATGATTTCTCGTTTACCCGGAACGGGGAGAAGATTCTGTTTGATTTTGCCTATATCACGATACACGGTGTTCCCGGGGAGAACGGGTTGTTGCAGGGGTATCTGGATATGATGGGTGTGCCTTACGGCGGTTGTAACGTGTTGGCTTCTGCTTTGACTTTCGACAAGCATACGTGTAGTACTTATTTGAATAGTTACGGGGTAAACGTGGCCGATTCCGTGATGTTGAGCCGGGGAATGGAATATGACGTGAACGAGATTATCAACGAGGTGGGGTTGCCTTGTTTCGTGAAACCGAATGCAGAGGGTTCCAGTTTCGGGGTGACGAAAGTGAAGGAGGCTGCCCAGTTGGAAGAGGCTTTGAAGAAAGCTTTTGCTCTCTGTCGGGAAGTGTTGGTCGAGACGTTTATAGACGGGACGGAATTGACTTGCGGGGTCGTGAAAGCCGGGGATATGGATATTACCATGCCGATTGCCGAGGTGATACCCAAGAATGAGTTCTTTGATTTCGAGGCAAAATACAACCCGACAAAGTCGGATGAAATTATCCCGGCTCGTATCTCTCCCGAGTTGACGAAACGGATCAAAACCTTGTCCTCGATGATCTACGATATATTAAGGTGTGAAGGGATCGTTCGGGTGGATTATATCGTTCGGGAGGACGAGATTTTTATGTTGGAGGTGAACACTACGCCGGGAATGACTTCCAATAGTTTCGTGCCGAAGATGGTACGTGCCATGGGAGGCACGCTTCGGGAGGTGTTGACGAAGATTATAGATAACAAGTTAAACGGATAAATTTAAATTTTTGTGTTCAGATAATGATTCCTCCCCCCACGACATCGGGCCCTTCGTACAGGACGGCACTTTGTCCCGGGGTGATCGAGTCCATGCCTTCGTGAAATTCTACCCGGAGCAAGTCGTTTTCGTGATAGACGGAGGCTTGCGCTCCCCGGTTGCGATAACGGATTTTGGCGTTTACTTCGAAGCCATCGGGTAGGGAGGCGTATTTCATAAGGTTGATGTTCTTTGCCCGGAACGTGGTTCCTTGCAATTCTTCCCGGGTTCCCAGTACGACTTCATTGCTTTCCGGACGGATGTCGACCACGAACATGGGATGCCCCAGGGCAATGCCAAGTCCTTTGCGTTGGCCGATCGTGTAGTTGGGGAATCCCCGGTGTTCTCCCAGGCGTTTGCCGGAAGTGTCGACAAATAATCCGGGACCGTATTTCTCGGCAAAGTTTTCCACGTTCTCGGCGAGGAAGGTGCGATAATCATTGTCTGGGATGAAACAGATTTCCTGACTCTCGCTTTTCTTGGAGAGTTTCTCGTATCCTTTCTCTAGGGCAATTTGTCGTACTTCAGGTTTTGTTAATTCACCCAGAGGAAAGATCGTGCGGGCAAGATTCTCTTGGGTTAACGTCCAGAGGAAATAAGTCTGGTCTTTGGTCTCGTCCACTCCTTTACGCAGGAAATAACGTCCGTCTTGTTGACCGATGCGGGCGTAGTGTCCCGTGGCAATATAATCACATCCCAACTCGTCGGCCAGGGTGATCAGTTTTCCCCACTTGATTGTGGAATTGCAGAGAACACAAGGATTGGGGGTGTGTCCTTGCAAGTATTCATCAATAAAATTCCGGATCACCAGATCATTGAAATCTTTACGAATATCGAGAATATGATGTTCGAATCCCATTTGTTGGGCCATGTGTTTGGCCTCGAAAATAGCATTCACGCTGCAGCACCCTTTTTCTTTCTCCATGCAAGCTTGGGAGATTTGATCGTATACCCGATAAGTAACTCCTACCAGTTCGTACCCTTGGTCTAGGAGTAGCATGGCAGCTACCGTGCTATCAATTCCGCCGCTCATCGCCATTAACACTCGGGGTTTTGCCTTCGGCGAGTTACAAGTCCGATCTATTTTAGATTTCATAATCTGTTTAGTTTCTTGATTTTAGATTTATGATTTTAGATTCTTTTCTATGAATGAATGTTTTTCAATCATAAATCGTAATTCTTAAATCGTGAATTAGTTCGTTTTCAATTATCTCATCATGAATTGTGTTTCACTGTGATAATCATCCTTTTCAATGTCGATTTCGGGTTCCACGAGTTGGGGCGACCCGGCTAATGAAAATTGGATGTATTTAATGGTTTTCCCTCGTGATAACCATTGTCGTTCGTAAAACGTTTTGATGCCTAATATCTTATCATCCAGTCCGCTCCCGTAAAGATCGCTCGTGTTGATGTTCACGGGTAGATGATTGATTTTCACAAGCTCTGCCGTGTATTGATAGAGGAAAGGACTGTCTGTTTTCAAATGAATGAGCCCGTTCTCTTTTAAGAATTTTCGATATAGGGAAAGGAAACGGGTTCCCGTGAGACGCTTGCGGGCTTTTGCCATTTGCGGGTCGGGAAAGGTGATCCATATTTCGGAAATTTCTCCGGGAGCGAAAATGGATTCCAGTTCTTCCGCGTGGGTACGCAGGAAAACGACGTTTTTCATCCCTTTTTCTTCTGCCGCTTTTGCACCTGTCCACATGCGGGCTCCCTTGATGTCCAATCCGATGAAATTCTTCTCGGGATAAAGTTCGCCCAATCCCACGGAGTACTCTCCTTTGCCGCATCCCACTTCTAAAACGATCGGGTGATCATTGCCGAAAACTTGTTCTCCCCATTTCCCTTTTAGTTTGTAATCCGTGCGGAATACTTCTTCATGGGTGGGCTGGAACACGTTTTCCAAGGTTTCCATTTCGGCAAATTTCGCCAGTTTATTCTTCGCCATAATAAGTTGTGGATTTTATTTTAATGCCAATATTTTTAATCCCTGTCAGTTGTTTATCTTTCATCCGATGTTTGATTTCCACGGTATAAATACCGGTGGAGTCAAAATGGAAAATCCGGTCAATCGGTTGCACGACTGTTTTTAGTCCCGTGAGTCCTTGACCGACCCACCTGCCGTTATTGTCGACAAGGATGATGTCAGAATTCTCTTTATCCACTTCTAATCCTTGATGTCGGATGGTCAAGTAGCAACTGATGTTTCTTTGTTTATAGTCGGTAGAGTGACGGATGCAGGTGCTGAGGTGGTAAGTGCCGGGTTGCGTGATGTCGAGTTCGAATTTGTAATTACTATCTCGTTCCCATGTCTCGTTGGCAAGTGTTTTGTATTTCCCTTGTGTAGTGGAAAAATTACAAGCTATGCAGCCAAGTAACAGGAAGAGAATGTATATGCAAAGTTTGTTCTTCATCTCGCGTTCAGTCATTTATTGCTCGTTTTTTACCAAGGCTTCCAGTTCCGCGATCATCATGGCCGTGGCTCCCCAGATGAAATTTTCTCCGATCTTGTACCCCGGGGCAATAATTTTTTGCTCCTGTCGGTACAATACCTGACTTGTTTTATTCCTGTCGTCCAGTAAGTCTTTTAACGGGATGATAATCACTTTTTCTACCTCATTTTTCGAGAGTACAAAATTAGGCATTTCCGGGATAGTTCCAACAAAGGGAGTTATATTAAAGTTACTTAATGGAATATACACGTCGCTTAATTCCCCGATAACCGTGACCTCCTTGGAAGTCACTCCGATCTCTTCCTCGCATTCGCGTAATGCCGTGTGCAGGCTGTTCCCGTCTCCCGGTTCCGTTTTACCGCCGGGCAAGGCTATTTGTCCGCCATGGTATTTGCCCACGTTTGTTCTTTTGATGAAGGGTATCGCCAGATCACCTTGGTGGGGGATAAGGAGTAGCATGACGGCACTATTGATGGGAAGACCTTGATGAATTCCCTCTTTCCCCTCCACGTATTTCGGCTGGGGAGACATCCGGTCTTGTGCCGCTTCCCCGGGTAGTTTGCTCGTAAATTTCTGGCGTAACGCTTCGATTGTCATGGTTTGAAATGTAAATTGCGCGTGAATTGAAAATAGTAAGATCGTATTTTAATTTTGTACGCTATTCAACACTCTCAATAGATTATCTCCCCATAATTTATGCAGTTCCTCGGCGGTGTATCCTTGTCGGAGAAGTTCCACCGTGAGGTTGATCACTTCGTTGGCAGCCCGGCAGCCGGTTAGTTTTTCTGTGTCATCCCCGTCAAAGTCCGTGCCGATACCCACGTGGTCAATGCCGACCAGTTGCACGATGTGATTGATGTGTGCCACGGCGTCCAGAATCGTTGGGTTCGGTTGTTTGCTTAGAAACCAGTTGTAGAGGCATACCTGTACCACTCCACCTTTGGCTGCGATCGCTTTGATCTGATCATCCGTGAGGTTGCGCGGGTGATCGCATAAAGCCCGTGCGGAGGAGTGGGAAGCGATAATGGGTGCCGTGCTGAGTTCCAGTACATCCTGCACTGTTTTTGCGCTGGTATGCGAAATGTCGATGATGATACCGAGGCGGTTCATCTCTTTCACGACTTCCCGACCGAATGGGCTCAAACCGTTGTGTTCCGGTTCTCCTTTGGCGGAATCACAAATATCATTACTTCCGTTATGACATAAGGTGATGTAAGTGATTCCCATGTCTTTGAACATGGTAAGATTACCGAGATCTTTGCCTATGGCATACCCGTTCTCGATGGCAAGGAAGATGGCTTTTTTCCCGGCATTCTTTAAATAGATCAGGTCGTCGACAGTATAGGCAATGCCTACTTGGTCCCCGTTTTGTTTTACTTGCTCGGAAATTTGGTAAAGGATGTCCACTGCTTTTTGCGTGGCTGCTTGCAGGGATTCATCATCCCGGGCGTCCTGATGAAGATAGGCAACCATGAAAACGGCATCTTCTCGTCCTTCTTGCATCTTAGGCAGATCCACTTTTACATTCTCATGGCGTTGTCCGAAATTGAATCCTTCGGTGAACTTCATCGGTGTGTCGCAATGGGAATCCACGATGAGGCTGTTCCGGTGTATTTCTTTGGCTTTCTTAAACAAGGTGGCCTCGTCCACGAAATAATAGAATAATTTCATCATTTGTTCGTCCGGGCGGACGGCCATTTTCTCCGGGTGCCATTGCACGCTGAATATGCGGTGGCCGGGCATCCCTTCCATGGCTTCCACGATGCCGTCGGGGGAGGTGGCACTTACCCGGAAACCGGGTGCTACTTCTTTGATGGCCTGGTGATGATACGAATTCACGATTAGCGAGTCTGTTCCGAGGACAGCATGAAGCGTGGTGTTGGGGATAACGTTTACCGTGTGGGAACCGTATTCCCGGCTGATGGACTGGCTGTGTTTCAGTAGTTGCTGGTCATGCTGGGAATAGATGTCCTGATAGTTTGTCCCCCCGAAAGCCATGTTGATGATCTGGTGGCCGCGGCAGATTCCGAAAATAGGTATTTGCCGGTCGGCAGCTAGTTTTACCAGTGTGAAATCGAATTGATCTCTGGCAGCATCAATGTTACCGAGAGGGGGAAGAGGTTCCTCGTTCCCGTACAGCGGATTAATGTCCCCGCCTCCGGTAAGCATTAGTCCGTCGAGCGTTTCGATGGTCTTTCGGAGCGTCTCGATGTCGTTATGTACGGGAAGTAGCACGGGGATGGCTCCTGCTTGCAGGATCGAGATCACGTACGAGTGTTCGATACATGAATTTCCGTTTTCAAAATTGGCGGAGATGCCGATCAAAGGCAAATCGTGTTGTGACTGGCGATTGTCGATCGCCTGGTATAGGGTGTCCAGCTTGGCCGGATAAACAATATTGTTCATTGTCGTGTAAATTAAAAATAGGGTTACCAATAAAATTCTGTGCATGGCGTGTACGTGATCAGGGGAAATGTAGTTCCGCTCCTTTCGGGTGAACGACTAATTCCACGTTTGCACCCAGGATCAGGGGAAAATTGTTGCGTACGTGTCCGACCGGAAGGCCGAAGCACACGGGGTACGTGTAATCTTCCACGGCTTCATGGATCAGTTGATACACTTCTTCTTTAAATCCCGGGGTCGAGTCTTTCCCGAATTCCCCGACGACCAGTCCGGCCAAGTGCTGGAATTTCCCGGCGTATTTCATACATTTCACGCTCCGGTCGATTTCGTACAGATCGTCAGACGGGTCCTCGATGAAAAGGATTGTTCCTCTCGTGTTCCGTTCGATGCAAGTGTCATGCAGGTTATTCACCCATTGCAGCATACCGCCGATCATTTCGGTTTCCACGATTCCCGTCCGGTTGAACGGGTGGGCGGGGATGGCGTATGAGGAGATGATCCCGAAAAGGAAATTCCGTAATTGCGTGACTACTTTCGGAGAGGTGTTCTTGTAGTTGGACGGCATGAAGGCGTGTAAACTCTCGATCCCGAGAGAATGGAGTTTGGCATGTAATACCGTGATGTCATTCATACCGATCACCCATTTGGGGTTTCCTTGGAATATGGAGTAATCTGCTTCCTGCACGATACGTAACATACCGTAATCTCCCGCCATGCACCAGATGGCCCGGATGTCCTCGGCGTCAAGGGCTGTTTGCAAATCATGTAATCGTTCTTCGTCCGTGCCTGCCAATCTTCCGTGTCGGGAGAGAACGTGTTGTCCGGGTACGGGTTCCAACTCCCAAGAAGTCAGGAGCGAACATGCTGCATCCAGCTGTTCTTTTGTCGCGATACCCGAGGGTGAAATTAAAGCCACCTTGTCTCCCGGCTGCAGGTATATAGGTCGTAACATAAAAGTTGAAGTTTTGTTATTATAGTACGAAGGTAACTAATATTTTTCTAACTTTGCGCCACTAGAGTTCAAAAGTTTATAAACAGGATATATGAGTAAGTTCAAGAGAAATTTGGTTACCACGGCCTTGCCCTACGCGAATGGACCCGTGCATATCGGACACTTGGCAGGGGTATACGTGCCTGCCGATATTTACGTGAGGTATCTGAGGAAGAAAGGCGAGGATGTGGCATTTATCGGTGGATCGGACGAACACGGGGTGCCGATCACGATCAAGGCTCAAAAAGAGGGAGTGACCCCGCAGGATATTGTTGATCGTTATCACAAGATCATTAAGGATTCTTTCGAAGAACTGGGTATTTCGTTTGATATATATTCCCGGACAAGTTCAAAAACGCACCACGATTTGTCTTCCGCTTTTTTCAAGAAGTTGTATGACGAGGGGAAATTTATCGAGAAGACTTCCATGCAATTCTATGACGAGAAGGCCGGACAATTCTTGGCAGACCGTTATATCGTGGGGAAATGTCCCCATTGCGGAAACGAACGGGCATACGGGGATCAGTGTGAGGCTTGTGGAACTAGCTTGAACGCTACCGATTTGATTGATCCGGTGTCTGCCATCACGGGAAACAAACCGGAACTGAAAGAGACAAAGCACTGGTATCTGCCTTTGGATCAGTATGAAGGTTGGTTGAAAGAGTGGATATTAGAAGAACATAAAGAGTGGAAACCGAATGTTTACGGACAATGTAAATCCTGGTTGGACAACGGTTTGCAACCTCGTGCGGTGACCCGTGATTTGGATTGGGGTGTTCCCGTTCCGATCGAGGGAGCCGAAGGAAAAGTGCTTTACGTGTGGTTTGATGCCCCGATCGGGTATATTTCAGCCACGAAAGACTTGACTCCGGAATGGGAAAAATACTGGAAAGATCCGGAGACTCGGATGATTCATTTTATCGGGAAGGATAATATTGTTTTCCATTGTATCATTTTCCCGGCCATGTTGAAAGCCGAGGGTTCTTATATATTACCGGATAACGTGCCGGCTAACGAGTTCTTGAATTTGGAAGGTGATAAGATTTCCACTTCCCGGAATTGGGCGGTATGGTTGCACGAGTATCTCGTGGAGTTCCCCGGTAAACAGGACGTGTTACGTTACGTGCTGACGGCAAATGCTCCCGAGACAAAAGATAATGACTTTACCTGGAAAGATTTCCAAACCCGGAATAACAGCGAGTTGGTGGCTATCTATGGAAACTTCATTAACCGTACGCTGGTATTGACGCAAAAGTATTTCGACAACCGGGTACCGGAACGGGGAGAGTTGACGGATTACGATAAAGAGGTCTTGGCCGAGATTCCACAAATCGTGGAACGTGTGGAGAAGAGTCTGGAGACCTTCCATTTCCGCGATGCGTTGAAAGAGGCAATGAATCTGGCTCGTTTGGGGAATAAATATTTGGCGGATACCGAACCTTGGAAAGTGATCAAGACGGACGAGGAACGGGTGAAGACGATTTTGAATATCTGTTTACAGATTTCTGCCAACCTTTCCACGTTGATGGAACCGTTCATGCCGTTCTCTTCCCAGAAATTGCGAGAGTTCATGAATATTGACGTGATCGATTGGGATAAAATGGGAGATGGCGTGATTCCTGCCGGACATGAGCTGGGAGAGGCCGGGTTGTTGTTCGAGAAGATCGAGGATGCAACGATTCAAGCCCAGATCGATAAATTGTTGGCCACGAAGAAAGCAAACGAGATGGCTTCCGTGAAGGCTGCCCCTGCCAAGGAGAACATCCAGTTCGAGGATTTCATGAAGATGGATATTCGGGTAGGAAAGATCATTGCTGCCGAGAAAGTGGCTAAGACCAAGAAGTTGATGAAGTTGACCGTGGATACGGGAATTGATCAACGTACGATCGTTTCCGGTATCGCTGAGCATTATACTCCGGAAGAGGTGATCGGTCGCCAAGTCAGCGTGTTGATAAATTTGGAACCGAAACCGTTGAAAGGTATCGTATCGCAAGGAATGATCTTGATGGCCGAGAATGCCGATGGAACGCTTTCTTTTGTCTCTCCGGATAAAGAGGTGAAACCGGGCTCGGAAGTACGATAACTAATCACTACCCCCTCCAACTCCCCCTTACACAGGGGGAGAGTTGATTACCAAGCGGTTTCCCCTCCTGTGTAAGGAGGGGTTAGGGGAGGTAGTCTGATAGGAAAGGGACTTTTTCATTCCCTTTATCCTTATTCATTTAACCTTAGATCAAGATTTCCCGATAAATCGTTTCCCTTAAAAATTTGAACTTTAAAGGGGTGAATTAGGATTTCGTTAACGTGTGATCTTTAGTGTGAAATACCCGTTAAACCCTTTGCCGAGCGGGGAAAGCCGACTTGGTTAAAAAAACTAAAAGAGAGGATTTTCTTTTTTAAGCCTAACATATATTTAACCTTATGACAACTAAAGTATAACTTGGATAATTTCCCCGCTAAAGGGAAGTGTCGTACTTTTGTATTGTTGAAAGACAACAACAACGAAATAAAGAGAGTTAACAAAAATGGTTGTTTAATTTTTAAATATAAAATAAAATGATGAAGTATATTATCATAGTATTCGTGGCTGTAATTACAGTGTTTATCGGTGGACGTAGTTTGAATCATGCCAGAGCAGAACATATCGTGTGTGCTTATGCTGATCACGAAAAAGTGGAAAACACGACTGCAGTTGCTCCAATGCAGCAAGTAGCAAGTCAAGACACGATCTTCGGACCGGTTAGTCTTCCCGAGGTGAAAGTGTATGTGAAGAGAAAAGTTAATCACGTGATATAAGACAAGGTTATCGACAAAAAAAAAAGGTCGGCGTTGCATCAGTAGCGCCGACCTTTTTTATGATTTGTTACTTGTTTTTTTAGAGCTCATATCTCTTTATATTGAACCCGGAGGAACAGTCAGGTTCCTCCGGGTAGTAATTATTTGGGTCATACCACCATCGTTGCGTTGGTTCTGTCAATTGACAAGATGGCTTTGATCCGGTTTTCTTTAGCTATCAAGCATAATCCCACTAGTGGGTTTACTCAATTTCTTGGGTACAACGTGTTCCCGTTTTCATCAACAATAGAGCCGGGACCGGTGATATTAATCTCGTCGATGTTGGCGATTTGGCCTACGGTCAATGTAGGGGATACTTTTACCTCGTTGCCTTTATTATCTTTATATGTATACCCAACGGTGAGTGTCGTTCCACTCGGAATATTGATAGTCCCTTTCGTTTCAGAACATTGGGTGAGGTCGCAATTTTGGTAGATGGTAATATCTTTCCCGTTCGTCAATTGTTTGTAAACGTATTTTACGTACACCCAGCAATCCTTGGCTACACCATCGACTACCACTTTAGGAGTGAAAGCTTTACCTGTAGGACCGTAATAACCTGCCCACCAGCCGATGTAGTCATCGGTACGGCCGTCCAAAGTAGGAATATCCGTTATCTGTTCAGCCACCTTATTGTTGCGTAACTCGATAGTGTATGTGTTGTAAGCGTCAGCATCTGCTGAGTAGTTGGCAATTGTTCCGATAAAGGCGTGTGAATAACATTGTTCCAAATCATAAAGTTTGTCTTTAACAGAATCTGCCGGAGCATATACCTTTTGGAAGGAGATACCGCTCACCGAGTTACCCTCGATAAGTACGTTGCGGTCAAATGATTGTAGGTAACCGATAAGACCTCCGGCCTGATAAATACCATCCGTGTTAGGGGTGTTAAGCTTGCATTGATCGACCGAACAATTGCGAATCGTCACATCTTTGGCGCTGCTGCTTACAAAACCAACTAATCCGGCAACCTTTTGGATACTCGTGACCGTAGTGTTCTTTACATGGCAGTTTTCCAACGTACCACAATCCATGCGGCCAACTAGCACACCGCCACGTAAACAGGTTACGTTAGCCACCTCGATTGTCAAGTCTTTGATAGTGCTCTGAAGAACATAGAACAGACCTCCATACTGATATCCTGGTACATCACCTTTTTGGGGGTCGATATTATTCACATAAAGATTGCTAATCGTATGGTTGCCACCATCGAACTCAATGAAGACGTTGTTTTCTGCATTGATCGGAGTCCAGAGGTTGTCGGTGCTGCCTTTCAGGTCGATATCGGCCGTTAACACGATCTTAGCACATTGGCGGTTAGCAACCAGTTCGGCTGCCTTTTTCAGTGTTTCGGCATCACCTACAGCGTAGGTCTTTACGATTCCGGCACCCTCTTCGAGTGTGATTTTGTTAACCGTACCGTAGATCTCCACGTTACCTTTCTTCACGATCAAGGTTTCTATCGTAACATCTTCGGGGATGATCAACGTGTTATCGGCTGTTGTGGCACTTACCTCATTGTAGTTGGCGCCATTCAGCGTAACGGTTGATTGGGGCAATTCAATGACCAGGTTGTTCGTGTTGGGAGCCGTGATATTAACGGTCTTGGGAGCAGCACCGGTCTGTTCAGTAGTATATTGGATGGTTACTTGTTGATTCGTAGTCGGCAGCGAGATGGATAATTCTTTGGCGGCCTGTTCTTCGGTCAGCGTGTGCGGAATCTCTATTGCTGCATCGCTCGTCGGGGCTTCTTTCACAATGATTGTGGTTGCACCGTTTTTGATAGCCTCTGTCACATCGGCTACCGTAGCTACCTCTACAATTTCTTGTTCGATGTCTGGTTGCTCAAAATCCGGATCGATGGTAACGTTGATCGTACCTTGCTTCGTCAACAAGTTACCCGATACGTTCGTTTTGTAGTTACGGCGAACCGGAATGTTCTTGAAGTCGTTATTCTCGCAAATCAGTGTTTCGTTATTGTAGAATTTCATCGAAAAGTTAACCAAAGCTGCCTCTTCAACAGGTGCCCAGATGTAGTCCACCGTCAGTTCACCGTTTGCTTGGTTGATGACTTTGGCTTCGTATTCCACATTGGCAGTTTGCTCTCCAACCGTACCCGTCTTGGCGTTGAATGAGGTTGGCAGGGCCGTAAGGGCAACTTTTACCTTCGTCGGTTTCAGTGTGTTGTCGGGAATAGCAGTCATATCATTGGTCTTCACGTTCAACTGACCGAAAGGACGACGAAGTACCCAACTTGTTTCTGCAAAGGATTCGGTAACCGTGTAGTCTGTTTTGCAGAAAAAGAAAGCATCGAACTCATCGTTGTTACCCACATAGTCACCTATTACCGTGATGTTGGTCAAATCACTGGTATTGTAATGCAGGTCACTGAACGTACCGTTGTTAGTTTCAGTAGCGCAGTCAGCCCAGAACACGAAATCGTATTTCTGCTGAGCCACCAAGCGCAGGTTGAACGTGGCGGTCTTTTTATTCTCGCTGGTTTGTACTTCTACGACCATGGGATCGCCGTAAGCCACTCCTTCACGGTAAACCTGGAGAATACAACGATTAATTTCTACTGCCTTACCGTAATCGGCTGCGTTGGCATACGTTCCGACTGCACGGCTCTGCATCCCTTGCGGAATGGAGATGGTAATTGTCTGAGTGTTTGCTCCGTCGGGAGCGAAAGGAGCTTCCTCCTTCTGACACGCGGTAAGAGCCACAACGAGGCTCACTACCAATAGAAAAACTTTTCTCATACTTTGTTAAATGTTGCTGAATCATCCCTACACATCCGTTTTAGGAAGGGAGGAATAATTCAAATTGTTTATATATCAGTTTTCAGTTCATTCATCTTACGTTTAATTGCCACCGCTTTTCTCGAACGTGGCCGTTATGTTGGTCGCGTAGTTCCGTTGCAAAGGCAGGTTCACGAACTGTCTGCTCACGTTTCCCACGGTCACATCGATGGCTTGTTGGCACTTATCCTCAGGGACGAGAATGAAATCCTCACAGATTATGTCCGATCCGGCAACCGTCGGTGAAAATGTATGTGCTATATTTTTCCATTCGGATACGGCCTTGGTCCTGACGTTGTATTGCGTCGCTACTTGTCGGTAGGTGACCGAAACTGCCATACCGCCGGTGACGAACGGTGCGGAATTCCGTATGTTCACCCGGCCGAAAGGGCGGGTGAGTATTACCGTCCCGGAGGAGTTCCCGGTAGCCTTGTAAGAGACGCAAGCGGAAAATGCATCGTATTCGTTCGCTTCCGTGTACTGGTCATTGTTCCCGAGGTTTTTCAGTGTGACGGCTTCCAGATTCCCTGTGTCGTAAAACTTATCCTCGAATCCATCCTCGTTACGGGTTGCGCAGTCTGCCCAGAATACGAGATCGTAGGTCTGCTGACTGCTCAGGCTCACGTTGAACGTGATGGTCGATCCCGTTATGGCTACCGTTTGTCGCTCCCCGACAGGTTGCTCGTTCCGATAGACCTGGAGAATGCAACGGTTGATTAGCGAACCATCGCCTGTGCTACCGCGTGTTCCCACTTCCTGTGGGATCGAAACGGTAATCGTTTGGAAAATCGTTTCATCGGGACTGGTCGTTTCCTCCTTTTGACATGAGGTGAGCACCATCACAAGTCCCATCATCCAGTATAATTGTTTTCTTATCATATCCTTATCTATTTATATTATCAATCGCATTCTTCATCAATCTTCGAAACGAGCTGTTACCACGGTCCTGTAATTCGATTGCAAGGGCAACACGCCGAGTTCTCTCGTTACACCTCCTACGGTTATCACAAGGCCGACGGGCGTTGCGTCTTGGGTGGGCACGAAAAGAAAATCCTCGCCGACCATAGCTGATCCTGCAGCTGTCGCCGGGAAGGAGTACGTGATTTCCTGCACCGGTTCAGAGGTCAGTCCTGTCAGCACGTCGTACCTTGTCGGAACGTTCCGGTAAGTAACCGAAACTGCTTTGTCGGCGGTAGTAAAGGGCTCGGTGTTCTTTATGTTCAACTTCGCCATGGGGCGGCGGAGCGTTACTGCACTTTCACCACCTTTCCAGGTTACGCGTTCCACTGCGGCGAACGCATCGCGTACGCTCTCGAATACCGGCATGGAAGAATTCCCCTGCCCGATGTTCGAATTATGTCGGTTGTCGAGTACCTGCCGTAAGTCCTCGGTCGTGTACTCTCCTTTGCCGTAGTCTGCCCAGAAGAGAAAATAGTAGTCACCGGGTACCAGTGTAATCTCGATGGCGGCTGCAGAGAGAGTCCCGGTTGTCGTTTTATGCATCACGCGACGTGGGTTCGCATCGCACGTCCACGCTTCGAAAGTATAGACCAATAATTCATCATCGGGTATTTGGATGTTGAACTCTCCATCCAAATTTGGATTAATGGCAATACCGAAATCGCTGTTGTGCGTGAGGAATGCTCCGCTAATGGTTGTCAGTTGGCCCTGTTGGATGGGAACCGCATCGAAATGCTTGCTATTCAGTAGTTCCCCCTCGTTGTTGTATATCGACAAGACTACTTGCACGGATGATTCCGATCCGGTAACGAAGACATAGTCGCTGGCGAGACGAGCCTTCCCGTTCGCAAGTCGTGTCATGGAACAGTTGAACGATATACCCGCACTAGCATCGCTGGGCTTATTCGTGTAAGCGTTGAATTCCGTTGGCAAGAAATCCGAATATGCCACATGGACCTTGAGTGTCGAGAGATCGAAATCGTCGGCCTGCTCGCCGAGGAACTTCTCGATGTCGGTGGTGATGAACTCGAATTTACCCATCGGTTGTTTGAGCGTCATATCCAGAGTTGCGGCACCCGATACCTCGATTACCTGTTGTGCAACGTAAACCTCCTTAAAGTCATCGTTTCCGACGTAAGGCGTATTCACACTGATGGATGATAGCGAATTTGTCTCATAGTATTTGTCCTCCACCGAATTTTCGTCCACGTAGTCCATCCATACCGTGATATAATATTTACCGTCAGCCAATTCCAAATTGATTGGGTACTGTCCGTTCGATGCCGGTTTGTAGGACTGGACTTTCTTCTCAAGTAATCTACCTCTGTCCCCATTCTCATCTTGACCGGATATTTCGATGATAAAGCGTACGTCACACGTTGTGGAAGAAGTCTGTGTGTCGAATTGCATGGATGGGTCGAGTTTAAGATTCAAGCTCACGTTACTAGTGCTTGTCGGCGTCGGGAATTCACTTGTGATGCCGGAGGTAACCGAAAGCTTCTGCGTGACACCGGTCATTGAGTTGTCTTTTAACTCGCTTTGTGTACGCAGCGAAATCACACCCCCCACGGGTGCCAAGTCGGACGTGGATTCTGTCTCCTTGTTGCAACCGGCAAGGAGCGTCAGTGCGAGAAGCAGGAAAACTATCTTTTTCATTTGAATTCTTTTTAGTCGGGAATAACAATTTCTATATCGGGACCTTCGAAACTGGGATCGATGCCGATACCGGGGGAATAGTTACGCGTGAGGAACTCATCGCGTATGGTTGTCAATTTGCCTCGTACGATTGGTACGTTGATACCTTCGATTCGATTCAACAGGTTACCTTCGCTGTCCCGGATGACAAGATTGACCTTCACGGCTGATTCCGATCCGTTGACAAAAATGTAGTCGCTGGCCAGATGTGCCTCCTTTTCCGAGAGTGGCATCATGGAACAGTTGAACGACATTCCCATGCGGGCATCGTTGGGCTTGTTCGTGTATGCATTGAAGCCCGAGGGGAAGTACCCGGCATACTCTACCTGTACCCGTATTGTTGTCAGGTCGGGAGAATTGGATAACAAGTCTTTGGATATGCTGCTGGTTTTCAGACCCCGTGTGGTCAGTTTGTCGAGGAACTTGTCGATATCGGTGGTAATGAACTCGATCTTGGCCATCGGTCGTTGGAGCATCACGGTATCGTCTACCGTCTCGTTCCACCGGTCGCGGTATTCTCGCAGATCAATCTCCTGTCGTGCGGTGTAGGTGTCCTTGTAATCCTCGTCGCCAATATAGCTCCCGGCTTCCGGCACGCTGATCGCGGAGAGCGAAGGAATGTTGTAATATTTATCCGTCACGGAACCGTTGTCCACGTAATCCATCCATGCCACAACGTGGTATCGGGCAGCATGCAACGCCATTGAGGTGCGGATCGTGTGGTGTCCGTCCGATGCTTGGTCGCAAGTAAGTACTTGTCGTTCTACGGGTTCATCGCCGATCTCATCGCGGAACACCTCGATGATCCAGCGCACATCGTGTAGCTCTGCTCCCGACGCTTTGGAGCGTCCTGTCGGTTCATACGGCTCTATCTTCGGGTCGATCGCAAGACTCAGGTTCATGTTGACCAACGTGGGATCAACACCATCGTCTTTCGGAAATTCCAATATGGTCTTCTTACAGCCCGTCAATACGAGGACGAGCAAACAGGCGATATATAATTGTCGTTTCTTCATCTTTCACTCCTTCCTTATTTTCCAAACCGGTAAACCAGATTAACACCTACCTTCGTCAAGCCCCAGTAGTTGTAGGACATGCCTTTTTCAAAGCGTGCTCCGTTGGGTATATTATAATAGGTGTCGTATTTCGTGTAGATGTATCCCGCACCGAGCGTGAACTCCGCAGCCCAATGGCGGATGAGAGGCAGCGCGTAGCCGTAGCTCAGGCCCGCGCCGTAGAAACCGTCAGGTGACTGGTAGCGGTTTTTGTCATTGACCGAGATGTTGAAGGAGCCGATATTGAGATGGGCGCCAAAAAAGTGCCCTTCCATCGGGGTCTTCAGCCAGTAGCGGAACTCGGGTTGGATCACGAGAAAGCGCAGACGGTAGTCGCGTGCCACGGTGTAAGGGCTGTAAATAATCGGTAGATCAACCGAGTAATGGTCGCCGAAGCTGTACTCCACGCCGAGATTGGCGACCGTGGCGGCCAGATACGCCACGTTGGTCTTCACGGCCCAGCGGTAACGGCTTTCGGGTTGCGGCTTCACGACGGGTTCGGTTATTTCGACAACCGGTTTGGGGTGCGGTTTTGTGGGTACCTCAACGACAGACGTTTCGGCTTTCGGCTCAGATTCGGGCATTACGGTAGTCTCTTCCGACTTCTGTTCGGGTGCAGGCGTGGGAGCGTCGCAGACGATCAGCATGCGGGCACCGCGCAAGGCCGGAAAGATCTCGGTAATCATCCGATGCCACGTTTGCCCTCCGTCAATGGAGCGGATAGCAGCCTTGCGACTATCCTCGTTTGCAACGGAGGAGATGATCTTCAGAATACGCTCCTTGTGGGGAAAATTGTTTGCACGTAGATAACGTTCCACCGAAGACCAGTCTTCGCCCAAGTTCTCTATACGTAACACACCGGGCGGAAAACTTACAATTTCCCGCAGGTAGGAGGCTAGAGCCTCAACACGCCGATCCGCCAGTGCGCAGTTCTTGGCGGTTACACCGTCCGGTGAGGAACTCACCCCTATGCGCACGTATTGCAGGCCTGCCTGCTTGTCTTGTACCAGACGGTCGACATAGCGCACGAGGTCAACCAGTTCGCCCGAGGGCGTTACGGTTACGGCATTTACCTTATACACGAAGGGGAGCCGTGCCGCATCGTACAGCGACACCGTATCGCGTCCATCTGTGGGTAGTAAAAGTACATATTTCCGGTATTTTTCATGACCTCCGGCAGGTATATCCTCTCTTACATTCTGTGTCATAGCGGTAGGTCCGCACAGCAGAAAGCCGAGCAAAATAGCTGTTCGAATCTGTTTTAAACGATACTTACAGCCTGAAATATTTTTGTACTGGCTATTCATATTCATTCTTTTATACATATTATCACCAAAATAGGAAATGTTCCTCCTTCGTCTGTTTCGATATTGATTAAAACGCTGATCCTTAACCGCAAAATTATAAAAAATAGTTGAAAATATTATTCTTCCACACGCTGCTTTTTATATTTTATGAATTTTCAATTTATAAAAATGAGTGTTTATTATGTTTATATAAACACTTGGTTATATTATGCCGTTATATTATTTTTGTAAGCAAAAGAAAAATTTTATAGTTATGATGCAAATTCGCAAAATGTGGGTTGCATATATGGTAATGTGCACCTGCTCGTTCTGGTTATCCTCTTGCACGGATGATTACAATGACTCGGAACTCAGAAATGACATTGAAAATCTTGAAGACCGAGTTACAACCCTTGAAAAATGGCAAAAGTCCGTCAACGGAAACATTCAGTCTCTTCAAAACCTCGTTGCAGCCCTTGAAGACAAGGATTATGTTACGGGAGTGACCCCTCTTGAAGACGGAACGGGATATGTCATCACATTTCTCAAAAGCGGTAACATAACCATCAAGCACGGTGAAAAGGGGGAACAAGGAAACAAAGGAGATACGCCCGTTGTCAGCGTGAAGCAGGATGCCGACGGGAAATACTACTGGACAATAAACGGCGAGTGGCTGCTTGACAATGGAAATAAAATACCCGTAACCGGAGAGAAAGGCGACAAGGGGGATACCGGTTCTGCCGGAAAGACGGCCATTGCTCCCCAAATGCGCATCAATGCCGAAAGCAATGAATGGGAAATTTCAACTGATAACGGCACAACTTGGACTTCAACGGGCATAAAGGCTACCGGAGAGAAGGGCGATTCCATGTTCAGTGCCATAGACACGAATAACGGGGATTACGTTGAGTTGACTCTCGCGAACGGCACCACAAAAATCAAGTTACCCCGCTACACCTCTGCAATACGTTTCGAGAGCTATGAAATAGCCGATGTTTATGTGGTGGGAGAAACAGAGTTAAATGTCATCTTGCCCAACAACCTGACAAGCAGTAACTACAACAATCTTATGGCAACGGTAACTCCCACGAGTGGAACATATACACGTGCCGGCAGTAATGGCTGGTCGGTAAGCGTTGATTCTCCCGACTTTTCTAACGCATTGATAACAACAACTGTAACTGTTAAAGGCAACAGTTCGCTTACCATTGGCGACCAAGCTCTGCTCAGCGTGATATTGACATACACGGATGGAACACAGGTGACGGCATCCCGTCTCGTGAAAATCACTCCACTCGGCACCAAAATGGCAACTGACAATAACATAGTCAAAGGCGACTATTACATGAGTGACGGGTCGTTCGTGAACAAGAGTGAAACTCTGACAGAATTGCAAAAAACGGCGTGTGTCGGCATCGTTTTCGCGTTGGCGAATGAAGTCGACCAGTCGGATTATTCAAATACGGGTATCGGGCAACAAAAATGTCACGGCTATGTCGTAGCCTTGGCTGATGCCACTGCCACGGTCTGTATGTGGGGTGTTAAGGGCACGGCATTGAATCTCTTTCCGGAAAATGTTTCGAATAATCTGACTTCCCCGGAAATGGATTGGAACGGTTATGATTATACGCAAACAATCATCACTCAAGTTCGTGGTACAAGCAAGCTGAAACCGGATAAAGCGGAAGGTTATCCCGCTACCTACTATGCTGTTGTGGATTATGAGAAGAAGGTAAAAGCCCCGAAGAACAGCAGTGGTTGGTTCCTTCCCTCCATCGGTCAGATGTACGAGGTTTACCAACAGCGTGATTTACTTGCCGCTGATCCCCTCGGTAGAGCCTTGAGGAGCAACTGCTATTGGTCCTCTTCTGAGGTGTCTTTCAGTTCGGTGAACGACGCCCCCTTCGTGTACGTAGAGACTGGTCGCGTGGCCAGCAACACGAAGAATGCTGATGGCTACGTGCGTCCCATTTTGGCTTTCTAGCCAACTCTCCCCCTGTGTAAGGGGGAGTTGGAGGGGGTAGTATTTCCTCTCCTAAAGGACGTTCTTCGCCCCCTCGCAAACAGCGAAGGGGCAGCATTTCTTACCGAAGACGGATCGTATTTATTTTGATTTGATAAAATAATACTTATTTTTGTAAGTGTTCCTATTTATCGGAAGTCTGATAGGAAAGCGTGATAGCAAATTAAGTATAGGAATTTGATGTATAATATTGATATTCAGTCACCGGAATTTGTGAAATGTTTAGAGCAGGGAAAACAGGAAGCATTTCAACAATTGTTCGAAACATTCCATAAAGCGTTATGTTTCTTTGCAGCCCGTATCGTGCGGGACCATTCGGAGGCGGAAGATATTGTGCAGGATGTTTTCCTTTCTTTTTGGAAAATGGACCGGGGTGGCTTTCCTAACGTGAAAACGATAAAAACTTTTCTTTACAATAGCGTACAGCATCGGTGTTTGAATTATCTCCGGGATTTGGAAATTCGGGATCGGAATTATAAGAACCTGGGACGGGAAGAGTTGGATGAAGACTATTTTCTTTGTCAGCAAATTCGGGCTGATGTAGTGGCAGAACTTTTTGGTGCGATTGACGAGTTACCGGATAGATGCAAGGAAATCTTTAAGCGTTCATACGTGGACGGCCAAGAGGATCGGAAAATTGCCGAAGAGTTGAATATATCTTTGAACACGATAAAAACTCAAAAGCAGCGGGCAAAGTCCTACTTGCGGGAAAGGTTGGGAGATTTGTTCGTTTATGTGGGTATGTTTTTCCCAGGTTTATGATTCTAGGGGATTGCCCTAAGGTTCCCCTATCTTTTCGTGTACTCCAATTGATATTTTATTTGTTAAGCTACACAATTACAGCCTTGTAACCTTTGCATTATAAAACTTCAAAAACTCCACTTCACCCACTTGCTTTAAAAATTTCTGATTTTCGATAAAGTTTTGCCCATACTTTAACCAACGTTTCGTAAAACCTTTGAACTTGATACAAGGGAATAGATGACACTGGTAGCAGTGTGTTATTCCTTTCTCAACACAACATTGGTGAAATGTGCTACATTTTTCACAGCGGGTTTTGTTTTTCTCTGCTCCTGGACAAGGTTTTTCCTCTCGTGTATAGACGGGACAACCACCGCAAAACACACCACAAGCAGGAATGCGACCGCGGTATGGTTTTATAACAGATAAGGTCTTTGACATCCAAAAATTAGTCAAACACAATTTATTTGCCTGTCGCTTTTGTTCCTTTTCGACCACGTATCCTTTTTTTTCAAAGAATGGACGAGCGGTTAAACTCACTTCTGATGTGATTTGTATAATACCTTTTGTAATGGCATATCGTTCTATTTCTTTCAAAAGCATCGTTGCGATGCCTTTGCCCTGAAAGTCCGCGTGAATGAACATGGAGTGCAGATAGCCTTGCGGCGTAATGGACGAAAAGCCTACAATCCGAGATAGCTGATTAACAGCCACAATAAAATAGTGAGTCTTTATCATTTCTTCTATGTTGGAAAGATCATCTCCGCATGAAGCCCAATCTTCAACTTCTTCCTGTGAATAATCACGCTTGTTTACTACGAGTACGGTATTCTTATATAAGTCTCTTAACTCTGCACTATCAGATGGTTGTGCTATTCTGATTTTAAAATCCATTTTCATCTTTGGTTTTGTGTTTTTTTGTATAATATTTTATGGTACTTATATACCACTTTACAACGAAATATAAAGTAAACTTTTCCTAGATAATACACGTTTATCTTCCGTGGCATATTCGATGTTCTTAGGGATTAAAGACGTATCAAAGACGAATCAAAGACGTTACAAAGACGTTCGTGAACGTCCGCGATACGTCTCCGTGGCGAAATGAATTGGTGCTTGTCTTAGAAATGCATCCCTTATCCATTGGATCACGAATGGTAAATATACCTTCTTGCATGTAGGAGTTAATATTTGGCAATATCCATTATCGTTGGCATATTGCTGATGTAATTACGGACTTCTTCAACTGAATCAGGAAACCATCCCTGATACTTATTTCCTGCAAAGTCAGAATGGTAAGAAAAAAAATGTCGTATGCATCTTTCGGATTTAATGAGATATATCATCTTGTTATATGTAAATTCATGAGTTGAACAAAGGTATGAAAAAGCATGAATGATTACCCACGACGCCTGCTTTTTATTTAATAGACAATGAAATAGAATAGCATTCCCATCTCAGACGAGGAAAGTGGAAGGTGGCAGTGAAACTGACGGAGAAGGGGGAGAATGAGTTTTATACTGTAAACTCGTATATAAATTCTTGAATTTTTTTAATACCCTTGTCACCTATTTCCCGGTTGAGTGTGTTTAAGGTGTAAAATCAGATGTATGAAAATGGAAAAAGAGATACATGAATTGCTCCTGGCCTATTTGCGGGATGATATTTCGGAGGAGGAGATGATTCGGCTTCAAGGGTGGCTGGATGAAAACGAGCGGCACCGGAAGTTACTGGATGAGCTTCGGGATAAAGAGGTTCTGCAACAGGAAATCGGGGCGTACGCGTCGTTTGATACTTCCCGGCGTTGGATTCAGTTGAAAGAGGAGATGGATAAAACTTCCCGGAAACGTCGTTTGTTGTTGCGTGTATGGAAGAGCGTGGCGGCCGTGTTCGTGGTAGCTGTCGCGGGGGGATTGTTGTATTGGCAGATAACGGATTCAGCCCGACCGGTGGAGGAACAAGTTCTTGTCGCACAGATCCGACCGGGGGAAACTCAAGCGGTGTTGATCACGGGAAAGGGACAACAATTGTTGCTACAGGGATTGAAAGATACGTGTTTGGATATCACGGGAAATGAAACCTTGAAAATAAGCAAGGACGGTAGTTTGGAATACTCCTTGTCAGCCCTCTCGCGGATGCCGGAATGGCACACGTTGCAGGTCCCGAGAGGAGGGGAGTACAAGATCGTGTTGGATGATGGAACGGAAATTTGGTTGAACAGTGCTTCTGAATTGAAGTATCCCGCTCACTTTGTCGGTAATGAAAGGCGGGTCTGTTTGGTTGGAGAGGCCTATTTCCAGGTGGCTCGGAATGAAGCGGCCCCGTTTATCGTGGAAACACGGGATATGGATGTAAAGGTGTTGGGAACGTCCTTTAACGTGTCGGCCTATGAAGATGAGGAGAACAGTCACGCGACTCTTGTGGAAGGCCGGGTTGAAGTCGATGATAAGGTTAACGGGGAAAAGGTGACATTGACACCCGGTGAACAGGCGTTGCTACAGGGAAAAGAGATGGTTGTTCGGGAGGTGAACACCAAGTTGTATTCGATGTGGAGGCTGGATCGGTTTACGTTTGCCAGCGAGGACATGGAGGGGGTAATCCGGAAATTATCCCGTTGGTATAACGTCAATTTCTTCTTCTCGAACTCTTCGATGAAACAAAAACGTTTCACGGGGTCTCTACCGAAATACTCGGATATATCCCAGGTTTTGAAGATGATAGAGATGACAACGGATATTAAATTTCAAGTGAAAGGAAACACGATAATAATACAATAAAAAACAGGAAGTGTTCGTACCACTTCCCGTTTCATTGAAAAATTGATTCTGAAATAAACAATTTAACTTCACAAAGTTATGAAAAAAAAATCAAACTTGTGGGCATGGTATGTCCATGGCTTGCGGAAAATTTTGCTAGTTATGAAAATTTGTTCTTGTTTACTGTTATGTATGATGCTGTCGGTTTCGGCGATGAGTTATTCTCAAAACAAGAAATTGACGATGGAGAAAAAGTCGGAGAATTTACTTTCGGTCTTGAAAGAACTGGGACAGGTAAGTGATTACGAGTTTTTTTACAATGATAACGAAGTGAATCGTTACCAGGTGAGTTTTTCGGTGAAAGATGCCAGCGTGGTGGATGTTTTGGAGGAGATACTGAAGGGGATACCGTTATCTTATCGGATGGTGGATAATGTCATTGTGATTACTCCCCGGGAGCTAAAGGAGGAAGCTCCGAAGAAAATCGTGATTACCGGAATCGTGAAAGAAAAAGGAGGGGATATTTTGCCCGGGGTAACCGTGTTGTTGAAAGGAACGGCGATTGGGACGGCGACAGATGCGTCGGGACAGTTCCGCCTGGAGTTGCCCCGTCAGGATTCGCTCGTGTTGCTTTTTTCCTTTATCGGTATGAAATCTCGGGAGGTGAATGTCGGGAAGCAAACGGAATTGATAGTCTTCATGGAGCCGGACGTGGAGGAGATGGAAGAGGTGGTTTGCACGGGTTACCAGACTTTAAAGAAGGTGAATACCACGGGGTCTTTTTCCTCGATTTCTCCGCAGGCGATAGAGTTGAGGGGAAGTGCCGGCTTGAATCGGTTGTTGGAAGGACAGGTACCCGGTTTGACGATTTACAACAATGATGTACGTATTCGGGGTGGTAGCACGATTTCGGAGAAGGTTGGAACGAAGCCTCTCTATATTGTGGATGGGTTTGAAGTGGACGAACTGCCGGAAAATATGGATCAAGTGGAGCGTATCACCGTGCTGAAAGATGCGGCAGCAGCTGCTATCTGGGGTACACGTGCGGCAAATGGCGTTATCGTAATCGAGATGAAGAAAGGGGCAATCGGACGGGGTAAGTTGTTGTATTCCGGGAACGTGAATGTAATGATGAAGCTGGATTTTGACGATCTGAATCGAGCCGATTCGAAAACGGTTGTTGATTATGATTTGGAGGTGTTTGACAAAGGTTTGTTGCATGGCAGTACGTATAATGGGCGTGCTTACGGGTATTCTCCTTCATACGGGTTGATCTTTGACTACGAGAATAATAAAATCAGTCGTACGGAGTTGGAGGAGAAATTGGCGGCTTTGGGGACGATTTCCAACGAGAAGCAGATTGAAGATAAATTATTGCGATCGGCAATAAGGCATAACCACACCTTGTCTTTGTCCGGAGGAAACGAGGCGTTTGCTTATTTCTTGTCGGGAAGTTATACGGGTGAAAATTCCGTGTACAAGGATGGGAGTGAAAATTCAACGTTCAATATCTTATCCAAGAATAGTTATTCGGTTACATCAAGAGTGAAGGTCCGTGCAGATATTAACGCGGTATACGGGAAGGAAAATTTGGGGTATAATGTTGAAAGCGAGATCCGCTCGATTCAACCTTACCAGCTATTGGTGGACGAAGAGGGGAATCGGGTGAAGGATTATGCCAAATTCAATGTTGTCAAGAATCAGGACTTGATGGAACAAGGGTATAAAGATTACGGTTTCAATATATTGGACGAAGTCGATCTGGCAAATAACAAAACAAGTAAGTTTAGTTTGCGGACGAAATTGGGACTTGACGTGACTATTTTGGAAGGATTGCAAATGAATATGGATTACCAGTACGAGCGGATACATAGCAAGAATAAAAATCTTCGGGATGAGGAGTCTTATTATGTGCGGGACCTGTTGAATTACATGACAAACGTGGAAAATGGTGAGCTTGTGAATCATTTGCCGATGGGGAATATTTTGGATATGACAACCACGGATTTGACGGCTCATGCCCTAAAGGTAGGAGGTGTGTTGAATCGGACTTTCGGGAAAAAGGGGGAGCATTACGTGAATGTTGTCGGAGGTTTTGAATTGCGTAAACGTACAAGTGAGTCGAGTAATTATCGTAGATTGGGGTATAATGATGAATTGTTGACCTACCAATTGTTTGACGAGCAGACCTTGGCAAAAAATGGCATTTATGGTTGGAACGGTTGGCACAGGTATTATGCCGATTCGTATAATAGTTTTTCATATCGGGATAACCGGGAAGTATCCTATTACGGCTCTGCGGTTTATACTTACGATGCGCGTTACACGCTGAGTGGAACGTTCCGGGTGGATGAGTCCAATTTGTTTGGGGCTGCCAAAAAATACCGTCGGAACCCGTTGTGGTCGGTCGGGATGAGTTGGAACGTGCATAACGAAGACTTTTTCCATTCGAACGTGATCAATCGTTTGACAACCCGGGTAACTTATGGGTTAACGGGTAATTTTGACCGGAGCGGTTCGTCCACGCCTTTATTGACGGTGCGTAGAAATTTCAATAGTGCGATTGGTGCTTATTACGCGAGGGTATCTAACGCGCCAAACCCGAAGTTAAGATGGGAACGAACGAAAACATTGAATCTCGGCGTGGAGGCCGAATTGTTCCATTGTCTGGCTCTGTCGCTGGAATATTACGATAAGCGTAGCTACGATTTGTTGGGGAATATACAATTGGATCCGACTCTTGGCTTTGACGGGGAATATATCAATGGCGCCAATATGTGGAATAAGGGGATTGAGGCGCAACTGAATGCGAAGGTATTGGAGAGGCAGGATTTTCAATGGTTCGTGAATTTTGTGTTCGGGTATAATAAAAATAAGATTACCAATAACGCTATTTTAGATAGTAATCCGGCTTATAACCTCACGCATGGATTGACTGAATTTGTGGCAGGTCACCCGAGAGAGGCGTTGTGGAGTTATCGTTGGGCGGGGTTGGACGAGAACGGAAATCCGTTGACATACGATGCCGATGGAAATAAGACCGATGTCGCGGTGGCGGAATCGGTGGAGTGTAATGGTACTTACCGCCCGAAATATAGCGGAAGTTTTTCAACGGACTTCAAATACAAAAGTTTAACGTTGATGTTCTCTTTTATCTATAATTTCGGTCACGTATTCCGGGTGGCTTACCCGACGATGGATGCCGGTTCGGCTGCGAAAGGTTCTACTGCGAATCTGAGCGCGTTTGTCGGAAAGCGTTGGATGAAGCCGGGAGACGAGGCGATAACGGATATTCCCTCTATCCGTACCAAGGATTATAGGAGTAATGACAGGGCCAGCTTGGCTGTTTATTCTTCCAATAGCGTGCGGAAAGGGGATTTTATCCGGTTGCGGGAGATAACTTTGAATTATGAATTGCCCAAGCAGTTGGTTAAGAAATCTCCGTTTGCCCGGGTAAGTTTGACAGCCCAAGCAAACACGGTGTGGATGTGGACGAAAAATAAAGAGGGTTTTGATCCGGAGGTGGTAGAGCCTGTTCGCGGAACTTTGGGATTAAGTGAAGCTCCCTCTTTCACATTTGGTTTGAAAGTTGAGTTTTAATCATGAAATAAGGATGTTATGAAAAAGATATATATTATCGTTTTAACGACTGTTTTGTTGTGCGGGTGTAACTCTTTTTTAGATGTGACGCCGAAAGGGAAATTGATACCGAATAAAGTACAGGATTTCGATGAGTTGATGGGCGATCCTTTAAACGTATCGGCAGCCTACCCTTTGATGGAGATGTGTAGTGATAATATTTGTATGAAAGAAGACTATCTTACCTATTATATCTTGTCGGACAATGGAAAGGCTTATACATGGCAGGAAGAATTTTACCGGGCAGAGGAAGACGATATGACTTGGAACGGAGCCTATTCGATTATATATACGTGTAATCTGGTTTTGAGCGAGGTGCCCGGAATAAATGACGGAACGGACGCTTACAAGGCACAGGTCATGGCAGAGGCAAAAGTGAACCGGGCATTTTATTACTGGTTCCTGCATTCCTGTTATGCGCCTGCTTATGACCCGGAAACGGCAAGTACGGATTTAAGCGTGCCGTTAGTATTGGAGCCGGATTTGAACGCTAAAGTGAGTCGGACGACTTCAGACAAGGTAGTCGCGCAAATATTGAAAGATTTGAAAGATGTGGCCATGGATTTACCGGAAAAGAGTGCTTCGGAATATCATATTCCTCGCGTGGCGGTGTATGGTTTGGCCGCCCGGGTGAATCTTTTTTTCGGGAATTATGACGCGGCACTTGAAAATGCCGAAGAGGCGTTAAAGTTGAATAGTGAATTGTTGGATTACAATACGTTTCGTTTTAACGACGAGAGTAATCCATACGGAGGTGTAGATAATCGTCCTGATCCGGAGTATTCTCCGGAAATGATCATGTATCGTTCTTCTGCTTATAGTAGTATTCTTACGACCTCCATGATGTCTCCTGAATTATTGGAAGTTTTTGATACGGAAGCCGATTTGCGTTATAAGTTTAATTTTACCACGCTTGGTTGGGATGGAGAACCGAGCGGGGATCCTTACCCGGCGATTTTGCCAGATTTGGATTATAATATCGGTGTACCCGAGATGATGTTGATTAAAGCAGAATGTTTGGCGCGCAAGAACGATCCGGAAGCGTTGAACATATTGAATACGTTGCGCAAAAAGCGGATTGCCGCGGATAAGTATGCCGATTTGCCACAAGTGAGCGCGGACAAGTTGTTGAAAGTGGTGTTGGAGGAACGGCAGCGCGAATTGGCATTTAACGGGGTACGTTTCTTTGATATGAAGCGGCTTGCGAAAGAGGGAATTTACACTCGAACTCTTACTCGTCAATTCGAGGGAACGGTTTACACGCTGGAGCCTAATTCTAATCGGTATATGCTCCCGATTGCAGCGAAAGTTCGGTTATTGAATACGAATATCGTGCAGAATCCGAGATAGTTATTTCTATTATTAAAGCCCGAGTAACCGGAGTATTTTTTACTCGGGCTGTTACACTATAATTTTTAATTGTATGAAAAAAGGGATTTTATTGTTCGTTTGTATTGTTATGTTGTTACCCATCCTGTTGCATGGTGAGGTGAAACAAGTGAAAGTGTGGGGTAAGATTACCGGGTTGGCCGGACGGGAGGTCGTGTTATTGGATTCGGATTGTAAAACTGAGATCGTACGGGTGAAAGGGAATAAAGACCGTTTCGAATTGACGGCAAAAGTGGAAATAGAAGACGCTAGACCTTATTTCCTGTATCTGCCTGCTTTGGGGGATTTGGATCTTTCGATGCATGTCCCCGTGATGTATTTTTTTATCGATACGGAGAATATTCAAATTGAGGCAAGGATAGAGAATGGGAATTTAGCTAGGAAATGGATAAAGGGCTCCCCGGTTATGTCTGAATATTTGGCATTTATTGCCGCAAATCCATATCATGAAGAGTTGAATAGGGCCGTGGATGCTTATAATATAGCATTCAATGAATACAATAATGTGAATCCGACGGAAGAGAATCTTCAGATTTTAAGACAAGCAAGACAGCGAGAGGATTCTTTGGCTACGAAGCAAGCGGAAGCATTTTGGGCTATGATTCCGGAGAACCGGGATAGTAAAGCCTTGGCAGTGATTATTTGTAATCATTATGGCGGAGCTTCCGTGGATGTGTTAGAGAAGATTGTTGATCAATTTGGCGAGAGCGTTCAAGCGTGTTATCCCATTCAAAAAGTAAAAAAACGGATTGCTCAAGTGAAAGCTTCTGCCGTGGGGAGCGTGGCACCGGAATTTGAGTTGAAAGATTTGGAGGGTAATCCGGTGAAGTTATCTTCTTTTAGGGGAAAATACGTGTTGATTGATTTTTGGGCTTCTTGGTGTGGACCGTGTCGAAAAGAGATACCCAATATAAAGCAGGTGTATAACTCTTTTGCTGACAAGGGGTTGGTTGTGATTGGTGTTTCGGTAGACCAACATGAGGGAGAATGGCGGCAAGCGGTGGAAGAAGAGCAGGTGAAATATTTGCAGTTGTCTGACATCGAAGGAATCACGTGGAAATTGTATAATTTTAATGGGATACCTTTTATCACGCTGATTTCTCCGGATGGTGTTATTTTGGAAAGAAATTTGAGAGGGACGGAGTTAAGAAAAAAGGTGGAGGAGTATATCTTGGGTGCTCCGTATGCTTCCGTTAAGAAGGGAATGGACGAGATAAACGAACAATATAACAAACTGGTAGAGGTGTATCGTGGAGTAGGGGATGTTATGAAAAAAGCCGAGATGTGGGAAAAGGTGAAACTTGAAAGACAGAAAAGAGCGGATTTCTTGTTAAAGGGATTAAAGCAATTGGAAGGAAGTGTGTTGGGGGTGAGTTTAGTGAAGGATAATTTGTTCTGGTTGGAAGGAGATTATAATGTTTTCCAATCGGCTGTTCAGGCATTGGGGAATCGGGTGCCGGAATCGGAGTTGAAAACAGAAGTTTGGAATAAGTTTGAGAAGTTGAAAGCAGAACAATTGACAGGGGAAGCCCCGGATTTTGTGTTACTGGATAAGCGGGGGAAAGAGGTCCGGTTGTCTTCGTTTCGCGGGAAAAAAGAGGTGTTGTTGGATTTTTGGGCATCGTTTTGCGCTCCTTGCCGGAGTCAGAATAAAGAGCTGAATAAGCATTACAAGGAATTGAAAAAGAGAGGTATTCAGGTTATATCTGTCTCTTTGGATCGAGATAAAAAGAAATGGTTGGAAGCGGTGAAGCAAGATAAGATTTCATGGCTACAATTGGCTGACTTGGAGAGAACCGGAGAATGCGAGGTCGAAGTAGCTTATAAAGTGAAAGTACTTCCGACTGTATATTGGATTGGTAAAGACGGAATGGTCAAAAAGAAAAATCCGACCGTGGAGGAGCTTCTTGAATCGGAAGTTTCCGATTAACTTTTTCCGATGTTTTTGAAGTAATGGGGACTCTGGGGGGAAGGGACCTCTACCCCCTCCAAGGGAGTGTCTAGCAAGTCCGTCTTTTAATGACTACCTCCCCTAACCCCTCCTTGCACAGGAGGGGAAACCGCTTGGTAATCAACCCTTCCCCTGTGTAAGGGGGAGTTGGAGGGGGTAGCTTGTTAATAGGAATAAGATTTGTTAGACCGTCCCGGTTGATTACCAAGTGGTTTTTGTGAGTTCGATATCATCATCAGAAATTGCTTCTACTGAAAACTATAGGAAATCCTACTGAAAACCTAGGGAAATAATCCCACTTATTCGTAGCTCAGCCGTCGCGCATCCGTTGCTCAACCGTTACGGGACGGCTGAGCAACGTGTAAACTTCAAGTGATCTCCGGGTAAGTGGGATTATTTGGGTTTGTTTACTACTTTATTTGGGTAAAATTTGAGTAGTATCACGGGAGTGGATTTCTTTGCTTTATCGATTGAGTTCACGTTAATTTAATGTATTTCACGGCAATGAAACTGGGTATCGTGCAGAGCATGATCCAAAGAAAGAAGTACTGATAACCGATTAATTCTTGTATGTAACCGGAGATCATACCGGGAAGCATCATGCCGAGGGCCATGAACCCGGTGCAGATGGCGTAGTGGGCGGTTTGTTGCGGGCCTTTACTGAAGAGCATCATGAAGTAGGTGAGGGCCGTGAAACCGAACCCGTAGCCGAATTGTTCGATGGCGACAGCGGAGGAGATGAGCCAGATATTGGAGGGGTGGGCAAATGCCAGATAAACGTACACGAGGTTGGGCAGGTTCATAGCGGCCGTCATCCACCAAATCCAATGCTTCAGCCCCTTGCGGGCCATGAATATTCCCCCCAGGATTCCCCCTATCGTGAGGGCTATCAGTCCGACAACCCCATAGATGGTGCCGACTTGCATGGTGCTTAAGCCTAAACCGCCGACTTCGGGATTGTCGAGCAAGAAGGGGGAGGCAATTTTTACAAGTTGTGATTCTGCAAAACGAAAAAGTAGGATAAAGGCTAATGCAGCGATAATTCCCTTCTTTTGGAAGAAGGTGATGAAGGTTTGGAAAAAGGCATTTAGCGGGTTACCGTTTCTCACGGGAGTATCGTTTTCCGGCTTGGGGAGAATGAATTGATGGTAGAGGAAGAGAAGTACGAATATGGCTGTCAACAGGTAGAAGGTGACCGACCATGCCCGGGGAACGGCAATCTCTTCCGGGAGCGTGGAAGAATAGGTTTTTTCAAGCCAACCGGCAAGCATGACGATGAGGCCTTGTCCCGTGAGCATGGCGAGGCGGTAAGCCGTGTTGCGGATGCCGACGAAGAATGCCTGTTTTTTGGTGTCTAGTCCCAGCATGTAGAATCCGTCGGCGGCGATGTCGTGGGTGGCGGAACTGAAAGCTAACAACCACATGAATGCCAGTGAATAGCGGAAGGCGTGGGGACCGGGAAGAGTAAATGCTATTCCGGCCAGCCCGCCACCGATTACTAACTGCATGGAGATTACCCACCAGCGTTTGGTTTTCACGATGTCTACCAGCGGGCTCCATAGGGGTTTTATCACCCAGGGTAAATAAAGCCAGCTCGTGTAGAGGGCTATGTCCGTGTTGTTTATTCCCAAGCGTTTGAACATGATGACGGCAAGTGTCATGACAATGACGTAAGGCAGACCTTGCGCGAAATATAGGGTGGGGATCCAGGACCAAGCGGATGTTGTGATTTTAGATTTCATGATTTATGATTTCATTTTCAATTTTTTGTAGTTGTGTGCCGGGAAAATAGTGGGATAGTATTTCTTGATAATCGTAGCCTTGGGCACTCATGACGGCAGCCCCGATTTGACAGAGACCGACCCCGTGACCCCATCCTGCTCCTCTCAAGGTGAAACGGGTAATGGCCCCGGAGGTGTTTTTCTCTGTTTCCACGATAAAAGCCGAGCTGTACAGATGGCTTGTGGAGAATGCCTTGCGGATGACAAGTTCTTTCCCGATGGTCATGCTTCGTTTTGAACCTTGGATACGGAGACGGATGATACGTCCGGATGCACCTCTTTCCACGGGGTCTATCGATAGGATGTCCCCGAAGTCTATCCCGATGCGGGACTTTATTAATGCAGATAGTTCCGAGGGGGTGTAGGACACTTGCCAACGGAAGAAATCCTGGGTTTCTTGATCATAATCGTTGAGAACATTTGACAGCACGGCTTTGTCTCGGGTATTGCAGAATACATCGTCCGGGGTGGAGAGAATCCATTCCCGGGCGTTTTCTTCTTGGGATAGGTCGGGGACGGAGGACCGGGTGGCGCTATCGACCACTTTGGTCAAATAGGGATGTGCCACGGGTTCCCACGTGTTTTCAAAATATTCGGTTACTCCCCCGCAGCATTTCGAAAATCGAGCATCACAAATTTCGCCATGATACATGAGAACTTCTCCCCGGGTGGCATCGATGGCTTGCCTGACAAATGGCGTGTAGGCTTTGCTGATTCCTTGGTAGCGTTGACAATGGTCGTCCGCGCACACGTCGAAATGCTCGTGGTCCTCCCGGTCGTACCACCGGATGTATTGTTGTTCATCCTGTATGCAGGATTGGTAGGTGTCGGTTAGTTTCTCGCTTTTTATTTTTTGCGCGATCAGCCAACTGCGGGAAATAACCGCGTGAGCTTTCAAGAGTTCCAAAGACGAGGTGGCACTCATTTCGGAAGAGATGACGCTTAGCAGATAATCTTCCAGGGGTAATATGTTGATTGCCGTCAGATGTTTTCCTTCATCGATGATTTTCAATGTACCCTTGAATTTCTGGTCTTCCGTGCGTTGCCAGTGAAAATTGATTCCGATCATGACGTTGAGTAGGTCAAAGTCTGCTGTTTCTTCATTTTCAGGGATCAGCGTGAAATGATCCGGAACAATTTGTGTCTGGGAAGATGAGTGTAGAATCAAGTCTTCGCCTTCCTTGGAAATGGTATATTCCCCGGAATATTTTTGATTGTTGTTCCAATAGTTTCCGTTCAGGCGGAAGGTGATGCTCGGGGCAAAAAGGATTCCGACGGAAAGAGTAATCGCCTTCGGCGAAGTATAGGTTGACGGGTTACAAGTTACAGGTTCTTTCATCTTCATAAATCATAAATCGCAAATCGTAAATCGTAAATTCATAAATTGTTCATCGGTAAGGGTTAATTGGGAAAAGAGTTCTTCCAGTAAGGGGGCGTCCAGACGGTTGAAGTCTTTTTCCCGGGGGGAGATGATCAGACCGGCGAAGTCTACGCAGCCGGGACTGAACAGGATGTTTTCCTCTCCTTCCGCGAAGAATTGCCACGGGCGGTGTTGGCGACGGGGAAAGATGACCACCCACCATTCGTCGTTTTCGTACCAGGCAAAGAGGTTCATCATGGGTTCCGGGTCATTCGGGATGTGATGTCCCATAACTGATCGTATTTTTTCAAACGTGTCGGTCAGTTGTTTCCGGTTGCCGGAATGAAGAATGATATTTTTGCGCAGGTAATTGTTGATGCTTTCGATGGTTGTTTCCCGGGATTCGGAAATCCACAAGATTTCTTTCGGGCAGCGGTTTACATCGGTTTCCAGGGGCATGATGTGACGGGGTGCCAGTTGGAAATGAAAGTGATCCGGGGCAGAGGCTCCGCTACGGGGACCGTTGTAAAAAATCGTGTACTCCGGATAAGTTTCTGCTATGGCCAGCATATCTTGGAAATGTCCCTCGATGAGCTGGGGGGTATGTTGTTTTGCCGGAACCGTGTAATGGCGGTCGAATATGGGATAAGGGTTTACTCGTATATCCAGTGCGGAATTATAATCGAAACTGATTTGTTCCGGTGGTATGTTTCCTTTACACAGGAAGCAGGCTCTCGCCTTGAGCGACTGCTCGTCTATTTTGGCCACGGCTGATTGAATCCGGTCCGGGTTGTGCTGGATGCGAATCTGGAATCCCTCGAAATCGATCGTGCGATAGATGACATTTCGCAAGCGTTCGTAATTACCCCGGGCCAAGGGCCAAGAGGCTAGTTGTGATTGTGTAAATTCGTCGAAAAACATGACAGGGGATGGATTTTGGATTTTTGATTTACGATTTTTGATTTATGATTTTTCTTCGTTTTCAATTTTCTGTTGTCTGGCCAATATCTCGATCATACGTATTTTGTCCTTATAGTAGTTATTCGCGTTTACACGTTGGATGTTCAAGTCCGCATCGGAATTGCCTTCCCAACGGCGACACAAATATAATGGTTCGTAGATACGTTCGATCCGATATTCGCGAGAAATGGCGAGTGCCGTGGCGTAATCTTCCCCGTAACTGACGTTCGGGATTCTGATTTGCCGGAGTAATGGCGTGTAAAATGCACGGGGAGCCCCCAGTCCGTTGACGCGTAAGGCGTTGTTACGCCCGTTGTCCGGCGTCCACTCCTTGTGGTCAATGATGCCGGGAGGTATCTCTTCTAGCTTGAAGTTCACCATCTTGTAGCTGCCGATGACCATGGCACACTGGTGTTCGTGGAACGTGTCGACGATGCGTTGAAGGACGTGGTGATTGATGTACAAATCATCGCTATCCAGTTGAATGGCAAATCGTCCGCAATGTTCGTCCATGATGGCATGTGTCCAGCATCCCCCGATGCCCAGGTCGGTGCGGGAAGGGATGATGTGGATGATTTGAGGGTGTTGTTGGGCCATTTTTTGGATGATGGCGGTTGTGTTGTCGGTGGAATGATTATCGACAGCGAGAATATTGTACTTGAAATTTGTCTGTTGTGAAAGGACGGATTCGATGGCTTCCGCTATGGTCTTTTCCCGGTTACGGACGGGAATGATGACGGATGCTTCGGTTTCAAATTTCTCCTCTTGGAACGGGACGGTTTTGAACACGGGGGAAAGGTAGGCCCCGATAGCCTTCAAGTGGGCGGTGAACGCCTGTTCCATTTCAATTTGTACTTCCCGGTTACGAGGGTTCACGTAATCAAATTGCTTTTCACCGGAACGCCGGGAGTCGTGTTCTTTCTCCGTGTACAGGAATTCGGGGATCCGGAAAATCAATCCTTCCCGGGAAAGACGCAGGCGCAGATCGTAGAGTGCGGCGAAATGGTACTCCGTGTCCATTTCACGGATGACTTTCTTTAACGCGTCTGTTCTGAATAAAAGTATTGATCCGAAGTCAAAATCGTCCCTGACGCTTCCCGGTTGATAATCAATCGTCGGGTGTGCTGTTGGCTGTCCGTTTTGTTCCGAGTAATAATCCGAGTAAAGCATGACGGCTCCCGTGGCTTGTGCTACCTGGAGAAAACGTTCTTGAGCGTGTTCCCCAAGCCGGGGAGTCGGGTATTTCGTGTAAAAAAAGACATAAGGGGTATCTATCGCGGTTGCGATTTTCCGTAACGTGGCCGTTTGTTCAAAATGCACGTAGGTATCTGTCTGTTCGTCTCTTTTTAGCCTGTGTATGATACAAGAAATGATAGACATAAATTACAAATTTAAGGTTTAAGCCAAAGATATATCTTTTTGTAGAAAGAGTATGAATTTCGGCGTATTTAAAGTGAAAATATCTATTAGGATTGAAGTATTAATAGAGCATTTTTGGATAAGTGTTTCCATGAGCCTTCCTTTTTTGCAAATATACAAAAAGTGTACTTTTAAAAGTACACTTTTTGTAGAAAAACGTTCCGCGTAAGGAACACTTTGTCGTGTAAGAAGGTGTGTTAAAACTCCATCCCTCTCTTTCTGGTTACTTCTCCTCAGGCAGGAGAAGAAAGAGGTGGCAGCGAAGTTGACGGAGGAGTTTTATGTGAAAAACAAATTTTGACACATTTACTTGACAATATTGTTGTGAATTGTTTCATAAATTTTAGTGTTATTGTTTTGTTATTCTTGGGCAAAGATCGTTTTTTTACTACTTTTATACACGCGTAAATCAGTATAATAATCCTTGGGAAAAATGAAATGGTGCAGGATGAGTTATTAATCGAGCAGTTGAATCAAAAGCAGGTGGGAGCCTTTAAAATATTGTTTGACCGGTTCTATCGTTATCTCGTGTTATATGCCATGAAATGGGTGGAGAGACAGGAGGTTGCCGAGGATATCGTGCAGGATTTGTTCGTGCAGGTATGGGAGCGGGACACGCTTTATAGTTCTTATTACGGTTTTAAAAACTTTTTGTACCATTCGGTGAAGAATGCTTCCTTGGATTACTTGAAACACAAGGAGGTGGAGGGAAAATACGTTCGTTATGCGCTTCGGCATTCAGAGACCGGGGAGATGCCGGAGTTGGAGATGATGAAAGAGGAGGTGTATCGTCGTTTGTATCTGGTGCTGGATGAATTACCGAGGCGATGTCAGGAAGTGTTCAGGTATTATTTGGATGGGAAAAAGAATAGTGAGATTGCGGAAATATTGCATATATCGGAATTGACCGTGAAGGCTCAAAAACGGGATGCGATAAGTTATTTACGGAAAAGATTGGGAAACGTGTATCTGCTATGTGTTTTATTTAGAGTTGGTTTCATGTAATGAAAAATATATTCTAAAAAAGATCGATTTTTTATACTCCTTTTTATACCTCTTGTCGTCTTTGGTGTAAAATAACAGAGATGATGAGAGATTACGATGAGAATATAGTACAGCTAATCCAACTTTACCTCACGGGAGATTTGTCCGAGGAGGAAAAAGTGAAGTTGGAAGACTGGATTCGCGGGGACTCTTCACGTAAACGGTTGTTTGATGAAATTTGCGAAGAGAGGAATGTTGTCCGTGATCTTGAAGTTTACGAACGGGTGAACAAGGAGAGTGCATGGGAAAAGGTCGTTTGCCGGGGGAATATTAAGCTGCAACATTCACCTCGTCGGTTGGGGTGGTATCGCTGGGTGGCTGCCGTGATGCTTCCGGTGATGGTGGCTGCGGGATATTTTATAAGAGAAATGAAGCGGGATTCTTTGCAGCAGGGAGTGGAGATCGCAAGTATTGAACCGGGAAAGAGCAAGGCAATTCTGCGGTTGGGAAATAATCGCGTGCTTGAAATAACGAAGGAGCGAGAGACCCATGTTGACGTGGCGGAAGGAATTGCTGCAACCAATAACTCGTCGGGAATGATTTATCCGGAACAGGTGGCAACCGGCAAAACAGAGTATAACGTGTTGGAGATTCCCCGCGGGGGCGAATACACGGTGACGTTGTCCGACGGTACGGTGGTTCACCTGAATTCCGGAAGTGAGTTACGTTATCCGGTGGCTTTCGGTGCGGAGCGGCGGGAGGTATTCCTTTCTGGGGAAGGGTATTTTGAGGTGGTAAAAGATTCTGTCCGTCCTTTTTTCGTGAACGCGGATAAGTTGAAAATCCGGGTGTACGGTACTTCATTTAACGTGAATACCTATGATCTTGAAAATATACAGACCGTTTTGGTTGAGGGAAAGATTGGCATTCAGACGATGAATATGAATACGGAGTACATGGTGAAACCGGGACAATTGGCCCTTTATAATCAAGAGAAAGGTACGATGGAGATTCTGAACGTGGATGTACAGCTTTACGTGGCGTGGAAGGACCATGAATTTATGTTTGATGACGAAAGTTTGGAGAAGATCATGAACCGCTTATCTTTATGGTATGATGTAGATGTATTTTTCCAGACGGCGAGTTTGAAACAGTTACACTTTACCGGGCATTTAGGGCGATACGATGATATTTCCCATATCCTTGATGCTATATCGGGTGTGACCCAAGTGAAATTCTCTGTAAAAGGAAGGACGATTATAGTGATGGAATAAAGAAATAGCGGAAAATGTTACGAGCATTCTCCGCCATCAATGATAATAGGACAAATAGGCTATTGTTACGAGCTGAGCCTACTTGTAAATACTAACATTCTAATGACAAAGGTATGGAAAAATTTCTGTTATGCCTTCGGGTTTACCGACTTCATGGGCAAAAATTCTGGAAAACTATGAAACTTTTTATGATTTTGATGTGCTGTTTCACATTTTCCCTTTCGGCAAATAGTTTTGCCCAACAGGAAAAAGTTAATCTGGATTTGCGAGATGTGTCGATCAAGACATTATTTAGTGAGATCCAGCGTCAAACCAAGTTGCATTTCATTTTTAGTAGCGAGCAGGCGAATCGTTTGGACAAATTGACGGTGAAGGCAACGGATGAAACGGTGAAATCTGTTTTAGATCGGATTTTCGAGGGAACGGGTTTTAGTTATACGTTTCGGGATGATATTATCATGGTGCGGTTTGAAGGAGAGCAAGCGGCACAGCAGGTGAAGAAAGAAATGGAAATCCGGGGTGTGGTGAAAGACAAAAACGGGGATCCTTTGCCGGGAGTGACGGTGCTTGTGGGGGGAACCACTTTGGGTACGGCCACAGATGGGAAAGGGGAATTTCTGTTGAAAGTTCCCGAACAGGAGAGTGTGGCGTTGCATTTTTCTTTCGTGGGGATGAAGACGCAGGAACTTGTATTTAAAAAAGGCCAGCAACCGTTGACGGTGGTGATGGAGGAAGATTCTGAAAGTATCGAGGAGATTGTGGTGACAGGGTATCAACAAATTGAAAAGAGAAACCTGACGAGTTCCGTGGTAACGGTGAAAACCAGTGAGTTGCAAACGATTGGAGCATCCAGTATCGAACAAATGCTACAAGGTGTGGTTCCGGGGCTTTCCGTGGTAAATACTTCGGCCTCTCCGGGAGCGGCTCCGAAAATTCGTATCCGGGGTACGGCAACGATTGCCGGAAATGCCGATCCTTTGTGGGTGTTGGATGGCGTTATATTGGAAAATTCTGTGCCGGTTACGGCTGCCGATTTGAATAGTCCGGACGTGATGAATATGTTTAATTCCGTGATTGGTGGAATTAACCCGAATGATATCGAGAGTATTACCGTGTTGAAAGATGCATCTGCAACAGCCATTTACGGAACTCGTGCAGCAAACGGGGTTATTGTTGTTACCACGAAGAAAGGGAAAGCGAATAGTTTTAATATTTCGTACCAACATACGTCAAGCATAAGTATCCGGCCTCATTATGACGATTTTGATTTATTGAATTCAAAAGAGCGTGTTGCCTTGGCTTGGGAAAATTATGAGGATGGTTTGTCGTTGTGGGGTGGAACTTACGCGGATGGAATTTCGGGATTAGAGGGCTTGTTGAATAGTTATGCTCTAGGACAGATTTCGAAAGACCAATTGAATACGATGGTTAATAAATTGGAAGAAGTAAATACGGATTGGTTTAAAATCCTGTTCCGAAATGCTTATACTCAAACTCACAATTTGAGTGTTTCCGGGGGAACAGAGAAAACGAATTACTATATTTCGCTAAATTACAACGGAGAAGAGGGAGTGGATAAGGCGAGTGAATATAAAAATTATGGAGGGATGGTAAAACTCAACACTCAGTTGTTTCAAGGAGTGAATATGGGGGCTATTGTTCAAGTCGATCGTCGGGACCGTGAGATGTATCATTCTTCGCTAGATTTATTTAATTATGCGGTTCGTTCCTCTAGGGCAATCCCATTACGGGAAGATAATGGCGATTTGCATTATTATATAGGAAGCGTGTCTGGGCGTGCAAGTAAAATTAATGTATTGAATGAATTGGCAAATTCCGGTAACGAGAGCACCCAAACCGATGCGAAGGGTATTGTCAATCTTACAGTAAATCTGTATAAAGGCTTAAAATATGAAGGGTTATTCAGTTATGCCTCTTCCCATTCGACCGCTCGGGATTATGCCACGGAAAAAACGGCTTACGTGGCAACGATTAGAGGTTATGGATATGGAGAAGGATCGGAAGACAATGTAAAGAAATCTCCTTTACCTTATGGTGGCGTATATAACGAAACAACCTACGAGCAACGCTCTTCGTTGATTCGGAATGGACTGACTTATAAAGGTAGTTTGATGGACGATTTGTCAATCGATGTTTTATTAGGGCAAGAGTTTAGAAATACGAATTATAAAGGCTTAACGTCAAATATTTACGGGTATTTCCACGACCGGGGGAATACATTTTACGAACCGGCTTTAGGAGAATCAACGGGACATTTGAAACGGAATAAAACGACCCGTAATCTGGTCGACCGTTCCAATATATCTTATTACGGGGTGATCTCTGCCATGTATGACAATCGTTACGTGTTGAATGCCAATATCCGCTTTGACGGATCAAATCTTTTCGGGTCAAATCCCAAATATCGGTATTTACCTTTATGGTCTGTTTCCGGAAGATGGATTATTAGTAATGAATCGTTTTTATCGGATAACACGCTTATAAGTAACCTGGCACTTCGAGCCTCTTACGGGTTGAGGGGAAATATCGTGGAGGATAGCAGCCCTTCGATTATTGCGGCGGCCTTGCCACCGAATGCGGTAACCGGTTTGTTTGAAATGGAAATACAACAAGCTCCTAATCCCGATTTGAAATGGGAAACAACCGCTTCATTTAATGCCGGTTTGGAAATTGCCTTGTTTGACAATCGTTTATCATTGGATATCGACTATTATTTGGATAAAAGCAAGGATTTGATTGCTTACAAGGGCGTGTCGTCCGTGTCCGGTTTCTCGGGAAAATACGTTAATTACGCGAATGTCACTAATCAAGGACTTGACGTTGCTTTGAGTGGAACAATTCTCAAGAGTAAAGATTGGAATTGGACGGCTGCTTTTAATATGGGGTATGTAAAAAATGAAGTGACAAAATCCAAAAGTACGGCACAGACAAAATATTTGGTGCAAAGTGTTTATACCCCCGGGGAAGTCTACGAGGGAAAACCTGTTAACGGCATGTTTTCGTATCGTTTTGCGAAGTTGGACGGTAAAGGAATGCCGATGTTCTACGATAAAGATGGAAACGTGTTAGGCGTGGATAGCGATGAAATCGTGAACTTCCCTTATGATATTGAAAATCTGAAATATGAAGGGACAAGGGATCCGATGTTATCCGGTGGATTGAATACAAGGGTTGCATATAAAAATGTCTCTTTATCCATGTTGTTTGCTTTCGGGTTGAAAAATGTTGTTCGTCTGCCTTCTCGGGCTTATGTATCGGCACCCAATTCGGATGAAAATGCAAATAGCAGTATAAAAGATCGTTGGAGACCGGGACAGGATAACACGGGAAAGACAATTCCGGCCTTATCTTCCGGAGATGGTTTGATCATGACGGCTGACGATAATTTCTATGCCACGGACTGGTATAATTTGTCGGATGCTACCGTGGTTCCGGGAGACTATCTACGTTTTAGAAATTTAATGATCGAATATCGATTGCCTCTTCGTTGGGTGAATAAAGTGGTTATTGGAGATAAAAAATTGAGTAGTGTTACATTGAAATTCCAGGCACAAAACCTGTTTGTGTTGGCAGACAAACGTTTAAAGGGCTATGATCCGGAAACGATTAATTACACGACGAATGCTTACGGTTCCTTACCCTTAGCCAGAACATTTACCTTGGGATTGAATGTCAATTTTTAAATGAAAGATTATGGAAAAGAAATATTTATATAAATTATTCATCGTGAGTCTCTGTCTGTTTTTGGGGGCTTGCGAGGGGTATTTGAACGAGATTCCTCAAAACAAACAGAAGCTATCGACAACGGATGATTATGATCAGTTACTTAATAATGCGTACTTGACCAAGGCCGTACTTCCTTATATCGATGTTCTAACGGATGACGTGGATTATATGGCGGCAGATAGGCAACCGAATTTTGCCAATAGTGCCGATACGTATTTAGGAGCTCATTTGTGGGATAATAGCATTGAGACTACCATGCCGAATGGCGATGAGACATTTGAAAAATTTTATAATAGCATCTTTAATACCAATGTAATTATTGGGAATATCGACAATGCCATTGGAGACGTGTTGGATGAAGCAATTGTTCGACAAACTCGTGATCATATTAAAGGAGAGGCGTATGCTTTACGGGCTTTCCGTTATTTTTATCTGGTAAATATGTATGCGGCACCTTACGATCCGGCTACTTGTGAGAAAGAGCCTGGAATTCCGATTAATTTGGAAATGACGGCAGAAGATAAAGCTTATCATCGATCATCGTTAAAGGTTGTATATGAACAGATTGTAGATGATTTGGAAAAAGCCATTCCCCTGTTGGAAAATAATCCGATGGATACTGACAAAACCCGTTTTTCTGCTCTTGCGGCAAAGGCGTTGTTGGCAAAAGTGTATCTGTATATGCAAGAGTGGGATCTTGCAATAGAACAAGCGGAAAAGGTGATAAAAGCTAATCCTGCACTGTTTGATTTGCGAGATGCGGGAGAGAACCCGGTTATCTATACGGAGACACCTTTAAGTTATTGGAGTCCAGAGGATGTTCCCGGTATAGGTTATTTGGATGAGGAAAATGATAATGTATTGTTCGTTAATGGAATTAATGAGCTTTATATGATTTTAAGTGGGGATATTGCCGAAACCGTTTTTTACCCGAGCGAAACTCTATTTAATGTGTATGAAGCAGGGGATGTACGCAGGTATTATTTCATGAAGAGAAATTTGTCGGGCCGTCTTCGTTATGTAAAAAACAGGTATTATTCATTGAGCTACTCTAATTTTGTCGTTCAATTGAGTTCTGAATATGGTTATACCCGAGCAATTCGGACGGAAGATATGTATTTGATTCTAGCGGAGGCTTATGCTCACAAAACTGATGGAATTGCTACTGCCGTGGGATATTTGAATACGTTGCGCGAGGTGAAATTCAGAACACAGGACTTTGAGACCACGGGAAGGCTTCATGCTACTGATTTTAATCAACAGACATTGTTAGAAACCATTTGGAATGAAAGGAGACGGGAATTCTGTTTTGAAGAGCAGCGTTGGTTTGATCTTCGGCGTACGACCCGGCCTTCCATCACCCATTATGGAATTACCGGAAATGCTACTTTGCAGAAAGATGATCCTCGTTATGTATTGCAAATTCCGCAAAAAGAGTTGAATTCAAATCCTGAAATCGGTGCTAATCCCAGATAAACGCATGAATATGAAAACAAAATATGGAATAATGATATTATTAGGCTGGTTGTTATTAGGATCGGCTTGTAATGAAGGTGATTTAACCTCGGAATTCACTTATAACGGTCCGATTCCGGCAATTGCTGACGGGCCTTCGGAGGCTCAAAAAATTTGTTATGAGTTGTATCAAAAATACGACCATCACGTGTATTACACGTTAAGCGGCGATGAAGCGTTGCATACGAATGTCGGTATTACTCAAACAAATATGATTGCGTATAATTATCCGGATGCATTACCTTTGGTGGCTGCTGACGAGAAAACGGCAGAGTCTTTTCTAAAATTATTACAAACATTCTATAATGCTTTGCCTGAAACGATTGTGAAAACGACAGTTATCAAACGCCAAGTTTTGATAAAGGAGAATATTTGGTTTGATGAACTAGGAAGATATATGGGCTATTTCGGGATGATGGTGCCGACTCCGAATTTGAGCATCGGTTATGCCGAGGAAATGCAAGGTATTATTTATTGGGGAGGAATGAATGATGCTATTGGCGTACAACCGGAACTTTGGAAATATAGCCTTGCAAACAGTTTCTTTAAAGCTAGAACGATATCTTATTATGCGTTAGATATGCCTTCTCCGGATGCTTTTATTCTAGTGTCGAAAGGGAAATATTTTAATGAAATGTCATATGAAGAACAAGGCGATGCAATGATGGAAATGTTGGATTGGATGACGGGGGAATGGAATATGGATTATATAAGAAGTTTAGGTTTTGTAGATCCTTATCCGTTTTTTATGTTGCAAAGTAATTACATGCCGAATGAAGATATGGCTACTTACGCGGCGTGGATAGTTTGTAATCCTCTCGAGGAGCGTCAGGAAATATTGGATAATTATCCGCTTGTGAAAAAAAGATATGATCTTACGTTGGAATATTACAAGAAGAATTTAGGAGTAGATTTAGAAGAATTTTGTGAGTTCTGGGTGAATGTAACGATTGAATGAATGAAAAGTTTGTAAAAGATAAATATTTGAATATGAAAAAATATTGTATATTCTTTTGGTGTTTAGGAGTTTTAGCTGCCTGTCAACGAGAATCCGGGTATAAGATTATTGGATCGGTTCCCGGTACTCCCGATGGCATGAAAGTATATTTATATAATTGGAATACTCCCGTGGACTCCGGTGTGGTGAAGAGTGGTAAATTCGTGTTAATGGGGAAGGTGGATGTGCCTGTACGTTACCAGTTATGGGTTGATTTGTCGCCGGATAAAAAGGCAAATTTTGAGAAAGATATGCGCGGTTCGGATATTTTCGTTGATAACACGGATATACGATACGAGACGCCTTCGATCGATTCTTTAGCTTCTCGAATGAGTTTCCAAAGAGAAGCGGTAAAAGGCAACGTGTCGGTAGTAGGTTCTCCAGCGCATGATTTGTATCTGAAATATAAGGAAAAAATCAAACCTTATCGTGATAAAAATAGTGCGGCTTGGAATAAATATTTGGAAGTTTATCATATTCCGGCTCTTGATGGGGTATTTAATACCCGTGAGGGTATTGCCTTGGTTCGGCAAATACAAGCTGCAGAAAAAGAAATGAAAAGAATACAGTGGGATTTTATAGCTGAAAATCCCATGTCATCGGTATCTATTGATGTTGCTCAAAATATCGTTTTTTCTTCAAAACTTTCAAAAGCAGAAATGGATAGACTTTTACAAATGATCGATCCTTCTTTGCATCATGTTGTGGCGTATAAGGAATTAAAAGAAAGTATGGAAGATTTGTACCCAATCGCAATTGGAGAGAAATATAGAGATATAGAGGTTGTTAACGAGGAAGGGAAGACCGTGCATTTGGCTGATTACGTGAAATCGGGACAGTATAATATGGTGGAATTTTGGGCGTCTTGGTGCGGTCCCTGCCGGGGAGAGATTCCTCATTTGCGTCATGTGTATGATATCTACGGAAAAGGTGAAGATGCGTTTAACATGATAAGTATTTCTATTGATAATAAAGAAGACGATTGGAAAAAAGCTTTGAAAGAAGAGGAAATGAAGTGGGTTCAATTGTGTGATCCTAAAGGGTTTGAGGGGAGCGTTGTCAATAAATATAAAATTAGAGGTATTCCTTTCTGTTTGATTTTGGATCGGGAAGGGCGTATCATAGATCACGGGGTGAGAGGGGCGGAATTGGACGTGGTATTAGTAGATTTGTTGGGAGATCGTTATGAAAAGTAAATAGCTTCTCGTAAACTATACACAGTGGAAAATTCTTCCAGCTTCTGAAAAGAAGTTTGGAAGAATTTTTTGGGTATTAGGGCAATCTTTCATAACAACCGATGTGATGTTGTACGGTTGCGGTTCATGCCTGTTTCCCTTTTGTTTTCCATGGCTTGAATACCGATATGATTACTACCACAGCAAGCAGAAGTAATTGTATAGGTCCCCATATAGCACTTACAGCGAGATTTCTGTTATAAACATCCTGATTGACCATATACCAATCAATTTCATGAACATTCCCTTTTACAGCCGGTCCCATGATAATCCACCCGATCAGTACCATTACTATAGTCAAAATCCATTTAACTGTCAACCAATGCTGCTTGAAGAAGCCCCATTTTGTCCATGCTCCGTAAACAATTGCGGTAAGAATAATGCCAATGACTCCGCCGAAGATCAGCAGATCGTCGAGAATTTTTATCGCTAATGATAAAGTGAACATTCCTTCAGGGGTAGTAGGCGTAATCGTGACCCTGAGCAAGTTCATCGCTATTCCGCAGCCAATCCAAAGGATTGCGGCAAACAAATGAAATATTTTCAACCATTTCAGGTTAACAGAATTAGCAGTTTTCATAATTCGTCTTTTTAACGCGAAAATACAACAATGATTTGAAATAACGCAGATTTTCCTCCCCACTGCGTCTGGCTTAATGCCAAAAACAACTGCGTGCCTATACAGCACTTGTGGCAAGATTTCCGTTATAGACGTGACAAACATTTGGTGGATAACGGCAAAAACGTCAAAAACATTTGGTGGATAACGGCATTTTGCGATTTTAAATTTGGTGGGATGCTTTTTTTGGATTATATTCGCCATAAGAATTGAGAATAATGGAAGAGAATAAGATCTATTTTAAAAGAAAAATGTACGATACCATGCTCAAATGGAAATCTGAGCGCAATGGTGATACCGCATTATTAATCCAAGGAGCCAGGCGTATTGGTAAATCAACAATAGCAGAGGAATTTGCTCGTCATGAGTATAAATCATACCTATTGATAGATTTTTCAAGAATATCCAAGGAAGTAACTGATTTGTTCAATGATATCTCGGATTTGAATTATTTGTTTTTAAGATTGCAATTTATCTATCAAGTGCAGTTGTATGAAAGGGAATCTGTAATAATTTTTGATGAAGTACAATTACAGCCTCTGGCGAGACAAGCAATCAAACACCTCGTGAAAGATCATAGATATGACTATATAGAGACGGGATCCTTAATATCAGTTCGATCAAAAAGTCGTGATATAATAATTCCAAGTGAAGAGACAAAAGTCGATATGTACCCCATGGATTACGAAGAATTTAGATGGGCACTTGGTGATACTGCAACAATTCCCTTATTGCGAACCGCTTTTGAAAAAAAACTCCCGTTAGGAGATGCCGTTCATCGTAAACTGATGCGAGATTTTCGCCTGTATATGCTTGTTGGAGGGATGCCTCAGGCGGTTTCTGCTTATATTAAAACGAATAATTTTTCAATTGTTGATGTCGCGAAACGGGATATCATCGCTTTGTATGAAGAAGATTTTGGGAAAATCGATGATTCGGGAAAGGCGAAGTCGATGTATGATGTGATTCCTGCACAATTAAGTAAAAATGTGTTACGTTATCAAGTGGGAAAGGCTATTCCTAACGAAAAGGTGGATAGAATAATAAATATTGTGAAGGAAATGGAGGATTCGATGACGGTTAATGTTGCATTTCATTCTGACGACCCGAATGTCGGTTTGGCGTTGACAAAAAATGACGAATATTTCAAAATGTATGCCTCGGATACAGGTCTGTTCGTAACACTTGCATTTAAAGATCGTGATATTACAGAAAATGTCATTTATGATAAATTGCTTAGCGATAAACTTGGTACAAACTTGGGATACGTTTATGAAAATGTCATAGCCCAAATGTTAAAAGCTACCGGGAAGAATTTATTTTACCATACAATTCCCTATGCCGAAGGTAAAAAGTATTATGAAATCGATTTTGTCATACCCGATGGGCATAAGATATCTCCCATAGAGGTGAAATCTTCAGGGTATAAATCTCATAAATCATTGGATCAGTTTTGCATTAAATACTCCGATCGGATCATGAATAAATACGTGATTTATACAAAAGATTATAAGAGAGAGAATGGCATCGATTATATTCCGGTTTATATGACCATGTTTTTATAACCGTATACAAAGGAAAATTTATAACTTTTGTCGAAATACCTGCAAAAGTTACAACATTCGCGGGTAATAAACCGCAAAATCTGCGGTTTATTACCCGCGAACGTACCCAGCCAACGGGCTACTCCTTGTAGTACACTCGTTTCACGCGGAAAGAGATGCCTGTAAGTACTTCGTACGGGATGGTCCCCAGTTGTTCCGCCAATTCGGTCACGGGAATGTGTTTCCCGAAAATCTCGACCTCGTCCCCGATGGCGGCATCCGTGTCCGTGATGTCGATCATGCAGGTATCCATGCAGATGTTACCTATAATCGGAACCCGTTTCCCCTTGACGAATACGTTGCCGATGCGGTTGCTCAAATGACGGTTGAGCCCGTCGGCATACCCCACGGGGATCACGGCAATCCGGGAGGGGCGGGTCGTGTAGCTTTTACGTCCGTAGCCGATGGATTGACCTTCGGGAACGTTGCGGATGGAGGAAATGTAGGTTTTGAAACTGCTTACGGCTTGGAGTTGGGCATTCGCGGCACTGATGCCGTGTAAACCGATACCGAGACGAACCATGTCGAAATGGTATTGCGGGAACCGTTCGATGCCGGCGGAATTCAAAATGTGACGCCAGATTTTGTAGTTAAATTGGGCTTGGATGCGTTCGGTCATACGTTCAAACAGGTGGATTTGGCCCAAGGTGAATTCATCGTGCTTGGCTTCGTCACTTCCCGCGAGATGAGAAAACATGGAACGGATGTACACGGAACGTTCGGTATTGAAAAATTCCAATAATTGCGGGATATCCTGTTCATCAAAACCGGAACGGTTCATGCCGGTGTTCAGTTTGATATGTACGGGGAAACGCTTGATCCCGTGTTTTTTCAGTGCCTGGTTGAAATCTTCCAAAATGTCCAGGGCGTAGATTTCCGGTTCCAAGTTAAACATGATCATGTTGTCAAAAGCTTCCCGTTCGGGGTTCATGACAGCGATGGGAATGGTGATGCCCGCGGCACGCAGTTCGATTCCCTCGTCGGCAAAAGCGACCATGAGATAATCCACCCGATGGTATTGTAGCAAGGAGGCAATCTCACGGGAACCGCTACCGTACGAAAAAGCTTTTACCATGACGGCGAGGTGTGCGTCGGTCAATGACCGGAAGTGATTTAGATTGTAAACCATGGCATCCAGGTCGACTTCCAGAATGGTGCTGTGGGATTGCTTTTGCAGGAACCCGGCGATATATTCGAATTGGAAGGCCCGCGCACCTTTGATCAAGATTATTTGGTTTTTGAAATTCTCCCGGTCTTCCTGGCGGAGAAAATGTTCCGTGTCTTCGTAAAAGCGGGAATTGACCGCGAAATTATGGCGATGTTCACAGAGGTGTTTGCCGATACCGATAAATAAAGAGATGTTTGCCTGTCGAAGGGTCTCCGCGATAGAAGGGTAAAGATCGTCTCCAGCTTTTCCCGTGTCCATGAAATCGGAAAGGATAACAACCCGCTCTTTCGAGGAATCCTGTGTTGCCAATATGTTCAATGCCAGTTGGAACGAGGAGGGGTCTGAATTGTAATAGTCATTCACGAGCGTGCAATTGTTGATGCCGTCTTTGATTTCAAGGCGCATGGCTATGGCGGAAAGTTGTTGCACTCGGGAATAAATGGTATCCGGAGAGTAGCGTTTTAACAGCATGGTGCTGACAACGTTCATGCAGTTCTCGAATGAGGCGATGTCCGCGAAAGGAATGTCCAGCCTGAAATTGGTACCGTTGTACGTGATTTGTACTTCCCGGTGCCCCCCCGTAATATTTAGTGTTTTTACTTGAATTTGCGCGTTCTCGTCTTCCCCCCAGAGTAAGCACGAGACGGTGGCGGGCAATTGTGTTTTGATATATTCCATGGCCTCTCCCGATTGCCCGATCACCCAGGAACAGGACGTGAAAAGTTGGGCTTTTTCGGCTAGTTTTTCTTGCGTGGAGGCGAAGTTTTCACCGTGTGCATCCCCGAGATGAGTGAAGATTCCTACCGTTGGCCGGATCATTTGTTGCAGGCGTTTCATCTCCCCTTTTTGGGATATTCCCGCCTCGATGATGGCGATTTCGGTGCGGGCATCGATTCCCAACAGAGATAGGGGGACGCCTACTTGAGAGTTGTAACTCCGGGGACTCCGGTAGATTAGGAAGTCCTTTGACAGGAGTTGGTATAGCCATTCTTTCACGACGGTTTTCCCGTTACTTCCGGTAATGCCGATGACTTCGGCGTTGACCTGTTGACGATGGTGGGCTGCCAGCTGTTGCAAGGCCGCCAATACGTTTTCAACGACGATCAGGTTGGCTTCTGTCAGTAGTTTGAATTCTTCCCGGAATTCACTGATGACAAATGCTCGAACCCCATCCGCGTATAGGGTTGGGATGTAATCGTGCCCGTTGTGATTGTTACCTGTTAAAGCAAAAAATAGCGTGTGTTCGGGCGTGACGACCGAGCGGCTGTCGATGCTATATTCCGTGATCTCCACGGGTATCCCGCTATGTAATGTACCGTTAATGATTTCGGCGATTTCGTTCATAAGATTTGAAAATTGAAAATTGAAAATTGAAAATGAAGGATTTGCAATTTTCAATGATGTTGTTTTTATAAAGGCAAAGCTACGGATTTTAGGGGTTGGATTTACCTGTGGGGTAAAGAAAATTTTGCTGTCGGAGTGGCAAGTTGTATGGTGTTGTTTGGGGGGTGATTCGTAACAGTTTGGGGCGTGTTAAGCGGCAATAGACGTGTGACAGAGGTGTCCCCTAGGTTTCACGGCCGTTTGGGAACTGACTTTGCTCACTCGGGGACATGTGATACTTAGGGGGTTGACCGCTTATTTCGGGCTTATTTCCCGATGAATTGTGTCGAATTAGAGTAGGGGCGCGAAGAGACGGGCCAGGGATTCCCGGATTTTATCTCGTTTGGGGCGGAATTTCCAGCGTTGGATGCTGATTTCAGTGCTGCCTTTCAGGTCGTTCAGAAAATCAGAACCGAGTTGGCGGCTGACGTTGCGGTCGTAGATGATGAGGTTGACTTCGAAGTTTTGTTCGAAACTACGGATGTCCATGTTGGCGGTACCCACGGAAGATACCAGCCCGTCCATGACGATTACTTTGCTATGGTTGAATCCTTTACGGTATTGAAATACTCGAACCCCGGCTTCCAGCAGTTCCTCCACGTAGGAGCGCGTGCACCAGTGCGTGAGTGTCGAATCGGATTTGTACGGGATCATGATGCGTACATCCACTCCACTCATGGCCGCGGTTTTCAGCGAGTTGATCGTGGTTTCACCCGGCATGAAATAGGGTGTCGAGATGAAAACGTACTTCTTGGCCATGTTGATCAGCGTGAAGTAGGCTTGCTGGATGGATGTCCAGTCGCTATCGGGACCTGAGGCCACGGTTTGAACGACCACGTTGCCGTCGACTTTCTTGTTGGGAAGGTATTCCGCTTTGTTTAGCAGAAGTTCCTGACGGACGAAGTACCAGTCGAACAGGAAGACCACTTGTAACGAGGTGACGGCTTCCCCTTTCACTTTCAGGTGGGTGTCGCGCCAGATACCGATGCCGGGTAATCCGTGCAGGTAGCGATCGGCGAAGTTTAACCCGCCGATGAAACCGGTGTCGCCATCCACGACCACAATTTTCCGGTGGTTCCGGTAGTTTACCTTGTTCGTGAACAGGGGGAAACGTACGGGGAGAAAGGGGTATATCTGGATTCCGGCAGCCTGCATCTCTTTGATGTAGCGTTTGGGTAATTTCCAAGATCCCACGTCGTCATAGATAACGCGCACTTCCACGCCTTCTTTGGCTTTCTCGATAAGCAGTTCTTTCAGTTGTTCCCCGAGTTCTCCTTTGTCAATGATATAGTATTCCAGATGAATGTATTTCTTCGCCTTGGCGATGGCCTTGAAAATCGAGCTGAAGGTGGCTTCCCCGTTGTTGAGAATTTCGACCGTGTTGTTACGGGAGAGGAGCGCCTTGCTGTTGTTTAGGAGCAAGGTCATCAACGGTTTGACCGCTTCCATGTCTTCTTTTTTCAGTAGTTCGGTTTTCTTGATACGTTGTTTCTGGTCCTCGCTCATGTATTGCAACCACTTGAAGTCGCCCAGTCCTTTCATGGAGAACATTTTGATCTTCCGATAGTTCATACCGAAGTAGATATAGAAAAATAGTCCGATGCCGGGGACGAGGATAAGGACGAGCATCCACGCGAGTGTACGTACCGGATTCCTGTTTTCCAGTATGATCGTGTATATGATCGCCAAAATGGTGAGGATATACAGCAGTATGCCGAGGTTAATCGCAATATTCGTCCAGTTCACGCAATTAAATTTTCAGTTTTCAATTTTCAGTTTTCAATTAAACCGTATCTTTGTTTCATGAATACGATGTTTGATTTACAACAATACGCATTACAGGAGCTAAAGGATGCTTATACCGAGCATGAAATAAAAGTTTTATGCTCGCTTGCCTTTTGCCATCTGTTGCATTGTACAAATATAGAAATCCATCTTAAAAAACACGAATTTTTAGAGAAAAGCTTTATCGATAAATTCGTTCAAGTTGTGGAAGAGTTAAAAACGGATAAGCCGATTCAGTATATTTTGGGTGAAACGGAATTTGCCGGTATTGATTTTCAGTTAAATAGCGAAACGTTGATTCCCCGTCCGGAGACGGAAGAGTTGGTGATGTGGATTGTGGAATCGGGAGTACGGCCGGGTGCGAGGGTGCTGGATATAGGTACCGGAAGCGGGTGTATCATCGTGTCTTTGGGAAAGTTGTTGAAAGGGGGAAGGTTTTATGGGGTGGATATTTCCCCGGAGGCCGTGCGTCAAGCTGCCGATAATGCCCGGAGGAATGGCGTGGAGGTGGATTTTGAGGTTCGTGATATATTGCACTACGGTGAATGGGAATGGCCCGGTTTCGACGTGATCGTGAGTAATCCGCCGTATGTAAGGGAGTCGGAGAGGGAGTTTATGCATGATCGGGTGCTGAATTATGAGCCTTCCAGGGCTCTTTTCGTGCCGGATGCCGACCCGTTGATGTTTTACCGGAAGATTGCCGAATTCGGTCGCGATCATTTGAACGAGGGGGGGGCGTTGTTTTTTGAAATCAACGAGGCTTTGGGGAAAGAAACCGTCGAGTTGCTCCAGAAGATGGGGTACGAGGAGGTTGAGTTGCGGAAGGATATTAACGAGCGGGAAAGAATGGTAAAAGCCCGGGGAAATTTTAAATTCTAAATTCTAAATTTTAAATTACATCGAAAGTGGATGCGAAAAAAGCGTTGAATATAGTTGCCGGGCAGTGTAGTAAAAAGGAGTATTGTAGTTTTGATGTACTTAAGAAGTTACAACGCTGGGAGTTGGAGGAGAAAGATATTGCCGCGGTCATGGAGTTTTTGGTGAAGAATCATTTTTTGGATGATGCCCGTTTTGCCGAGGCGTATGCCCGGGATAAGCATCGTTTTAATCGTTGGGGGAAGTTGAAGATCATGCAGATGCTCCGCCAGAAGCGTGTGCCGGAACGGCTGATCGAACAGGCTTTGTCGGCTCTGCCCGATGAGGAAAACGATACGACGTGTCTGGCGTTGTTGAAACAAAAGAACCGGGGTTTGAAGGAGGAAGACCCGTATAAACGAAAAGCAAAGCTTTTTCGCTTTGCCTTGAGTCGTGGCTTTGATTATGAAACCATTAGCCGGTGTATCGATCAATTACAAGATTGAATCATCCCATATCACTTACTTTTTCCAACGCTTCCATGTTTGTGATCTTGATTTGCTTGCCGGAAAGTTCCAGTATACCTTCCGAGGCGAAGTTGGATAGCGTGCGGATGGCGTTGGACGTGGTCATGTTCGAGAGATTGGCCATATCTTCCCGGGAAAGGCAAATTTTCAGTGTTTTGTTATCATCTTCGAACCCGTACGTGTCTTTCAGTACAAGCAAAGCTTCGGCCAGGCGCCCGCGAATGTGTTTTTGCGTGAGCGTGACGGTTCGGCGGTTCGAGAAACCCAGGTCGGTGGCTAATGCCCGGATCACGTTCATGGCAACATCCGAGTTGCTGCGTACGATACCGAAAATGAGTTCGGTTTTCATGATGCAGACGATGGAGTCTTCCAAGGCTTCGGCCGATGCGATGTGCATTTCTTCGGCAAAGAAGGCCCGGTAACCGATGAACCCGACGGGTTTTGCCATGCGCACGATTTGTTCCCGTCCCGCGATGCCTTTCTTGGCGATTTTAGCTTTTCCGGTAATCAGACAAATTAACCCGAACGGTTTATTCCCTTCTTCGTAAATCAAGTCCCCTTTTCGGTACATCTTGCAAATGCTGGTTTGACGAATGATGCTTTTGCTGCTTTCGTCCAGGTTGGCAAAAAGGGAGTTGGGACTGTCAATGCAAATGTTGCAATATTTTTCGTGTAATTCTTTGTCTTTTATCGTTCTCATAAATTTATTTGGTGTTATAATTTGGCTACGAGTGGCACTCGGCGTCCGCTACCGAATGCTTTTTTACTGACTTTCAGTATCGGTGGACATTGGGCCCGTTTGTATTCGTTACGATTGACCAGGGTGAGCGTTTTTTCAACGACTTCGGGGGCAAATCCTTTCGCGATGATTTCTTGCTTGGAACTGTTTTCTTCAAGATATAATTTCAAGATAGCATCCAGCGTGTCGTAATCCGGCAGGGAGTCCTGGTCTTTTTGCCCGGGCCGCAGTTCGGCAGAGGGGGCTTTCGTGAGGGTATTTTCCGGGATCAATTCCCCGTTGCGGTTCATGTAACGGGATAGTTTGTACACGTCGGTTTTGTACACGTCTCCCAGCACGGAAAGCGATCCGCACAGGTCGCCGTATAAGGTGCCGTATCCCACGGCAGCCTCGCTTTTGTTGGACGTGTTTAGAAGGATGTTCCCGAATTTGTTGGAGATCGCCATAACAAGCGATCCGCGGATACGAGCTTGCAGGTTTTCTTCGGCCACGTTGAAGGGGGTGTCCTTGAAGACGGGTTTTAGCGTGGTAATAAAGCTATCGTATATCTCTTTTATGGGCAAGGTTTCGTGGGAGATTCCCAAATTTCTTGCCAGGTCGACGGCGTCCGTGACCGAGTGGTCGGTTGAAAATCGGGAAGGCATCAGTATGCCCAGCACGTTTTCTTTTCCAAGGGCTTCTGTTGCCAACGCGGCAACAAGGGCAGAATCAATTCCCCCGGAAAGCCCGAGTACGGCTTTCGAAAATCCGTTTTTGTGGAAGAAATCTTTTATTCCTAGAATGAGAGCATCGTGGATAAGGGCTATGCGGTCCGGTCCTTTTTCTTTGAGAGCCGGGGCGTTAAGCAGTCTTTCCGTGTCGATGATCATGAAGTCTTCTTTGAACGCGGCTAATTTGTACGTGGAAATTCCTTTGCTATTGACCACGAAAGAGTTTCCGTCAAATATCAAGGATGCGTTCGCTCCCACGTGATTGAGCGATATGAGCGGGCATTTCTGTTTGTGGGCGATGTATGACAGACTTTCTTTTCGATAAGCGAAGCTCTCCGTGGTGAAGGGTGTTGAGCCGACATGCACGATGAACGAGTCGGTTTTCTCGATCATGTTGGATTCGTATTCGTCGAAGATTACTCGGATGTTCTGATTCTTGTAGTGCAGGGGGGTGTTGGATTCCCCCGGGATGAAATACCGGCTTTCGTCGAAGACGTCGTAATCACTCAAGATGGTTTTGTTGACCCCGCCTCGTACTTCCCCGTCATACATGAAGAACATGGCGTTCATCAGTATACCGTCTTCCAGATCCAGGTTCGGGCCGCCTACTAATGCCGCGATGTTATGACATTGTTCTGCAATTTTTTCAATGTTGACACGACATTCGTTCACGAAATGTTCTTTCTCTAAAAGATCTTGCGGGTAAGCACCACAGATGGCATGTTCCGGAAATAGAACAAGTTCAGCCTTCATGGTCTTTGCCTTTTTTATGGCAGCAATAATAAGATCCCTGTTTTTGGAAATATCTCCGATGTGGTAGTTGATTTGAGGTATCGCTATTTTCATAATTCTGCACGTTGTATCCCTTGGCGGGATGGGTTGTTTGTAAGCGTCCAAATATATCTGGTAACTCTTTGGTAGCTTGTTTTGTTTATTTCTGCAAAAGTACGATTTTTGCAGAAAATAATGAATAAAGATTAGGAAGATTGTTTACCATGGATAAAAAAGAATTGCGAAAACAGATTAAAGTTTTGAAAAACCAGTATTCACTGGAGCAAAAGATAGAAATGTCTCGTCCCTTGTGGGAGGAGCTGGAACAAACGGATTTTTTTAAAGAGGCTCGAACCGTGTTGCTCTACTGGTCTATGGACGACGAGGTGTTCACGCATGATTATGTTTGCAAGTGGGCAGGAGAGAAGACCATCCTGTTGCCTTGCGTGAAGGGGGATGTGTTGGAATTGCGGGTGTTTAAGGGGATGGAGTCTCTGCAACCGGGAGAGGCTTTTGGTATACTGGAACCTGTCGGCGAGTTGTATACGGATTATGATGCAATAGATTTGATCGTGGTGCCGGGCGTGGCTTTTGATCACCGCGGGAATCGTTTGGGACGAGGACGCGGGTATTATGACAAAATTTTAAAAGAGACGCGGGTTGCCCGGAAGGTGGGGATTTGTTTCGGTTTCCAGTTCGTGGAAGAGGTGCCTGTTGATGAGTTGGACGTGCGGATGGATCTCGTGATCCATGGGATGGTGTAGTCTCTATAAGAATAAAGCTGCCCTTGAGGGGGCAGCTTTGTTTTTTCTTTTTTTATGATGATTAAGCTTCTTTCGGAGCTCCAACAGGACAAGTACCAGCACAAGCCCCGCATGAGATACATTCATCAGCATTGATTTGATAGTGATCATCACCCATAGAGATTGCTCCTACCGGGCATTCTGATTCACATGCTCCACAAGAAATACAATCATCAGATATTACGTAAGCCATTTCTAAAAAAATTTGTTTGTTAATAATGACGCAAAAATAAGACCTATAATTGAAACAAAAAACTTTTTCGAAATAAAAAGGGGTGTTCCGTGTGAAAAATTGTTGCTGAAAGGGGCAAGTTTTTGATTTTTTATTATTGATTATCAGTCTTTTGGTTCTAATTTGTTAAGGAGAGAGTAGGTGCTTATTTATATTGATTGTAAATGATGTTAATTCGTGATATTATTGTGATGTTTGGATTGTTATTCATATCTTTGTATCTATAAATGAGGATTTAAAAATCATTGAAATGAAAACACAAAAAGTAGAAACGAAAAGTTTTTTTCAAAAATTGTTGGAGGATAAGCGTGCTATTCGGGAGTGTATTCAGAAAAATGGTGATTTGAAAAAATTAGCTAAAAAACGTGATATTAAATTTGCAACTCCCGTATCATATCGTTCTGACAGATGATCTGACATATAAATTTATAACACAAAGCGGTGTTGTTTATGCCGCTTATTTTATTGACATTAGTGAAACTTTCGGGGCTGATCATGTTTATTCCTTTTCTTTTGATGCCGCAGGGAAAACAGTGAATGATGGGAGGGTTCGTCACACCATTGTTAAGATATTAAGTGATTTTTTTCAAGTAAATCATAATTCGCTTATTGTTGTTTGTGAGACTTGTGATAAAAAGGAAAATGCCCGATTCCGATTATTTGAAAAGTGGTATGACCAAACTGGTAAGCATGATATTGAAAAAGTCGACGCCTCGGTGGATCATGCGGATTATAATTTCCGGTCTTCTCTTTTGCTTTCCAAAGAACATCCTTGTTACGAGGAAATCAAGAGCATATATGATGAGTGGGTTAAAAGTGAGATGGAGAAATGAGGATAATCGCCTTGAAAAAAGTGTTGTGATTCTGATAATTTGTTCGTACATTTGCGCCGCATTAAAAGTACGGGGATAGTTTTAAACGTGCAATGGGAATGCAGACGTGGCTTATAACCCCGGGGCATCAGTCTGGATTTGAGTAGCACAAGCAATTTTATTATTATGCAAGTATTTGATTTAAAAGGAGAAGTAAGAAACGATTTAGGTAAAAAAGCTACCAAGGCTGTAAGAAGAGAAGAGAAAGTTCCGTGTGTTCTTTATGGTGGAGGGGAAAATGTTCACTTTGCAGTTCTTGATAAAGATTTGAAGAAACTTCTTTATACTCCTAAGGTATATTTGGTAAATTTAGACCTTGATGGAAAATCTTACAGCGCCGTGATGAGAGATATTCAATTCCACCCGGTAACGGATAAGGTTTTACATATTGATTTTTATCAGACTGCAGAAGATAAGCCAGTTGCTATGGAAATTCCTGTTCGGGTAACCGGACACGCTGTCGGAGTACAAGCCGGAGGTAAGTTGGCTATCGTTTCTCGTAAATTGAAAGTAAAAGCTCTTCCGAAGGATATGCCGGATGAAGTTGTTCTTGACGTAACTTCTTTGGGCGTAGGTAAGTCTATCAAAGTACAAGATATTCACGTGGAAGGTGTTGAGATATTGAATGCTAAGAGCGTTGTGGTTGCTCAAGTTAAATTGACAAGAGCTGCAAGAGCTGCGCAGAATGCTCAATAATGGTTTGAAAAAGTAGACAGATGAAATATCTTATTGTGGGATTGGGCAACATAGGTCCCGAGTACCAGAATACACGACATAACATCGGATTTAAAGTATTGGACGCCTTTGCAAAGGCGTCCAATACTGTTTTTGAAGATATGCGTTACGGTGCGGTTGCCACAGTGAAATTGAAGGGACGTACACTGATTTTGTTGAAACCGAATACGTACATGAACCTTAGCGGTAAGGCTGTCAGTTATTGGATGCAAAAAGAGAAGATCGAGTTGTCGAATCTTTTCGTGGTGGTGGATGATCTGGCGTTACCTTTCGGGACAATCCGCTTGAGGGGCAAGGGAAGTGACGGGGGGCACAATGGTTTGAAGAATATTAATCAATTGTTGGGAACACAAGATTATGCCCGTTTGCGTTTCGGTATCGGAAACGAGTTCCCCAAGGGGAAGCAGGTGGATTACGTGTTGGGAGAGTGGTCGCCGGAGGAAGAGGAACGTTTACCCGTCATGTTAAAGCATTGCGGGGAGGTGATTGAGAATTTTATTTTTATCGGGGTTGATAAAACGATGAGCCTGTGTAATAATTTACGATTTTAGATTTACGATGTATGATTTACGATGTATGATTTTGAAGTCGTGATTCAGAATTTGAAAATGAAGATTTCAGATTCGTGATTTCAGATTGGCATTTGTTTTGTCATTTGCAGAATAAGTTATAGCTTTGGAATGACAGATTGTAAGTTATAAATGAATAAGCCGTGGAGAAGGTTAGAATAGATAAATGGTTGTGGGCGGTTCGAATTTTCAAAACCCGCTCGTTAGCTGCGGAAGAATGTGGTAAAGGTCACGTCTCTATCGGGGATGCCCACGTGAAGGCATCCCGGGAGGTGAAGGTCGGGGATGTAGTGAAAGTACGGGTCCCGCCAATAGAACGGGAGTACATGGTGAAACAAGTTACCGATAAGCGGATGTCTGCCCAGTTGGCTGTTGATTTCGTGGAAGAGATCACCCCGCAGGAAAAGCTCGATATTCTCCGGGGAGTTTTCATGCAATTTGAAAGTCGAGATCGTGGTTCCGGACGTCCCACGAAACGGGATCGGCGGTTGATAGATAAACTCAAAGAATTGTAAAATTGTAGATTTAATGATTTTAAATTCCAGCCGCGTAAGGCTCACGTTTCTAATCATAAATCATAAATCGTAAATCATAAATTAGTATGTTGATAGCACGCGAGAAGAGAAAGAGCAATGTGGCTGAATATATCCTGTATATGTGGCAGGTGGAGGATATGTTGAGGGCGATGCAAATGGATATCGAGCTAGTAAACCGAAACGTGGTGAGCCAGTTTGGGGGAGATGATGCGGCACGAAAAGAGATCAGTGATTGGTATGACAACCTGATCGAGATGATGAAGAAAGAGGAGGTGGTGAAGAGCGGGCATGTACAGGTGGTGAAGAATATGGTGAACGAGTTGACGGAATTGCATTACCATTTGCTCCATAACGTGCAGGATATGAAGTATAAGCAGTTGTTTATGATGGCTGCAAATAATTTGTTGGATTACCGTCGGAAGACGAACCTGCCGGAAGAGGTTTCCGACGTGGAACTGGCGCTTCATGCTCTTTATGGACATTTGATGTTGCGATTACAGAAAAAAGAGATAAATTCGCAAACAACAATGGCAATGGAAACGTTTAGCCGGATGCTAGCTTACTTGGCACTTCGGTACAAGGAAGTAGAAGAGAACGAGGAGATGATATGATTTGTTGTCGAGTAATTCATGATTAAACCGATTGATATGAAGAGATTAATATTTTTAGTGATTGTTTTGTTAGGGGTGATGAACGCTTGGGCAGAAGAGGGATCGAAGGAGTTTAAGAAGAGTTTTCCCGCGGATGCCATTGACGAGTTGACGGTTACAAATCGGTATGGAAACATCGATATTAAGCAGGAAGGCAATGAATTTTCCATCACGACTTCCGTGTGGGTGGAGGCGAAAAACAAAGCCAAGGTAGACGAGATGTTAGAGTATATATCCATAACGGCCAAAGAGCAGGGAGGTGTGTTGAACGTGGAAACCTTATTCCAAAAAGACATGAGCTTGCGGCAGATGTTCGCGGGGGTGACCGTGAGTGTTGATTATCATATCAAGGTGCCGAAAGGTAAGAAAGTGCGTTTGGTATGCACGGAGGGGGGAGCTTCTGTTGCCGATTTCGTGGGGGATATGAGCGTGGAGATCGTGTCCGGAAATTTTAAAGCCAACTCGGTGACGGGAGGAGAATTGTCGGTGAAACAGAATAAGGGAGAATTTGACGTGGAAAAATTGGAAAATGTAATCGCCGAGTTTAAATCCTGTAAGGTAAAAATCGGGGAAGGGAAGGATATGAAGTTGGATTGCACGTCGACAACCTTGCAGTTGATGGAGGCGAATAAACTTTCGCTAAAAACATCGGGTGGGACTTGTTATTTGGGAATGGTCGAGGATATGGACGGAACTTCTTTCTACACGAAATACGAGGTGCAGGATATTGGCGGGTCGCTCAATATGGATATGCGTTGGGGAGAGTTGAATGTGCGTAATGTTAATTTTTCGTTCGCTTCTGTTAACGTGAAAGGTTCTGCCACAAAGGTGGGATTGACTTTCATGGAAGGGTGCGGTTATACGTTGGGGTTGACACGTAATAAAAACTTAAAGGTGGATTTACCTCAGGGTGTGACGCTGGAGAATAAACCGACGGCGGACAAGAATATTTTGTTTGAAACCGGGTTCATCGGGAATAAGAAATATGCGGGGAAAGTGAATCTGAACCTGTCGGGAGGAAGTCTTTTTATTCAATAAAATGTATCAAACACATATATTTGCTAATGGATTAAGGTTAATCCATAACTATGTACCGAATAAGGCCGCTTATTGCGGATTGATTATAAACGTGGGGAGCCGGGATGAACGAGAAGATGAACTGGGGATGGCTCATTTCATTGAACACGTGATTTTCAAAGGTACGGAAAAACGTAAAGCCTATCATATATTAAGCCGTCTGGAGGATGTCGGGGGAGAGTTGAATGCTTATACCACGAAGGAGGACACGTGCGTGTATGCCACGTTTATGGCGAAGGATTACGAGCGTGCGCTGGAATTGTTTGCCGATATCGTGTTCCATTCGGTGTTTCCGGAGAAGGAGATCGAGAAGGAGAAGGACGTGGTGTTGGACGAGATCAATTCGTACAAGGATAACCCGGGTGAGTTGATTTTTGATGATTTTGAGGAACTGATTTATACCGGCTACCCGATCGGACGGAATATTCTGGGTGACGAGGCTTCCGTGGAGAGAATTTCCCGGGATATGGTGCTGGATTTCGTGAAACGTAATTATTTCCCGAACCGGATGGTCATTAGTTCGGTCGGGGATATCCCGTTCGAGAAGTTGGTGCGTTTGGTGGAAAAATATTTTTCGCCTTACGAGGTCGGGACTCCGTTAAGGACTAGGATCAAGCCTGAAATATATACACCCCGATTCGTGGAGATGGATAAGGATACGCACCAAAGTCATTGTATTATAGGGAATATCGCTTACGATTACACGGAGGATAACCGGTTGGCCTTATCGCTGTTGATGAACTTGTTGGGCGGGACGGGGATGAATTCCCGTTTGAATTTGAATATTCGTGAAAAGTATGGTTTGGCTTATAATATTGAGGCTTCCTATACGCCTTATTCGGACACGGGGGTATCGATGATTTATTTCGGGTGTGATCCGGAAAATGCCGAATGGTGTTTGAATTTATGCAAGAAGGAGATGCGGGCCTTGTATGAAGAGAAGCTGGGGCCCTTGCAGTTGAAACGGGCAAAGGCTCAGATGGTGGGGCAACTGGCAATCTCGTCGGAGAATTATGAAAATTTGATGTTGTCGATCGGGAAGAGTTTTTTGATTTACGATAAGGTGGATAGTCTTGAAGATATTTATACCCAGATCGAGGAAATTACTCCGGAATTGCTGATTCGAGTGGCGAAGGAGATTTTTGATGTGGATAAACAATCTGTATTACTATATAAATAAAGGCCGTTATGTTGGAAATGGATGCCGAATTGGAACAATATATACTGGCGCATAGCGAGCCGGAGAGTGAGGTGTTAGCCGAGTTATCGAGGGCGACCCATCTCCATGTTCTGCGTCCGAGGATGTTGTCGGGGAATTTGCAAGGGCAGTTTTTGAAAATGATATGCCGGATGATTGGCGCTCGTCGGGTGCTGGAGATCGGGACCTACACGGGGTATGCCGCTATTTCAATGGCTGCCGGATTGGAGGAGGGGGGAGTGCTGCACACGATTGACGTGAATGACGAGTTGGAAGATTTTACTCGTTGCTACATGGAAAAGAGTGGTTTGCAGGAGCGTATCGTTTTTCACGTGGGAGATGCTTGCGAAATTATTCCCACGCTGAATGAAGTGTTTGACCTGGTGTTTATCGATGCCGATAAACGGGAGTATTCGGAATATTATCGGCTCGTGTTTGATAAAGTGCGGAGTGGGGGAATGATTGTTGCGGATGACGTGTTGTGGGATGGTAAGGTGGCAGATCCGCAAGTGAAATTGGATGCTCAAACCAAAGGTATCCTGGATTTTAATGAAATGGTGCAGGCCGATAGCCGGGTGGAGAATATCCTGTTGCCTATTCGTCACGGGTTAATGGTTATAAGAAAAGTTTAGAATTTCAGATCATGTAGCATTTAGGATTTTAAATTTAAAGTTTATCTTTGTTCTATCATCTTTTGAAAGTTGAATGGCACATTTTCAATTTTCAATTTTCAATTTTCAATTATTATGAGGCAATATTTAGATTTACTGGATAGGATTTTGACGGAGGGGACGGTAAAAGAGGACCGGACGGGGACGGGAACGATCAGCGTGTTCGGTCACCAGATGAGGTTTAATTTGGAAGAAGGTTTTCCTTTACTGACCACGAAAAAGTTGCATTTAAAATCCATTATATACGAGTTGTTGTGGTTCCTGAACGGTGACACGAACGTGAAGTATTTGCATGATCACGGGGTGAGCATCTGGGACGAATGGGCCGACGAGAACGGTGATCTGGGACATATTTACGGGTATCAATGGCGTTCGTGGCCTAAACCGGACGGGACTGCTTTGGATCAGATTGCTCAAGTGGTGCATGACATCAAGCATAATCCGAATTCCCGTCGGTTGCTCGTGAGTGCATGGAATGCGGGGGATATTGAAAATATGGCCTTACCCCCTTGTCACGCGTTATTTCAGTTCTACGTGGCTAACGGAAAATTGTCCTGCCAACTTTATCAACGTAGTGCCGATACCTTTTTAGGCGTGCCGTTTAATATTGCCTCGTATGCTTTGTTGACCATGATGATGGCTCAGGTGTGCGGTTTGAAACCGGGCGAGTTCGTGCATACGTTGGGCGATACGCATATCTACTTGAATCATATCGAGCAGGTGAAATTGCAGTTGACGCGTGAGCCCCGTGCTTTACCCCGGATGGAAATCAACCCGGACGTGAAAAGCATATTTGATTTTAAATACGAGGATTTCACGTTGTGCGATTATAACCCGCATCCGCATATAAAGGGGGCGATATCGGTGTAATTTAGAATGTAGAATGTAGAATTTAAAATTTAGAATGGGAAGATTTTTGAAGGTGGGGACTAATTTGATTCTTCCCTATGAATAGGGGAGACGAACAAAGGCCGGAGGGGGGTAATCGTAAATCTAAAATCGTAAATCAAAAATTAATTCATGGTTTTATCAATAATAGTAGCAGCGGCAGAGAATAATGTTATCGGAAGGGATAACGGGTTGATATGGAGGCTCTCGGCTGATTTGAAACACTTTAAGGCTTTGACCACGGGGCATACGATTCTAATGGGACGGAAGACGTTCGAGTCGATCGGTCGGGCTTTGCCTAACCGGAGAAATATCGTTATATCCCGGAATCCGGAATTCGAGGCCGCGGGATGTGAGGTTGTACATAGTGTGGAGGAGGCTTTGGAATTGACAAAAAATGAAGACGAGGTATTCGTAACCGGGGGCGGGACGATATACAAGAAGTTGTGGGATAGAGCTGACCGCTTGTATCTTACCGTTGTTCACCAAGAATGTGAGGGCGACACCGTGATCCCGCCTGTAGACCCCAAAGTTTGGAAAGAGGTGGCGAGAGAAGCGGGTAAGGCGGATGAGAAAAATGAATGTGATTACACGTTTATAAATTACGAGCGGATAAAATGATTGACTACCAAATTAATCCGAAATATAAGTCTTTGGAAAAGGCCATTCTGGATATTCCTCGTCGTTTTGATCAGGAAGGAGAGGTCATTGATGACGGGCGGAATGTAATTAAGATCCTGGACGTGGAAGGAGAACGTTTTAACGTGAAATCCTTTAAAAAACCCAATATCATTAATCAATTCGCTTATGCCTACGTGCGGAAGGGGAAGGCTCAACGCTCGTTCGAGTATGCGAATATATTGTTGGAAAGGGGAGTTGGAACCCCGGAACCGATTGCTTATATCGTTTATCGAAATGTTTTCGGGGTAACCCGTAGTTTTTATATTTCCCAACAGGAAGAGTATGATTATACTTTTCGGGATTTGCGAGAGAAGCATCCGGCTGATTTGGAGACGATTTTACGGGAGTTTACCCGGTTCACGTATCATTTTCACACGCAATCCATCTATTTTATAGATCATTCTCCGGGGAATACGTTGATTCGAAGGGAAGGAAATCAGTTTCATTTCATGTTGGTTGACTTGAATCGAATCAAGTTAATGACGATTTCTCCGCTGGTGGGTTTGAAGAATTTTTACCGCTTGCACGCGACAGATGATATGATTGATGTTATCGCGGACGAATATGCCCGGTTGACGCATTCGGACGCGATGGAGATGACTCGTTTACTGAAAGAGTGGACCCATGCCCATGACGAACAGGTGCGCAAACGAAAAGCCAAAAAGAAGAATTAGTTTTATCTTCTTTTGACTTTACCGAATTTCTTGATGCTGGTGTATTTGCGCCAAAGATTTAATTTCCGTTTCTGGGGTACACCGTGGCGGGATATATAATCTCTGACAGCATCGAGCATACGATGGCAGACTTTCCCGTCCAGGTAAGGATCGTAGTTGTCGATGATCCATTTGCGCTTGGCGGCGAGTACGGCATCTTGAAGTACGAGATCGAAAGCATCGGGAAGATCTTCCGCGTTCTGAATATCCTGCCAGTAGATATCTTTTGCAATGGTTCGGTACGTGATGACCGGTTTGTCGAGTAACAAAAATTCATACACGGTCGATGAGGTATCGCTAATCATGACATCGGCCATGAGCTGGTACTTCGTGATGTTGTGATCTTCTACCCATAGCATGTTTTCATACTCCTCGGCTAGTTGCCTGTATTCTTCCATCCACTCACTTCGGGTTAACGGGTGGAATTTCAAGATGAGCAGAACATCTTTTTCCCGCGCTAATTTTTCCAATCCCTCTTTTATGAACGGCAGGGAAGTTAGTGACGGAGAAAAGGTGGGAGCATATAAAACTAATTTATTTTTTTTGTGTTTTCGGAGCAAGTCGTTTTTTTCGGAATCAAAGGTGTGTAGATTTTCGTAAATCCAGTCCTGACGAGGCCATCCTGTTTCAACGACTTCAAAATCCTTGTATTTTTGAGCGAGAGCCTTAAAGCCTTTCGTGAAGAAAGGCCCTTGGGTGAAATAGGTGTCAAAATAGCGGCGGATGACCCAATGATCCTTTTTCTCGGCAGCGTAACCGTGGAAAATTTGTATTTTCACTCCCGGCAGATAGTAGGGAACAATATTGCAGGGAACGAATATGGCATCCGGGGAAAAGTTGTAAATATCTTGTATGCTATTGGTCCATTTCACCTCATTTTTTAAGGGGAAGTCCGGGATATTTTTAGCGTGAACATACCAAATCACGGAATGTCCCCCTTCTTTATGGGCTTCGATTTCGAGGGGCTGCAATATATTTATCGCATATTTTTGCTCGCAGAATAGTACAATTTTCATGCTTGTAGATGTTTGGGTATTCGATTCATGGCATCGTGAAAATCTTCGGGGGTGTCAAGCTCCATGGAGAAATAGGCACTCGTGTCTACCGGATAAAAGTATTGCCCCCGTGCAATTAAACGTTCGAAGGCTAATTCATAAAAAACATTGTCCAATTTTTCGTGCTTGATCATCTGTTCCAATTCTTCGTGTAGGGCAAGGAGATAGGCATGGGACATTTTTTCAATGCCGATGGATTCGCCGATAGCCTTTTCAATGGAACAGGTTTTACTGATTTCCGTGATCTGATTTCTCTCGTTCACGATGACCTTGATCTCTTCTTCCCCGAGTTTATGGCTGTCCAATGCCAGGCAGTTGTCATGAGAGGCGTCCAGTAATATTTTTATAATCAACGGATCAAACAGAATGTCGCTATCGAGTAGGATGATCTCTTTTTCCTGCAACACTTCGGGTAATGCTAGCCACAAGGAGTATATGTTATTGGTGGAGGAGTAAAGTTCATTATGGATGAACTTTACGTTTAAAGAGGGATAACGGGTTTGCACGAAGGTTTCCAACATGTCATGCAGATACCCGGTGACAATAATAATTTCACGAATATTATTTTCCAATAAGGCATCGATCGTTCTTTCTAGCAAAGAACGATCGCCTATTTTTAGCAAGCATTTCGGTCGATCGTTTGTGAGCGGTCGTAACCGGGAGGCAATGCCTGCGGCAAGGATTATCGCTTTCATACACGTTGCCGGATTAGGATTGGGTTGACACGACTTCTTTGATGGTATCTATAACCAAACGGTTTTGTTTTTGAGTACCCAATGTGATCCGCATATGCGTGTTAATGTCTTCCTCATTCATGAATTTGATAATTAAATCTTTCGCTTTAAATGCTTCTTGTAGTTGAGGTTTTAATGAAATCGGGTATTTGACTAGAATAAAATTTGCATCCGAGTGATACACTTTGAATCCTTCTAAAGCTCCGATTTCCCGCATATAGGTTTCCCGATCCTCGGCCATCAAATCAGCCACGTGCTGGTAATAATCCTTCGCTTTCAACACGGCGATGCCGATTTCTTCGGAAAGCCGGTTGTAGCCTAAATATTTCGTGCTGTAATTCAAGAATGAGGACAATCCTTTCCCGATAAAAGCAAAACCGAGACGTAATCCGGGAAGCCCGTAAAACTTGGAGAGGGTTCGGATGATCAATAAATTCGGAAATTCTTCGATAAGCGGTTTTATATATGACGTGTCTTTGTTGCTAAAAGATGCGTAAGCCTCGTCAATGACAATCGCTGTTTCCCGGGGTATAAAAGAGAGAATTTCGTGTAACTCTTCTTTCGTCAAGGAGTTTCCGGTCGGATTGTTCGGGGAGGCGATTAACACGATTTCCGGTTTTTCCCGTTCCACCGTTTCCCGGATGCTCGGAATATCGTATTTGAACGTGTTCCCGTCCTCGAATAGTGGGTAGAAGATGGTTCTTCCGTTCACCTCGTCCGCGATGGATTTGTAGTACCACCATGAAAATTTAGGGATTAATAGCGTTTTTTGTTTCTGCCCGCCGGATAGGAAATAGTGAACAACCTGTTTTAATATGTCTTCCCCTCCATATCCTAAAATGACTTGTTTCTCTGGAATATCGTATAATTCGGCAATGTAATCGGATAGAATACTTTTTTTGCCTTCATCGTAGATTCTGGTGTAAAAACATAATTTGTCCGGATCAAAGTTTCTTAAAACTTTTTCAATCTCTGGGGCGGGACCGTAGTTGTATTCATTGCGGTCAAGGTATGCAATTTTCTTTCCCATCATAAATTGATCATTTATTTAATTTTAGCAACGTGCTTTTCTATCTTTTGAAGATAATAATGGTTATTGGTATTATTATCTTTGCAAAGATAATAACTTTCTTCTATTTATTTACAATTGACTTGTGGATTGATAAGCTCTTGGATGGATTTGTGCCTTGACACGTTATAATTGGAATACTTTTTGCTATTATTGTGATAATAATTGGATTGAAAATCGGGTATTATGTTATTTGCAGAGTTGTGCTATCAAATTTTTGAGGAGAGTACGTCGTGCTATCACCAGAAAGATTGTGTTGATGCAGAGATGGTTAATCCATACGAGTATAAATCAATAGAGTATTATTTGTTTCTTAAAAACTGGATAGATGCTATCCAGTGGCATTTGGAAGATATGATTCGCGAGCTGGATATAGAACCCGTGAAAGCCTTGGAGATCAAACGACGTATTGATCAATTGAATCAGCGTCGGACAGATTTAGTCGAGTTGCTGGACGGATATTTCTGGAATAAGTATAAGGACGTGAAAACGTTATCTTCTGCCACCGTGAACACGGAAAGTCCGGCATGGGCGATAGACCGCTTGTCTATCTTGTGCCTGAAAATTTATCACATGTCACAGGAAACACAACGCGGTGAGGTTACACAAGTGCATGTAAAAGCGTGTGAGGATAAATTAAGCGTGTTGCTAGAACAGAAACGGGATTTAATACGTGCGATCGATCAACTTTTGGATGATATTGAAACAGGACATAAATATATGAAGGTCTACAAGCAGATGAAGATGTATAACGATCCGGAGTTGAACCCTGTGCTATATAGAAAGGGGCAAGAATTATGAGTGTAAAAAAAGTATTGGTGATTCGCTTCAGGAGAATAGGAGATGCCGTGCTATCCGTCGTGATTTGTAGCTCTCTTCGAAAGAGTTTTCCCGAAGCGGAAATTCATTACGTGTTAAATGGCCACATCGCTCCTTTATTTGAAAATCATCCGGATATAGATAAAATTATTGCCTTTTCTGATGAGGAAAATAATCATTTTTTCAAGTACCTGCGGAAAGTCCGTCAGTTGATGAAAACGGAGCAATATGACGTGATCATTGATACCCGTGCCACGATAAAAACATTATGGTTTAGTGCGCTTTCTTTAAAAACGAAATATCGCATCGGAACTTCGAAGTTTTATAACCATTTTTTTCATAATTACCGGGTGCGCAATCAAGAGCATAATGATTTGAACGAGGTCGAGAGAAATCTATTATTGCTGCAGCCTTTGGAGCGGGAAGGAAAATTGCTAATGACCTCTGATTTCCGATTGTATGTGACAGAACAGGAAACGACAGAATTCAGGAAGTACATGGAGCAAAAGGGAATCGATCTTTCCCGTTTCATCGTGGTGTGTACACCCTTTACCCGTGTTGTAGGGAAGGCTTGGGATATGGCGAAAATGAAGGAGATATTTTCTCGCATCATTCAGCGTTATGATGCCCAGTTGATTTTTAATTATTCCCGGGAAGAAAAAGCCGCGGCTTTGACTCTGTACGAGGAAATGGGAAGGAACGAGCATATTTTTATTGATGTGGAAGCTGATTCGTTACGGAAATTGGTATCTATGCTGGAAACAGCCGATTTCTTTTTTGGAAATGAAGGAGGCCCCCGGCATATTGCCCAAGCATGTCACTTACCGAGTTTGGCTATTTATCCGCCTTGGGTTGAACTACCTAAGTGGTTGTCTTCTAACGATTTGTGTTATCAGGGTGTTACCCCTTTTGACATGTTCCCCGACCAGGTTATCGAGGGGAGAACGGAAAAAGAGATGTTCGATCTACTTACCGTGGAATACGTGTGGGAACGCCTGCAACCGATGATGGATAAGGTGTTTATTGATTGTGCTTTTGTTTCCAATAAAAAATAAGGAATAGAGGCCAATATGAATAAATATCATATTTCATTCTTCAATGCTTCCCGGATTTTCGTGTACGCCTCTTTTTTATAGTGTCGCACGGTGTTGTACTCCATTCCCGTTTGCTTGGCAATCTCTTTCGTGTCGTAGCCTTGTATAGATAACTCTAGGATCCTACGTTCACGAGAGGGCAAACGATGAATCAATTCGTACATGTAATCATGGGTGTCCACGACAATAAATTCTGTCATCAGATCCGGAAGAGCATCCATGTACACGGGACGGGAGTTACGAATAAAATTCAAACACAAATTCTTCACCGTGGAATAAAGGTAAGAACGTTGTTCCGCTTCATTTCGTTCTTCCACGATCTTATTGTACCCATTCAAGAAAGCCTGATGCACGATGTCTTCTGCCTCGTCAGGACAATAACGAGCAGCATAAGTATGTAATTCCCGTCTCAACTTACAATACAGGCGGGCAATCATTTTTTCTTGTTCTTTCATCATAACATCCGTTCACATGCCATTCCCGTTTTCATTCCCCCAAAAAGTTAGACTTCGATTATTCAGTTTACGGTCATTCTCCTTCTAAAAAACTGTTCCAAATATAGTTCTTATATTCAAATTTTAAAAATATACCTAAACCGTTATACAAAAAACTTCGGTCACGTTCAGAATGGACGTGACCGAAGGCATTTTACATTACATCTATTGTTGAATAACCTTTCAATATCAGGCAACCAACTAATCAAATAAATAGTTCAATTTTAATACAAGTAATCGATAGTGTTCTCTCGTCTTATCATTTCCCACATTCATTCGATTTTTAGCCATTTGATAAGTTTTTCGTAAATATTTCATCACAACGGGACGTTTATTACTCTTATCAATTTGCGGGGACAACACAATTTCACTCAACGGATTAACAGCATCAAAGCTACGATGAGATTCACAATAGGCGTGACAACTGCAAGTCGTTTCGTTATGAGCTTCTCTTAACGAGCGACTTCCCCCATGTGAAAATTCTCCTTTCTCTATAAATTTGGAGAGACTTTCCACAAACGAGTTTTGGAAAGCCATATTTGCCAATTGCAATGAACCCGTTTTTTTAGAAAACATCTCATCAAAAATAATTCCCAGGTACTCATCCAATGTAAATACATTTTTCCCATCCACTTCGTTGATTTGCAGACGCCCCAATACTTCACGAGTCAATAATTCATTAAAGAATTGAGTTTGTGCCACATAATGTTTTGCCGTCGGCCCGATTATAGCAGTGATTTTATCATTTATAATCCAATCCTGAAATTCATTCAAACTTTTCAGCACGAACTTCAACGCGGCAATTTGTTTTGCCTTGGGAACATACTCGTAAAGAGGTTCCGGGTCACCATAATATTTTGGATTGATGTACATACCCCCAACACTTACCATGGCATGATTCATAAAACGAAAGAATTGGTTGATGATTTCCTTGTACGTGCTTTCAACAGCCGCGTAACCTTCATCGTTTACAGCCATCCAATCCGTGAAATTGGCCGTCACGTATTTTAAATTTTTCAGACCGTAAGTATTTGCTTTAACCACGTCATCACCCAAATCTTCTGCCATGGAACGAGGGTCGAAGTTAAATTGAAAAACCTGCTTCCCGTAGAAACACATTTTGTTCCCGATCTGTTCTTTCACCCAACTTCTCAAGGTGGCTTTCTCGTCTTCAGGATCTTTCACGTTAGGAAGAACTTGATAGCCATACTTAATGGCAAATTTGTCATACACACCAATAAGCGGGGGCGTCAATTTAACCCCTTTCTCCATATCTCCGGGTTGAGCCACGTAGTTAAATCTGGCATAATCCATGATTGACGGTGTTGTCCCGTATTTTTGAGTAAATTCGGGATCTCTCAACTTTTCTACCGGAAACGCGGCTGATGCCCCAAAATTATGCATTAATCCCAAAGTATGACCGATCTCATGAGCTGCCACGTAGCGCATGGCCTCTCCCATATTTTCATCTGTCATCACGGGACAACGAACGGAAGGATCGACCGCACCGGTTTGAATCATTCTCCATTTGTTCAGCAAAGTAACCACGCCATACCATGAAATTACATCACCGCACAATATCTCTCCCGAACGGGGATCAATCCACGACGGACCCATTGAATTTTCCCGGGCAGAAGCCACAAAGCGGTAACAATTGTAATGAATGTCGTCCGGATCAAAATTCGGATCGTCCGTGGGATAATCTTTCACAACAATCGCATTTTTAAAACCAATCGCTTCAAAAGCAATATTCCAATCGGCGATTCCCAACTTCACATACTTCCTCCATTTTTCCGGGATAGCCGGATCGACATACCATACAATCGGTTTTACCGGCTCCACCAATTCCCCGGCCAAATACTTATCCATATCCTTCGGTTGCAGGTTCCAACGATTAATTATTCCATACGTCTGCAGCCGATCGTGATGCTCGTCAAACAAGAAGCGGATCTCTTCAAAGAAACCGACCCTTTCATCTGCATACCTGGGCACCATGGGAGTTTCTGGCAAAATCACAATATTGCGCGCTTCTATCGTGGTCAAGGGCCCCTCTTTGTCTGTTGTATAGGTCATCATGCTTTTCACGATGATATTATCCTCGAATGCCTTGAAGTCCTCGATCCGAGAACGATCACTCTGAAAGGTCCCGCCAAAAGGAACAAGCATTCTCACTTCTGCCGGAAGATCGGGAAAAGGAGAAAATTCGGCTATCGATGATAAAAATAACGAGGTAGCATCAATCACGCAACTGGATGAATCTTTCGACATCACCTCGATCTTAAACGACTTCCAAATAGGAGGATTACTATGTCTTTTATGGGCTTCGTACATCTCCGAAGAGGGCTTGCACACGTAGTGCAAATGAGGGAAATGCATGTACACTTTATTCTCATCACATGAGAAAGTAATCAACAACGGTGTCCTATTAATGGTTCCCGGATCGATTTGCCACGTACGACTAGTGGAAGAAACACGAGAACTGATCAAGAAATCGCGGCTCATCAATTTTTTCGGAATCTCCAAATAAATTTTATCCTTTTTCTTGATCACGTTAAACATTCCTTCTTTCACCGTAGCCTCTTTCATGAATTTGTCGTATTCACTTTCGGAAGCCGACTTGGAAAGGGAATCGTTTGATACCGTTTTCTCGGTTGCCGCTTTTTTCTTTTTCTTCTTCCCCCATGCACCATCAGCAGCATACGTACAAGTAGCACTAAAACACAGTAAAATAACAATATACAATACTCTATTCATACAACATACAATTAATGATTATTCAAATTTTAGCTTTATATCCCATATTTCTATAATCTATTCCGATCTCCTCCAATGCGTTTTTCACGCAGTTGTAACGAATGGCAACTTTAGGATATTCATCCACAAGCTGCAACAATTCATCATGATCCATGGTACACATCGTTTTCAAAAACAGAGATAAATCGGTATCCGGGTAAGACGGGAAATCCGTGTACCAGTAAGGATCCCCCCACCAGCCACTATAATAACCGGAATCGCTTATCGCCAAGAAACCTCGTTTATACCACTCCTCTTTAGGCAATACGGCATCCGGATCCTTGTAACGTCCGTAATATTCCTTGCTGGTTGAATAAAAGGCATCATCAATATTCAATCCTTTTCCTCGAATATCAGTACAATAATCCACCAAGAATTTCATCAGCCAGCTAAAAGAAAGGTCTTGTTTCTCTGTCTCGCTCAAATTCAACGTGTGTTCGCTGATCAAGAAAGATATTTGGGTTTCAACGGGGTATATCGTTTTCGGATCCCATTTTGTACTAGAAAAACCTCCGGTAAAGACAACGGAATCCGCCAGGATAATGCTATACGGGAAAAACTCTTTCTTGAACTCATCCGTAAAGGAGTTGCTAAACATCTCTTCAAAGAATTTTATCCCTGCCAACAGATGTTCCTGGCTCTGATCCGGCATCTTCAACCAAAGCGTATTTTTCCATTGAAAATTGAACAGATAATCTGAACTATCGGGATCCGTTATCAAAAGTTTCCCATACTTGTAGTAGTACTCCGATACATATTTCCATACCGGATCGGTAGAGGTGGTATCGTATTTTCTTTTATAAGATTGCTCTTCCACATGAATATCATCTTCATTAAAACACCCCGCCAACAATCCTCCGGCAATCAGTAGTAATAATATATACTTTTTCATCATGGTCTGGCATTAATTTTTTACAATAGTTTCTACTCGTTGAGCTTGCTCGATTTTATCGTTTCTTCGTTGAAGATCCATCGGTAATGACAACACATAATTGGGACTTTCAGCCTCTAAAACATAGGTTTCGTAAACTTCCTTGTTATTTATATTTTGATACACATGTTCAACAGCCAATCCCCAACGCCGGATATCGAACCAGCGAATATCTTCGAAACAAAACTCTTTACGTTTCTCTTTTCTGAAAATTTTCACCGCCTCTTCATCGCTGGCAGCCTCCAGTTTGGGGTTCGCCTCGTTCATGATGCGTTGCTTGTAGACTTCCGTTAAGTCCGCCATGGCCAAATCTCGTTGATTGGTGTTAAGATAAGCCTCGGCCCGGTTGAAATAAACCTCCTCTATACGATAGTTCATACCGAAACATTTGGAATAATCCGACTTGTATTTGTATAACTCCGTTCCGTTATAATTCCAAAACGTGTAACTATTTCCTCGAATATCGTTTGAATTTTCAGTGGCAATAGCCATTAGATCAGGAGAAACACAGAATTTTCCTACCGAATATTCCGTCACGTTAAAACCTGCCACGGCACCCCTGTTCCACCACGAGAAAAGTAAATTGGTTGCATCTCTTGAAATAATCGGGTCATAGCTGGTCCAATTGTCATAATTTATCCTCAACCGCTCCAACGTCATCACCGATTTTGACGTTTCCTCCAACAAATCACTGCAAACCGTTATCACCTCGTCAAAACGCTTTTGTTCCAAGTAAATCCTTGACAAAAATAGGCGAATCACCTCCTTGTTGGGACGGAAAACCGTTTTCATAACTTGTCCTTTTCCCAAATTGTTTAACGCGCTTTTCAAATCCGCCTCGATCAACTCGTAATTCTTGGCCAACGTTTCGCGCACGTAGGTCTTGTCCACAATACTTGTCTCCGTGTTTACAGGAACTCCCATCGCCGTTTTGGCTTGTTCTTCGCTACGCCAGGGTTCTCCATACATGTTTATCAAATACCAATACGACATCGCCCGTATGGCCTGCACTTCTCCTAATAACCGAAATTTCATGCCTTCGGCATCGTCTTCAAATTCATTCACCTTCTCTTCTATCATATTGCATATTAATATTTTATGATAGAAAAATTCCCATGCCGGATCAATCAACTCATCCCCGTTCTTTTTCATCTGAGGCTCTTTTGCCCAATTATACCAGCTCAAATAATCATCCCGATAATCTCGTTCATTTCCATTCACCATACTCCCCACATCGTCACTCATGATCATGATATTGTAACAAACAGCCTCCGATGATTTAGCGATTAATTCACCAAACACCAATTCGTTGTATTCATCCAAATTAGAAGGTATCACCTTATCCTTGTCTTTGTAATCCAAAAAATCACTGCATCCGCCAAGGAACAAAAGCAATGGCAATATATATTTATATATCTTCATGACTTCACCGATTTAAAAAGTTAAATTCAACATCAAAGAGTACGATTGCTGAGGAGGTATCGTACCCGAACCCAACGTTACTTGCTCGGGATCGCGTCCTTTTAGTTTTTTAGATTTTATCACAAAAGGATTCGTTACACCCAAACTCAAAGAAGCACTCTTCATGAATAATTTCCGTACAATATGATCTGACAACGAGTATGAAAAAGAGAGCCCCGTACAACGCAAAAAGTTACCTGAAACCACACGCAAGTCGCTGTCATTATACATCTGCCAATAGCTATAAGCAACCGTAGACGATGCATTCATCACGTTTCCTTTATTGTCCGGGTTCATGCCCGCTATCGTAAGAAATTCATCCGACAGCGCCGGAATATTGGTATGCTCTTCGTCACCCGGCTTTTGCCAGCGATCAACGAATTCGGAACTCATGTTTTGTGCCGGATAAGGCAGTTTGAAACTATCACCGTCATACAAATCATTTAACCGAATCTTATTTCCCAACGACAATGAGAACCTAGACGACAACATCATTCGTTTATAACGGAAAGACAGTGAAAAACCTCCGGAGAAATCTGCTTCCCGCTTTCCGCTATACTTCAACGCGGATGCCAAAGCCTCTTCTTTATTCGATATAATCACATTCCCCTCTTCGTCATAATCTTTCAGTCCCTTAAACTTCGGACGCCCGGAACTATCCAATCCATCAAACTGATAAGAATAGAATGAATTCAACGCGTACCCGTTCTTTACGATGGAACCACTTAAATAATCACTATACGTTTCCGTTCTATTCACGATATTCGAAACGCTGTTATAATTTTTTCCCGTGTTAAAAGATAAATCCAAGGCGATGTCTTTGGTCTTTATCGGACTAAAAGCGAGGGACAATTCCCATCCTTTATTAATCAAGTTTCCTCCATTAATCATCACAACCTTGCCTCCGTTTGTAGATTCAATCTCAACCGTCATCAATTGATCCTTACTCTTCCGATGGTAATAATCAAAAGAACCGTATAAAACTCCTTTGAATAAATCAAAATCAACCCCAAGATTAAAGCTATTTGTTTTCTCCCACTTCAAATCCAAGTTCGGCAAGGAAGAGACGGTGGCTGCATATTGCTCGGAATTCGCGTGCAAGGAACCCAATGATATAATCAAATTGGGATTGTGTGCATCCGTCACTTGTGCTTGAATACCATAAGATCCGCGAACGTCCAAATTACTCAACACGTTTTCTAACGGAAGCATAAAATTTTCATCCGTGATATTCCATCTTCCCGAGAAAGACCATATCGGTAAAAAGCGGGCCGTCTCACCTAATTTATTGGAACCGTCACCGCGCACGTTGGCCGACAAAAAGTATTTCCCACGGAAACCGTAAGAAAAAGAAGCATAATACGAGATAAAATTAGACGTGTTATCAGATACCGATGTCTTCAATCCTTGCATAGCCAAAATGGCTGCGGGCCAATCCGACAAATTTTCCAAAGTCACGAACTTCTTTCCTCGTTCGGGCAAATATCCCCAATCCTCTCGGGCATACCCTTTATATTTGGAACTGGTTGCCTCAAATCCGGCCGTCAATGAAAAACTGTGTACCTCGTTAAACATCTTGTTCGCATTGAAAGAAGCACGAATCATGTAAGCATCGTTTCCATCATTACTCGTGTTCAGGATTCCACCGTAAGGAATCAAACAAGTGTACTCTCTCAAATTTTTCAATTGGGAATCTGACAGCGAACTACGGTCAAAACCGTAGGGGGTGTTGCGATAAGTGCTCACTTTAAAACTACGTTCGCCATAGGACGTTTCTGCCAACGTGGAACTCGTGTTGTACGACAAGGTAAGGTCCAAATTCAACCACGGAGCAGCGGCATAACTCACATCCACGTGCGTATTTATGGAACGCACGGTTTGCGTAGAACCGGAATGTGCCAACTCGTTAAATACATTGTAATTCAAAACAACCGCTCCTCCTAAATTCGTGGCAGGCTCCTTCCCGTAGAAATAGTAAGAACCATCTTCATTATAAGCCGGTATGGCCCGGGATGTCGTGTAAGCGTACTCGTTCAAATCCACCGTGGGACGATCGGTCCGATTAATACTGGCAGCCATGTTGACCGTTGCCCGCAAGCGTTCTGAAAACTTGAATCCCAAGTTCGTCATGAAACTAAAACGCTCCCCTTGTTCTTGTAACTGAGAACCCTGTTGATTAGAATATCCCACCGAGAAATAGTAGTCAGCCCGGTCCGTTCCTCCGGATGCCGACAACGTGTAGGATTGGCTAAACGAATTGCGGAACAACAAATCGTACCAATCCGTGTTCTCTTCTTTCATTTTTTTCACCTCCCGGTAAAACTCGTTCATCGTGATCTGCCCATCCCACAAACGATATAGCGCACCTTCATATCCGACATCACTCGGAGAGAAACCGTCAAATTGCAATCCCCGGTTTTGAATCTCTTCCGACACTTCGATCCTCTCCTTCGAATTCATCCGAAATTGCTTATTGTAACTAGGTCTCTCCATAAAACTCATCGAAGTACTGAAACGAATGGAAGGAGCTCCCACTTTTCCGCGTTTCGTTGTGATCACAATCACACCGTTAGCCGCCTTCGATCCGTAAAGTGCCGTTGCCGAAGCGTCTTTCAAAACATCAATACGTTCTATATCCTCGGGATTCAACCCGGAAATAGCATTACCGATCAAATTCACGCGGTCCATGCTATTCAATTCCGTCGGATCCAGTTTCACGGGATCGCTCAGCACGATACCGTCCAGCACCCACAACGGCTCCCGGTTACCAATAATCGTGGAAGAACCGCGAATACGAATTTTCGGGGCCGCACCCACCGTGGAGGTCATTTGCATAACAGACATCCCCGGCACCTTCCCCTGCAACATCTGGTCGAGTGACGAACCTACCGGTTCAATAATATCTTCCGCACCCAATGACACGATAGACGATGTCAACTCTCTCTTTTTAAATATCTGGTATCCGGTAATCAACACTTCGTCCATCTCGTTCACCCGCTCTTTCATGACAATCGTTACCGGATCTTCCGAATCGCAAAGCAAAGATTCGCTCTCCATGCCCAAAAATGAGAAAAGCAAAATACTATTTTCCGGCACCCGGATCTGGAAATTACCCTTCGTATCGGTAGATGTACCGGTCACCGTACCTTTGATAATCACGGACACTCCCGGCATTGGCTCTCCCTTTTCATCTTTCACCACGCCCTTTGCCACAAGAGTTTCATCTTTTTTCACCTCTTTAATCGTGATCAAATTCCCGGTTATTTTATAAACCAAATTTGTGCCTTTAAATGCTTCATCAAGCACTTGCGATGGAGTTGCCCCCTTCATCTTCAACGTCACTTTTTTCTTACAGGCCTCAATCACCGCCGTTGAATACACCAAGCGATAATTATGTTTCTTCAGCACCTCCAAAACCTCTTTAACTGCGGCATCTTTTACATCGATATTCACATTTGCCTCCTCACTTTGAGCGTAAACCGGACAACTCAAATACAAAATCCAAAGGCATAACAACCCTAAGAGGGGGATTTTTTTTACATGATTACCCCCTGTAATCAAACATTTTTTCATACATTTATCTTTTAGAATTTAACATTTATGCCTTTTCGGCATAGAGAGGCGAGTGTTGGTAGCACTCGCTTTCTTTATTCATACACTGTTACTACTTTTCCTTTAATTTTAAATTTGACATTACCGACCTCCGAAATCACTTCCAAAATCTTATCCACCTCCTCGTATTTATCCACACGTACAAAAAATTTCTCCTGCTTTGCTTCTGCATTTTCATAAAAAACAGTGAAGCCATACCATTCTGCCAATTTTTCCAATATCGTCTCCAACTCCACGTCTTTAAAAAAGAACATGTTGTCCTTCCAACAAATAATCTCTTCCACGTCCACGTCCGTCACCGTGATCACGTTCACCACATTCCCTACTTCCGCTTGCTGGTTCGGGTGTAACAAAACTTCTGCATCCGCTCTCTTCACTTGCACGCTTCCCTTGACCAACGTGGTAAACATCCGGTCTGCCGACAAACACTTCACGTTAAACTCCGTGCCCAATACCCGCACGTCTCCATTTTCCGTGTGTACGATAAACGGGTGTTCCTCGTCTTTTGCCACATTCAGATAGATCTCACCTCGATCTAAGAATACCTCACGCACCTCTCCGACAAAATCTACCGGAAACTTCAATCGAGTCTCTTCATTAAACCAAATTTTTGTTCCATCGGCCAACACCACATGATACTCACCTCCTTGGGGCGTGACCACCGTGTTGTATGCCACTTCTTCACCTTCCGCCGTTTTGTCTTTTTTCGAATAAATCAACTCGTTACCATTCGTTATCGCGTTAGACGTCACCTCCCGTTCTTCATTTGCACGATGAAGTTGCAACACAGAACCATCATCCAACACCAATGTCGGTTGTTTCCGTATCGGGATAGGTAATTTATCCTCTACCTGGCTTCGTGCCATTAGTTGCGATTGCGGGTTGCTTTCCTCGTGCAACAAAAGATAAATAGCAACACACAGCGGTAGAATCAACACCGCTGCATAACGCACCATTCGGATCCATCTATTCGGTTCGCGTCTCGCATGCTCTATCCGTTCATGAACATCTCGACTCGTGATCATGGCCTTTAACCGCTCGTAAGCCTTGTCGTCAATATGCCATTCGATACGCAAAACTCGTAATCTCTCGGCATCTTCTTCCGATAAGCAATTAAAGATATCTTTTACAATTAATTTATTTAATTCTTTCATCATCATTTTCGTCATATACCCTTGTTACACATGAAAAGCAAAAATGTATGAAGATAATCTAATGTTTAACGCTTGTTAACAAAATAGGATAGAAATATTCATCTAGCAATCACCTTTTTCCAATCGCCAGAAAACATCTCCATAAAAATAGAACATACCTAATAATAGTAAAATCATTAATCTTGAATTATTTAGCGCTAACAAAATGCATGTATTATTCATCACGAATATAATAACAAGTAAAGCACATATCAACCAAGAAACTTTCTGCGTTCTTAACATGCGATAGAGAGGAGCACAAAAAAGAAATACGATCATTGCCAAACCCAAAACCCCACCTTGAATCCAATAATGTATAAATGAATTGTGCACATTGGTAAATGCCCCCAATCCATCTTTCGAGGACTGAAGCCACTGGTTTACTCTATGTTTAGCGTATATTCCCAATCCCCAAACACCGAACTCGTCAACATGAATGAAACTTTCTCGTATAAAACCGATGCGAGGGGCTATCGTTCCTCCGGCGTATACACCTCGTTTTACATTTTCAACTTCTCTCTTGATCTCCTCCGTACGCTCTTTATATTTTTCCTTCAAACCATCAAACACGAAGATTCCAAATATAGGAACCAATAACACGATCCCGATAAGTATTGCCGAACGCACACGGAACGAGCTATGTTTTAAGAGGTAGAAGTTTATAATCCCAAAACCTAAAATGAAAGCTAGAATACCGGCTTTGGTTACTGTAAACGACAAAAAAATCGTAAGCAATAAAAACATTATTCCTGAAAGAATTTTTACCCCTTTATTCCTGTAAATAAAAATCAAGAAGTAAGCGATTAACGCGGTCAAAGCCATATGAAGTGTTTGGGGCTCCAAGTATAAATTACCCCCTAAAAAATCCAGTTTATTTTCACCCAAACGATTTGCATACAGGAAATTAATAGCGGATGAAGTGTCTGTAAATAAACTAATCCCGACAAGATCAAAAATGACATATATATTTAATAGCAAACATCCGGTACAAAATAAGAAAAGAAAACGTGCAAGCAATCGGGGAGTCAAGTATTCTTTTAAAGAAACAACGTATATCGGAATCAAAATAAAATTGAGCAACAAATCTTCAAATATCCCGTAATATGGCTTATCTGTGAATGTACAACCCCACGTCATGAACAAAGATTGCACTAAAATATAAATAAAATAAATGCCAAACACGAGAATATATTTCTTCCCTACGCGCAACTCTTTTACGAAAGAATTCCACTGAGTAACCGCATGAAAAAGAACCATGAAAAGGAGAAAATAATTAAATGTTTTCCCGTATAAAGGAGCTAAACTACCTAGTAAAAATCCATTTACTAAAAAACATATTTCCTGTATTCTTTTCATGCTCATTTTAGTAAAAAACAATTTCAATTTTCTGGTTTTATCGAAATATATTTGTTCCAAAATTTTAACTCCTTATACCAACGGTGGCAACCAAAAGGAAGATGCCCCTTGGAAAGTTTGAAACCTATCTCCGGGAATAGATCAAAGGAAAAACCGAGAGCTTCAGACCAAGAAGGAATAATAAAGTTATCGTCTTTAATCGCTTCTATTCCCCAAAATACATCTTCATTATACCGGCTGCTTTCCCGAACGTGTTGAAGATAATACCGGATCAATTTTTGTTTGGCAACCGTCATCCTGTAACATGAATCGGTCTTCCGCAATGAAAATCCTCCATTACCTACTTTATAGAAACATTGCTGACGGTGCTTTATCTTCAAAATAGAATAAATGCCTCCCCTGATTTTCAAAAATGCTTTCATCCACGGTTGCTGATATTTTCGCTTGTTTAACCAAGGAGCTCCTATGTAGTCGTAATTCAAGCTACACCAATAGGCCAGCTCATCACGAAAAACAAATGCATCCAATTGATATATCAAAATATATTTAGAATCCTCAAAGCGTCCATAAAATTCAGGAGATAACATCAACCGATTGTAGCCAACGAGATCTGTAAAATAATCGTCATCGAAATCTTGAACGTCAAATTGATTATCATATTTGTCAAGTATAGCTTTCACATCAAGATTCGTGGGTTTAATAATAATTTTCGTGTAATTTTTTAAAACATCTACAACCTGATTCAACGAGACTGTTTCATAAACATTCAAATCAGTTTTATAAATGGGAATAACAATTTTCACTAAATGTTGAGAATTACATTCCTTGTTGGGCATCATTTCTATTTTTCGTTCTATTTACTAACATATCCACATTTTTGCAAATAATTTCCGGAGTAATATTCTTTATATAATCCGCTTCATTGATCAGGTTATTTTCAATCTTTAAAAACACGCTTGCTTGCGTCCTTGGGAGAATGGTGGAGGTAGGACTCGTAGATAATCCAAGAAGTGCGATGAATGCTGTTTTTACCGCCGCTGCAATATGCATGGCTGCCGAATCGATCGTGATCAATACATCCATATTCGCGATACTTGTCACCAATTCCCCCACGGATGTTTTTCCCGACAAGTCTAAAACGTTGTCGATCCCGGCTTTTTGTACATAAGAGGACTGTGTAACGGCATCATTGGCGTCTCCAATGAAGACTAAATTATAATTCCGCAACATCCTCAATAGTGCAACAGCCTGCTCCTCCGGATAACGACGAAACTTTTTATTCGTTCCGCCTAAATACAATCCTATGATGGGATTATTATTCGCGAAATGAAAATTACGTTCTTGTTTATAATACAATTTCAAGGGTGGTAAATAAGTGAACTTATTCCCCAACCATTCATTAACGAGCATGGCATATCGATTAATATAGTGCACGTTACGATTCAAAGGACGTTTGAAATTCAACAAAAAACCTCTACATTCATTTTTATAGCCAACAAGTCGTTTCACAAATGCAAGCCTCAATAACAAGGCCGTCATAAACGTATTCGTAAATAAAATTCCCCAATCATACCTGCCCCTCGATATGGCAAAAATATTTTTGAAATAATTCTTTTTCTTCTTGTTAGAAACAATTATGTTAGAAATTCTAGGATCATATTTGAACAATTCTTTCAAGAAAGAAGGACCCAATAAGGTAATCTGTGCTTGAGGAAAGGTTTGCCAGATTAATTCAATTGCAGGAATTGTATTTATTGAATCCCCGATAAAATTAGGCATACAGATAATAATCCTCTTCATTTTGATTTATAATGAATGTTCATTTATTAATCTACAAAGATAATATCATTTTTGCCTAACACAATTTTTTTCCTATATCTTTTTTAGGTGTTGTTAATTGATTGAATGTTAGCTGTTTGTGATTATCGTACGGGAATGTATTTAATTTTGTTATTACCTTAAAAATGCTTCTAGACCTTATATTTGCACATTCATAGATGTAGTCGTTTTCGATAAGAGATCAATGTGAATTAATGTAACATATAGCTATTAAAATGCCATCATGTTGGTATCATCTTGCGAGCCGCTCCCATTCCGCTCCCATTCTCCTCCCATTCCGCTCCTATTATAAATGCAAAATATTAGACTAAAATGGTAAATGTTAACATTGTGATTCATTTATGATATCAACTTGATGACAAGGTAATAGCTCTATCGGGTAGGAATTCCAATAGAATACTCGTTTTGCAGGGACAAACCACTGTTTACCCTGTCAATTATTGGTGTCGGAGTTGTGTTATTTAAGGAGTTTGCCCTTGCGACTAAGTTTAATCGTGAACCCGAAATTGTCTTTAAACAAGTCACCTAGATCGCCGTAGATACCCGTTTCCACGGCAAACGGTAAGTTCTTGAATGGCAAGGTGATTTCCAAGGCCCCGGAGAGTTGATTTTTTTTCATGGGATTCCCGTAAGTACCGTAATTCCTGGAGTAGGAGAGCATGAGTTTATAGGGGGTGGTTTGCCATGCCCTGCCTTTCATCCCGACGTGGTGGGCTACAACGCGGTTGTTGATAATGCGGGTGATGTTGCCGGAAAGGCCGGGCGTCATGAAAGGGCTGCCGATGACTCTTTCGTATAACGTCCACCCGCTTCGATACTCGCCATTGTTGAAGTAGTTATCACATCCACCCAGTACTTTCCGGCCATAAAAATGACTCTTCGGGTCTTGTTTCTCCATTTCTTTTGGCGTGGCGGGCCGATCATGCCGGGAGCCGGATTGATATTTCGTGTAATAGAATTCGTAGATAATGTCCGTGATCCATTGATCCTTTTTCTTGGAACCGTAATAAAAACAGTAGGTCCCATCCGGAAAGGAACGGAAATCGGTGCCCGAACCATCTTCAAAAGGGATGTCGTGGTAGAAAGAGAGGGTGTAGTTGTCTGCCAAATAGTTAATGGCCAAATGTTCTCTTCCCAAATGATTGCCCAAAGCGTTGATCGAGTCGCTGACGCTCGCTCCGATGCCTCCTTCTTTGGCACAAATGATGCGGAGGTAATCATGGAATGAGGAGGGTTGTTTACCCTTGTCGGGAGAGGTCCCTGCCCATTGGGCCCAATGTTCAAGGCCGACGATGATTTCCCAGCGTTGGTGGGGTTTTATTTTTAAAAACACGGATTTGTTATGCAGACGGGTGTCTTTCACGTAGCGATCGTCAATCATCATGTAGTCGGCCCAGTTGAATTTGATGGATAAAATGCCTTGGGTGCAGGGAATTTTCATGTATTCGCTATTCAGGTTGTAGCCCGGGAAGGTTCGGGCATTTCCGGAACGGATGAAATTGCCGTTTGTGGAGGATATGCCCTGGTATTCTTCTGCGGGATGGATCATGCCGAGGTCTAGGCGAAGGTTACGCCAGCGAGCACGTGCATATAGTTGATCTAAAATCAGGTGGTTGTCCGGGCGGGATAAGAATCCGGCAACTGATACACCGTAAGCAAATTGAATTTTATGACGGTTCGTGAAGTCGGAGAAAAGACCGACTTCCAGTAGGGCCCCATGGCCATTGGGTATCAATCCATGTTTGTTGTTTATAGCCCAAAAGGGTAACGTGTTTTGGCTTGCCACGAATCCGGTAAGTGAGGTTTTGTAATCGACACTTCGTTTTTGTCCCTGTGTGTAAAAGAATAGTAAGAAGAGGAAGAGGAATAATGATATTTTTTTCATGTTGCTGTTTTACGCGGGGCATTATTTTAATTCGGACAAAAGTAACCTTTCTATGATAGAAAGATCTTCTTTATAGGTTAATTTAATATTAAATGGCAAACCTTGGGTTATTTTAATGGGAGTCTCCGGTAGGTATCGTTTAACCACCCCGCAGTCATCCGTGCTGAAGAACTCGGGGTCTGATAAAGCTTTGTTGTAGGCTTCCGTTAGGATGTCGGAATGAAATCCTTGAGGGGTCTGGACTTGGAAGAGCGTGGAGCGGTCCGGGATGTTGTCCACGAATTGGCGAGAGGTGTCGCTTTGCAATATCGTGTCGGTTGAAGGGATGGCCGCGGTACAGGCGGCGTGGCTTTCGAGGGCTTCAATGACATGATCGATGATTCGCGACGTGACCAGCAGGCGGACAGCGTCGTGGATGATTAAATGGCAAGGCTCGTCTTTGTACACGTTTAAGGCGGCGAGGGTGGAGTGATAACGTTCTTTGCCGCCCGGGACGATGTGCTTTACTTTTTGAAATCCTTCGAGGCGAACGATTTCTTCCGTTTCCTTGATGTAATCTTTATGTACGACAAGGATGATTTCATCAATGCGTTCATGTTTTTCGAATGTATGAAGCGTGTGTGCCAATACGGTTTTCCCGGCAATTACGATGAATTGTTTGGGTAGCTCGCTTCCTAACCGTCGTCCGGAACCTCCGGCTAGAATGACTCCGATGTTTTTCATTTCCTTGTTTCTATTTTTTATTTTTGGGGGATTTCGGGGGTCAACACGAATTCCAATTTCCCGCCATTCATGATTTCGTCATGGGTGATCCAAGTGCGGTCGAGTTTGTCGCCATTTAGTAAAACTTCCTTCACGTAGATGTAGCGGTCGTTTTCCCGGTTTGCTTGGATGACAAATTTGCGGTCTTGTCCCAGTTTGATCGTTACTTTCTTGAACAGTGGGGTGCCCAGTTGGTATTTCCCGTCGCTCGGGTTCACGGGATAGAAGCCCATGGCTGAGAAGATGTACCATGCCGACATTTGTCCGCAATCTTCATTGCCGCAAATGCCGTCGGGACGATCCGTGTAGAGTTCCCGTCTGATTTTATCCACGTAATATTGTGTCTTGTAGGGGGTGTCCGTGTAATTGAACAGGTAAGCCACGTGGTGGGAGGGTTCATTCCCTTGGGCGTATTGTCCGATCAGTCCGCTGATGTCGGGGGAGACGTTGTCCCCTCGATGATGGAGTGAAGGGTGAACAGGCTGTCCAGTTTGTTGGCGAAGGCGGTTTTTCCCCCGTGTAATGCGATAAGTCCCTCCACGTCGTGTGGCACAAGCCACGAGTATTGCCACGCGTTTCCTTCGGTGTAGTCATCATCCCGGTGAGCCGAGGCGAACGGGGAGAAGGGTGTTTTCCAGTTCCCGTTGGAAAGTTTTGCCCGCATGAATCCGGTGGTGGCGTCGAATACGTTTTTGTAGTTTTTGGAAGCTTTTATGAAGAACAGGTAATCGTCTTCTTTGTTCAAGGCTTTGGCCATTTGAGCCATGCACCAGTCGTCGTAAGCGTATTCGAGGGTTTTGGCAACCGATTCTTTTTCCAGGTCGCAGGGTATGTAATTGTAGGTTCTGAAGAGGCCCAACCCATCTCCTCGCGATAGTGAGGTTTCTTTCATGGCTTCATAGGCTTTTTCGACATCGAAGTCCCGAATGCCTTTCAGGTATGCTTCCGTGATGACGGGTATGGCGTGATTCCCGATCATGCAATACGTTTCATTCCCCATGAGTTCCCATCTCGGGAGTAAACCGTACGCTTCGTAATGACGGATAAATGATTTGATCATGTCATTTACCCTGTCTTTCTGGGTGATCGTGAACAGGGGATGAGTGGCACGGAAGGTGTCCCACAATGAGAATACGGTGTATTGGTTTGCTTTGCCCACGCTGTGAATTTCTCCGTCCGGTCCTTTGTAATTCCCGTGCACGTCAGAGAAGAGGTAGGGAGCCAGGTAGGCATGGTATAGTGCCGTGTAAAAAACTCTCGTTTCTTCTTTGTTGGCACCTTCCACTTTGATGCGGGATAGGATACGTTTCCATTGTTGTTTTGCTTCTCGTTTTACTTTGTCGAAGCTCCAATGAGAAAGTTCTTTATCTAGGTTGGCGGCAGCCCCCTCGCAGTTCGCGGATGAGAGGCTTACTTTCACGAGGACCTTGTTGGTGGTTGTTCCGAGATCAATGAAGGCGTACCCTTGGTTGGAGACGAGTTTCTGTCCGTTTTTTAATAATTTCAGCGTGTCGCTTCCTGCCCAGATGTCTACATCTTGGGAGAATTCCATGAAGAAGTAGACGTGCTGATCCTTTGCCCACCCGGTTGATTTCCGGTATCCTTGTATGGTCCGGTTGTTGATTTTCTTGATCGAGGTCATCACGGTCCGGTCCCAATTGCGCGCGGTTGTCAAGTCAAGAGTCAACCCGTGCACGGAGTTTTCCGGGTATTGGTAGGCGTGCATCCCGCAACGCGGGGTTGCCGTTAGCTCGGTTTTGATTCCGTTGTCGAAGGTTACGCTGTAATATCCCGGCTCTGCCGTTTCGTTGGCATGGGAGAATTTGGCATATCCTTTCTCGATGAAGTCGATCGCGTGTTCATCCGGTCGCGGACGGGTTGTAACGGGTAGCAAGCGGATGTCTTGCAAGTCCCCGATTCCCGTTCCGCTTAGATGCGAATGGGAAAACGAGGATATGATGCTGTCGCTGTAATGGTAACCGGAACACCATTCCCAAGCACTTCTTGGATTATCCGGGCTGAGTTGAATTCCACCAAACGGGACGGTAGCCCCGGGAAAGCAATGTCCCTGACCGGCAGTGCCGATGAAGGGGTCAACAAAGTCCGTTACTCGAGTTTCTTTTTCCCTCTGGCAAGATGCCAAAAGGCCGGTGAAACAAAACAGAAGTAGAAGGAGTCGTGTTCTCATGGTTATCAATGTCTAGTTGTTTAATTCGGTCCATACAAGCGCGGATGCTCCATAAATGGCTGCATTCGTGGGAAGTGATGAACGAAGTATTTTAATTTTTTGTTTGAATATGTACAGCATGTTGGCTTCCATTTGTTCCTGCGTGGTTTTGAAAAGCCATTCTCCGGCATTCGCTACCCCTCCTTGAAGGAATATGGCTTCCGGGCTGGTGATGGCTACCAGGTTGGCCAGTGCTTTTCCCAACTGCTCGCCCGTGATCCGGAAGGCTTCCAAGGCGATCGGGTCGCCTTTTTGTGCCGCGTCGTATACTTTTTTGGCCGAGATTTCCGTGTAAGGAATATCTCTTAGTGTGCTGGGTGTATTTTCGAGGGCGAGTAATTCGCAGGCGGTACGTTTTATTCCGGTGGCGGAGGCGTAGGTTTCCAAGCATCCCCGGCGTCCGCAATTACAGTATCTATCCCCGCCACAAACCAGCGTGTGACCGACTTCGCCAGCCAGACCGTCATGCCCGTACACGAGTTTGCCGTTTACCACGATACCACTTCCCAGACCTGTTCCCAGCGTGATCACGACGAAGTCTTTCATGCCTTTTGCCCCGCCGTATACCATTTCTCCGATAGCGGCTGCTTTCGCGTCATTCGTGATAAAAGCCGGGACGTTAAATTGTCTATTCAGGAGTTCTACCATCGGGATGGTTCCTTTCCAAGATAAGTTTGCCGCGTTTTCGATGGTTCCGTTGAAGTAGTTTCCGTTGGGAGCGCCCACCCCGATGCCGACAAGTTGCACGTCTAATTGGGTTAGTTCTTTTTTCACGGTTTTGTACAAGTCTTGGACAAAAGCTTGTGGTGTGTTGTATGCCGTTGTGGGTAAAGATCCGTTTGCCAGACAGTTACCGCTTTTATCAATGAGGCCGAATGCAATATTGGTTCCTCCAATATCAATACCTAGTGAGACAGTTGTTTGCATAATAATATATAAATTTGACAACAAAAAATAATTGCAACCTAATTCGTGGTTAAAAGTAATAAAAAAAAATAAGAGACCGATGGGGCGATCTCTTATTTAATTACTAACTACTAACCTAAACATACAAACTTATGAAAAAAAACTGTGTCTTCTATCTGTTTTCTACATTACAAAGATAGGGGGTATTCCTATATTCGATAGTTAATAGATCGTTAATCTTTTCTGTAAGGAGATTTAAATCCTGGTGAAGATGTGAAATAGGATAAACCTTCGGGGATCAGAGTTTCAAGTAAAAGTCCTTGGTCAGGTTGGCATAGCTTTCGTGAAGTACATGTCTCTCTATTTCAAGTGTTATCGAATTTTCTACGAGGTGTTTTTTTATTTTCGAGAGTTCGATGAGCTGACGTTTGGGGGCTTTGTCGGGGGTGGGGTAGACGGTTGTCAATTTGTTAAGAAACCATTTTTTGTTTTGAGCGAGTTCTAGGAATTGTTTGGCTTCGTTAACAGGTAGTATGACACAGAGTTTGCCTTCCGGTAGTAGTAGATGGTCGCTGACTTGGAGAATGTCCTCGTGCGATAGTGTTTCGCAATGTCGGGCCAAGGTGCGATTGTGTGCCGGATTTTTGGTCGAATTAATAAAGAAAGGCGGGTTACAAACGATGGTGTCGTATTTGTATGCGGGTGCAAATGTTTGTACTTTGCCTTGAAAAATGTGGATGCGTTCCCGCCAGGGGGTATTGTTCGCGTTCTCTTGCGCCTGTTCAAAAGCCGCCGGGTCAATTTCAATCGCGTCAATGATTAATTCGGGGTTGCGTTGTGCTGCCATGATGGCTATCAGTCCGGTGCCCGTACCGATATCAAGCAAACGCCGTGCCTGGGTTACGTCAGCCCAAGCTCCTAGAAGAACACCGTCCGTGCCGACTTTCATGGCACATTTTTCTTGTCGAATGGTGAATTGCTTGAATTGGAAGTAGTCGTTTGCCATGGGTGGGTGATGGGTTTGTAAAGTTTGAACGTTTATAAGGTTTATAAACGTTCAAACTTTATAAACTTACTCTTCTTTTTTTTCTTCTTCCGGTTCGTCGAAGTTCAGAAGGTTTTTGTCTAATAGTAAGTTGTACCATTGGATCATTTTCCGCATGTCTGAAACGTATACGCGGTCTGCATCATATTCCGGGATGACAGATTTGATGTAATCCGTGATCACATCGGCTGATTCTTTGTGGTTGATAGCCGGTTTACCCTCTTCTTTTTCATACATACGTTTGAACACGGTTTTCAGAGGCATGTCTTCATCTTCCGTGTAAATTGAAATATCTTCGAGGGCGATAATTTTAGCGTTAGAATATGCAGGAAAGCGTTTCCCGTCAAGTAATGATTCTACAATCAAGGCATTGGCGGTGTTATTGATCAACTTGTATAAGCCGGGTTTTCCTGATATGGATAAAATTTCTTTCAACATATTGCTTTCTTTTTGTGTTTTGTTATTGGTGGGCAAAAGTACGAATCAATGTTTAAAAGTAAAAGTAATGAAATACTTATTTTTTTATATCATTCTCTCTTGTCCGACTAATTGATGCCCCGTTGTTTTTTGATTTTTTCGTAAGCCTCGTTGATGGCCATGAATTTTTTCTCTGCAGCTTTGCGAATATCTTCACCCATGTATCCTACTTTGTCCGGATGGTTTTCGATGGCCATTTTCCGGTAAGCTTTTTTTACTTCCTCGTCGGTAGCGGAGGAGTGAATGCCCAGGATGCTGTAAGCGGAGTCCAAATCGTCGTAGTACATGGCTTTGACTGACTGGTAGGTGGTTGAATCGATTCCCAATAAGTTGGCTATTTTGTCCAGCAGGGATATCTCGTGTTGGCATACCATTCCGTCTGCCTTGGCCAGTCCGAACAGAAAGTATAGTAGTTGAGTGCGAGAATAGACGTTCATGTTCACGCGGATCTGGATACAAACTTGGTCGATCTCGATGTCTTTGTTCAATAGATCTTTGATGATGGCCAAGGCTTCACGCTCTCCTTCTAGTCCGAAGTTGTCCCGGAAGAATTTTTTCACGTAATCCAATTCGTTTCGGGTTACTTTTCCATCGGCTTTCATCAAGGCGGTCGCGAGAACGACAAGGCTTAACAGAAAATCACCTCTTCCCGTGGGACGGGTTCCCGGATCATTCCCCGGGGCGGATGTTACCATTGTTGCCGTGTCGAACGTGGAGCCGATGAAATAACCGAATAGGGCTCCTATGGGACCTCCCATGACAAATCCTAAACCGGCTCCTATCCATTTTCCGTATTTTGCCATACTATGTTTGTTTTGAATGAATGTTGTTTAATTGGTGAATGATGGAAAGGATTTGTCGGATCACTTTGTCATCATTGTTGTTGTAAATTACGAAATCCGATTTTGATTGTTTTGTTTCATCGGGCATTTGATTGTTTATACGTTCAATGACTTTTTCCCGGGTGGTGGCGTCTCTTGAGATCACTCGTTCCACGCGGGTTTCTATGTCTGCCGTGATGAGAATGATGTAATCGAAGAGATTTTCGAGTTTTGCTTCAAAAAGGATGGCTGATTCAAAGAACAGGAGCGGGCTCCGTTGTGTTGAACACCATGTCGTGAAATCCCGTGTTACGGCGGGATGGACGATGCCATTTACTTGTTTGATGGCTTCTTTGTCATTGAATATGATTTCTGCCAGGCGTTTTTTGTTCAGTAGCCCGTCGGGTTGGTAAATGTTGTTGCCGAATAGTTCGGTTAAATGTTTTTTGATTTCTTGATCCCGGTTGATTAGTTCGGATGCTTTGGAGTCACTGATATACACGGGGTATCCCAATGTCTCGATGATTTTGGCTATCGTGGATTTTCCACTTCCGATGCCTCCTGTCAAACCAATTTTCAGCATGGGCTTATTTTTTCTTTTCGATAAGATATTCAACGGTTTCCGGGGTGAATACCAGGTCTTTTATGTGACGGGGTGATCGCTCGATTTGAATTTTCAAAGCTGCCGGGTTGTTCTTGATTTGGGTGTAGTCCACGTAGAATGAGAAGCTGGTGTCGGAGACTACTTCATAGCGACTTAGTCCCACGTCGAATGTCACGTCTATCGCGTGAGGGAATAGACGGATCAAAAGTGAGTCCGGGAGATTTTTGACCACGAGGGGAATTGTTTTTTTCGATTCCGTGAAGCGTTCTACTTCTATCTTGATTTTCGCGTCGTTTTCGTTGATCTGTGTCCCGTAGATGTCTTCAAACCGGACGGTTTTGGTCACGTCTTTGGAGAGGTCTTTTAAGGAAAGGGGTTCCGTGTACACCGCTTTTAGCGTGTCAAGGATAGAGGCCGGTCCACTGATGTCCACGTGATCGGGAGTGACAGAAATATCGTTTTTCAGCATGTACTGGCGTTTTAACGTGTACTCGACCCGGGGAATAACCGGGACTCTTTTACTTTCGAACCGGGAGAATTTAAATGTGATGCTCTCCGGTTTGATGGATATTAGCTGTATGTCCGTGTTCAACTGGGTGGTGATGCGGTCTTTTATCTCGGACGTGTTTATGGTGTATTCCAGCAGGTCTTTTTTGTCCAACAACGAGTTTACGTTGAGGACGATGGGTAAGAAGGAGGTGCTGATGCTGTAACGCAGTAGGGCGAAGCCGTGCGCCTTTATTGTTAATGTCATTTCTTTCGGCGGCTCGGAAACAAGTAGTTTTCCCTTGGGAAGTTCCGTGTACTTTATCGGGTAAGAAATTTCCGTGGTGTACTCTTTGTTCAGCGCGTTTAGAAACCACAGGACGGTTGCGATGATAACGCAGACACCGTATGTGATCACGTTACGCTTGATGTGCAGTTCTTGGGATGAACCGAAATAACCGAGTATTTTACCGATAAGACCACGCATAGGCTGGAAGAGTTACAAGTTGCAGGTTACAAGTTGCAAGGTACAAAGAACGAAATTTGTAACCGGAGAACTTGTAACCTGTAACTAAAATTATTTGCTAGCCGGAACGTCCGTCATGTCTTTCACGATGGCTTCCTTGCTTACTTTTAATCTGGCTTGACTTTCTACTTCAATGATAACGGTAAAGTCGTTGATCTCGACAATTTTCCCGAAGATACCGCCGGTAGTCATGACTTTGTCGCCTTTTTTCAACTCATCCCGGTATTTTTTCAATTCTTTTTGTCTTTTCATCTGGGGTCTGATCATGAAGAACCAGAATACGATGACAATTAATATAAGAGGTAAGAATTGCATGAATGCATTACCTTGTGTAGCCGTTTGTTGTAATGTTAACATGAAAATTGTGTTCATAATTTTACTTTTTTATTTATTCTTGATATTTGCGATTATTTTTAGTTCAATCACTTTTTCCGGAACGTTTGCAAAGATATTAATTACTTTGTATTGTTTACCATATCTGCCCGAAGAGTTAAATTCAACTTCGATTTTTCCTTCTCCTCCGGGAGGAATCGGTTTTTTGTCATACTTGGGGGTGGTGCAACCGCAACTGGCTTCCACGTTGTGAATGACAAGGCTTTTGGTGCCCGTGTTTTTGAAATGGAACGTGTGCGAGACGATTTCTCCTTCTTGCAGGTCGCCAAAGTTGAATGATTTTTGGGGAAATTCAATTTTGGCAATGGCGTTGGAATCATTCACGTTGGTGGGGGTGTTTGCTTCCTGTTCGTTTTGTTTTTTACTTTTGCTGTCACATGAGCAGGCCAGCATGATTCCTAAAAAGATGTAAAATAGTCCCTTCAGCATATGCAATTAATTTGACAACGAAAATACGACATAATATTTAAAAAATGAGATGCCTCATGGAATAATTTTTATCCTTGATGTATTGCATGGTTTCAATGCCGATGTCGAGGTGTTGCCGGACGAAGTTTTGCGTGACGATTTTATCTGATTCTGATGTTTTTATACCGTCGGAGATCATGGGTCTGTCGGATATCAGGAGTAAGGCTCCCGTCGGTATGCGGTTGGCGAATCCGACGGTGAATATCGTTGCGGTTTCCATGTCCACGGCCAAGGCGCGTGTTTTTATCAGGTATTCTTTGAAATTCTCGTCGAATTCCCATACTCGTCTGTTGGTGGTGTACACGACTCCCGTGTAGTATTGCCTGTCATGGTTTGTGATGATTTTTGAACAGGCTTTCTGGACGCTGAAAGAGGGTAGGGCAGGGACTTCTTTGGGCATGTAGTCGTTGGATGTTCCCTCTCCTTTGATGGCGGCAATGGGAAGGATGTAGTCCCCTTCATGGTGCTTGGCTTTCAGTCCCCCGCATTTCCCGATGAATAGTACGGCTTCCGGTTCGATGGCGGAAAGTAAGTCCAAAACGGTGGCAGCGTTAGCACTGCCCATTCCGAAATTGATCATGGTGATCCCGTCGTGCGAGACATTGGGCATGTTTTTATCCTCCCCGATGATGGGTGCGTTGAATTTTTCTGCGAATAGTTCCAGGTAGTAATCAAAGTTGGTGAGGATGATATGTTTTGAAAAATCTTCCAAAGCCCGTCCCGTGTACCGGGGTAACCAATCCTCCACAATATCTTTTTTTGTTTTCATGTTCATCATGTTGTCGGTCGGAAAATTTGAGAATGGAATATCTCATTTCCTATTTTTCGTTATTTATCATTATTTTTGCAGCCTTAAAAGTAAGATATTATTGCCGAATGACAAAAAAAATGGCCATCGAAAATTCTCGAGACATGGTAGAGAAGCTAAAAGAAATTAGGATTGAGGATTACACGTATGATTTGCCCGACGAGCGGATTGCCAAGTTTCCCTTGGAAAATCGGGAGGCGTCGAAGTTGTTGATTTATGAGGAGGGCAGGATTGAAGAGAGGCATTTTTACGAGGTGCCGGAAATCCTGGATGCCGGGAAGATGTTGGTGTTTAATAACACGAAGGTGATTTATGCCCGGATGCTTTTTCAGAAAGTTACGGGAGCTGTAATTGAGGTTTTCTGTTTGGAACCCTACCGGCCTTCTGACTACGTGCAGAGTTTTGCTGCTTACGGGAGGTGCGAGTGGAAGTGTATGGTCGGAAACTTGAAGAAATGGAAGGAGGGGACAATTTTTTGCCATTACCGGTTTGAGGGGAAAGAGTATCAGTTGGCTGCCACGTTGAAGTGTCGCGAAGAAAATGATGTTATCGTGGAATTTACGTGGGACACCCCGGCCAGTTTCAGTGAAGTGCTGGAGTGTTGCGGGCGTATCCCGATTCCGCCATACTTGAACCGGGAGTCGGAAGAGGATGACAAGATTCGCTACCAAACGGTGTATTCCAAGAACGAGGGATCGGTGGCCGCCCCGACTGCCGGGTTGCATTTCAGTATCCCCGTGTTGAAAGCCTTGCGGGAAAAAGGGATAACGATCGAGGAGTTGACCTTGCACGTGGGAGCGGGAACATTTCGTCCCGTGAAAAGCGAGACCATCGGGGGACACGATATGCACACGGAACACATTTCCGTTCGGCGGGAGGTCGTGGAGCATTTGCGTGCTCATCCGGAAAATATAGTTGCCGTGGGAACTACATCCGTCCGTACGCTGGAAAGTTTGTATTGGATGGGGGTGAAACGAATTTTGGGAGACGAGAATTTCAATTCCTTGGGACAGTGGGAAGCTTACGACTTACCTTCCGGTTATTCGTTGAAAGAGTCGATGACGGCTTTGCTGGGCTGGTTTGATGAGCGGGATGCCGAGTTGTTGAAGGCGAAGACTACGATTATTATTGTTCCCGGTTATTCGTACCGGGTGATTACGGCGATGTTTACCAATTTCCATCAGCCGCAGAGTACATTATTATTATTGGTAGCGGCGGCTATCGGGGATGATTGGCACAAAGTGTATGATTATGCCTTGGCTCACGATTTCCGTTTTTTGAGTTATGGGGATAGTAGTTTGTTGAAAGTAAGAAAAGATAAAAAGTGATCGCGTGAAAAGTTTGAACTTACCTCCTTTCGAGTACAAGGTGAAAAAGCAGAACGGGCAGGTCTGGATTTTCGATATTATCCGGAAAAGATATGTCGTGTTGACTCCGGAAGAGTGGGTGAGGCAGCATTTTATTCATTTTTTGATCGAGAGTAAGGGGTATCCTGCCCAGCTGATTGCTGTCGAGAAAGAGATTCAAGTGTGTGGCATGAAGCGGCGTTTTGATTTGGTGTGTTATGATCGGCAGGCGGTTCCTTATCTTATTGTGGAGTGTAAGGCGCCCTCGGTGGCCTTGTCGCAAGTTGTTTTTGATCAGGCATTCCAGTATAATTTGTCTATTGCAGCTCGTTTTATCGCGATAACGAACGGGTGTCTGCATTTTTGCGGGGAAATTTCCGGGGATGGAAAATTTCAAATGTTAGCTGAGATTCCGAATTTTCGCGGGTAAGTTTAAATGAATTGAACATGTCCCCGGCATCGCTTGGGCGATGCCGACGGGGGTATAATATGTTCTTGTACGTGCCATGGGGAACCCTAGAGGCGGACGTTGAATTTTTTTAGACTGTATTGTTGCAATTATAGTTGCGTGTCTTTTTTGAAATAGTTGTCTAACAAGCGGAATGCGGCGGCGAAGGAACTTTCTTCGTTGTGCTGCACTTTTTCTTCCGCTTCTTTTATTTGTTCTTTTTGACTTTGATAGAAACGATTTCTCAGTTGTTCATCGATGGTTTCATACATCCAATATTTGGCTTGTTCACTGCGACGGATATCGAAATATTTGTTTTGTTGGGTTTCACTGCAGTAATGTAGTATGTTTTCCCATATTTCTTTTATTCCGGTTTTCTCGTAGGCGGAACAGGTCATCACTTTGGGTTCTACGCCGGATTCGTGAGGCGGGAACAGATGAAGTGCATTTTGTAACTGAACTTTAGCGAGTTCTGCACGGGTGATGTTGTTTCCATCTGCTTTGTTGATGATGATACTGTCGGCCATCTCCATGATTCCTCGCTTGATTCCTTGTAATTCGTCTCCCGCACCGGCAATCTGTACTAGCAGGAAGAAGTCGACCATGGAGTGTACGGCGGTTTCACTTTGTCCGACTCCCACGGTTTCGATCAGGATGATATCAAATCCGGCAGCTTCGCATAATAGCATGGCTTCCCTTGTTTTGCGAGCGACGCCACCTAAAGAGCCTGCTGATGGGGAAGGACGAATGTAGGCATGCGGGTCGCATGATAATTCTTCCATGCGGGTTTTGTCTCCCAGGATGCTTCCTTTTGAACGTTCACTACTGGGGTCGATGGCCAGTACGGCGATCTTGTGCCCCTCTTGCGTGAGGAATTTTCCAAAAGCTTCGATGAAGGTACTTTTCCCAGCTCCGGGTACTCCCGTGATTCCGATACGGACGGATTTGCCCGTGTTCGGGAGGCACCGGTTAATAACCTCCTGCGCCATGGCTTGGTGGTCGATGCGGGCGCTTTCCACAAGGGTGATGGCTTGGCTTAAAATATTGATGTCTCCCCGGAAGATCCCGGTTACGTATTCATCTGCAGTCAGCGTTTTTTTCTTTAAATGTTTTAGTCTTTCTGCAATAGCCGGATTCACCGGATCCGGTTGTTCGATGCCTTTATTTACGGCTAAACTTTCGTAACAAGCGTCATTTTCGGGATGTTCTATATTTTGTTGCATGGCGTTTTAAATTAATCTTTTGACAAAGATAGGGTTAATGTGGGGAAGTTGCAAGTAAAAATGTGATATGGTTTGTTGCTTTAGAAGGAGTGTTAAAGCATAAGTTCCACGTTACTTGATGAAATGTGTTTGTACGGATGGGGTGTGAAACTTGGATAACGTGTAAAAAAATAGCTTGGGAATTTCCCAAGCTATTTCCTTGATATGTCTGTTTTTATTTTTTCGCATGCATGATGGCAGCCTGTGCGGCGGCCAAACGAGCGATAGGCACACGGAACGGTGAACATGAAACGTAGTCCATACCCACTTTGTCACAGAAGATCACGGAAGAGGGTTCTCCACCATGTTCTCCACAGATTCCAAGTTTCAACTTGCTGTTGGTTGAACGTCCTTTTTGGGCACCCATTTGAACTAATTGTCCAACACCTTCTTGATCCAATACAGCGAACGGATCGGTCTTCAAGATACCTTTCTTGATGTATTCCGGTAAGAATTTACCAGCGTCATCACGAGAGTATCCGAAAGTCATTTGTGTCAAGTCGTTGGTACCAAATGAGAAGAATTCGGCAACTTCAGCAATCTGATCTGCGGTTAATGCAGCACGGGGAATTTCGATCATGGTTCCTACCATGTAATCTACTTTCACTCCTTTTTCTGCGAATACCACATCGGCTGTGCAACGGATGATGTTCGCTTGTTGTTTTAATTCTTTCACGGTACCAACCAGCGGGACCATGATTTCCGGTTTGGGGTTGAAGCCTTTCAGTTTCAAGTTACAAGCCGCTTCAATGATGGCACGGGCCTGCATTTCGGTGATTTCTGGGTAAGTAATACCTAAACGGCAACCACGGTGGCCTAACATCGGGTTGAATTCGTGTAGAGCCTCCACTTTTTCTTTAACAACTTCTGCTGAAATACCCAGTTTTTCAGCCATGTATTTTTGAGATTCCGGTTCATTCGGGGTGAATTCGTGTAATGGCGGGTCTAACAAACGGATGGTAACTCCAAACCCGTCCATAGCCTCAAGGATTCCTTCGAAGTCACTTCTTTGCATCGGAAGGATTTTGGACAAAGCAATACGACGTTGTTCAACGGTATCAGACAAAATCATTTCACGCATTGCATCGATACGGTCTCCCTCGAAGAACATGTGTTCTGTACGGCAAAGACCAACACCTTTGGCACCGAAATCACGTGCTACTTTGGCATCACGAGGTGTGTCAGCATTGGTTCTTACGTACATACGGGTGTGTTTCTCTGCCAAATCCATGATGGTTTTGAAATCATGATCCAGAGAGGCTTCCGCTGTGGCAACCTTGCCCAAGTAAACTTCTCCGGTAGAACCATTCAAAGAGATCCAGTCGCCTTCGTTGATGGTAATGCCTTTCACGGTAAAGGTACGTTTGTGGTAATCAACAACGATTTCTCCGGCTCCGGAAACACAGCATTTACCCATACCGCGGGCAACAACGGCCGCGTGAGAGGTCATACCTCCGCGAGCGGTAAGGATTCCTTCGGAAACATTCATTCCGCGTAAATCTTCGGGAGAAGTTTCCAAACGAACTAATACTACTTGTTCACCTCTGTTTTTCCACTCTTCAGCCTCGTCAGCAAAGAATACTACACGTCCGCAAGCGGCACCCGGAGATGCCGGTAAACCTTTGGTTAATACTTTTGCTTTGGATTGTGCTTCTTTGTCGAATACCGGGTGAAGTAATTCATCCAGCTTAGCTGCTTCAAGGCGAAGAAGTGCGGTTTCTTCATTGATCATGCCTTGTTCAAGCATGTCAACAGCCATTTTTACCATAGCCGTACCGGTACGTTTCCCGTTACGGGTTTGCAACATCCATAATTTACCGTTTTGGATGGTAAATTCAAGGTCTTGCATATCGTGGAAATAGTCTTCCAATTTTTGTTGAACAGCATTTAATTCAGCGTAAGCGGTTGGCATGGATTCTTCCAATGAAGGATATTTGGCGGCACGCTCTTCTTCTGAAATATTCTGCATTTTAGCCCAACGGCGAGATCCCTCAATGGTAATCTCCTGCGGGGTACGGATACCGGCAACAACGTCTTCTCCCTGGGCGTTGATCAGGTACTCTCCGTTGAAAATATCTTCTCCGGTAGCGGCATCACGCGTGAAAGCAACTCCGGTAGCGGAATTGTTACCCATGTTTCCGTAAACCATGGCTTGAACGTTCACTGCAGTACCCCATTCTTCCGGAATCTGATTCAACTGACGATACAGAACGGCACGTTCCGTCATCCATGAATCGAACACGGCGCAGATGGCTCCCCATAATTGCTCCCACGGGCAGGTCGGGAAGTCTTTACCGGTTTTGGTTTTAACGACAATTTTGAAACGACGAACAAGTTCTTGCAGGTCTTCAGCCGAGAATTCGGTGTCGTTAGAAATATTTTTTTCTGCTTTTAATTTGTCAATTTCAACTTCGAACGGGTTGTGTTCGCCTTTTCCGGCAGCAACACCCATCACAACATCTCCATACATTTGTACGAAACGACGGTATGAATCCCATGCGAATCTGGCGTTACCTGATTTTTCTGCCACGATTTTAACGGCATCATCATTCATTCCCAAGTTCAACACGGTATCCATCATACCCGGCATGGATACTCTGGCGCCGGAACGTACGGAAACTAAAAGAGGGAAAGCCTCTCCTTTTGATCCAAATTTGGCATTCATTAACTTTTCTGTAGCTGCAATGCCGGCTTTAACGTCATTCTCGATTAATTTTACGACAGCGTCTCTTCCTTCTTGATTATAAAGGGTACAAACTTCTGTTGTAATAGTAAAACCTGCAGGAACAGGAACTCCGATGAGATTCATTTCGGCAAGATTGGCGCCTTTACCACCTAGCAGGTTTCTCATGTCTGCTTTTCCTTCTGCTTTTCCGTCACCAAAGGTGTAAACGTACTTCGTACTCATAATTCTGTTAGATTTTTGCGTTTACCTCCTGACATTCAGGAGTGATTGTTTATAGATCATTCTTTTCTCAAAATTTTCATCTTGGAGTACAAAGATAATTTTTTTCTTGAATATATAAATAGAAAAAAATGGTTAAAATTCACGCAAACGTATGAAATAGGTCGCTTCTAGGTAAAAATGAATGTGCTAATAAAAAATTAGAGAGATTTGTTAAATTTTAAACAGATAAATATTTATTTTTGCGACCTGTTAATATTTTGTTCCAGATGAAATTTGAACCCGGTAAAAAACGATATAATGATTATCCGACTTATTTTAGGACTCTTTTTCAGGAAAGGGTGCAAAAGTTGTCGATAGATGGAGGTTTTACTTGTCCTAACCGGGATGGAAGTAAGGGTGTGGGAGGATGTTCATTCTGTAATAACGAGAGTTTTAATCCTGGCTATTGTCGAGCCGTACGGGGAATCACGGAACAGATCGATGAAGGCATCCATTTCTTTGCCCGAAAGTATAATGGGCAAAGATATTTGGCTTATTTTCAGGCGTATTCGAATACATACGCACCGTTGGACGTGTTGAAACAGCGTTACGAGGAGGCTTTGGCTCATCCGATGATTTCGGGATTGGTAGTCGGGACGCGGCCGGATGTTGTAAACGAGGAGATTCTGGATTATTTGGGAGGGCTGGCTCAACGATATTATGTCTGCGTGGAATACGGGGTGGAGTCTGTGAATGATACTATTTTACGCCAAGTGAACCGGGGACATGATTTTGCTGTTGCGGAGCAGGCTATCCGGGAAACAGCAGGACGTGGAATAACGATTGGAGCACATTTGATTTTCGGGTTACCGGGAGAAAGTCGTGAATCCATGTTGGAGGGAGCCATTCGTTTGAGTGAATTGCCGATTCATGTATTGAAACTTCACCAGTTGCAAATCGTGAAAGGGACTCGTCTGGCAGAACAATATCTGGAAAATCCGGCTCTTTTCCACCTTTACACGTTGGATGAATATTTGGATTTTGTCGTGGAAGTGATTGAGCGAATCCGTCCCGACGTTTACTTGGAACGTTTCGTGAATCAATCTCCCTCCGAATATTTAATCGCTCCGCAATGGGGGATTAAAAATTTCGAGTTCACGGCGAAGTTGGATAAACGTTTGGAGGAGTTGGATACGTGGCAGGGAAAACGAAATGAATTTAAAATCTAAAATGGTTAAATTTAGAATTAGCACATGGTAGGACAGGAGAAAGTATATGAAACGTTGGCAGCTCTGGGGATAGAGTTTGAATATACGGAACATCCGGCTGCACCGACGATAGAGATTGCCAGACAGTATTGGAAAAATCTGGATAGTACGCATTGTAAGAATTTGTTTTTCAGAAATCACAAAGGGAATCGTCATTATCTGGTGATCCTTCAATGTGATCATGATATGGCCATTCATGACCTGGAAAAAATGCTGAAACAGGGTAAATTAAGTTTTGCCTCTGAAGCTCGGATGGAGAAATATTTGGGATTACGTCCCGGTTCGGTTAGCCCTTTCGGTTTGTTGAATGATACGGAACATCACGTGTACGTGTTTTTAGATAAACATTTGCAAGAAGCGAAAAGATTGTCATTCCACCCGAATGACAATCACGCCTCGTTAGCCATAAAAACGGAAGATTTCATTCGTTACATGAATTACGTGGGAAATGCTTACGAGTGGATCGAATTATATTAATCATGAGAGAGATAATTTTCAACTTTCAACTTTCAATTTTCAATTAACATGATCAGTGTAGCCCAGGCGGTGGAAGGAATCGTAAAGCACAAGCCTTATTTGTCGGAATCTTTGGCAGCAGGGATTATTAATATCTCGGCTTTGGCCAGACAGATACAGGGAGAAGTGGAGAAATTATTGGGAAAGCCGGTAAATGCAGGTGCAATCGTGATGGCATTGAATCGGTTGGCTCCTTATTTGCAAGTGCGTGAACAGGTGCAATTAAACAAGTTGCTGAATAATATGGGGGATATTATCCTAAGGAGTAACTTGTGTGATTATACTTTTAAAAATTCAAATACCTTGATGGATTGTCATATCCGAGTGTTGAAATCCATTGCACGAAGAGATGAGGTCTTCTACACGGTGGTACAGGGAGTTTTTGAAACCAACTTAGTCGTAAGTGAGGTCATGGAAGGAATGGTGGATGAACATTTTAAGGAAGAACAATGTATTTTCAAAAAGAACGGTTTGTCGTCCGTTACGCTAAAGCTTCCTAAAGGAAATATACTTCAACCCGGTTTCTATTATTGTATAATGAAGGAGTTATCTTGGGAGGGAATCAATTTAACGGAAGTTATTTCTTCCACCAATGAGTTTACCGTTGTGGTGGATAACTCGTTAATAGACAAAACGTTTGTTGTATTGAAGAACATCAGTCGAAAATAGTAAAAAGAAGAGTCTCGTAAAATTGAAAGTGAAAATGTATGTTTTCGGGTAAAATTATTAATTTTGCGGGGAATGAATTAATTAAGAGTTATAATAGCGAATCTTGGAGATCAGATGTAAGAGCATTTTGATTCCCAATTTTCGAATTTCAATTGATAAATTATGTTTGAGAATCTATCGGAGAGGTTAGAAAAATCGTTTAAGATTTTAAAAGGACAGGGAAAGATCACCGAGATCAACGTGGCAGAAACGCTTAAAGAGGTGAGACGTTCATTGTTGGATGCCGACGTAAACTATAAGATTGCGAAAGAGTTTACCAATACGGTAAAAGAAAAGGCATTGGGAATGAACGTGCTGACTGCCGTTAAGCCAGGGCAGATGATGGTGAAGATCGTTCATGATGAATTGATCCAGTTGATGGGTGGTACTCATGTCGATATTAATATAAAAGGTAATCCGGCTGTTATCTTGATGTCGGGTCTGCAAGGTTCCGGTAAAACAACGTTTTCCGGTAAACTGGCTAATTTATTAAAAACCAAGCGGGGGAAACATCCTTTATTGGTTGCTTGTGACGTTTATCGTCCGGCAGCAATCGAGCAGTTAAAGGTGCTCGGGGAGCAAATCGGAGTACCCGTGTATAGCGAGGAAGGAAATAACGATCCGGTGAAAATTGCCTTGAATGCCGTGAAAGAGGCCCGGGCAACAGGTAAGGACGTGGTGATTGTCGATACTGCAGGTCGTTTGGCTATTGATGAACAGATGATGAACGAAATCGCTGCCATCAAGAAAGCGATCGATCCGGAAGAGACTCTTTTCGTGGTGGATGCCATGACCGGACAGGATGCCGTGAATACAGCGAAGGAATTTAACGATCGTCTGGACTTTGATGGCGTGATTCTGACCAAACTGGACGGTGATACCCGTGGTGGAGCAGCATTATCTATTCGTACCGTGGTAAATAAGCCGATCAAATTTGTCGGTACGGGTGAAAAGTTGGAAGCTCTTGATGTATTCCATCCCGAACGTATGGCTGACCGTATCTTGGGTATGGGTGATATTGTTTCTTTGGTTGAAAAAGCCCAAGAGCAATTTGATGCAGAAGAGGCGAAGAAGTTGCAGAAAAAGATTGCCAAGAATCAATTTAACTTTAATGATTTCTTGAGTCAGATACAACAGATCAAGAAAATGGGTAACATCAAAGATCTGGCATCCATGATCCCGGGTGTAGGTAGAGCGTTGAAAGACGTGGATATTGATGATGACGCATTCAAGGGAGTTGAAGCTATTATTTACTCGATGACCCCGGAAGAACGGGAGAATCCGGAATTAATTAATGGTTCTCGCCGTAAACGTATTGCATCCGGTAGTGGTACTACCATCCAAGATGTAAACCGCTTGTTGAAACAGTTTGAAGAATCCAAAAAGATGATGCGGATGCTGTCTAAAGGTGGTAAGATGATGGGGAAGGCTCCGATGAGAAAACGCTAAGAATTTTAGGATTTATGATTGATGATTTTCGATTCTGATTTGCGTTTCATCAATCATAGATCATAAATCGTAAATCATAAATTAATAAGTTTGATGGAAATTATTGACGGTAAAAAAATTTCAGCACAGGTAAAGCAAGAACTTGCAGATGAAATCGCTGCTTTCGTGGCAGAAGGGAAAAAGATTCCGCATTTGGTTGCTGTACTTGTAGGAAATGACGGGGCTAGCGAAACGTATGTTGCTAGTAAAGTGAAAGCCTGTCAGGCGGTAGGGATGAAAAGTTCAGAATTGCGTTATGGTGATGATATCACTGAAGAGCAGTTGTTGACAGTCATTGATAAGTTGAACGATGATCCGGATGTAGACGGATTTATCGTGCAGTTACCTCTCCCGAAGCATATTTCTGAAGAGAAAGTTTTGAACCGTATCAATCCGGATAAAGATGTTGATGGTTTCCATCCTTGTAACGTGGGACGGATGGTTCTCGGTTTGCCGACTTATTTACCGGCAACGCCGGCAGGAATTGTGGAATTGCTGACCCGCTATAATATCCCGACAGAAGGCAAGCATTGTGTCGTTGTAGGAAGAAGTAACATTGTGGGAACTCCCATGGCGGTGTTAATGTCCCGGAAAGCCAAGAATGCCAATTGTACCGTTACATTGTGCCATAGTAGAACGACGAATTTGAAAGATATCACTCGTCAGGCGGATATCCTTATTGTGGCCATTGGCGTTCCGCATTTCTTGAAAGAAGATATGGTGAAAGAGGGGGCTGTTGTGGTGGATGTCGGGATTCATCGTATTCCTTCGGAGACGGCAAAGAATGGTTGGAAACTGGTAGGAGATGTGGACTATGATCACGTGGCTCCTAAATGTTCATATATTACCCCTGTTCCCGGTGGTGTGGGACCGATGACTATCGTGACTTTGTTGCAAAACACTTTAAAAGCGTGTAAAGCAAAACATTAAATAATTGAAAATTGAAAGTTGAAAATTGAAAGTTGAAAAGAAAAACTCACCTTTTGTTTTCAATTTTCAATTTTTCGTTTTCAATTGATTTTATGGTTCTCAATTATATCTGGATTTTCTTTTTTGGCGCGGCATTTATCGTGGCGCTTGGTAAATTGATCTTCATGGGTGATACAGAAGTTTTTTCTGCCATCGTGAAGGCCACCTTTGATATGTCGAAAACGGGGTTTGAAATTTCGTTGGGTTTGACGGGGGTATTGACCTTGTGGATGGGTATCATGAAAATCGGGGAGCGAGGGGGAGCCGTGAAAGTAATGTCGTGGTTGATCAGTCCTTTTTTTCGAAAGTTGTTTCCGGAATTACCACCGGATAGTCCTGCGTATGGTTCGATTATGATGAATATTGCGGCGAATATGCTTGGGTTAGATAATGCTGCGACTCCCGTGGGTTTGAAAGCGATGCAGCAAATGCAGGAAGTTAATCCTCGTAAAGACCGGGCCTCCAATGCGCAGATCATGTTCTTGGTGCTGAATACATCCGGTTTGACAATTATTCCAGTTTCGGTCATGGTGTACCGGGCACAGATGGGGGCAGCGAATCCTGCCGACATCTTTATTCCGATATTGTTGGCAACTTACGTGTCCACGTTAGCCGGTTTGATTGCAGTGGCCGTGTACCAGCGATTGAACCTGTTCAACCGGGTTGTCATGGCTTATTTGATTGGGGGAACATTGGCCGTGGGTGGTTTGATTTGGTATTTTTCCGGGTTAGATAAAGAGACGATTACAACGATTTCTACGGTAGCTAGTAATGTTATTCTTTTTTCGATTATTATTGCCTTTATTGCGATGGGAGCTTGGCGCAAAATAAATGTCTACGATGCGTTCATTGATGGTGCAAAAGAAGGCTTTTCTATTGCGATAAAGATTATTCCTTATTTAGTGGCGATTCTTGTTGCAGTCGGGGTGTTTCGGGCGGCGGGAGCGATGGATATGTTGATGAATGGATTGGAACGTTTGTGTTTGGCTTGCGGGTTGGATGCTGATTTTATACCCGCTTTACCGACGGCTTTGATGAAGCCGCTTAGTGGGAGTGGGGCTCGGGGGCTTATGATTGATACCATGAATACCTTTGGGGCGGATTCTTTTGCCGGACGCTTGGCTTCAACTTTCCAAGGGGCTACAGATACGACTTTTTACATTATCGCCGTGTATTTTGGTGCCGTGGGAATTAAAAATACACGTTATGCCATACCCTGTGGCTTGATTGCCGATTTGGCCGGCATCATTGCTGCTTTGGTGATGGCCTATATCTTTTTTGCATAGTGGTATCCCGGGGGAATATTTGCCCAACATAACTGATTGGCACCCTATTGCGGTCGCTAAAATATAAATAGCAGGTGCCGTCATATTGAATATCCAGGTTCAGATAACAAATATTTTGGTTTGTGCGAACGGTTATTTGATAGGCAATGGCTTTCTTTTTTCCATCTTGATAAATTTTTACCGTGCGACTGAATAATACCGTGTTGAAAGAAATTGAATCTAAGTGTGAATTGGAAGTCCATGTAGCTCTGCCGAAATAAGGAAGTTGTGTCGTTACCAGTGAGTCGTTTATACTTAAGTAACAGTTTTGTGGGTTGATGTCTATGTTGGCACCCGCTCCCGGTGGCGTGAAAAGTGTTTGTACGGTAGGGGTAGCAATATAGAACTTCATGGTGAATTGATCACTATTTACCAGAGCCAGCGTTTTCTGAAACTCTTTTTCGAAGCGTATTTCTTTTTTATTCTGTGCTTGACCTGTTGCAAAAAACAGTATGCTCATCAAAAAAATGAATGTAATTCTTTTCATATTTCCCTTTTTGGGGATATTATACGTGGGTGGGTAGAAAATGTTATAAATATATTTCCTACGAAAAGTTTGTGTTGTTACGAAATTTTCGTAGATTTGCGAAAGAATCGTAAATAAGTAGTTCGTATGGAAAAATTGACGCATCAAGAAGAAGAGGTCATGTTGATCATCTGGCAGGTGAAAAGTGGCGTGATAAAAGATTTTTTAAATCGAATGGAAGAACCGAAACCACCTTACACGACAGTTGCTTCTATCGTGAAGAACTTGGAGAAAAAAGGATTTTTAACCAGTAAGAAGCATGGAAATATCTACGAGTATATTCCTGTTATGGATGAAAATGAATATAAAACAAAGTTTATGTCCGGGGTAGTTCGTAATTATTTTGAAAATTCTTACAAGGAGATGGTAACATTCTTTGCTAAAGAGCAAAAGATTTCGGCAAAAGATCTTGAAGAGATCATCCGGCTAATAGAGAAACAATAAAATGTACAAGCCATGATTACCAATGCGACATGGATCTATTTGATAAAGGTAAATATTGCGCTAGTCGTGTTCTATCTTTTTTATCGGCTATTATTCAGTCGGGATACTTTTTTTACTTTCCGAAGGGTTTATTTGTTAGCTAGTCTTACTTTGGCATGTTTGTATCCAATGTTCTTATTTTCTTTTGGAGAAGATCAAAAGGTCGTTATTCATCATGCGATTGCCCAATATGCGAGCAATCTCTTACCGGAAGTAGCCGTGGGAGCGCCTTCAGTTCCCGTGGAAATAAATGTGTTTGACGTGTTGTGTTTGGGATATTTAGGTGTTGTGATTTTTTTATTGGGACGAATCATGATTCAGGTATTTTCGATTTTTCAGTTGCTGAAAAAGAGGAGTAGAGCGGTTTGTTTCTCGACGCCGATTATTTTATTAAAAGGTGAAGTTGCTCCTTTTTCTTTTTTCAAATGGATATTCATCAATCCGTCATTATATGAATCGAATGATTTACAGGAAATTATGATGCATGAAAAAACTCATGTAGATCAGTATCATTCTTTGGATGTGATGGTATCCGAATTATTATGTACATTGTTTTGGATCAATCCGGCAATGTGGTTATTGAAGGGGGAGATTCGTCGTAATTTGGAATTTCTGGCTGATAAGCGGGTTGTAAACTCCGGTATTGACCGGAAAGCTTATCAATATCATCTCCTTCGTCTTTCTCATCCTTCGGCTGCAGCTCAAATAGTAAATAAATTTAATGTGACACCATTAAAAAAGCGTATTATGATGATGAATAAAAAAAGGACTTCGAAAATGGGATTGCTCAAGTATGCACTGCTATTTCCGGTTGTTGCGTTATTGGTTTTGTCTAGTAACGTGCAGGCGGTTGTGTATCAGGGAGATTATCGGGATACGGTAATTCTGGTCGATAAAGGCAAGCTGATTGTATCCGGAACTGTTGTTGACCAGTATAACAGAGCTTTGCGCGGGGTTTCCGTGTTGATTAAAAATACTGCAGAAGGGACGCATACCGGATGGGATGGGAAGTTTATGTTGGCAGTTGATAAAGGTACAGAACTTGTTTTTTCTCATGCTGGTAAAAAGAACATGTTGGTTCCGGTGAAAGTTGGTGATCGGATGCGTGTAAGAATGTTGGATGACACCAGTCTGCCAATGGTGAGAGAGCTTGAATATGAGGGTTCGGATAGTGACATTTTTCAAGTGGTTGAAGATATGCCACAATTCCTAGGTGGAAGTGTTCAAAAATATGTAGCACAACATATAAAGTATCCAAAAGAAGCGATGGAGAAGAATATCCAAGGAAAAGTATTTGTCCAGTTTATAATCTCGAAGACAGGAGAAGTTACAGATGTGAAAGTGGCTCGTGCTGTACATCCTTTATTGGATGCAGAGGCTATAAGGGTTGTACAGGAAATGCCAAATTGGAAACCGGGGACACAGAGAGGAAAAGCCGTGAGGGTTTCATATACCGTGCCGATTAATTTTCAGTTGCAAGAACCTGTATCGAAAGAAGTCGAAAAGAAATAGACTTGGGAATATAATGCTTGGAATGAAGAGCGTGCGTTGAAAGTCAATCTTTAAACAACAACTTCTCCACCTTCCCTTTGTACAAGGGGAGGTGGAGAGAATTGTCAAGCATCTTTCCCGGCGGTCACAATATACATATCGTCCACGTTCAAGTATTTTTGAGCCAGACGCATGATGTCTTCGGCAGTACAGGTACGGATCTTGTCGATAGCCCGGAGATAGAATGTATTATCCAGTCCGTAATTGAGCTTGTGTTTCAAGGCATCGGATTGGGAGAAAACACCGTCTAATTCCCGTAGTAATTCCCCGTTAAAATAACTCTTCACAAGGCTTAGTTCTTCTTCGGGTACGGGTTCTTCCTGCAGGCGGCGAATCTCTTTTATACACTCTGTTATCGTGGCGTCCGTGGCCTCTGTGTTGACATCCGTGGCAATCATCCAGTGGGCGGCTTGTGGCATGGTAACGTTGTATGAACCGATACCATAGGTGTATCCTTTTTCTTCCCGGATATTCGACATCAGGCGGGAGCCGAAATAACCGCCGAGTACCATGTTCAAAAGTTGAAAATACGTGTAGTCTTCATCCAATAAAGCGACACCGCTTTTCCCGATTCGAATGCTGGTTTGTACGGCATCGGGCTTGGAAATATGATACTTACCGGGACTACTCGGTTGTATGGTGTAATTCTTGTCCGGAGGTAACGGGTTACTGCTCATCGGCGAAAAGGCCTGGCTTACTTCCTGTAGCACCGTATCGCTGACATTCCCGCAAATCATGATTCTGCATTGCGATGCTTGCACTCTTTCCCGGTAGAAATCGAGTAATAATTCCGGTGTTACTTGATCGAAATCTTCCAGTGTGAAATAATTAGCGTAAGGATGTTCTTTCCCGTACATCCGGTATATGAACTCCATTCGGGCAAGGTAAGATGTCTTTTCGATATTCACCAGATGCTGTTGTTTCCGGTTACGGATATACGTTTCCAATTCTTTTTGCGGGAATGTGCTTTCAAGCGTCATCTCTGCCAACATACGAATGGTTTGCGAGGCGTATTTATTAAGCGAAATCAGGCTTAATTCTGCTTTATGCATACCGCAATTGTAATCCACGTATGCTCCATGATAATCAAACAACTCCGCAATTTCAGCAGAGGTATGTTGTCGGGTTCCCTCGTTAAGCATATTGATCATGCTTGATGCGATAACCGGGCGGGATTGATTATAAATCCCGGCCGCGAGTACCACGTCCATCTTGAAAACCTCTTGGTTGGGATCGTGGAGGTACACGATCTCGATGCCATTGGGAAGCGTGATTTGTTGATGCCCCCACAAGGTGGGACGAGAGATTTCTGCAATAGGCGGTTCTATATTTCTGTTCATATAAAGTAGCAATTATTTGTCTTTTAGATACCACAAGGTAGAGCAATTCTTTGCGGAAAATAGTTTTCGTGCGGTCTGTCTTATCGAATCAAGGGATACTTCCGCGTATCGGTTACTCTCCGAATTAATCAGGTTAATATCTCCCAGGTAGTCAAAAAATGCCAGGTTAGCTGATTTACCCTGGTAATTGATCTCGCTGTAAGAGATACGAGCTTCCGTTTTATTAATTACTTTTTGGAGTTCCCGTTCGGAAATCGGATCCTCGATAAAACGATCGATTTCGTTTTGGATGGCAGCTTCAGCTTCTTCTATCGCTACCCCTTCCGAGAGTTTTCCGGAAAAGATGAATAATCCCGGATCCATGTCCCCGGTGATATAGGCGTCTACCTCCGAAAATAGTTTTCCGTTTTTAATGAGGTTGATATATAATCGGGAGGATTGCCCGTTGGATAGTATATCCGAGATCGTGTCGCACGTGTAGAAATTATCCGATTGCCGGTCGCCCATATGGTATACTTTATATATCGCATCAGCCGGAACTTTGTTGTGTTCGCACACGAGGCGACGCTCTTCGGTTTGTTGCGGTTCCATCGGTAACGCTTTTCTCGTGTAGTGGACGGGAGGAATATCTCCGAACCATTTTTTCACGAGCTCAAGGGCTTTCTCGTCGGTAATATTCCCGCTGATGCTTAGTATGGCGTTATCCGGGGCGTAGAAACGATGAAAGAAATCTTCCACCTCTTCCAAGGAAGCTCCTGCAATATGGTCTATGTTTTTCCCTATAGTAGGCCATTGATACGGGTGTACCTTATAGGCTAAAGGACGTAATTTCAACCAAATGTCCCCGTAAGGATTGTTGAAATAGCGTTGTTTGAACTCTTCAATGACCACGTTGCGCTGAACGTCAAGTGATTTCTGGGAGAAATCGAGCGCCAGCATCCGGTCTGATTCCAACCATAGGGCCGTTTCGATATTGGGAGCCGGAATCGTGATGTAATAATTCGTGTAGTCGTTATTCGTGAAAGCGTTACTATCCCCGCCTGCCTTCTGCACGTGATAATCGTAGTCGGCGATGTGTTTGGATCCCCCGAACATTAAATGTTCAAAAAGATGAGCAAAGCCCGTGCGATTGGGATCTTCATCCCGGGCACCTACTTTATAGAGGATGTTCACGGATACAAATGGCGTGCTGGTATCCGTGTTGCAGATCACCGTTAAGCCGTTGTCTAATGTATGACGTGTAAATTTTATCATAAATATAAATTCATTTTCATAGTTTCAAATCGCCCAAATTACTCATCGTTTTGTTGAAATCAGCGATAATATCTTCCATAATTTCAGCCACGGTTTCTTCTTTGTGCAACATGGATGCGATTTGTCCGATTTCTAACTCGCCTTCTGTCATGTCTCCTTCGAAGATACCTTTCTTAGCCCGTCCTTTGCCTAGAAGTTCAGTTAATTGAGCGGCTTCTGCTCCGGCGTCTTCTAAAGCTTTTACTTGGTTGAAAAATTCGTTTTTAATCAAGCGGGTGGGGGCAAGTTTTTTCAATGCCAGTAGGGTGCCGCCCTCTTCCGTGTTGAATACCCGTTGTTTGAATGCCGGATGAGCGGAAGATTCTGCGGCAACGGCAAAACGGGTTCCGATCTGCACGCCTTCTGCTCCAAGAGTCATGGTGGCTGCCACGGATTTTCCGGAAGATATTCCTCCCGCGGCAATAACTGGAAGTGAACAGGATGCCGCCACGTTGGGAATCAACGTGAGCGTGGTCGTTTCTTCCCGTCCGTTATGTCCCCCGGCTTCAAAACCTTCTGCAACAATGGCATCCACTCCTGCTTCTTCACATTTCTTTGCAAACAAGGCACTACTAACCACGTGTACCACGGTAATGCCATGTGATTTTAACAAGGGAGTCCATTTCTTCGGACTTCCGGCAGAGGTGAAAACAATCTTAACGCCTTCTTGGATGATAATATCCATAAGCCGGTCAATCTCCGGGTAAAGTAACGGGACATTGATTCCCCACGGTTTATCCGTGGCCTCTTTCATTTTCCGGATATGTTCCACCAGCATCTCCGGGTGCATGGAACCGGCACCCAGTAATCCTAATCCCCCGTTGTTACTTACCGCAGAGGCTAGGCGCCATCCGCTACACCATACCATACCCCCTTGAATGATCGGGTATTTTATATTGAACAGTTTAGTTACTCTATTTTCCATGATGTAATGTATTTTAATATAAGAATCCGAATAGCCATGATGTCGAATATCGATAAGACGTGATTCCCAATGTTTTTGTTGCATTAAGCTACGTGTAAAAAAAGTATTCGAGTATTGCAGTTTTTGGTAAAATCGTTCAAACTGGGTTTCATGTATTTTATTTTTATATATAGCAAAGATAACAAAAATGCTTTCCGCAGACAACATTTCTCCACAAGAATGTTTCCACGGGAAAAAGTTTTTTGATATTCTGTCATGCCAGACTGAAATCCGGCAATTCCCTTTTATTTTGGATGCCCCGTATTTTTAAAGAATAACAATGATTCTCTATTAAAAATAAATATTATTTTTGTTGCAAAATAAATTATTTACTTAGATGTGAAGAGGTAAAGGTGCGTGGTTATAGAAAAACATTATTTATTTTCTTCATTTCTATAAAAAATAAATTCAAATGACAGAAAAGCTTACTCTTAGAGACAATGCAGCCGTTCGGTGGGCTGCGTTATTGTTGCTGGCATTAGCCATGTTTTGTTCATACATATTTATGGACATCTTATCACCGATTAAAGATTTGATGCAATCGGAACGTGGTTGGGATTCATTGGCATTTGGAACAATGCAGGGTTCTGAAACATTCTTGAATGTATTCGTATTCTTTTTAATTTTTGCCGGTATCATTCTTGATAAAATGGGTGTTCGTTTCACGGCTCTTTTATCAGGTGGTGTAATGTTAATCGGTGCGATTATTAAATGGTATGCTGTTGCAGAAGGTTTTAAGGGAAGCGGGTTGGAAGCATGGTTTACGAACAATTTGAATTACATTCCGGGTTTTGACGAGTTGGGAATCTCCCCGTTCTACCAGGGGATGCCGGCATCTGCTAAACTGGCTGCGGTTGGTTTCATGATATTCGGCTGCGGTGTGGAAATGGCTGGTATCACGGTTTCTCGCGGTATCGTGAAATGGTTTAAAGGTCGTGAAATCGCTTTGGCCATGGGGTCAGAAATGGCATTAGCGCGTTTGGGAGTTGCCACGTGTATGATTTTCTCTCCTTTCTTTGCGAAACTTGGAGGACAGGTTGATGTTTCTCGTTCTGTTGCTTTTGGAGTAGTGTTATTGATGATTGCGTTGATCATGTTCATTGTTTATTTCTTCATGGATAAGAAATTGGATGCACAAACGGGTGAGGCAGAAGAAAAGGATGAACCCTTTAAGATTAAAGATATCGGGAAAATCCTGTCAAGTGGCGGTTTCTGGTTGGTTGCATTACTTTGTGTGTTGTATTACTCGGCTATTTTCCCGTTCCAGAAATATGCGGTTAACATGTTGCAATGTAACTTGTCGTTCACTCCTCCCGCCGAAGGTTCTTTCTGGGCAGGAAATACGGTGACGATTATTCAATACTGTATCATGTTGGTCGTTGCAGCTACTGCATTCGCGTTTAACTTCACAAACAAGAAGTCATTGAAAACATTGTTGTTAACTATCTCCGTGATCGGTTTGATTGTATTCTGCTACATGGGTTATATGCGCCAGTCGGCAGAGACTATTTTTGCCGTATTCCCGTTATTGGCAGTAGGTATCACGCCGATTCTTGGTAAAGTGGTTGACAATAAAGGTAAGGCTGCTTCCATGTTGATGTTCGGTTCTATTTTGTTGATTGTATGCCATTTGACATTCGCATTCATCTTACCTTTGTTTAAAGATAGTGCCATTGGAGGTGTCTTGATCGCGTACGTAACAATCTTGATTCTGGGTGCATCATTCTCATTGGTTCCGGCTTCATTGTGGCCGAGTGTTCCGAAATTGGTTGATCAGAAGGTGATCGGTTCTGCTTACGCCTTGATTTTCTGGATTCAAAATATCGGTTTGTGGCTTTTCCCGTTGCTGATCGGTAAAGTGTTGGATAACACGAATCCTCAAGTTGTAAATGACTTGAACAACCACTTGATTACCCCGGAACAAGCTGCTGTTTCCTACAATTATACATGGCCTCTTGTCATGTTGGCTTGCTTGGGAGTTGCCGCTTTGATTATCGGTGTTATCTTGAAACGCGTTGATAAGGTGAAAGGCCTTGGTTTGGAATTGCCAAACGTTCAACAGTAAGGAGAAAACTGAAAATATCCCTATTGAAAATGTCCACTTCAAATGAGGTGGACATTTTTAATTTAGGAATATAATGATTTATATTTTTTTCTCGATTCTATAAACATTCCGGTCGCTGGCGCTTCGTGAAACTAACTCTGCCAGAAAACCGGACAGGAAAAGTTGCGAGCCGATGATCATGCACGTTAGTGCAATATAAAAATAAGGGTTGTTCGTTACCAGAGGGGCTCTCAGATTGTTGGCCACGGCGATCAACTTTTCAACACCAATCCAGGCAGCGGCACAGAATCCGATAATGAATAACAGGGTCCCCAGAGCACCGAATAAGTGCATCGGTTTTTTAGCGAACCGGGTAATAAAAGTTACGGAAAGTAAGTCAAGGAAACCGTTAATAAAGCGGTTGAGCCCGAATTTTGTAACCCCGTATTTCCGTGCTTGATGATGAACCACCTTTTCCCCGATCCGGGTAAATCCGGCTTGTTTGGCTAGAATCGGGATGTAGCGGTGCATTTCCCCGTACACTTCGATATTTTTTACTACCGTGTTTTTATAAGCCTTCAACCCGCAATTAAAGTCGTGTAATTTTATGCCGGAAAACTTTCGGGCAGTTGCGTTGAAGAGTTTTGTTGGAAGCGTTTTGGTTATTGGGTCATATCTTTTCTTTTTCCATCCGGAAATCAAGTCATAATCTTCTTCCATGATCATGCGGTAGAGTTCCGGAATCTCGTCCGGGCTATCCTGCAAGTCTGCATCCATGGTAATAACCACGTCTCCCTGTGCATCCTCGAAACCACAATGTAACGCGGCCGATTTCCCGTAATTACGGCGAAATTTAATGCCTCGTATGTGATTATTTTTTGCGGATAGTTGTTCGATCACTTTCCACGACTTATCATTACTCCCGTCATCTACCATGATAATTTCGTAGGTAAAATTGTTCGCTGCCATGACTCTTTCGATCCATGCCGAGAGTTCAGGTAATGATTCTTCTTCGTTATATAACGGTATGACTACTGAAATATTCATGTTTAAAATTCTTGCGGGTTAAACGGTAATTTACTTCTTCTGACCAACCCGGCTATAAATAGCGAGAAGGCTGCTCCTACGAGGATTCTATTGAATAGCTCCCCGAAAGCAATACTGGCGGGAACAAAATATACATCCATGTTTTCTTCGAGCATTTTGAAAAGCGGGGAGTTCTGACCGGTAATCTTTAGCGTGGTTATTGTCACGTTTTTGAATTCAGTCAGCAAATCCGCGTTAAACGTGTATAAAAAGAACACGTACACGGCATAACATAATGAAGCGATGCAAAGAATATATATTCCTGTTTTCAGTGCTTTCCCGTAAGAAATGACACCAGCCAGTTGTTCATCTCTGTATTTCCGGACACCCATGAAAATTCCGAAAATAGTCAGCATCATGATGATGTTGTGAAATTGTGCGTTCACCACGACGCCTTTGCCTGCCAAAATAAATAACAAAGATGCAAAAATGAAGGTACCTCCGATCAGGCATCCGAATATAAAATTCTGTTTAAAGAATGGCTCGTTATTTTTTTTCATTTAATTTTTCTCCTTTAGTATAATTGAGCAGGACCTCTTAGCGAGATCATTTCTCCGACCTGGGGTTTTTCACCGTTTTCCATATAGTTATACTGCAACAATTTGGCGAGTTTGATCCCGTATATCTGGGAAATCATGTACATGGTGTCTCCCGCTTTTGTTTTATGGAAGGTGTAACCCTTGGGGGCCTTGTTCTTTTTCTTTGCCAAAAACACGTGCATCCCCGTACGGATAGAGAGCTCGTTTTTATCGTTGTATTTCAATAATTTTTTCAACGGAATGTTGAAATACTGGGCAATGCTTTCAAACGTGTCGCCTTCTTTCACTTTCACGGAAGGGATTTTGTTGATATATACCACTCGGCTCTGGTAGTTTTTGCTTTCGCTGAGTTGATAGTTTAATTCATTGGGTATCGGACGGATCTTTTTACCCGGGCGATCGAATTGATATAACTCTTCTTCCTCGATAATTTTAATGAGTTTCTGCGCGTAATCGGAAGCGGTTGCATACCCCGCTTTCTTCAATCCTTTTGCCCAGCCTTTATAATCTGTTTTGGGCAGGTCGAACAGGAAGGCGTAGCGGGGACGGGTAAGCAAAAATTCACTGTGGTCAATCCATGATTCTTCCGGGTTCCTGTATTTCCGGAAACATTCATTTCGTTTATCATCGTCCATGGTGAAGCTAGGGCCATTCCAATTGTGGCATTTGATACCGAAATGATTGTTCGCGTTGATTGCCAGTTGGGACTTCCCACATCCGGATTCCAATATACCCTGGGCGAGCTTAATGCTGGCGGGGATTCCTGTACGATCCATCTCTTCGATGGCAATATCTTTATATTTTTTAATAAATGCTTTGCGACTGTCCGTAGAGGCTCCACAAATGTTAACACATATAAAACTTAAAAATAAAATAACATAAATCTTGTTCATAGTTTCCGATAATGTTTTATATTGGCGGTAAAATTACGAAAAAAAATAGAATGGAGAAAGTGGAATTGAAGATTGATTACACGATATACCGGGAATCTTACCCGGAAGAATACGAGGATTTGTGTCGTGCGGCCTTGAATGTCATAAAAAAGGCATATTGTGTGTATTCGGGTTTTGCCGTGGGGGCTGCCGTGTTGATGAATAACGGGGAGGTCGTTTGCGGTACCAATCAGGAAAATGTGGCTTACCCTTCTGGTTTATGTGCCGAGCGGACCGCTTTGTTTTATGCCTGTTCCACTTACCCGGAGACGGGAATCAAGGCAATCGCCATTGCAGCCCGTGATCATGGCATGGAAGTGGAGGATCATGTCACGCCATGTGGGGCTTGTCGTCAAGTGATGGCCGAAATTGTTCAACGCTATAAAGCGGATTTCGACGTTATCATGCTTGGTCGGAAGCGGACAATTATGATCAAGGCCAGTCAATTATTGCCTTTTTCATTTGTCATGTCTTAAATAGATTTAGGTAATTATATCCGGTATTAAAAATTGATTTTGTAGCTGATGTTTGGTAATATATTGGCTTCACGTTCGGCTTCGACTGTATGATCTCGGAAATTATAGCGATGCCCGTAATAATCCTTATACCCCGTGACATTTATCAGTTTTGCCGCAAATTCATGTGATACTTTTTTCCGGTTGATCCGGTAGCTTATTGTCAGATGTGCCAGTACCATAGGGGCGAACCGGCAGGAATAAGGATTTCGCTCATTATAGATGGCTTCTTGTTGCAACAAGGATTTTTCTGCATCGATGGGCGAGTAACGATCGCCTCCTTGAACAGTTACTTTCCCGCTTGCACCTAACATATTCTGCTTGTTTTTGCCCAACATCCACTCCTTTCCGGTAAGTAAATTGACTGCAAAATGGCGGTTGTAGCGCGAGTCATACCATGTGCCCTTGTCGGAAGTCCGGTATTTCGAATCATAAAGCGAGGCTGTCGCCATGTAATAGAATCCGCGGGACATATACTTTTCGAACGTAATGTCGATACCGTAATTTATGGCGTTGCCTGCGTTTATCAGCTGATCTGAAATAAACCAATCTTCGTTACCTTGCAAGTTGAGCATTGCGAAGGTACTTCCGGGTATAACAGGCACATCGTAGAGCCATTGAAAGTAAGGTTCTATCCGCAGGTGGAGATTTTCGCCGGGCGAAAGGTCGTATCCGAGCGAAACGTGATGCGCTTTCGTGAAATCGAGGTCTTTGTTTATCATCCGGCTGTTTTCATCTTTTGTGAAATAGTAATTCAGCATCTCCAACCGGCTATGCATGCCGTAGGCGAATGAAAGCGATTGCCGGGGTGCGAATTTCCACTTCACGCTCAGCCGGGGTTCAATGGTATAACGGTCGTTGAGCGTGAACCACTGTCCGGTGATACCGATATTCATTTTCACTTTATTTCCGAGGGTAAGCATGGATTCGGAATAGATATTCACGAGCGAGCTGAACCCCGATTCATCGGCAATCTCGACCAAATCACCGATGTGTCCGGCTGCATCGGCAAATGTCAGGTCGTATCGAAGTCCCGTCCACCGGATGCCCGTGCGGTTTGTGTGTATCCTACCGAAGCGTTTTTGGAAATCGCTCAATGCAATGAAATTGAGGTAGGTGTTACGAACTATGTTCTTGGGTAACAAGCGGTCATCGTTACCGAGTAGTTCGGTATGCATATCGATATTGTTGATGGTTGTGGCAAATGTGGATTGAATTGAAGCATCTTCTCCCACGTAAATTTTGTGTTTGATACCGACCGCTCCCATATACTGTTTTACGTCTTGATTTTGCTTGTCCTGTTCGTACTTCCATTTGTTGCGGTCCGGTTCTGGTGTTGTACCCGAATGATCAATCAATCCGACTCCCCATATCGAGAATATGCCAGCTTGCCCCGCGGGCAGGAAGATGTTAAACGACAAATCTTGATAGTTCGTTCCATCGGCATCTTCGGGAAGCATAAATGAGAGCAATGAAAGGGTAGAATAGCGGTAATTGAAAAGATAAGAGCCTTCATAGCCTTTTTTGAATGGACCTTCGGATGCGGCTTCGACTCCGAGCGAACCGATTTGGACTGCATGTTCATGGCTAGTATTACTGCCACGGCGTATGTACATATCAAAAACACCCGAAAGTGCGTTGCTGAACTCTGCGGGGAAGGCTCCCGTAAAGAAATCGGAATTGCCGAGTACTTGATTACTCAAGGCTGTGAAACCGCCACCGCCGAAGCTTGTAACATCGGCAAAATGATTGGGATTGGGGATCTCCACGCCTTCCATACGCCATTGCAGGAATTTGGGCGCATTCCCTCGAACTACAATACCATTATTCCCCACGCTTTGCGTCACTCCTGCAAAAGAGGATACCAACCGGGCCGGATCATCCGCGGCACCGGCATAACGCCCTGCCTCCTCTACACTGAGCATCCGGCCGCCAAGAGCCATGTTGTTAATCGGTTCCTGCTTGTTGATTCGGGGATGCACAACTATCTCTTCGAGTACCGTCTGACTTTCAATCATCTCCACTTCGATGAATGTTTCTTTACCGCCACTGACAAGCAATTCTTTGATGATTACCGGCTCGTAGCCGATAAAACTTACATGGATATCATAACGTCCTATCGGAACCCGACTTAATACGAAATTCCCTAAAGAATCGGTCGTGCAACCCATCGTGTGATCATTCCCCGATAGCACAATTGTGGCGTAGGGAATCGGTCGGTTGCCGTTTTGCTCCTTTACCGTTCCTCGAACCGTTTGGAAACTTTGTGCGTAAACGGTAGCAGATAGAGATAGTATCCCAAATATCAAAATAATGAACCTCTTGTACATATCAACTTTTTTGTTGCAAAATTAGGCTGTTGTCAAGAGGTGGAAAATACTGATTTATCAGTATTCTATCAAGCCGAGCGACAAGGCACAACGTACAGCTTCGTGCGAGTTGTCCACATTCAGTTTTGCCAATATATGTTGGCGATGGGTATCGACGGTATGGATGCTTATGTGTAAATTTTCCGAGATTTCCTTACTCAACTTTCCTTGTGAGATGAGGTTTAATATTTCTAATTCGCGCTTCGTTAATATTAATTCGCGTTGAAAATATTTTGTCAGAGGCGAAAACACCTCTCCTGTAGCGGTATTGATGATCTGAGAATTGACCGTGAATGGCGGCATTTGATTGGGTGAAATTTCGAGGATACACAGCGCTAGCCATATATTCCCAAGTTGATCTGTTTCCAAAACTTGCAATGACTCCGTGACACGGCGGAATCGACCTCCCACTTTGGCCCTGTACTCGCGGATGACCTTCATGTGAGTGAAGTTCCTGTTGCCTTGGAACACGTGTTTGAGTGAGGCTATTGCATTTTTCAGCACATCATTCAAATCATCGGGATGTACTTCGATCTCTCCGTTCCCAAACTGTCTCTTGTGGTATTCTGACACATAGGCGTGTTCGAAACGGAAGTTGTCATATATAGTTACGGCTTGACTCCGCAACACATCGGATCGAGAGAATACTTCAATATGTTGTCGCAATAGGTCATAATTCAAAGACCCACTGTCAATTCGTTGGGACAGTAATAACCGCCTGTATTCCTTGTCTAACTCTTTTGTCATAAGTTGAATATGATGACAAAGATAGTATTTTTCCACCACATTGGGGTTTATTTCCCCGTTATCGCAATCTTTATCACCCCGTCAAGTTTGTTTTCGAAAATGCGGTAGGCCTCTTCGATTTCATTTAGCGGGAAACGGTGAGTGATGAGTGGTGTGGTATCAATTTCGCCTTTTTCTATCAAGCGAAGGATTTCGGCACAATCGCAACCATCCACACCTCCGGTCTTGAACGTGAGGTTTTTGCCGTACATATCGGGTAACGGTAAAAGTTGCGGTTTATCGTAGAGGGCAACCACGGTTACCACGGCGTTGGGGCGGGCGCATTCCCATGCCATGCGGAACGTGTCATCGCTCCCGGCAACTTCTAGTACCACGTCGGCCCCTCCATGATCGCTATGCTCAAGGACGAACTCTTTGCATCTTTCCGGTTCGGTTACTAGTACTTCGGGGTAGTGTTCCCTGACAAACCGAATCCTTTCGGGAGACTTTTCGCAGACAATAATTCGTTTTGGCTTCTTTAGCATCACGCAAAGCAGGGTACATATTCCGGTCGGCCCGGCCCCGATAACGAGTACCGTGTCGTCTTCTGCGATCTCCGAAATGCGTGCGGCCCAAAATCCGGTAGCAAGTACATCACCCACGAAAAGCGCTTGTTCATCGCTCACCGTGTCGGGGATGCGGTTGAGTCCACTGTCGGCATAGGGAACACGAACGTACTCGGCCTGTCCCCCGTCAATGCGGCATCCCAATGCCCATCCCCCGTTGGGATCGGTGCAGTTGTTCACGAATCCTTTCTTGCAGAAAAAGCACTCTCCACAAAAGGTTTCCACGTTAATGATCACTCGGTCTCCAGGTTTCACGGTCGTGACGTTAGTCCCCGTTTGTTCCACGACACCTACCATTTCGTGCCCCACGGTAATACCTGGTACGGCACGGGGTACACTCCCGTGTTTGATGTGTAAATCACTGGTACAGATGCTGCTTAGCGTGACACGCACGATGGCATCTCGTGAATCCGCTATTTGGGGAAGTGGCTTCTCTTGAAGTCTGAAGTTTCCTTTGTTGATGTAGGTGTATGCTAACATTGGGGCGTAATTATTGATATTACTATCGTGGATGTTCAGTTGTGTTGTAAACTTGAGTTTGAAAGCAATCGCAGTCAAGGATGTCTTTGGGCCTCTCTCTGCCTTGTCAGTTCGATTGCCTCCTTGCCTGTGAGGTGTTCTATCGAAAACTCTATAACTGCCACCCGATTAATACTACTCTGTATTTCAGTATCCAACGCTTGCTCGTCATTCGGGTTGTATCGTTTGCCCAGTAGATACAATGCGTTGAGTTTTTCTGTTGCGTCATCAATGATTCGCAAATGTCCAAAGCAAATCACGCTGCGGAAGTAAGTGGTGAATGTTTCAGGATGTACCTCGTCCTTGCATATAATAGTGAATGAGGCTTTGTCAGAATGGCGTATCGCATCTATCTTATGCCCGTTTAATGCTGAATGGAAGTACAATTTGTTATCATCGTAAACATAGCTGATAGGTACTCCGTATGGATAGCCACTTTCATCAAGTAGAGACAGTACACCTGATGTCGCATGGCGAAGAAGATATATTGTTTCTTCTTCTGGTAGTTGCTGGCGCTTGCGGCGCATATTTCTTAATTCATTCATACTCTTTGTGTTTGTGTTACAAAGGTAGTATATTGTTTCCTAACAACGATACGGAATGGTACTTTTCGTAATTTGGTTACTCCCGAAAGAGCTTACTTCATTGGGAAATAGCTCTTTCAATGTCGGACTATTAGTTGCAAGCAAAAGACAAAAAACAATAAAAAGTTTCTGATTTTTCTTGTAAATAAGCACATTTATCTATCTTTGCGTCAAATTAGAAACAATGATAGAGCAATTAAACATACTATACAGGCTACGGATTTTTACCATAGAAGAGCTTTCAGAGGTCTTAAATGGTAAATTGAAGTCTGTGAAAGGGTTGATTGCAAGATACAAACAGCAAGGGTGGATTGTGTCTATACGGCGCAACACCTATTGCATGGTGGATATTGCATCGAAACAACCAGTTTGTGATAAATACGAAATCGGGAGTCATCTATCTCATACGGCTTGTATCAGCTATCATACAGCATTGGAATTTCATGGGCTGGCACACCAACCTTTCAACGAGGTATTTGTGAAAAGTCTGTCACGTTTTAATTCCTTTTCCTTTGAAGATGTCGATTACACTTATTGTCGTCAAACAAAAGAAATCATTGGCGTGATGACTCCCAAAGGAAATCCATACGTGCGAGTTACAGATATAGAAAGTACATTGCTGGATTGTTTCGACCGCATTGACCGAGCTGGTGGTATAGAGGAATTGTTACATTGTATGGAAGCCATCGTACTGCTTGATGAAGAGAAAATCATCAATTATCTTGAAAAGAATGACAAGACTTTCCTATACCAAAAGACAGGCTATCTGTTGGAGCGCATCAAGGAGCAAGCCAACATCTCGGACTCCCTTATTGAACTATGCCGAACAAAAGGTACTAAAAGCGTAAAATGGTTGACCAATGATGAAGATTCGGATACCTTTGTAAGCAAATGGCGTATGTATGTGCCACAAGAACTAACCTCAAAAGAAGAATATGAACTCATATAATAAACAAGTTCTTGACATCGTAGCCAAAGAACAAGGCTTTATTCGTGACAACCTCGAAAAGGTTATGCGACTTGTGGAGATACTCAACTATTTTCATAATAACCCATTATTGTCGAAATCCTTGGTGCTGAAAGGTGGTACAGCCATCAATCTCACAGTTTTCCAGTTGCCAAGATTGTCTGTAGATATTGACTTAGACTTTACGGTAGATTGCGACCGTGAGTTGATGCTATCCATTCGCCAAGAAGTGAACAGTGAGATACTTCGCTATATGGAAACGGAAAGCTATCATCTTGCCCCAGGCTCAAAAAATCCTCATACCCTTGACTCATGGGTATTCCATTACACCAATGCTGCTGGCAACAATGACGGCATCAAGATTGAAATCAATTATTCTGACCGTTGTCATATATTGCCAGCCATTGAAACTCATGTAGTCATCCCATTCCTGAATGATGTGAAAGTGCGTTCGCTATCACCTATCGAACTATTTGCCACCAAGATAAATGCCCTTATTGGCAGAAGTGCTGCACGTGACATTTATGATGTATATAATATGGTGGAGCATCAACTATTTGCAATTGATGATGAACAAATACTATTAAGAAAGGCAACAGTCTTTTATCTAACCGTTGGTTCAAGCAGAAAAGACAACAACACGCCAACAGATTTTGCCGATTTTCCACAAATAGACAAGATACGCTTTCCACAAATCCGTTCGCAACTTTTGCCTGTGCTACGAAGAAGTGAGCATTTCGACTTTGAGAAAGCCAAGACGGAGGTGAAAAATTTCCTTATGAGTTTACTGGTTCTTACAGATTCCGAAAAAGAATATGTAAGAAATTTCAACAACAGAACGTTTGTACCAGAATTGTTGTTTGAAGACAAGGACATCGTTGACAGAATCAAGTCTCACCCAATGGCTTTGTGGAAAACAAGGAATTGTTGATAGTTTTGCCAATGCCAGAGAAAGAAGTGCAAGAAAGATACCCGTGATATTACTCAATTCTAACCCAAATAAAGCAGTAAATAAACCCAAATAATACCACATACTCAGAGATCATTCGACGTTTACTCGTAGCTGAACTATCCCGTAACGTCTGAGCAACGTCTGAACAACGTCTGAGCAACGACTAAGCGGGATTATTTCCCTAGGATTTCGGTAGGATTTCCTATAGTTTTCAGTATAAAGATGGTATCGGTCAAACGGTATAATCATATCGAAATCACGTAAAATATATTTCGTTGTAAAGTAGTATTTGTTCAGATTACGCAGATTCAACTCGCCAATGCAACCCTTCACTTCAAAGCTTTAAAAATATGCTCTTTAGGTGTGGATGATGATGTATCGTGATGGTGTAAATGTAAGATATGCTACATTGGATAATTTTGATTGTTAATTTTTGAGGTGATACTTGTTTTTTGTAAAAATGTTTATATATTTGCAATGCATAATATACTCAGAGGTGGGGAATCCTGCCATAGTGTAGCAGGCATTTTTTTTGCTTGTTAACTCCATACGGCGGTTCCGTACCCCCGTGTGGAGTGTTAATGCACCCACAGCCTCTGAGTGGTGTTATGCAACGGGACAGGCGGAACCGTTTTTTTCGCTCTAATCTTAAACAAAAAAGCTTATGGAGGTAAATCGTAATTGTATTTTTGCGTGTAAAAGGGGAAGCCGACTTCAATAACTCTTTTGATTTTTAGTATTAAAGAGATGAAATAAAGATATCATCATTTACTTGTAGCGAGGTTGACGTGAAGAACATTTGTGTTGTGAGTTGGGAATGTTCTGGTCTTTGTATTTCTTCATCAGTTTTTATATAATCTTTGTATTGAATGACAAGGTGGTGTTTGGGTATGTCATAGTTGTCATGACAAAGTTATAGCCGTTTTGGTTAAAATGAGAGAATAAAATGGAATAATAGATACGAAATATGGTACAAAAAGAGACAGGGAAATAAAATAGAGGGTGTATTCTATGCCTGAGAAACGTTGAATATCACCCCCTTGTGAGAATCAATTTTATCAATTAATTAACAATCAAAGTTATGAAAAAAACTTATGACAGGAAAGTTTTTAAGCGAAAATTACTGTCGGATCGAAAGACGGTGACCGTGACAATCCGGTTATTTATGATTTTATTGTTGGGGTTTCCGCTATTGACGAGGGCCGGAACGATGGATTCTACCCGGGTGGAGAACCGGGAGGTGAGGGGAAAGGTGATAGACGAGAAGAAGCAACCCATTCCGGGAGTTTCGGTTCGCCTGGGAGGAACATCGATGGGAACAGCCACGGACGTGGACGGGAAGTTCAAGTTGTTGATCCCGGCAGACACGGCCACGCTGGTGGTTTCCTTTATCGGGATGAAAACGGAGATCGTGAGGATTCCCCGGTTGAGGGCGGGCGTGGAGCAGAAGGAGTTGACAATCGTGTTGCGGGATGAGGACGTGAGGTTGGAGGACGTGGTGGTGACGGGTATCTTTACCCGTAAGAAGGAGAGTTTCACGGGTTCGGCTTCCACCTATTCCGCCGCGGAGTTGAAAACGATGGGAACGCAGAACATCCTGCAGGGGTTGAAGACGCTGGACCCGGCTTTCGCGATACTGGAGGATAACCAGTTCGGATCGGACCCGAACCGCTTGCCGAACATGGAGATCCGTGGCAAGTCGAGCATGCTGGGCTTGAGGGACGAGCTGGACGCCGACCCGAACCAGCCGCTTTTTATCCTGGATGGTTTCGAGTCGACGTTGGCGGCGATTAACGACTTGGATATTAACCGGGTGGCCTCGATCACGATATTGAAGGATGCAGCCTCGACGGCCATTTACGGTTCGAAGGCGGCCAACGGGGTAATCGTGGTGGAGACGGTGAAACCGGAGGCGGGCAAGTTGCAGGTGAGTTACACGGGAAACATGAATCTCTCGATACCGGATTTGTCGAGTTATAACTTGATGAACGCGAGGGAGAAATTGGAGTTCGAGCGGTTGGCGGGGAGGTACGAACCTGTGAACTGGTCCACGACAAACGAGATAGAATTGACAAACCTGTATAACGAGAAGTTGAAGGTGATCGAGAGCGGGGTGGACACGTATTGGTTGGCGGAACCTTTGCGGGTGGGTGTGAACCAGAAACATTCGCTTTATGTGCAAGGTGGAGAGGGTAATTTTTTGTTCGGTTTGGGTGCCGGTTATAACGGGATTTCCGGGGTGATGGAAGAATCTGATCGAGCGGTAATGAGTGGTAATATCGATTTGATTTACCGGGTGTCGAAGTTCCAGTTCTCGAACAAGTTCTCGTTTTCATCTACCGACTACAAGAACCCGATCGTGGCCTTTAACGAGTACGCGCGGGCGAACCCGTACTACAAGAAACACGGTGCCGACGGTACGATCGAGAAATGGCTGGAGAAGAACGATTTCTTCGAGGCTTCCAACCCGTTGTGGAATGCAAGCCAGAACAGCCGGGACGAGGGAAAGAATCTCGCTTTGAGTAATTATTTTATCGCGGAGTATTTCCCGACACAAGAATGGCGAGTGCGGGCCCGAATAGGTTTGACCTATGGAAACGATGACACGGAGAAATTTTATTCCCCGAATGATACCCGGTACGAGAACGTGGAGATGATCAAGAAAGGGCAATACACTTCGACAAACACACGTTCGAATCAAGTAGAGGGAGAGTTGAGCGTGACGTACGCGAAAGTGCTTGGTAAACATCGAATTAATTTGGTCGCCGGGGGAAACGTGTTTAGTAACAAATCGCTCACGCAAGGATATTCCGCGGTCGGGTTCCCGGAAGGAGATTTCACGTATCCCTCTTTCTCAAACGGTTACCCGGAGAACGGGACCCCGACTTATTACGAGTCCGTGTCTCGATCCGTGAACGGCTATTTCAACACGGGCTACTCTTTCGACGATCGTTACCTGATGGATTTCAGCTTGCGGACGAGCGGTTCGTCTGTTTTCGGAACTTCTCGTAAGTATAACACGACATGGTCGGTGGGATTGGGATGGAACTTGCACAAGGAAAAGTTTATCATGGACAATCTCGGGTGGATCGACTTGCTGAAGTTGAGGGCCTCGATCGGTAATCCGGGAAACCAGAGTTTCGATTCGGCGCAAACGTTGCTGACTTACGCTTTCCAGTACGGTTCGATGAACTATTTCGGGTTGGGTGCCGTGTTGTCGCAGATCGGGAACGCGGACTTGAAATGGCAGGTAACCTTGGACAAGAATATCGGGTTGGACGTGACGTTGTTCAACAAACGTTTCGCGTTGACCCTTGATTATTATTACAAGATAACAGACCCGTTATTGATAAAAGTGAGTACCCCGTTGTCCTCTGGAACCTCGACCTACATGACTAACGCTGGGGAACAAGTGTCACAAGGTCTCACGGCGTCCGTGTCGTATTACATTTTTCAAAATTTCGAAGAACGTTTCTCCTGGATGGTGCGAGCGAATCTCCGCACGCAGAAAAACCGAATAGATAAAATCGGGGACAAGCTTTCCACGTTGAACGCTAGCGGGAAAGGAACTAACACGGTAAGGTATTCTTATGATTTATGCAAATATTTCATGAATAAACAGGGGTATAAAATTGATCTTTTTTGATGACAGCAAACATTCTCGCGATCAGCTTTGCCCTGATCGCGTTAATGACCGTCATCTTGTTCTTTCCTTCCTTAACCTTTCTCTCGTAATACGCCTTTAACTCACCAGACTTCCTTCCCGTGATCGACAAGGCAGCCACAGGGGGAGAGTTGGTACTTCTTCCCGAAGATGGTGAGTTACTAATTGAATTTCTTTTAGTATAAATATAAGATTTCTTTCAGTATGATGAAAGAAGTTGTAGGTAATGAATTTTGAGGGGTAAAAAAGAAAGGAGAAGGTTACGATGTTAGTCCCTTGAATAAGGTCTTTGCGATTTTGCATCGTTTCACATAGTTTTTGTGATTTGGATTCAATTCCGAATGTAAATACAGAGGTTAATAGGGTTATTTCAAATAATATCCTCCTATTTTAGGTGCTCCCCTAAATTCAATCAAGTCTAATTTGGATAAAGTACTTAAATACCGCTTTACTGTTGGTATGCTCTTTTTTAGCTCTTGTGCTATCTCTGTAGCATTTAATCCTCCTTGTTGCCTTAGTAAGTTAAGAACTTCCCGCTCCTTCTCATTTACTGTATCATTTACTGTATCACTCATGATGCCGTGTTTCCTTTTGAATACTACCGTAAACATCCCCTCCGTATGAAATTTCGGTTCGGGCAGATTTGCTTCTCTCATGGCTTCCTGCATACGAGGAATACCGGATGCGACTCTTTCAACCAAGTGCATGCGGGTAAATAATCCAAAGATTAACGGGTTACGTGTCATACTCTTGTGCCCGAAATCTTTAGCCACAACAGGCAGAAGTCCTCCGGGATTGGAAATCTCTACCCGGTCGTCAAACATTTCTATCATAATGTTTGCACCTTGTTCGTAGTAGTCACGGTGTGACAGGGCGTTTATAATGGCTTCTTTAAATACGGTCAGAGGTATTTCCCAAATTTCTTCTCTTGGTCCTGCTCCCTCTATTTTATAAGCTACCTGCAGTTTGCTTTCCAACCAAGACATAGCCTGTAGATATTGCTGGTACAGTGAACCTCCGAAAGTTTTATCATCTATAATATAGACTTTATTCGTTCCCTTGAAAAGAACACATCTTGTATTTTAGGTTTATTACAAAAGTAGTGATTTTAATTAGTAATGGAGATAAAAAAGTTGTAAATAATAAATTCGATAAGGGGAATTATAAACTTATTTGAGTTGACAAATTGGTTTAAACATGGTTTAAACATCAAGCCTAAAACACCTAAAAATGACCATAAAATGAAAGAGAGTCACTTTCGTAACTCTCTTTGTTTCAGTGGTGCCACCAGGAATCGAACCGGGGACACAAGGATTTTCAGTCCTTTGCTCTACCAACTGAGCTATGGCACCATCGTTATTGTTTAACGGGTGCAAAAGTAGAGAAAATTTTTGAAATCGCAAGCGTTTAGGGAGAAAAAAGTCGAAGGGGACTAAAAAAATGATGAAGGGAAGAATTGGAGTGAGTAAAATAGGCTGTGATTCAGTATTTATGACGAGGGGATGAATCTAGTGTAAAATAAAGAAAAAATGCGTGATTAATTTTTGATTATTAAGAAATTACTTATATTTGTCGCGTTAGAAGATAAATAGTTGTTTATCGTTGAAACCAAAGATATACCTCTACGTACCCTTCTATATGTATTATTAATTTTAATTATTTTTATTGTGAATATTTTTGTTGCAAAGTTAAGTTCTACGACCACGAGTGAGGACTTACGGGCTCTTTTCTCAGAGCATGGTTCTGTTTCTTCAGCCAAAGTTATTATGGACAAAGAAACTGGTAACTCTAAATGTTTTGGTTTTGTTGAAATGGAGGATGAAACGGAAGGCTTCAACGCGATCAATGCCTTAAATGAAACTGAATTTCAAGGAAGAAAAATTGTTGTAAAAAAGGCTAGACCCAGAGAAGAAGGTGGCGACGATAGAGGTCAAAGATTCCCAAGAGAAAGAAGATTTAATTCGAATCGTTAAGAATCAAGAAAACAGAGAGTTTGAAAAAGCTCTCTGTTTTCTTGTATCTCATTTGCGGTACTTCGCTTTCAGATAGGCGTATAATACTTGATGCATTAATTGTGCTTCCGTTAGTTCTTCGTCAGTGAGGTTGGGAGCAAGTTCGATGTCGTTGCAGACGTCTGTTAGTTGTTCATCCCGGTCAATACGGTCATCGAAATTCTGTTCTATCAAGAAAATATCAAACAATTGCATTCGTTCGATGGATTCTAAGGCTAGATTCCGGGCCTCCAATAGGTTGTTCTCCCGGTATTTTTTCAGGAAGACTTCAATTAGGCTGTCCGTGAAATAATCCGAGAAATAGTGCATCAAAATGATACGTTTCTTAAGGCTCTCGTAGATATGTGTCGGAACGGTTGAAATGGATTCACTGATGCCCAAGTAGGCGAGTTCTGCCAGCTCGATGCTTTCCTCTTCTTCTTCATCCAGTTCGAGCAGGAGGATTTTGTATAATAAATCAGCATATTCTTCCTGGCGGGTGATATCCCGGCTTTCGTGGTAATAGTGGAAACGATCGGGAATGACTTTCTTAAGTAACAGACGGAGGGCCTTCCGGTCCCCGCTGGCACTGTGTAGTAAAGATTCGTCAAGTATATTTTCCAGTTTGTTCATGGTGGTTTGTTATTTATCCTCGGATGGGGCGAAGTTTACCCAACCTTGGGCTTTCAGTTCAAATGAATTACCGTCTTTCGTGATTAAATTGTAACCTTCGCTTTTGGCACAAGTGTGTCCGATGATGCTGATTTCTTCCATGGTAATCAGTTTGTCGTAAGCGTCGAGTGGAGCTGTGAACAATAGTTCATAATCTTCTCCCCCGGAAAGGGCGCACACGGTAGCATTCATGTTGAGTTCTTCGGCCATTTTGAAGGTCTGGTAATCAATCGGAATTTTCTCCTCGTAGATGTTACAGCCAAGGCCGGAATCATGACAGATGTGCAATACCTCGGATGAGAGACCGTCGGAAACATCCATCATGGCTGTCGGTTTAATACCTTTTTCTTTGAGTAATTGGATAATATCCATTCTCGCTTCCGGTTTTAGCTGACGCTCAAGGATGTATTCATATCCAGAGAAGTCCGGTTGGGCGTTGGGATTTTCTTTGAACACGACCTTTTCTCTTTCCAGCAATTGAAGGCCCATGTAAGCTGCACCCAAATTTCCACTGACGCAAATCAGGTCATTTTCTCGTGCGGTGTTACGGTAAACGATGTCTTCCTCGTTGGCTTCCCCGATCACCGTGATGCTGATACACATTCCTGTTTGTGAAGAGGTCGTGTCTCCACCCACGAGGTCAATCCCATAGTGGTCACAAGCGAGATAGATTCCCTCGTACAATTCGTCGACTGCTTCTAGGGAGAAACGGTTGGAAACGGCAAGGGAAACGGTAATCTGTCGAGGTGTCCCGTTCATGGCGTATATATCGCTGGCATTTGTTGCAACAGCTTTGTATCCTAAATGTTTTAACGGGGCATAAGCCAGATCGAAATGTACGCCTTCAATCAGCATATCCGTACTGACTAATATTTTCTTGTCTTTGTAATCGAGTACGGCGGCATCGTCACCAACTCCTTTTAGGGAAGATGGGTTTTTTAATTTTATATCTTGTGTCAGGTGGCGAATCAGTCCGAATTCCCCTAACGTGGATAGTTTTGTTAATGGTTTGTTTTCACTCATGTTTCAGTTCTTAATATTTAAAACAAAAATACGCTAAATTGATGAATCGAGCAAATGATAATGGGGCAGAGCCACGTGACACGTTACAACTTTTCGGTTACAAGTTTGTGGTGAAGTGTTTTGAGAAAGGGAATGAATCATAATGGAGATTTATTACGTAATAGATATTATCTACGTGAGAGATGATTGACAGGTAATATTTTTTTGTACTTTTGCACAGATTGATAAATTGGTGATAATAGGGTATAAAAGTTATGGCTAAAGAACAAGACGATATATTGAATGAAGTAACAGAGGGTGAGTATAAATACGGTTTTGTTTCTGACGTGAAAACCGAGATGATCGGGAAGGGATTGAATGAATCGGTGATCCGCTTGATTTCACAAAAGAAGGAAGAGCCGGAATGGTTACTAGAATTCCGTTTAAAGGCTTACCGTCACTGGCTTACGATGAAAATGCCCACGTGGGCGAAATTGAATATTCCTCCTATTGATTATCAGGAAATCGTGTACTACGCGGCCCCAAAACAAGAGGAGAAAAAATCATGGGATGAGGTCGATCCTGAATTGAAAGCGACGTTTGATAAGTTGGGAATTCCTTTGGATGAGCAAAAAGCGTTGTCCGGGGTGGCAGTGGATGCCGTGATGGATAGCGTTTCGGTGAAGACGACATTCAAGGAGACGCTGGCAGAGCGAGGGGTGATCTTTTGCTCGTTTTCAGAGGCCGTGAAGAATCATCCGGATTTGGTGAAACGTTATCTGGGTTCGGTTGTGCCCTATTCCGATAACTTTTTTGCAGCATTGAATTCTGCCGTGTTTAGTGACGGATCATTCGTTTACATCCCGAAAGGGGTGCGTTGTCCGATGGAGTTGTCTACTTATTTCCGAATCAACGCGGCAAACACGGGGCAGTTTGAGCGCACGTTGATCGTGGCGGAAGAGGAAAGTTTCGTGAGTTATCTGGAAGGATGTACTGCTCCGCAGCGGGACGAGAATCAGTTGCATGCGGCTATCGTGGAGATTGTGGTAGAGAAGAACGCGGAGGTAAAATATAGTACCGTGCAAAACTGGTACCCGGGAGATAAGAACGGGAAAGGCGGTATCTATAATTTCGTGACCAAACGAGGTATTTGTAAAGGGGATAATGCCAAATTGATTTGGGCACAGGTGGAGACGGGTTCGGCTATCACTTGGAAATACCCGAGTACGATATTGAAGGGCGACGGGTCTGTCAGTGAATTTTATTCCGTGGCCGTGACGAATAATTACCAGCAGGCAGACACGGGGACTAAAATGATCCATATTGGGAATAACACCCGTAGCCGGATTGTTTCGAAAGGAATTTCTGCAGGATATAGTTCCAATTCTTACAGAGGAAAGGTAAAGGTGGTTAAGAATTGTAAGAATGCCCGGAATTTCTCTCAATGTGACTCTTTGCTTTTGGGCGATAAATGTGGGGCTCATACGTTCCCTTACTTGGAAGTGGCAAATCCCACGGCCCAGGTGGAACATGAAGCAACGACTTCCAAAATCGGAGAAGATCAAATTTTCTATTGCAATCAGCGAGGAATTTCAACAGAGGACGCTATTGGCTTGATCATTAAAGGGTATGCCGGAGATGTGATTAACAAGATGCCTATGGAGTTTGCTGTTGAGGCACAAAAACTGTTGCAAATCAGTTTGGCGGGGAGCGTTGGATAAAAAACTAAAAGTTAAAAGATAACAACTAAAAGTTGATAGATTTACGATTTATGAATTACGATTTATGATTTTAGAGTAGAGACGGTTTGAGCAGTGGAAATCTAAAATCTAAAATTTAAAATCTAAAATAAAATGGGTTTATTAAAGATAAAAAACTTACATGCCGCGATAGACGGAAAAGAAATATTGAAAGGGATTGATTTGGAGGTGAATGCCGGAGAAGTCCATGCGATTATGGGACCGAATGGGGCAGGGAAGAGTACTTTGTCGGCCGTGCTTACCGGACGGGAGTGTTTTGAGGTAACGGAGGGTGAAGTTTGGTTTAACGGTAAGAACCTGTTGGAACTTCCGGCAGAAGACCGGGCTCGGGAAGGAATATTCCTAAGTTTTCAATATCCGGTAGAGATTCCGGGGGTGAGTACCGTTAACTTTTTGAAGACGGCAGTAAACGAGCAACGTAAGTACAAGGGATTACCTCCTTATCCGGCTAGCGAGTTTTTGAAGATGATTCGGGAGAAGATGGAGATGGTGAGCATTGACAGTCGTTTGTTGAACCGTTCTCTGAATGAAGGTTTTTCCGGAGGGGAGAAGAAAAAGAACGAAATATTCCAAATGGCGGTATTGGAGCCGAAACTGGCTATTCTGGACGAAACGGATTCCGGTTTGGACATCGATGCATTACGTATCGTTGCCAGTGGGGTGAACAAGTTGAAACGTCCGGATAATTCTACTATCGTTATTACTCACTACCAACGTTTGTTGGATTACATTGTGCCGGATATTGTACACGTGTTGTATGACGGGCGCATTGTGAAGACGGCAGGCAAAGAGTTGGTATTGGAGTTAGAGAAGTATGGTTATGATTGGATTAAACAGGAAGTTGAGTCCGGTAAGTAATGGAAGATGGAAAGATTAGAAAAGATAAATAATGATTTTGCGACTCTGTTTCGGGAGGGCCAACGATTGCTGCAAGAGGGATGCGGTGACGTGATGAACCGACACCGGGAGGAGGCGTTTCAACGTTTCAAAGCCTTGGGTGGAATTCCCTATAAAACGGAGGACTATCTTTACGCGGACACCTTACCGGTATTTGATCGGGATTATAAGGTGGTACTGAAATATATCAAGCAAGAGGTGGAAGTGGGAGAGGTGTTCAAATGTCACGTGCCGAATCTGGATACCAATCTGATTTTGACGATTAACGGTTGGTTCGTGCAGGAGAATGCAACACCGGAGATACCTGAAGGCGTGGTGATTTGCAGTATGGCTGAGGCTAGCGTGAAGTACAAGGAGTTATTCGAGAAACATTATAACCAGTACACGAAACCTGCGGATACGGACGGATTGGTGGCGTTGAACACGGCATTTGCTCAGGACGGGGTGTTCGTGTATGTTCCGGATCGGGTGGTGATGGAGCGTCCGTTGCAGATTGTGAATTTGATGCGGGCCAATGCTGATTTGATGGCATTCCAACGGAATATGGTTATCTTAGGGCGTGACGCTAAAGCCACTATTTTGGTGTGCGATCACACGCTTTCCGATGATTGTTTTTTGTTGAATAATGCCACGGAGGTTGTTGTGGGAGAGAATTCGGCTTTTGAATATTATCATGTTCAAAATCAGCATATAGAAGCTTCGCAGATAAACAGTGTATTTGTTTCTCAGAAGCGTAATTCCCGATACGATGCCAACGTGATCTCTTTGTATGGCGGGTTTATTCGCAACAATCTGTTTGCCGCTTTGACGGAAGAGGGATGCGAGAGTAATTTGTACGGGATGTATTTGTCGGATAAAAAACAACAGGTGGATAATTTCACCTTTATCGACCATATCGCACCTCATTGTACGAGTAACCAACATTTTAAGGGAGTGTTGGACGATGCGGCACTGGCTAATTTTGCCGGACGTATTATTGTGCGTCCCGATGCACAGAAAACAGAGGCGTATCAAGCGAATAATAATTTGCTATTGACGGATACGGCGCAGGTGAACACGAAACCTCAACTGGTGATTGATGCCGACGATGTGAAGTGTAGTCACGGAGCCTCGGTTGGTCAAATTGATGAAGAGGCCATGTTCTATCTTCGTTCCCGCGGGATCGGGGAGGCGGAAGCCCGTATGATGATGATGTTCGGTTTTGCACACGAGATCGTCGGACGGGTGAAACTTGCACCTCTTCGAGAAGAGATCGATAGTTTGGTGGATAAACGATTAAGAGGAGAATTAACCAAGTGTCACAATTGTGTGATGCATTGTAAGAAATAATTTATGTTTGACGTCAATCGGATTAGAAAGGATTTCCCGATACTGGAGGAAACAATTTATGGTAAACCGTTGGTCTACTTGGATAACGGGGCAACGGCCCAGCGACCTTTACAAGTGGTGGAAAAAATGACGGAATATTATTTGCGTTATAATTCCAACGTGCATCGGGGAGTGCATTATCTGAGTAATAAATGTACGGATGCCAATGAACAAGCCCGGGAGACCGTAAGAGAGTTTATACATGCGGAGTCCACGGACGAGGTGATATTTACCCGGGGAACGACCGAGAGTATCAATCTTGTGGCTTACACTTTCGGGGAGGCTTTTATACGGGAAGGCGACGAGATTATCGTGACGGAGATGGAGCACCATGCCAATATTGTGCCTTGGCAAATGTTGTGTGAACGTAAGAAAGCCGTGTTGAAGGTTGTGCCTTTCAATGATAAAGGGGAGTTGGATATGGAGGCATTCCGGGGGCTTTTGAACGAGCGGGTAAAACTGGTAGGTGTTGCTTATGTTTCCAACGTGTTGGGTACGGTGAATCCTGTGAAGGAAATGATTGATGCGGCTCATGCCGTTGGGGCTTATGCCTTGGTTGATGGGGCACAGGCTATCCAACATATCCCGGTTGACGTGCAGGCATTGGATTGTGACTTTTTCGCTTTTTCAGGGCATAAGGTATATGGACCCACGGGAGTTGGTATCTTGTATGGGAAACGTAACTTGTTGGAACAGATGCCACCTTGGCAAGGCGGAGGAGAGATGATAAAGGAAGTCCGTTTCGAGAAAACGACATATAATGAATTACCTTTTAAATTTGAGGCGGGTACTCCTGACTTTATTGGGGTTATAGGTTTAGGTAAGGCTTTGGAGTACGTGAAAAGTATCGGCTTGCAAGAGATTGCCGAATATGAACATGGCTTGATGGATTACGCGATGAGGCAGATTCGAGAAATCCCGAGTATTATTTTATACGGGGATGCGAAGAATAAGTCTTCCGTGATCTCGTTCGGTATTGAGGGGATACATCCTTTCGATTTGGGTACTTTGTTGGATAAGATGGGGGTTGCCATACGTACGGGACAATTGTGTGCGGAACCGGTGATGCAACATTACGGGGTATCGGGTATGGCCCGTGCTTCCATAGCCATGTATAACACCCGGGAAGAAATTGATGTTTTCTGTGAAGGATTAAGAAAGATAGAAAAGATTTTCAAATTATAAGAGCAATGATGATAGAAGAGATCGAGAATCAGATTGTGGATGAGTTTTCCATGTATGATGATTGGATGGATAAATATGCTTACCTGATAGAAATAGGTAATGGACTGAATGCGATGGATGAAACGCATAAGACGGATGATAATTTGATTAAAGGATGTCAGTCCAGGGTATGGTTTCATGCTGAACTGCGAGATGGTAAGTTGTATTTTGAAGCAGATAGTGATGCTATTATCACGAAAGGTATTGCCGGGTTATTGATTCGGGTATTTTCCGGTCAGACGCCTCACGATATTGTAAATGCTAATCTGGATTTTATCGACAAGATCGGCTTGACTCAACACCTGTCACCGACACGTTCTAACGGGTTATTGTCGATGGTGAAACAAATAAAGTATTATGCCTTGGCATACGAGGGAAAATAACGAGAGATATGGGAAAAAGTTTAATGGAAGATTTAGTAATCGAAAAGTTATCTACCGTTTATGATCCGGAGGTCCCGGTAAATATTTGGGAATTAGGGCTTGTTTATAGTATTGAATTTCCCAAGCAGAACGAGGTGATTATAACCATGACCCTGACTGCTCCGGGATGCCCTATTGCTGACCAAATCGTGCAGGAAGTGCATGATGTCGTGCTGACGATAGACGGAATCGATGAGGCTACGGTAAATTTAACTTTTGAGCCGGCTTGGAGTCCGGAAAGAATGAGTGAAACGGCCCGGTTGGAACTGGGATTTGATATTTAAGTTCATAAAGTTTGTAAGGTTTATAAAGTTATTTTGCACCTTATCAACTTTTCAAACTTTATCAACCTTATAACTTTATAGATGGAGTCACTATCAGAGATAGCCAAAGCATGTGGGTTTGATGCCTGTGGTGTTGTTCCGGTGGATATTTTATCCCGGGAGCGGGAGCGGTTGGAGCAATGGGTAGAACGAGGATTTCATGCAGGAATGAATTACATGGCGAATAATATGGAGAAGCGGGAGAATCCCGCTTTACTTGTTGAAGGGGCTCGCTCGGTCATTGTGACTCTGACAAATTATTATACTCCGAAACTTCAGTTGGAAGGTGTACCAGTAGTTGCTCGCTATGCTTACGGGAAAGATTATCACAGAGTAGTAAAAGATCGATTATTTAAATTGTATGCTTGTTTGGAAGAGACGATCGGGCGAAAAATAATGGGGCGGGTTTTCGTTGATTCAGCTCCCGTTTTTGAACACGAGTGGGCGAGACGGGCCGGATTAGGATGGGTTGGTCGAAACTCCTTGTTAATTAATCCTCGTCTGGGGTCCTATTGTTTTATTGGTGTTATTATTTCTGATTTTGAACCTTCCACCTATTCATTACCTGAGAAAAGAAATTTTTGCGGACAATGTAACCGTTGCGTGGAAGCCTGTCCCACGGGGGCTCTTTCCGCGTATGAAGTCAATGCCAATCTTTGTATATCTTATAACACGATAGAGAGAAAAGGTGAGATTCCGTCGGAGATAAAGAAAAAGATGGGAGTCCGTTTTTTTGGGTGTGATGCTTGCCAGGATATTTGCCCGTGGAACCGCAAAGCGGTGGCGCATCATATTGATGAGTTTTCTCCCAATGAATGGCTGATGTGGATGAGTCGGGAGGATTGGTTGTCGCTTGATGAGGAAACTTTCAGAGAACGTTTTAAGAATTCTCCTCTTTTACGACCCGGATTGGAGCAGATTAAGCGAAATGTCAAGTGATTATTCTTTTCGAGGACGACTTTTGTATGTTCTAAATTTTATTATTTTTGTGTGGTATTTGGAATACAGATGTAATGGTTAGGGATAAATCAATGAAAAATGATATGGTAAATAATCGAATTGCTTCGGAAAAGGAGTTCGAAGAGGTATTTCGTTACTATTATCGTCCGTTGTTTTTATTTGCCTATGGTTATGTAATGGATGAAGAAGAAGCGGAAAACATCGTGCAGTCTTGTTTTACCGTAATGTGGGAAAAACGGAAGAAGTTGCCGGAGAACTTGAACCTGAAAGCTTATCTTTATTCTTCTGTAAAACATGCTTGTTTACGTTATTTCAGGCGCTTGCAACTTTTGGATGAATACAAAAAGCGGCAGGCTGAAGCATTGGTATTGTCTTTTGCGGATGATGACGTTGAAGATGATAGAGAATTAGTTGCTTTGGTTCAAAAGGCTTTATCTCAATTGTCTGAACAACAGCGTAGGATTGTGGAGCTACACGTGATGGAGGGTATGAAGTATTTGGAAATAGCCGATTTACTTCAATTATCAGAAAATACCGTGCGAACTCATTTGAAACGAGCGTATAAGATATTAAGAGAAAACCTTTCTTGTCTCGTTTTGGATATCTTTTTTTGAAAAATAGAGAAATAAATTGATTTTTTGTCACCCAAAATGAAGGTTCATGTCTTTTGGTGTAAAATTCGAGAAAAGATATGAATCAAAAGCAAATCGATTGGACTTTAATTCGGAAACAAATAGACGATTGTCTTACGGATGAAGAACGTGAGCGTTTGAAGCGTTGGGTAGGGGATGATGAGGGACGTCGGCATTTTGTGGAACATGCTTGTCAATATTATAAAAGGGATTTACCAGTGATTGACGAGACTCGGATCTCGGAAGCTTGGTTGCATTTTATCCAAAATCAAAGGGAGAAACGGCGAAGACGTATATTTTCATTATGCACGTGGAGTGCGGCAGCTGTGGTTATTTTGGTTGTTGGCACTTGGGTGTGGTTATCGAATTCTCCTGAAATTCCGATAAAGAGACCTTCCCCTATGATTGCGTGGGGAAGTAATAGTGTTCGTTTAATTATTTCGGATGGAACAGAAATCAACCTTGCGTCTAAAGAACCGGGGCAAACTATTGTAGACAAAGGGGTAAATGTTCAGTTGAATAAAGAATCGCTTTCTTATGAAGAAAACCAATTGACGAAAGATACGCTTTACCATACGGTGGAGGTTCCCCGGGGGGGAGAATATCATCTTACATTAAGTGATGGTTCCCAAGTGTGGCTGAATGCAGAGAGTCGTTTGACTTATCCAGCGGCTTTCGGAGCATCGGAGCGCCGGGTACGGTTGGAGGGAGAAGCCTATTTTGAAGTAGAATCGGGGAAAGGGCGTTTCGTGGTGGAAACCGGTGATATGAATGTGCGGGTATTGGGAACGGCTTTTAACGTGAATGCTTATAAGAATGAAGCTGCGACACGTACGACTTTAGTTCATGGAAAGGTGGAAGTAATGACAGGAGGGGATGAGTTGCAACAGGTATTGGTTCCCGGTGAACAAGCAATATTTGATAGGGAAAGCGGACAGTTGGAGGTTAAGCAAGTAAATACAGATTTTTACACCCGTTGGATAAAAGGTCAGTTCGTATTTAGAGATACGCCTTTGCGGGATATCATGCGGACGTTGGCTCGTTGGTACGAGATGGAGTATGAATTTACCGATGCGGAATTGGAATCACTCTGCTTTTACGGTGTGATCAGTCGTTTTGAACGAGTGGAAGGTTTATTGGAACAATTTGAGAAAACGGGTAAAGTGCATTTTGAATATCGAGGGAATAAAGTTATAGTAAAGAAATAAGGGATGCTGGAAACATCCCTCAAGTTTAATCAACGGACTGCTGGAAACAGTCCATAATATTAACATCATTACAAATGTATGAAAAAAAAGTTGAATGCTTGCTATTGCCGAAGGCAGTGGCCGAAAAAAATGTTACGAGTGATGAAAATTGGATTTTTTCTACTAGTATTGGGTTTAACTTCTGTGCATGCGACCACGTTCTCGCAGCAAAAGGTAAATTTGAATGTGAAGAATGTGACTCTTTTACACGTGTTGGATCTTCTGCAGGAACAATCGGAATTTTCTTTTTTGTTTTCTAGTGAAGATGTGAAAAACGTGACAAATCTTTCTGTGAAAGCAAAAAATGAAGATTTGTTTGAGGTGTTGAGACGATGTTTGCAAGGAACCGCTTTAAGTTTCGAGGTAAATGGGGACTTGGTGGTTTTAAAGCTTCAAGCAAAGACTGGTGAGCCGGAGAAAAAAACGCTAAAAGTGAAGGGATTTGTGTTTGATGCTAAAAAACTTTCTATGCCGGGAGTTACGGTAAAAGTTGTGGGAACTTCCATTGGAACCGTGACTGATGCACGTGGGTGGTTTCAGATACTATTACCCATGACACACGGGAAACTAGAGTTTTCTTTTGTAGGGTATAAAAGTAAACAGGTCGACTTTACGGAGAAAGTTGACACACTTCGGGTGATGTTGGAGGAGAATATTGAGGAATTGGAAGGTGTGGTTGTAACCGGTATGTTTACACGTAAAGCAGAAAGTTTCACCGGATCGGCATCCACGTTCAAACGTGAAGATATTTTACGTGCTGGTAATCAGAATTTGATCAAAAGTTTGAAAAATTTAGATCCAGCTTTCCAAATTTCAGAAAATTTGGAATTTGGTAGTGACCCGAATCGGATGCCTGATGTACAATTGCGAGGGCAGACCTCTTTCGCTAATGTGAGAGGTGATTACGAGGGAAATCCGAATCAACCGTTGTTTATCCTCGACGGTTTTGAAACGACCATCGAGAAGGTGTTCGATTTGGACATGAACCGGGTGGCTAGTGTAACTTTGCTGAAAGATGCTGCAGCAAAGGCTATTTATGGTTCTAAAGCTGGTAATGGGGTGGTCGTTATTGAAACCGTACGTCCTAAATCTGGAGAACTTAGAGTATATTACTCTGGGGATTTCGGTATTGAGGCTCCAGATTTGACCAGTTATGATTTAATGAATGCAGAAGAAAAATTAGCTTATGAAGTAAAAATTGGCATGTATAGTCCAGATACTCATCCGGGAATAATTACGGCACATCAATCTTATAAAAAGGTGTATGACGATGTGCAACGCGGTGTGAATACTTATTGGTTATCTAAACCGTTGCATGTCGGTTTTAGTAATAAGCATTCGTTGACTTTAGAAGGTGGAGATGAACAGATGCGTTATCAGTTTGGAGTTTCGTATAATAGTGTTTCCGGTGTTATGAAAGAGTCTGGACGTAATACGTTAAATGCTAATACGACACTTTCTTATACTTATCGAAACTTACTTTTTAGGAATACGATAGAATTTACCCGCAATTGGTCAAAAAATTCTCCTTATGGTTCTTTTGCCGAGTATACTTCATTGAATCCGTATTGGGCTCCTTATGACGATGAGGGAAATTTGAATCGAGTATTTTTGGTTCATTCGGGTAAGGATGACAATACTTCGTACAGCGACATTGAAGTATATAATCCGTTATATAATGCGACTTTGAATACAAAAGATGAGTCTAATTATACAGAAATTCGTGATAATTTTTCCATGGATTGGAATATCAGTGGCGCTTTGCGGGTAGTGGGTGGTTTTTCTTATTCTCGACAAGAAAATGGGGCAGATATTTATTACCCGAAAAATCACACGAAATTCATTCATTACGATGAGAATGGTATGAGTGATCGTAAAGGACAATATACTAAAAAGGATGGATACTCAGAAAATATTGCCGTACAAGCTGGTTTAAATTTTAATAAGACTTTGGGAGAGCATTTGTTTTTTGCTAACTTAACTTGGAATATTGCTACTTCGAATAGTCGCTCCACGAGCACGGTGGGCGAAGGATTTGGAAATGATAGTATGGACGATCTTTCTTTTGCCACGAAGTATGAGAAAAATGGAAAACCAACCGGGAATAATGGGAAAATGAGGGAAGTTGGAGTCATTGGAGCGCTAAATTACGCGTATGCTAATCGTTATCTTTTTGATGCTTCTATTCGTAAGAGTGCTTCGTCTGTTTATGGTAGTGATACTCGATGGGGAACTTTTTGGTCATTGGGGATTGGTTGGAATATTTACCATGAGAAGTTTTTGGAGGGAAATAATTGGTTGACAAACTTTAAATTACGAGCTTCTATGGGGTATACGGGAACACAGAATGTTGATCCAGCCCAAGCTCGTTATCGGTATGACTATTACGATTACTCGTATGGAGATATGATTGGGGCTCAGTTGGTTGCGCTTGCTAATAATAAGTTGAAATGGCAACGAAATATGGATTATAATTTCGGTGCGGACATTGCCATTCAACGCCTCCTGACATTGCGTGCCGAGTACTATATTCAAGTAACAGATGATTTATTGTCAGACATTTCACTCCCCCCGTCCAATGGTTTTACCAGTTATAAAGAAAATTTGGGTAAGATTGAAAACCGAGGATTTGAATTAGCTGTGGCCCTTACACCGTGGCGTAATGAAAAACAACATGCCTATGTTACATTTACCGCTACGGCCTTGCATAATGAAAATAAAATCAAAAAAATTTATGACATTTTTAAGAATAGCAATGATGCACAAAATTCTTCGCTTGAAGAAACTTATGATGGATATATTCGAGATACGGAGGTATTGAAAAAATATTTGAATAAATACACGAAGCCGGCAACTCTTTATTATGAAGGGTGTTCTATGACAGCTATTTGGGGTATGCGTTCATTGGGGATTGATCCTGCTACAGGACAGGAGATGTTTTTGACTAAAGAGGGTAAGAGTACTTACACGTGGAGTGCTGCAGAGCAAGTCGTAGTAGGAGATCAAACTCCTAAATTGAGTGGAACAATTGGGATTAATGCAGGTTACAAGGGATTTACGCTTTCTGTTGCTTGTAGTTATAAATTGGGAGGCGATCTTTATAATTCCAGTTTAATTGCTCGTATGGAAAATGTAAATGGTTATGAGAATTTAGATCGTCGGATTTTGAAGGCATGGCAAAAACCAGGTGATATATCTCCATATAAAGCAACTATTATAAATGGCGATGCTGAAAATGGTTTTACTAAGCCTACTTCTCGTTTTGTGCAAAAAAACAATGAATTGTATGTATCATCCGTGAATGTCGGGTATGATTTTGTCGGAGCCAAGTGGTTGAAGAAAGTGGCTTTGCAACGATTGAAACTCTCTTTTTACATGAACGAGTTGTTACGATTGTCTAGTGTTGACATAGAACGAGGAACTTCTTATCCGTTTGCTCGTAATTTTTCATTCTCATTGCAGGCAACCTTTTAATCGAAAAATATGAAGATTATGAAAAAAATAAAGATATTGGGATTAGCAGCTTTAATGTTCTCGATGACGGCGTGCGAGGATTGGTTAGATGTGAGTGCTTCAAATCAATTGGATCGTAACGAATTATTTAAAACAGAAATCGGATATGGAGAAGCGATGACCGGGGTGTATGCCAAAATGTGTGATGCCTCGCTTTATGGACGAGAATTAACTTTTAATATTGTGGATTTGTTGGGAGGATATTATGTTATCGAATCATTTAATCACAAAAATTGGCCTAGATATAAGTTTGCAGATCAGTCAAATGCCTTTGCAATGAATTATTGTGCTGCATATATTGAAAATATATGGAATGGTATTTATGGTCAGATTGCTAATTTGAATTCGTTATTGGAAACCATAGATGGTAATAAAGGGATTTTTTCAGATGATAATTATAATTTGATTAAAGGTGAAGCTTTGGGATTAAGAGCCTATTTGCATTTTGATCTGCTGCGTTTGTTTGCAGAGGCTTATACTACCGGAAAAGATAAAAAATCTATACCTTATGTATCTAGTTTATCTCCGGCTGTTACCCCCCTTTTCTCACAAGAAGATGCGATTGCGATGATGTTGGAGGATTTGGAGAAAGCAAAGGAATTATTGATAAATGATCCCATGCGTTTAGGGACAACACCGGCAAACTGTTTGGCTTCATTGCCTTCTGGAAGTAACTTAGCCTCAGATAATATTCCGATTTGGCATAATCGCCGTTTTCGCTTTAATTATTATGCGGCAGTGGCCACTATGGCAAGAATTTATCTTTGGAAAGGGGATCGTGTAAATGCTTTGCGTTATGCAAAGGAGGTGATTGCCGATCAAGAAGATAAGTTTCCTTGGGTTTTGACAGAAAATTTGACAACAATCGGTTCCACTAGTAGTAATCAAGATCGTTCTTTTGCGACAGAACATATTTTTGCGTTAAATGTAACTAATTGGGAGGATCTTATGGATACCTATATTTTTAGTGGGGAAGTAGGCATCCCAGGCTCTATTACTGAAGGCGAAAATACCTTGTTTATTTCAGCCGAAGAACGTAGTTCCATGTATGAGGGGTATACAGCTGATTTACGATATCAATATTGTTTCGAACCTTTTGGTACAAAATTTTTTATATCGAAATTTTATCAAAACACCAAGGCTGCTCGTTATTTTCAAGAACGATTGCCATTAATTCGTTTGTCCGAGATGTATTATATTGCGGCAGAGTGTGCTGAAACTGTTTCTGAGGGTGTGAATTATCTTGATCAGGTCCGTTCGCATCGAGGATTAACTAGTTATGCATTGGATCGCTCGATGTCGAAAGACAATCTTGCACAGGAAATACGGAAAGAGTATAAAAAAGAATTCTGGGGAGAGGGACAATTATGGTATTATTATAAACGTAAAATGGACATGACCTTCTCGACTTACATGACAGATATTAAGTTTTTTACTTTTGAAATTCCGGATATAGAGCAATCTAATGCCGGTCGTGAGTAGTCCAAATAAAAATGATAAACAATGAAAAAGATATTATATTATGCAATAGCACTATTGCTGGGAATCATGGCGTGTGCGGAAAGTGAAATCGAAACGTGGAAAGCAAAACCTCGTGTATGGTTCACGAAAGCAAATGATACGATCATATTTTCGTTTTACTCCCAACCGGCAGAGATTACGGAGTATACGGTGGAAATCCCAATTTCCATGGCAGGACCCTTGTCTGATAAGGATCGTGTTGTGAAAGTAGAAGATTTGGGAAATGCCGATCCAGAATCCAAATATGAGTTTATAGCGATGATTCCAGCCGGAGAAAAAACAGGAGTATTACAAGTTACTGTGCAAAAAACTGGTAATTTGAGTGTTAAAGAAGATACTCTTGGTTTCAAAATTTGTGTTTCAGATGATTTTGAAGAGGGGTTGGAGGAATATTTGAATAATACGCTTGTGATATCCAGTAAGTTAGCTAGACCTTCTTGGTGGAATGAATCTAGTTTGGGATATTATTCGAATAAAAAAATGGAGATTATTTATGCTGTGCCCGGTGTTTTTGAATTGTTAAATAGTGATGGTTATTTATGGTGGGATGCTGAAATCCAAGTTGCTATTTATAAATTGAATAAATACTGTAGAGAAAATAATATTAAGTATAATCCTAGTGATGAAAATGTAATCACTTTTGCATATAATAGTAAATAAACCAAGGGGTATGAAAAAATTGTGTTATATACTTTTCATGGCGATTACGTGGTGTAGTTGTTATGAAGATAAAGGTAATTACAATTATCGGGATTTAGCCGATGTTGAAGTTGCGTTGCCGGACGAGGCTTATTGTTTGTCTTTTGGCGAAAGTTTGAAAATTACCCCAACTATTAATACGGTTATTCCGGAAGTTGATTTGCGATATGATTGGGAATTTTTGACGGATACATTAGATACATGGTGGAATCAATATATATCCGTTTTTCAAGAACGGGATTTAGATTACGTGTGTACAATGGGTAGAATATTTCCTACTGAAGGTTCGTATAAATTACGTCTTAACGTAACGCAAGTTAGTAGTGGGCGTCATTTTTATTCCAATGAAGTGGATGTAAAATTGATAGCGCAAGCCAGTGTTTTGGGGGCTATGGTGCTTCATGGAGATGGGAATGCTTCTGACATTGGAATTGTTGCAGCAAAAGAGTTTCAATTGGCACCTCCATCGGGAACTTTCGTAGAACAAATTTTACCTTGTTATTATTCCGAGCAAAATGGTGGGGCAAAGATTGATGGGAAGGGGATAAGTATTATACAAACTTATCTGTCGCAGGATTATATGGATAATGTTGTTATTATTGCCTTGACAGATGAGAGTTCTGCTGTAACAGAAAGCAAAACAATGCTGAAAATAGATGAATGGAATGATTTATTTGTTGGAAATTTGAATCGAGGCATACCACAGGGATTTTGTGTAAAGGATTATAATGTATATGTTTTTGATGATGGGGATATTTTTACTCGACAAGCTTATACATATCCATTTACAACACCTGTTTATGAAAAGGATGTATATGGTTATGATTTTTATCCTCAAATTTTTTTCCCATCAGGGAGTTTATTGAATAATACGGGGATGTTCTTTGAAAAGAATAAACGTGCTTTTATGATTTTGCAGAACTTGTTCAATTTTGATAATTGGACTATTATGAATGCCGATAGTGGTGTTTTCAATCCCGGTGATATGAAAGCGGATTTTGTTTACATGGATGCAGGAGGACGTTATGGAATGCTTGCTGTGATGAAGGAAGATAATGGAAATTATTTCATTGCAGAAATGGATTGGAATGCGGCAAGTTATGATCAAGTCCCTGTATATAGGTATGATTTGATGCATTTACCGGAGGTCCAAAATGGAGATGTGGTAAACTGGGCTTTCGGAACTGCGCAAATAAATATGGCATATTATGCCACAGCTAACGAGGTGAAGCAATTTTCTGTGGATGCTGGTCAGAAAATTATACCGGAAACATTGAAGATGACAAATAACGATCCAATAATTTTTGAGGGTGAAATAACGATGATGAAGATATTGAAACCGGCAATATTAACGGACTATTACATGTCTAATGTGGAAATGGTAATAGGAACGTATGGTGGAACGATAGGGTCTGGTAAATTGTATAGCTTGGAATTAGATCCGACCTCTGGGAGGGCTAAGTCTGTGAAAAGTTATTCAGGATTTGATAGAATTTATGATGTAGTACTTAAAGTATATTAGCTGAATATTTTATCGGTAGCATGATTGCGCTACCGATAAAATATGATACTCTATTGAAGATCAGATTTATTTCAACAACGGTTGATTCCGAATTTCCTAAAGGAGTGACAAAAGTTGGGGAAACAAGTTCATCGAAACCTTCTTACGTAGGGCCTTATCCAGTTTACGAGGGGAATCAAGAAAGTTTCAAGCAACAGGTATGTAACGAAAAATATGTGTATGTTTCCGGTGGAAGAAACATGGTAGAAGTCAATGAAAAAGTAAATTGAAATAAATAATAAGATGATGAAAAGAATAGTGTTGTTAGTATTTGTGTTATGCGGAAGTATAGCCTTGTTTGCACAGAATAGAAAAATGACATTAAAAGGTGAATGTTCACCAGCAAGGAATGGAGAGAAACTCTACTTGTTGATGGGGAGTGAGATACCATGTGATTCAGCCGTTGTTGAGAATGGGAAATTTGAGTTTCCTCTTAAAAATCTCCAACCGGAAGAGGTGCTAGTGGTACGTGTGGGTAAAGATGGAACACAGGAATGTGTATTACTTTATCTTGATTATTGTGATACTTATTTGAAGCTGGAGGAAGAAACGTATAAATCATTTTATACGAATTTTATAAAATGTATTGTATCCGGTAATCAGACGGATGCGGTGCTTCGGGAGGTTAATGATATTTTTCTCGATGTTACTTGGCTTGAACAGCCGGATACGGCAATTGAGAAATTGAAAGAGGTAGCGAAAAGACATGATCTGGCTTCGGCCTACGCTTTGCGTAAATGTAACCAATTTGTGTTTGAACATGGATTAGCTTCTGTGGTAAAAGAAAGTCTTGATAAGATGCCTCCGACCGTGAAAATGTCTGCTGCCGGACAAGCATTGCAGATGTACTATAATCGTTACATCCGACTTGCTCTGGGAGCTGTAGCTCCGGATTTCACATTGAACACTCCGGATGGGAAGCCGTTATCTTTGCATGAATATATTAAGGACAAAAAGCTTGTTTTAATAGACTTTTGGGCATCTTGGTGTGAACCTTGTCGTAAAGAGGGGGAGAATATAAAAGCGATCTACAAGGAATATCATGCTAAAGGGTTTGATGTTTTAGGAGTTTCCTTGGATTCCCAAATGGAGGCGTGGAAAGAAGCTATCGAGAAAGATGGTATCACGTGGGAGCAAGTATCTGATTTGAAAGGTAAGAAAACGCCACTCACTGAATTGTATGATTTCATGGGTATTCCTTGTCTTTACCTTGTTGATGGAACAGGACGTATTATTGCAAAAAATTTACGAGGAGAGGAGTTACGTAAAAAAGTAGCTGAGCTTTGTAAATAACTTGTTCATGTCGTGAAATTTGAACCCCGTAAAGTCGAAAAAAGTAGACTTTACGGGGTTTTCTACATGTAAAATATTACCCATTTTCGATAAGAAATACAACTTTTCCTTTGTTCACCCTCCCCATCCACTCTCCCTCAGGCAGGGGAAGAAGGAGGTGGCAGCGAAGCTGACGGAGGAGTTTGAGCGTGAAAACAAGAGGAGCGGCCACGCAAGGACTCGGAATGAATTAAAAAATAATTGTTGGAAAATAATCCGGTATAACGTCCGATTTAACGCTTGAGATCTGGAATTATAAATGTGTACTTTCCTGAAAATGGTTGACCCGAATTAAACAAAAATTTTAACAAACACGCTAAACACGTTTCAAAAATACGACATGTAAATTTAATTACCTATAAACTTGGGAACTAAACTTGTTAGCAGCTTCGGTTGGCCGCCTTCAAGAGACATGAGTCAACCGTTCGAGTAGCAAAATACCAGAAATTTCTTCTTGAATTAGTACATGTGAAAGGCGAACTTTCCCGTCAAGTCTCGGTAAACCGAATCCGTCGTCATCACCCGCCGTTTCTTGTGCTTGACCATCTAGTTGTGAGCCTGAAGCAAGTGGTAAAGCTCGACCGACCTTCACTCCACTAGAATTTAGCTTTTTCTATAGCTTCACACCGCCGAGGTTGGACATTTCCTCGCAGATGTCCAGAACAAGCGAGAGAAGGTAACACACTCGCTCGAGTTTATCACCCGTACGTTGCCCCTGGTTGTAAGCCTGCTTGCTGTAGTCGAAGTGACCGCACAACAAGGCTACTCGTTGTTGTCCCTTATGCGAGACACTTCCTTCAAGAACTCGCCGGATAACATCTTCCTCCCGCTTAACGTTGCGTTACAGATCCCATGACGATTACGAAGAGTGCGGAAGCTACTCTCTTGAAAAATTCGTTGACGTACTGTCTCTATTTTTCTTCTATGGTGTGGTGAGACAAACCTCTCGATTTCGTCGGTACTGACATAAGTTTACTTTGTTTCGAGTAAACTTTTCCAGGAAAACTTCCGAGTCATTCCCGTATCTTGCACGATGTTCCCGGGCGTTAAAGACGCATCATGGCCGCATCAAAGACGTATCAAGGACGTTCGGGAGCGTCCTTGATACGTCCTTGTCACCTTGTTGACGTGTGGTAGAGTCGTTCCCTCCCGGTTCCAGGCACGCCCCGGGGCCGTGAAACGTTCCCCGGAACGCGTTGAAAACCAGTATTGATTGAAAAAGTTGATAAAAAAGTGGTTGAAAAATTTGGAAAAGGGGGAATCTTTGCCTTATCTTTGCACCCGCTAAAACGGAACGGGGGGCGAGACGAGGGGACGGCGAGTTCGCGTGGCGGTGGCGTTCTGGAGTTGTTGACGACGATCTTTCCCGGCGAGTGACCTTTAAACGGGGGGCTCGAAAAAAAAGTTCGAAAAAACTTCGCGAAAGATTTGGAGGGAAACGTGAAAACGCCTTATCTTTGCAACCGCTTTCGCTTCTAAAACGAGCGACGCGAGAAAAGAGAGAAGAAGAGTTCTTTAACAATATTGACGTGAAAATAACAACGTAGCGAGCGTGAATCGGAAATCGACGCGAGTCGAGATTCATACACATGACCCTGCCAGAATAAAAATTTCTGTAAAGTAACTTTTACCATGAAGAGTTTGATCCTGGCTCAGGATGAACGCTAGCGACAGGCTTAACACATGCAAGTCGAGGGGCAGCACGGGGTAGCAATACCCCGGTGGCGACCGGCGCACGGGTGAGTAACACGTGTGCAACCAACCCCGTACCGGGAGATAACCCGCGGAAACGTGGACTAACACCCCATAAGACCTTTCCCCCGCATGGGGGGGAGTTTAAAACCCCGGTGGTACGGGACGGGCACGCGCGACATTAGGTAGTTGGCGGGGTAACGGCCCACCAAGCCGACGATGTCTAGGGGTTCTGAGAGGAAGGTCCCCCACACTGGAACTGAGACACGGTCCAGACTCCTACGGGAGGCAGCAGTGAGGAATATTGGTCAATGGGCGAGAGCCTGAACCAGCCAAGTCGCGTGAGGGAAGAATGGTCTATGGCCTGTAAACCTCTTTTGTCAAGGAAGAATAAGCGGCACGAGTGCCACCTTGCCAGTACTTGACGAATAAGCATCGGCTAACTCCGTGCCAGCAGCCGCGGTAATACGGGGGATGCGAGCGTTATCCGGATTTATTGGGTTTAAAGGGCGCGTAGGCGGGACGGCAAGTCAGCGGTAAAAGACTGCAGCTAAACTGTAGCACGCCGTTGAAACTGTCGACCTGGAGACGAGACGAGGGAGGCGGAACAAGTGAAGTAGCGGTGAAATGCATAGATATCACTTGGAACCCCGATAGCGAAGGCAGCTTCCCAGGCTCGGTCTGACGCTGATGCGCGAGAGCGTGGGTAGCGAACAGGATTAGATACCCTGGTAGTCCACGCCGTAAACGATGCTCACTGGATCTTGGCGATACACGGCCAGGGTTCAAGCGAAAGTATTAAGTGAGCCACCTGGGGAGTACGTCGGCAACGATGAAACTCAAAGGAATTGACGGGGGCCCGCACAAGCGGAGGAACATGTGGTTTAATTCGATGATACGCGAGGAACCTTACCCGGGTTTAAATGCAGGTTGCATGAGGTGGAAACACCTCTTTCCCTCGGGACCACCTGCAAGGTGCTGCATGGTTGTCGTCAGCTCGTGCCGTGAGGTGTCGGGTTAAGTCCCATAACGAGCGCAACCCCTATCGCCAGTTGCCATCGGTTTCGGCCGGGCACTCTGTCGAGACTGCCACCGTAAGGTGCGAGGAAGGCGGGGATGACGTCAAATCAGCACGGCCCTTACACCCGGGGCGACACACGTGTTACAATGGCCGGTACAGAGGGCAGCCACGGGGCGACCCGGAGCGAATCTCTAAAGCCGGTCGTAGTTCGGACTGGAGTCTGCAACCCGACTCCACGAAGTTGGATTCGCTAGTAATCGCGCATCAGCCATGGCGCGGTGAATACGTTCCCGGGCCTTGTACACACCGCCCGTCAAGCCATGGAAGCCGGGAGTACCTGAAGATCGTGACCGCGAGGAACGGGCTAGGGTAATACCGGTAACTGGGGCTAAGTCGTAACAAGGTAGCCGTACCGGAAGGTGCGGCTGGAACACCTCCTTTCTGGAGCTGGAGTCATGCTGCTCGCTACAGCGTTTCACGTTATTTTCAATCGCCCGCTAGCGGGTTAACCATAGTCTCTTAGCTCAGTTGGTTAGAGCGCTACACTGATAATGTAGAGGTCCGCGGTTCAACTCCGCGAGGGACTACGATTCTGAATTTAGAATTTGAAATTTAGAATTTAAAACGGGGGTAACTCCATTCTAGATTCTACATTTTGAATTACAACGCCGGGGGATTAGCTCAGTTGGCTAGAGCGCCTGATTTGCATTCAGGAGGTCAAGGGTTCGACTCCCTTATTCTCCACGTGAGTTCAAGAGATTGAACGACGAAGTTCTTTGACATGCTGGAACGTTAACGGATCATTTGATCCGCGAAGTATAAGAATGTAGTAGAATAACACAGAGCCGCCGTCGTCGGGAGACGATGGCAAAGGTGAAATTATTAAAGACACACGACGCTAACGAACGTGAACGATCAAGGGCGCGCGGTGGATGCCTAGGCTCTCGGAGGCGATGAAGGACGCGATAAGCCGCGATAGGCCACGGCGAGGTGCAAGTAACCCTTGACCCGTGGATTTCCGAATGGGGCAACCCGACCGTCTAGATGACGGTCATCCAGCAATGGAGGCGAACGCGGGGAACTGAAACATCTCATTACCCGCAGGAGAAGAAAACAACAGTGATTCCCCCAGTAGTGGCGAGCGAACGGGGAAGAGCCCAAACCGGTGCCGTTTCGGCGACACCGGGGTCATGGGACCGCGCCATTCGACGATGGACGAAGTGCAATTACCTGGAAAGGTAAGCCGCGGAGGGTGATAGCCCCGTGCACGACAACCCCATCGAAGATAGCGGGATCCCGAGTAGGGCGGGACACGAGAAATCCTGCCTGAATTCGCCAGGACCCCCTGGCAAGGCTAAATACTCCCGAGAGACCGATAGTGAACCAGTACCGCGAGGGAAAGGTGAAAAGTACCCCGAGCAGGGGGGTGAAATAGACCCTGAACCCGCGCGCCTACAAGCGGTCGGAGCCATGAAATATGGTGACGGCGTGCCTTTTGCATAATGAGCCTACGAGTTAGTCGTCACCAGCGAGGTTAAGGGCTTCAGGCCCGTTAGCCGAAGTGAAAGCGAGCCTTAACAGGGCGACGAGTTGGTGGCGCTAGACGCGAAACCTTGTGATCTACCCACGAGCAGGTTGAAGTCGCGGTAACGCGTGATGGAGGACCGAACCGGTAAACGTTGAAAAGTTTTCGGATGACTCGCGGGTAGGGGTGAAAGGCCAATCAAACTGGGAAATAGCTCGTACTCTCCGAAATGCATTTCGGTGCAGCCTGTGATGTTCTGTTCCAGAGGTAGAGCTACTGGTTGGACGCGAGGGCTTCACCGCCTATCAAATCCGGATAAACTCCGAATGCTGGAACACGAAATCATGGAGTGAGCCCGCGGGTGCTAAGGTCCGCGGACGAGAGGGAAAGAACCCGGACCACCGGCTAAGGTCCCGGATGGACAGTTAAGTTGATCAAACGAGGTGGGATCGCGGAGACAGCTAGGATGTTGGCTTGGAAGCAGCCATTCATTTAAAGAGTGCGTAACAGCTCACTAGTCGAGCGATCCCGCGTGGATAATACACGGGCATCAAACTGTCAACCGAAGCCGTGGGGTCAGTGTTGAACTGACCGGTAGGAGAGCATTCCTGCCAGCGTTGAAGGTCACCCGCGAGAGTGACTGGAGCGGCATGAAAAGCAAATGTAGGCATAAGTAACGATAATGGGGGCGAGAACCCCCCACGCCGCAAGACCAAGGATTCCCCGGCAATGTCAATCAGCCGGGGGTCAGCCGGCCTCTAAGGCTAACCCGAAGGGGGACGCCGACGAGAAACGGGTTAACATTCCCGTGCTTCTCGTCACCGTGACGCGGTGACGGGGTGATGAATGGACCGCGCGCTGACGGAATAGCGCGTTGAAGACCGTACCCTTTGACGGTGGTAGTCAAGCACGCCACCGGAGGCGAAAGTCGATAGTACCTCGAGGCCTCGGCCGAGGGGATAGCGTCCAGGCAATTTACCCCCGAGAAAACCCGCTAAACTTCAAGTGACGAGGAACCGTACTGTAAACGGACACACGTGGTCGGGTAGAACATACCAAGGCGCTCGAGTGATTCATGGTCAAGGAACTAGGCAAAATAGTCCTGTAACCTCGGGAAAAAGGACGCTCTAGTGATAGAGCCGCAGAGTAATGGCCCAGGCGACTGTTTACCAAAAACACATGGCTATGCCAAATCGAAAGATGACGTATATGGCCTGACACCTGCCCGGTGCCGGAAGGTTAAGAGGAGAGCTCAGGGGTGACCCGAAGGTTCAAATTGAAGCCCCGGTAAACGGCGGCCGTAACTATAACGGTCCTAAGGTAGCGAAATTCCTTGTCGGGTAAGTTCCGACCTGCACGAATGGTGTAACGATCTGGGCACTGTCTCGACCATGAGCTCGGTGAAATTGTAGTTCCGGTGAAGATGCCGGGTACCCGCGACGGGACGGAAAGACCCCGTGAACCTTTACTGCAGCTTCGCGTTGTTCCCGGGCACGGGACGTGTAGGATAGGTCGGAGGCAATGAAGCGGTTTCGCCAGGAATCGTGGAGCCATCGTTGAAATACGACCCTTCTCTTGTCTGGGATCTAACCCATGTGATGGGGACACCGCGTGGTGGGTAGTTTGACTGGGGTGGTCGCCTCCAAAAGCGTAACGGAGGCTTCCAAAGGTACCCTCGGGTTGGTTGGTAATCAACCTTGGAGTGCAATGGCACAAGGGTGCTTGACCGGGAGACTTACAAGTCGATCGGGTGCGAAAGCAGGGCATAGTGATCCGGTGATCCCGCGTGGAAGGGTCATCGCTCAAAGGATAAAAGGTACTCCGGGGATAACAGGCTGATCGCCCCCAAGAGCTCATATCGACGGGGCGGTTTGGCACCTCGATGTCGGCTCGTCACATCCTGGGGCTGGAGAAGGTCCCAAGGGTTCGGCTGTTCGCCGATTAAAGTGGCACGCGAGCTGGGTTCAGAACGTCGTGAGACAGTTCGGTCCCTATCTGTCGTGGGCGTTGGAGATTCGAGAGGTCCTGACTCTAGTACGAGAGGACCGGGTTGGACGCGCCGCTAGTGAACCTGTTATGACGCCAGTCGTACGGCAGGGTAGCCACGCGCGGACGGGATAAGCGCTGAAAGCATCTAAGCGCGAAGCCTGCCTCGAGATGAGATCTCCTTGCAGGGTCGTCGTAGACGACGACGTCGATAGGCCACAGGTGTAAAGCCGGTGACGGCAAAGCCGAGTGGTACTAATCACCCGAAAGTTGACGTTCGGCGGGTGAGATGATCCGGTTAACGTTCCCGGCGATTGTCAAGCGGCAATCGCGAGAAAAGCATGAATAAACGATCTTCAAGGGTATTTGTCACGCCGGCCGGAGGGCCGCGAGAAGTGACGGGAATCTGGAAGGTGTTTTTGGGTGACGAGAGGTCATTTCAAATTCCACGTTCTAAATTCTAAACTTATTAAAAGGTATCTATAGCTACGGTGATCCACCTCTTCCCATCCCGAACAGAGAAGTTAAGCCCGTTAGCGCCGATGGTACTGCCCCCGGGTGGGAGAGTAGGTCGATGCCGAATTTAGGGAGAGCGAGTCAACACGACTCGCTCTTTTTTTATTTTCTCGTTTTCAACTTTTAATTGTCTGACGAACCTGTAACCCGCCAACTTGTAACCTGTAACTTGCCGAAGGCAATTATCTGATTTCCGGTAATTCAATACCTTTTATCTTGCGATATAAATTTAAAGCGTACGAGTCGGTCATCCCTGAAACGTAATCCGTTACTGTTTGAATCTTTGTATATATAGAATCGTCTTGATGAACTTTGTATTGTTCTGGCATGACGGATAGAATATTCCGAGCATAGTAGGTTTCCGGTTTCAGAACGGCATCAATATATTCTTTTAATATGGTGGCAAGGATTTTGAAACCTGCAATCTGTATTTGTGTAACGATATTTGTATGATAGATCCGGGAATAGGCTACCTCAGTACAGGTTTCGTAGGCTTGTTTGTTAGTTCCTGTTAAGTGCTGTATCAGGCTGCCTTGGAGGCTCCCGTTCATGATTGCTTCGTAGTTTTGACAGAAGATGTCGGCGCAGGCATTGATTAATTTATTAATGATTCCTGCACGTAAAAATGCGATACATTCGTTTTTATCCGTGACGATTTTGAAGGTTTTAGAGATTGTCTTTAAATCTTCCTTATCTATATCTTTATCATAGAAGTTAAGAAGAATCCGTGTTGTTTCATCATATGAAAGAATTTTTAGTTTATGAGAGTCTTCTATATCCATGATTTGATAACAAATATCATCGGCGGCTTCTACTAGATAAACGAGTGGATGACGCACGTATTGTAGTGGTTTCGTGTTGAGTTGGATAATGCCAAGTTCTTCAGCCATTTCCTTGTATATTTCTTTTTCACTTTGGAAAAAGCCATATTTATGACCTTTAATGGAGGCTTTGGATTCGAATGGATATTTAACAATTGACGCGAGTGTGGTGAAGGTCATCGTGTATCCTCCCGGTCTGCGCCCGTTAAAGCTGTGGGTTAATAGTCGAAAGGTATTGGCGTTGCCTTCAAAATGGCTAATGTCTGCCCACTCCTCGTCAGTCAGGAGTTTCTTTAAATATTGTCCTTCTCCTTCTGTGAAGAAATAAGAAATAGCTTCCTCTCCGGAATGTCCGAAAGGTGGGTTGCCTAAGTCATGAGCCAAACAGGCCGTACTGACAATGGTTCCGATTTCTTCGAGAATTTCCGGGTGTTCCAGTGTTTCTTTGGTTTTGACAAACTGTGCAATCTTGTTTCCGAGTGAGCGTCCCACGCTAGCCACTTCTAGACTATGAGTTAGACGGTTATGTACAAAGATATTGCCCGGTAAGGGAAATACTTGTGTTTTATTTTGTAAGCGTCGGAATGGAGCGGAAAAGATTAAACGATCATAGTCTCTTTGAAATTGTGATCGGTCATGAGAGCGAAACATGGTGATCGTACTTCCCGGTTGATAACGTCTCGATGATAATAATTTATTCCAGTCCATCATGGTAGTTCTGATTACAAGTTTTAGCTACAGGTTTAAGTAAAATATCTCAATGGACCTGTAACGACTATACAAATGTAGTAATAAAAAAAAGAGGAAGCAACTGCTCCCTCTTTTGATCTTTATTTTGAAATGAAGTGGTAGTGACTACCAAATCTTTCGAATGCTGCTTTATCAAGCATTTCACGGTGATCGGGGTGAGCAATGTTGATTAAGGTTTTTGCTCTTTCCTGAAGTGTTTTGCCATAAAGGTCTGCAATACCGAATTCCGTGACAACGTAGTGTACGTCAAAACGAGTGGTAACAACTCCAGCTCCGTTTAATAGGGTCGGGCAGATTTTGCTCACGCCTTTGTTTGTTACTGCCGGTAAGGCGATAATCGGTTTTCCACCTTCGCTGGCTGCTGCACCGCGGATGAAGTCTAATTGACCACCGCTACCGCTGTAAAATTTGATACCTAAAGAGTCGGCGTTTACTTGACCCGTGATATCAACGGAAAGGGCCGAGTTGATAGCCGTCATTTTGGGTTGTTGTGCGATGATAAACGGATCGTTCGTGTAGCCCACGTCCATCATGGCAACTCCTGGGTTATCATCGATGAAGTCATATACTTTTTTAGATCCCATCAAGAATGTGGATACGATCTTACCTTTGTCAAATTTCTTGTTCATGTTGTTGACAACACCTTTTTCATACAAAGGCAATACGCCGTCAGCAAACATTTCCGTGTGAATACCCAAGTTTTTGTGGTTCCCCAGTTGAGAAAGTACAGCATTAGGGATTGCTCCGATTCCCATTTGTAGGGTTGCTCCATCCTCGATCAAGGAGGCTACATTTTTACCGATGGCAATATCTTGTTCTGTTAATGTTGCCGGATGAGCCTCGATAAGCGGGGTGTCATCCTCGCAAAAAATATCGATGTCAGATAATTTGATAATGGCATCTCCCCATGCTCTAGGAACATTCGGGTTGATAACAGCGATAACTGTTTTAGCGTTTTGTACGGCTGCTAACGTGGCATCAACGGAGGTTCCCATAGATACATAACCATGTTTGTCCGGAGGGCAAACTTGAATCATGGCAACATCAACCGGATGAATACCGCTTCTAATCAATTTTTGGGTTTCACTCAAATGAACGGGTACATAATCAGCATACCCTTCTTGAGTTGGTTTTCGTACATTACTACCCACGAAGTAGGACTCCAAGAAGAAGATTCCTTCAAATTCTGCTTCTGCATACGGGGCGCTACCCTCCGTGTGTAAGTGTTGTAATTTCACGTCTTTCAATTCTCCTGCACGTCCTCTGTTGCAAAGAGCTTGAATTAGACCTTGGGGGGCACAAGCCACACTGTGAATGTGAATCCGGTCTCCGGATTTTACAACCTTTACAGCCTCTTCAAATGATACTGTTTTGATTCCTTGATACATAGCAAGTTATTTTGTTTTGATTTCTTATGATTTTATTATTAGCTCATCTCTTAAAAGAGGTGTGCAAGTTAGCAACACTCTTTTAATTAATCAATTTTTTCCGTAATTATTCGCATTCAAATTGTGCCAATAGTCCTGTTACATTAAACAGCCTAGGATAGCTTTGCCCGTGAAAAGATAGATGTTTAGGCCGATGATGTCATTCGTTAAGGTGATAAACGGACCGGTAGCGAGAGCTGGGTCAATTTTTAATTTGTTGAGTAATAGAGGAAATGCAGTCCCGAACAAGGATGCGAACATGATCACGATAAACAAGGAGGTGGTTACCGTGATAGGCATGGCAAGCGATGTCAAGTTGAAACAAAGTGATAAGATAAAAATGATCGAAGAACAGATGCAGGCATTTATGACCGCACATGAAATTTCTTTTGAAATGCTCTGGAATATATTTTTTGACGTTAGCGTGTTAGAGGCAAGTCCTTTCACCACGATAGCAGAAGATTGGATGCCCACGTTTCCCCCCATGGCGGTGATAACAGGAATGAACATGGCCGTTGCAGGAAATAGAGCGATGTCCGCCTCGTAGAAAGAAATCATATAAGCCGCGAGCATTCCACCGAATAAACCGATGATTAACCACGGAAGGCGTGCCTTTGTTTGATCCCAGATCGTGTCAGATGATTCCACGTCTTGCGAGATACCGGACATCATCTGGTAGTCTTTTTCGGCTTCTTCCCGGATCACGTCAACCACGTCGTCGATAGTGATTCGTCCGACAAGCCGTCCGATGGAGTCAACCACGGGGATGGCAACCAAGTCGTACTTCTGCATGATGCGTCCCACGGATTCTGCTGGTTCGTCCGTGGTCACGTAGGTTACGTCCGGGTTGTATATGCTTTGTATTTTGGTGGATGTGGGGGAAAGAATCATCTTTTTCAATGAAAGTCTTCCTTTCAAGATGTTGTCGTCATCAACAACATAGATGTAGAATATTTCATCTAGGTTCTCTGCTTGTCGGCTAAGTTCACGGAGGCAGGTGAGGACGGTCCAATTCTCGTTGACTTTCACCAACTCTTTACCCATAAGTCCTCCGGCGGTATCTTCATCGTAATGCAACAGATCGACGATGTCTCCCGCTTGTTCGAGGTCTTCCATGTGTGAAAGGACTTCCTGCTGCTGTTCGTTAGGCATACTACCCACGAGGTCGGCAGCATCGTCCGTGTCCATGTTGTTCACGAAACGTTTGGCGATAACTTCCGGGGGAAATGAATCGATAAATCGTTGTCTTTCGTCTTCTTCGATTTCAGCTAGAACGTCTCCTGCTTTCTCTTCATCTAGTAGCAGAAATAGGAACTGGGCTTCTTTGGTGTCCAATTCATTCATGATTTCGGCAATATCTGCCGGATGAAGAGGTTCTACCAGTTTGGCTACATCCTCTTTGTTATTAGCTTTAATCAGTCCCTCAATTTGGGAAACTAATTCTTCTGAGAGTTCAAACTGTTGCATAGTTCATCAATTACTTGTTGGCCTGCCCAATTTCTTTACATAGTGTAATGAAATCTTCTACACTCAATTGTTCCGGACGCAAAGATAATGTTTCTGAGGCAAAATCCGGAGGAATAATTGATTTTAAAGAGTTTCGTAGGGTTTTTCGTCGTTGATTGAAGCCCGATTTTACAATATTGAAAAAAAGCTTTTCATCACAATCGAGTTTTTCCCTTTTATTCCGGGTGAGTCGGATGACTGCGGATTTTACTTTTGGTGGCGGGTCGAAAACTTGTTCGCCCACGGTGAAAAGATACTCGATGTCGTAGTATGTTTGCAGGAAGACACTTAGAATACCATACGTTTTACTCCCATGAGGGGCACTGATGCGCTCGGCAACTTCTTTTTGTATCATGCAGACAACTTGGGGAATCAGATCCCGGTTTTCCAAAATACGGAAAAAGATTTGCGACGAGATGTTATAAGGAAGATTTCCGATAATCGAGAAAGGTTCGGTATAAAAATTTCGAATATCCGATTTAAGAAAATCCCCGTATATAATTTGCTCTTTGTGTTCAGGTAGTTCTGCGTGCAGATACTCGATGGATTCCTGGTCGATGTCAATGGCAAGCACGGAAAACCTGGTGTCTCTTAATAAATGGCGTGTCAGTACACCCATGCCCGGTCCGATTTCCAGTACTCCTTTGGTAACAGGTAATAAACTCGCCGTGATTTTGCAGGCGATGTTTTGATCTTTCAAGAAATGTTGCCCCAGATGTTTTTTTGCTCGAACGATACTCATAGTATGAATTCAGGGTGTTATGGGTTAAACTTCCAATTATTTATTTACTTTTGCAACCGACTTACAAAATAATGCTTTTATTTTGATTTGTGAAAATTATTAGAGTGTCAATCTTGACGAATTTTGTGGATGAAGCCATTTTATAAACAGGTTATAAAGTTTTTTGCTTTTTTGCTGGTAACAATTTTTTTGTTCTGGCTGGTATATCGGGATCAGAATTTCGATGACTTGATGAAGGTTTTGTGTGATGATGTCGACTACACATGGATATGGGTAGCGATAGTTTTCGGCTTACTTAGCCACGTGAGTCGCTCTCTGCGTTGGCAGATGTTGACGAAATCTATGGGGTACCGGATCTCTTTCATGAATAGTTTTATGGGGGTGATGATTGGTTATTTTGCTAATATGGCGATTCCCCGAATGGGAGAGTTTACCCGTTGTGGTGTGGTGAGTAAATATGAAAACGTGCCCTTCTCGAAGTTATTGGGGACAGTCGTTACCGAGCGGGTATTTGACATGATCATGTTGCTGTTGCTTACCTTGATTGTTGTTGTCTCACAATTTAAACAGGTGGGAATATTCCTAGATAGTAACGAAGAGATTAAACAGAAATTATACACGATGGTTCATTCTTCTTGGACTTACGTGGCGTTGGGGGTGCTGATCGTGGGAATAATGGGATTTTTTTGGTTTGTGCGGAAAAGTGTTTTCTTCACCCGGTTACATCGTTTCTTGTCGGGAATGAAAGAGGGGTTGTTAACCGTAAAGAACGTGGAGCGTAAATGGCTATTTATCGGACATACGGTATTTATATGGCTGATGTATTTTCTGATGCTATACGTTTGTTTTTTCTGCTTTCAGTTTACTTCACACTTGGGTCCGATGGTTGGGTTAACCGTCTTTGTCCTTTCTAGTTACGGGATGGTGGCTCCGGTGCAGGGAGGGGTGGGAGCATGGCATTTTATGGTGGTGGCCGCTCTGATGATTTATTTACCGCATACGGAGGAGATTGCCAGCCTGTCGAAGACGTTTGCTTTATTGACACACGGCACGATGACGTTGTTGTATATTGTGGTCGGTGTGTTGTGTTTGTTATTTTTGCCAATATATAATCGGAAGTGAATCTCATGTTTATGGATATTGTTGAAAAATATTTTACGGGGTTAAGTGATAAGCAAGTAGAACAGTTCCGACAATTGGAGGGACTTTACCGGGAGTGGAATGAAAAGATTAATGTGATTTCGAGGAAGGATATAGATGCGTTGAGTGTGCACCACGTTTTACATTCGTTGGCGATAGCAAAGGTGATTTCTTTCAAAGGGGGAACTAAAGTGTTGGATGTCGGTACTGGCGGAGGTTTTCCGGGTATCCCGTTAGCGATTATGTTTCCGGAGGTTGATTTTTTTCTGGTGGATTCTATCGGGAAGAAGATTAAGGTGGTGGAAGGTGTTGCTGGAGCTTTGGGATTGAAAAATGTAACGGCAAGACAAGTGAGGGTAGAGACGATGAAAGAAAAATTTGATTTTATCGTGAGTCGTGCGGTGACGGCTTTCCCTGCTTTTGTCTCCTTGACAAGGAATCGTATACGTGAAAGTAGTTTCAATGATTTGGCTAATGGAATCCTGTATCTGAAGGGGGGAGATTTTGAGGAAGAGATAAAGGATTTCAGAAATAGAGTTTCTATTTACAACATTCCTGATTTTTTCGAAGAAGAGTTTTTTGAAACGAAAAAATTAATTTACATGAAAAATTTGAAATAATTTTCTACTAACGATTTGGGAATAAGAAGAATTCTTCTTAAATTTGTCGCAGTTTACATTTCCACCTGGTTCATGCCGGGTGATTTTACTTACGTAATGAGAATTATCCAAATATAACGTGACTATATGTACGATATTTTAGAACTGAATGAAAAGTTACTTTCAGATTTGCGCCAAATTGCAAAAGAACTGAATGTTAAAAGGGTTGAATCCTTTAAAAAGAAAGAATTAATATACAAGATTTTAGATCAGCAAGCCATGATTGCTACCGAGGAGACGACTCCCGTTGAACCGAAGGAGAAGAAACCTCGCGTGAGAGTGATGAGAGGTGGTGCTGAAAAAGTAGGAGATTCGAAAGGTGGATTAGCCAAGTTTAATCGGAATAAAGACAAGACGACTGACGCCAAACAGGAGAATGTCCCAAATGAGACCGTTAAAGAAACTCCCGAAAAGAAAGATGCAGAATTGCCTGTAAATGAACTACAGCCAATCAATGTTGTACATAGTGATATTTTGGATAAGGATCTAGTTCTCAGTCGTACGGAAAACGGTATTGTCGTGGAGAAAAAAAGCGAGGTCGTTTCTGAATCCCGGGAGTCAGAGGTTCAAAATGAAGCTTCTGAAAGGCCTAAGTACGAGCAAACCGGACAAAAACAAGAACGCAAATTCTTTGATAAGCGTGGCCGGAAACCCTTAGCTTCGAAGGTTGTTAAAAGTGAAGAGGTAAGAGAGAACGTAAAAGAGGAAAAAGTAGCTGAAGAGGCTAATAAAGAAGAACAACCGGTAGAGAAAACAAACCGTCCTAAATTTGTAAAGCGAAATAGACGTGTTGAAAGAGACGAGGAAACGATCCGTCAAGATGTAGAAGAGGAAGCTTTCGAAGATGTAGAGGGTGAAGTCGTTGCTAAGGACGAGATTGAAAATGATAATTATGAAAACGTACCTTCTGAGTTGGAAGAAAGAAGAGAGAGTCCTAATAAGATGCGTTTTGATAAACGTGATAAATATTACGAGTTCGAAGGAATTATTTTAAACTCGGGTGTGTTGGAAATCATGCCTGACGGATATGGATTCTTGCGATCTTCTGATTATAATTACTTGAATTCTCCGGATGATATTTACGTGTCTCAAAGTCAGATCAAGTTATTCGGATTGTCAACGGGTGACACGGTAGAAGGAACCGTACGTCCACCGAAAGAAGGAGAGAAATATTTCCCGTTGATTAAGGTTTCTAAGATTAATGGGAAGTCACCGGAAGCGGTGCGTGACCGTATCCCATTTGATCATCTGACCCCACTTTTCCCGAATGAGAAGTTCAATCTTACCGGGAATGGACGGGCTACCATTTCTACCCGGGTGGTGGATATGTTTGCCCCGATCGGTAAAGGACAGCGGGGTTTGATCGTGGCACAACCGAAAACGGGTAAAACCATGTTGCTGAAAGAAATTGCTAATGCTATTTCAGCTAATCATCCTGAGGTTTACCTGATTATTCTGTTGATTGACGAGCGTCCGGAAGAGGTGACCGATATGGCTCGTAGTGTGAATGCAGAGGTGATTGCTTCTACTTTCGATGAGCCGGCAGAGCGTCACGTGAAGGTGGCTAATATCGTGCTGGAAAAAGCTAAACGTATGGTAGAGTGTGGGCACGACGTGGTGATCCTGTTGGATTCAATCACTCGTTTGGCACGTGCTTATAATACGGTATCACCTGCATCGGGAAAAGTACTTTCGGGTGGTGTGGATGCAAATGCATTGCACAAGCCGAAACGATTCTTTGGAGCAGCCCGTAATATCGAAAACGGTGGTTCATTGACGATACTGGCAACAGCTTTGACGGAAACCGGGTCAAAGATGGACGATGTGATTTTCGAGGAATTCAAGGGAACTGGAAATATGGAATTGCAATTGGATCGCAAATTATCCAATCGTCGTATTTATCCGGCTGTGGATATTACGGCTTCAAGTACGCGTCGTGACGACCTGTTGTTAGAGGACTACACCTTGAATCGTATTTGGATCTTGCGTAACTATTTGACGGACATGAATTCCGTGGAGGCAATGCAGTTCGTGAAAGATCGGTTGGAAAAGACAAAATCTAACGAGGAATTCCTGATCTCGATGAATGATAAATAATATTGTATGCTTTTATATGGAAAAGCGGGTTCCAAGTGGGCCCGTTTTTTTGTATCTCCAATATAGAATCATTTTAAGTACGTGCTTATATCGCAATGGTGTAGCGGGTTATATGTAAATGCAAGTTTATTGGTAGGTATGAAATGTATGTTTTGCAACATGTGGATTACAAAACGATGCTTTTTTTATTACCTTTGCATTGCAAAGAATAAAAAATGGAGAGTTTACGTAACACACATAAAATCTTGATGAAAGAAAGGATGTCGGCCATCCGTCGCGGTTTATTGGATACGATAGATTCTCGTGCCCGGTTGATCGCGATAAAAGGAAGTCGTGGTGTGGGGAAGACAAATTTTCTGCTCGACTTTTGTAAGGATCATTATAAGGATGATCCCTCTTGTCTTTACGTGAACATCAATAACTTGTTCTTTGCGATGGAAGGATTGTTTAATTTCGTGGAACGTTTCTACAAGTTGGGAGGGAAAGTCTTGTTGTTGGATCAGATACATAAGTATCCAAACTGGGATCGGGAATTACGGGATGCCTACGATCGTTTTCCGGATCTGCAAATCGTTTTCACGGCATCTTCTATTTTGCGGGTCAAATCAAACAAATATCTACATGGGATCGTGGAGATGTATAATTTGAGTGGCTTGTCATTCCGGGAGTTTCTGGAGTTAGAAACAGGGTATAAATTCCCTGTTTATTCTTTCGAGGAGATCGTCGAACATCACGAGGAGATCGTGAATGATATCCTCGAAAAAGTACGTCCATTAGCTTTTTTCAATAACTATTTAAAATATGGTTATTATCCCATATATTTAGAGGAAAAATCGCATATCGATTATTTATTGAAAAATATCAATTTAACATTGGAGTTTGATATCCCGTACAATAATCAAATCGAACTGAAATACTTGACGAAACTAAAGCAATTACTTTTTATCGTGGCAAACGGTAATAGTAATATTAATATCAGTAAGTTGAGTGCACAGATCGGTGTGTCCCGGGCAACGGTGTTGAACTACCTGCATTACATGAAGAATGCCAGGTTGTTGACGTTGTTGTTTGACCGGGAGAGTGATGACGAGAACGGGTTAAAACCGAATCAAGTGTTTTTGCATAATCCGAATTTGTTGAATGCCGTCTGTTTGGATCAGACGGATTCTCTAATGGTTCGAAAAACATTTTTAATAAGTCAGTTATGTGCCGTGGCGAAATTGAATTTTTCGGGGAATGAAGATTTGTTCGTGAACCAGAAATACGAGGTTTCCGTGCGGCAACAAGGAGATAAAGGGCGAGTCCGGGATTCGGTAATTCTGATGACCGACATGATCGAACGAGGTAAAAAGAATGTTATACCCTTGTGGCTTGCCGGTTTTGTGTATTGAAAGAAATAAAAATCTTAAATAGAGTGATCAACTATTGTTAGTTAATGTTTAAAAAAATGGCAAAAGAAAAGAAATTTATCACATGTGATGGTAACGCGGCTGCTGCTCATGTAGCTTATATGTTCAGCGAGGTTTCGTGTATCTATCCTATTACTCCGTCATCTCCGATGGCAGAGTATGTAGACGAATGGGCTGCTAAAGGTAGAAAGAACCTGTTCGGGGAGACTGTAAAAGTGATGGAAATGCAATCAGAAGCAGGTGCTGCTGGAGCCGTTCACGGTTCTTTGCAAGCTGGTGCGTTAACCACGACTTACACGGCTTCTCAGGGATTATTATTAATGATTCCTAATATGTATAAGATTGCAGGTGAATTACTTCCTTGCGTTTTCCATGTGAGTGCTCGTGCTTTGGCTGCTCATGCACTTTCTATTTTCGGTGATCATGCAGACGTTTACGCTGCTCGCCAAACCGGTTTCGCCATGTTGGCTTCCGGTTCAGTGCAAGAAGTGATGGACCTTTCTGCCGTATCGCATTTGACCGCTATTAAGTCAAGAGTTCCTTTCGTTAATTTCTTTGATGGTTTCCGTACCTCTCACGAGATTCAGAAAATCGAAGAGTTAGACATGGAGGACGTTCGCGGATTGGTTGATATGAAAGCTTTGCAGGAATTCCGTGATCGGGCTCAAACTTCTGAGAACCCTGTAACAAAGGGAACTGCACAGAATCCGGACGTCTATTTCCAAGGTAGAGAGGCTGCCAATAAATTCTATGATGCAGTACCTGATATCGTGGCTGACTATATGGATGAAATGTCCAAGATTACAGGTCGTACTTATCGTCCGTTCGTATATTACGGAGCTAAAGATGCTGAGAATATCATCATTGCTATGGGGTCCGTGACCGAGACTATTCGTGAGGTGATCGATTATAAACTTGCTCAGGGAGAAAAAGTGGGTATGATCGCCGTTCATTTGTATCGTCCGTTCTCTGCTAAATATTTCATGGAAGCAGTTCCTGCTACCGTAAAACGTATTGCCGTTCTTGACCGTACGAAAGAGCCGGGAGCAACCGGAGATCCGTTGTACCTTGACGTGAAAGACGTGTTCTACGGACAAAAGAATGCCCCGATGATCGTTGGCGGACGTTACGGATTAGGTTCTAAGGACGTAACCCCGGGACAAATCATTGCTGTTTACAAGAATTTGGCTATGAACGAGCCGAAAAACCAATTTACTATTGGTATCGTGGATGATGTGACATTCCGTTCTCTTCCTGTTGAACCGGAGGTGAAAGTGAATTCCGATCACATGTACGAGGCTAAGTTCTATGGTTTAGGTTCTGATGGTACAGTCGGTGCCAATAAAAACTCTATCAAGATTATCGGTGGAGCAACCAATAAATATTGTCAAGCTTATTTCGCTTATGACTCAAAGAAATCAGGAGGTTTCACGGCTTCTCACCTTCGCTTCGGGGATGATCCTATCCGTTCAACCTATTTGGTAACCACTCCTGACTTCGTGGCTTGTCATGTGCCTGCATACATTCACATGTATGACGTGTTGAAAGGTTTGAAAAAAGGTGGTTCTTTCTTGTTAAATTCTCTTTGGGATGAGAAAGAGATTGGAGAACACCTTCCGAATGCCATGAAACGCTATTTGGCTGAAAACGAAATTAATTTCTATATTATCAACGGAACGAAGATCGGTCAGCAATTAGGTTTGGGTAACCGTACGAACACGATCATGCAGTCTGCTTTCTTCAAAATCACGAACGTGATTCCTTACGATTTGGCTGTTAGCGAAATGAAAAAAGCTATCGACAAGTCATACGGAAAGAAAGGTGAGGCTGTTGTGAAAATGAACTATGCTGCTGTTGATGCCGGTGGTTTGGCTGAAAACGTGGTGAAAGTTTCTGTTCCTGCCGAGTGGAAAAATCTGAAAGATGAAAATTGTACTTGTGATGAAAACCGTCCGGAATTTATCCGTAACGTGGTTGATGTGATGAATGCCCAGAAAGGGGATGATCTTCCTGTTAGTGCATTTACGGGACGTGAAGACGGAACTTTCCCTGCCGGAACTTCTAGATTCGAGAAACGCGGAATTGCGATCAGTGTTCCGGAATGGCAAGTGAATAACTGTATTCAATGTAATCAATGTGCTTACATTTGTCCTCACGCAGCTATTCGTCCGTTCTTGATTTCTGATGAAGAATTAGCTGCTGCTCCTGCGGGAACGGAGGCTAAACCAGCTATCGGTAAGGAACTTGCAGGATTGAAATTCAAGATTCAGGTATCTCCGTTGGATTGTACGGGATGTGGTAACTGTGTTGATGTTTGTCCGGCTAAGGAAAAAGCATTGATCATGAAACCGCTTGAATCACAAGAAGCTGAAATCGCTCGTTTCGAATACATGGATCAAAAGGTGGGCTACAAGAAAGTAGTTGAGCCGAATAACGTGAAAAATTCTCAGTTCCAACAACCTTTGTTCGAGTTCTCCGGAGCTTGTGCCGGTTGTGGTGAGACACCGTATATCAAGTTAATTACTCAATTATTCGGAGAGAGAATGATGGTGGCAAATGCTACCGGATGTACCTCAATTTATGGAGGTTCTGCTCCTTCAACTCCGTATTGCAAGAATTATCAGTCAGGACGCGGTGTGGCTTGGGCTAACTCGTTGTTCGAGGACAACGCCGAGTATGGTCTTGGAATGGCAGAAGGTAATAACCGTTTGCGTGATCGTGCTAAGAGATTATTGGAAGAGAACTTATCAAGCTTCTCTGCTGATACTCAGGCTGCCGTTAACGAATGGCTTGCTGCTTTCGAGGATGGAGAGAAAACGTTAGTCGCTAGCGATAACATGTCTGCTGCTTTGGCTAAAGAAAATTCAGCTATCGCTAAAGAAATATTGGAACTGAAGGCTTACTTCACGAAGAAATCTCAATGGATCTTCGGTGGAGACGGATGGGCTTATGACATCGGTTACGGTGGTTTGGATCACGTGTTAGCAAGCGGTCATAACGTGAACGTGTTGGTAGTTGATACCGAGGTTTATTCAAATACCGGAGGTCAATCTTCCAAATCAACTCCTGTTGGTGCCGTGGCTAAGTTTGCTGCTAGCGGTAAACGTGTTCGCAAAAAAGATTTGGGTGCAATGGCAATGTCATACGGTTATGTATATGTAGCACAAGTCGCCATGGGATCCAACCAGGCTCAATACCTGAAAGCGTTGAAAGAGGCTGAAGCTTACGACGGACCTTCATTGATCATCGCTTACGCTCCGTGTATTAACCACGGTCTGAAAGCAAGCATGGGTAAATCTCAAGCTGAAGAGAAGAAGGCTGTTGAATGTGGATACTGGCAATTATACCGTTATAACCCGGCATTGGAAGAAGAGGGTAAAAACCCGTTCCAATTGGATTCTAAAGAACCGGATTATAGCAAATTCCGTGACTACCTGATGGGTGAAGTGCGTTTCAACTCCTTGTTGAAAGCTGCTCCGGAGGAAGCTGAAAAATTGTTTGCCAAGACTCAGTCAGACGCTAAATGGCGTTATGAAGGTTACAAACGTCGTGCAGAAATGAAATACGGCGAGTAATACTCCATATTAGTAATAGAAAAGATCGCTCGGAATTATTTCCGGGCGATTTTTTTATGCGGGTACCTTTGTTAATCTATAAATGTAACTCTTTTCTATTATTCGTCTCCTCGTTTTAATCTATTTTGGAAAATGAAACAAAATATGTTGGTTATCCCATTTTTTCACTAAAATCGTTATCTTTGAGGTGCTGTTAAAAATAAATCACTTACTATAAAGAAACAATGGAGCAAGAGAACAAACAAATGAATTCACTCCCGGATAACGCGTACCGGGAACTCGCCCCGGGCGAGGAGTACAAGCCGATGATGCCGGCAAATGCAAAACCCAAGGAAGTTACGCCTTATTCCGTGACATTCGGTATTATCATGGCGGTCATTTTTTCCGCGGCAGCAGCTTATCTTGGACTGAAAGTGGGCCAAGTATTCGAGGCTGCAATTCCTATCGCTATTATTGCTGTTGGTGTGGGCAATATGTTGGGAAAGAAAAATATGTTGGGACAAAACGTGATTATCCAATCTATCGGGGCTAGTTCCGGTGTGATCGTGGCCGGGGCAATCTTTACGCTTCCGGCTCTTTACATTTTAGGACTGGAGGCTCAATTTTACCAGATATTCCTTTCTTCTCTATTCGGAGGTTTTTTGGGTATCTTGTTATTGATTCCTTTCCGGAAATATTTCGTGAAAGACATGCACGGAAAATATCCATTCCCGGAGGCAACGGCAACCACGGAAGTACTGGTTTCCGGAGAAAAGAAAGGTAATCAGGCTAAACTACTGGCAGTAAGTGGTCTGATCGGAGGTCTGTATGATTTCTGCGTGAGCACTTTCGGTTGGTGGGCAGAAGGAATCTCTACCCGTATCATGGGATGGGGAGAAGTACTTGCTGACAAAATGAAAGTGGTGTTTAAAGTGAACACGGGGGCGGCTGTACTCGGATTGGGATATATTATCGGCTTGAAATACGCGGCGATTATTTGTGCCGGTTCTTTCACCGTCTGGTTCGTGCTGATCCCTTTTATCAGCCATTTTGCTGATGGACAGACATTGGCTGTCGGAGAGGGAATTACGGTATTGTTGCGGGATATGACCCCAGAACAGATATTCTCAAATTATGCCCGCCATATCGGTATCGGTGGTATTGCGATGGCTGGTGTGATCGGTATTATCCGTTCTTCTAGTATTATCAAACAAGCTTTAGGCTTGGCCGTTAGTGAATTAGGAGGTAAGAAAAAAGGGAATAGCGTGGTGGAGCGTACACAGCGTGATATCTCCATGAAATTCATCCTTTCCGGGATTATCTCCGTGTTGATCGCAACGTTTGTGTTCTTCCAATTTGGCGTGTTGGGTAATTTGACTCACACGATCATCGCTACTTTGATTGTATTCGTTATCTCCTTCTTGTTTACGACCGTGGCGGCAAACGCTATTGCTATCGTGGGTTCGAATCCGGTATCCGGAATGACATTGATGACATTGATTTTGAGTTCATTGGTATTGGTTAGTGCCGGGTTGAGCGGAACAAGCGGAATGATGGCTGCCATGATTATCGGTGGTGTTGTTTGTACCGCGTTGTCTATGGCTGGAGGTTTCATTACCGACTTGAAAATCGGTTACTGGTTGGGTACAACTCCTGCCAGACAGGAAGGATGGAAATTCTTGGGAACGGCCGTTTCTGCTGCCACGATTGCCGGTGTTATGATGGTGTTGAACCAGACTTACGGCTTCGTGGGTGAGAATGCATTGGTAGCCCCGCAAGCAAACGCGATGGCTGCCGTGATCAAACCTTTGATGGAAGGAGGGGCAACTCCTTGGTTACTATACTTTGCCGGAGCGGCATTGGCATTAATCCTGACGATGATCGGAGTTCCTGCGTTGGCTTTTGCCTTGGGAATGTTTAT